>CAZCZZ010000005.1:78531-102219 GCA_964503335.1 uncultured Verrucomicrobiota bacterium
TCGCTCTGGTTCTCCTCCAACAGAAGAACCCGGAGTGGTTTTTGGAGGATCATGCTTGCACCATCAGCATTTTCACTTCTGCCAAAATTTCGCGCTGATGAGAAGCTCGCGCTTTGTAGGGAGATGCCTACACGAAGGAGAAGCGGAAATGCGAGATTTGAGATACGAAATTCGAAACTCGAGCCCTCACATCGTACTCGTATCTCTCATCTCGCATCTCAAATTTCTGCCGCGTACAGCGGCAACTCGGACTTCGCCACGTCCGCCAGTCGTGGCAGCTTCGCGTCCTTGGGTGAGAGTGAGACTTCCTTGAGCGGCCAGTCGATCTTGAAAGCGGGGTCATTCCAGATAAAGCCACGATCGTCCGATGGGACGTAGATCTCCGTGCACTTGTAGAGAACGTCTGCGCACTCGCTGAGCACGACGAAGCCGTGGATGCATCCCTCGGGCACATAGAGCTGCTTGTGATTTTCTCCGGTGAGCAGCACACCGTAGCTCTTGCCGAAGGCTGGCGAGCCGCGACGCAAATCGACGGCCACGTCGTAGATCTCGCCACGGATTGCGGTGACGAGTTTCCCCTGCGGGTGATTCTTCTGGTAGTGAAGTCCGCGCAGGACGCCTTTGAGTGAATGGGAGTGGTTGTCCTGCACGAAGGGCTTGCGGATGCCGGCCTCTGCGTACTTCTTCGCGTGGAAGGTCTCCTTGAAGAAGCCGCGTTCATCTTTCCAGACGTCGGGCTCGCAAAGGACCAGGCCGGGGATCTCGAGCTGGGTAAATTTCATGAACGCGCGCGCTCCGCCTATTCGTCTTCGTCGAGCAGCCTGAGCAGGTATTGCCCGTACTCGTTCTTCTTCAAGCCCTCGCCGAGGGAACGCAATTGCTCGCGACCGATATAGCCCTGGCGGTAGGCAATTTCCTCAATGCAGGCGATCTTCAATCCCTGCCGCTCCTCGATCGTCTGCACGTAATTCGATGCCTGCAGCAGCGATTCATGTGTTCCGGTGTCGAGCCACGCAAAACCGCGTCCGAGCAATTCAACCTGGAGTTTGCCCTGCTTGAGGTACTCGCGATTCACGTCGGTGATCTCGTATTCGCCACGCGGTGACGGCTGCAAGTGCTCCGCGATCCTGACCACTTCGTTGTCGTAGAAGTAGAGACCGGGCACGGCATAGCGCGACTTGGGCTTGGCCGGCTTCTCCTCGATGTCGAGCACTTTGCCCGATTTGTCGAAGGAGACGACGCCGTAACGCTCGGGATCCTTGACGAGATAGCCGAAGATCACGCCGCCCTGGTTCAGTTCGCCGGCGCGACGAAGGATGCCGGAGAGGTCATGGCCAAAGAAGATGTTGTCGCCGAGCACCAGCGCCACGCTGTCTTTCCCGATAAAGGATTTGCCGATGACGAATGCTTGCGCGAGACCGTTTGGCGTCGGCTGTTCCGCGTAGGTGAAGTGGATGCCGAGTTGTGATCCGTCTCCGAGCAATTCCTTGAACCGGGGCAGATCCTGCGGCGTGGAGATGATGAGGATGTCGCGAATGCCGGCGAGCATGAGCACCGACAGCGGATAGTAGATCATCGGCTTGTCGTACACGGGAAGCAGTTGCTTGCTGACGACGCGTGTGATCGGATGAAGCCGTGTCCCGGAGCCCCCTGCGAGAATGATGCCCTTCATGTCGTGAACCGTAGCATTGTGAAAGCGCGGGGGAAAGATGGATGATTGATGATGTATGATTGCTGAGTCCGGCTTCGATTTCGAAATTCCGCAGTCATCATTCATCCATCATCATTCATGCCGTCTTCGCCTTCTTCTGGCTCCGCAACGTGACGAGCTGTTGGACGATCATGAGCACGTTCTGTGTCGTCCAGTAGAGCGCGAGGCCGGAGGCGTAGCTGTAGAGGAAGAAGAGCATCATGATCGGCATCATGATCCGCATCATCTTGGCCTGCGCGGGGTCGCCACCGCTTGGCGTCAGCTTCTGCTGGAAGTACATGGTCAGCGCCATGAGCAACGGGAGGATGTTGAGCGCGAACGGAAGCGTGCCGGCGAACAGGTTCTCGGGCTCGCTCAAGTCGTGGATCCATAGGAAGGGGGCGTAGCGCAATTCAATGGCGCTGCGCAGCACGTAGAAGAGCGAAACGAAGATCGGGATCTGGATGAGCATCGGCAGGCAGCCGCCAAGGGGATTGACCTTGTGCTCCTTGTACACGGCCATGACTTCCTGCTGCATCTTCTGCGGGTTGTTCTTGTGCTTCTCCTGGATCGCCTTGACCAGGGGCTGCACTTCCATCATCCGCTTCATGCTCTCCGTGCTCTTGTGCGTGACCGGCCAGAACACGAGCTTGATGATGATCGTGAGGAGCATGATGGCGACGCCGTAGTTCGCCCACAGGTGGTCGTGGATGAAGTTGAGCGTCTTCAGCAGCATCGTGGCGATAGGGCGAACCCAGTCGCCCAGCTCCATGACGTCCACCTGATGCAACCCGATGGCATGCAGTTCCGCATACTTCTTCGGTCCGACGTAATACTGGAACTTGCGGACGAAACTTTCACCGGGGGCGAGGTCCAGCGCCGGGAACAGGACCGTTGCCGCGATGCTCGAAATCGGCGTCATCTTCTTCACGCTCGCGGGATTGGCTCGCTCGCCGGGCACTTCCTGCCGCGTGGCGATCACGCCACAGCCGGCGGCGCCTTCCTCGGGCAGGATCGGCGTGAGGATCTGGACGAAGTACTTGTTCTTCGCCGCGGCCCAATCGATGGGATTCTCGTTCGCCGTGCGGTCGATCGAAAGCGGCAGGCCGGGCAGCCCGCGGTCTTCACGGTCTACTTTAAAAAGTCCGGGCACCTCCTTGCCGACATGCCTCACGCCCTCGCTCGGTGACCATGTATCCACGCCCAGCGTCACGAAGCCGATCTGGTCGGAATGGCCCGGCTCGTTGCGCATCGGCCCGGTCCTGATGGCATGGTCCGGCAGCGCAGCGGCCTGTTCGCCGCCGTTTACAAAGGTGTCGGTGACCTGCAGGACGTAATTCGTCGAAAGCTCGACCAGTCGCTCCAGCTTCACCCCGTTACGGAGCCGGCGTTCAAAGCGCAGGGCTGATCCCCTTGCCTCACTGGAAATCGTAAACGAAGTCTCAGGACCAAAGCCGGGCAGGTCCGCGTAGGCCATGGCGTATGCGTCGCTGAAATCGAGCACCACGGGTCCGCTGTCTTTCGCCAGTTGCGAGCGATAGCCCAACAGCGTGGCTTCGCGGAGCGCAGCACCGCGGCTTGAGAATGTGAGCTGCATGCGCTCATTCGAAAGCACGCGCGTAGATTCGGGCTCGTCGGTAATCTCCGCGGACTTCAGTTCCACGGCTTCGACAGCCGTGGCCTCAGGGGTGACAGCGGGTTCGGACGGATCGGGCAGATCGGTCTGATCCGGCGGATCGGTCAGATCAGCCTGCTCCATGACATTCGTCGTGGAGAGGATGTCGGACCCGCCGAAGTACTGCTTGTGGATGATACGGTCCAGCGTGGGCCATGCCAGCAGCAGGGCTACGAGCGCGGCAAAAATGATGTAGTCGCTCTTGCGGTTCATGTTCTCACAATTCTTTCTCTGTGCGCTCCGGCATCGGGCGGCACCGGGTCATAGCCACCGCGCGAGAAGGGATGGCAGCGAGCCAATCGCCGGATCGCAATCCAGCCACCCTTCAGGGCACCGTGCTGCTCTATGGCGGACACGGCATACTCAGAACAACTCGGGTGGAAGCGGCAGGAGCCGCCGACGTACAAGCCCAACGTGTGCTGATACAAGCGCACCAACCCTATGGCAACCCGCTTCATTCCATCAGTCCCGCACTGCCCGCCAGCGCCAGGAATTCCTCCACCACGGCTTTTGAAGGCGCTCGCACGATGTTCGCGCGGGCAACAAGGACCAGGTCAAAAGCCCCCTTCAGACGATGTCGATTTCTCCGGAACGTCTCGCGCAGGACCCTTCGCGCGCGCACCCGCTGGACTGCTCCCCCAACCTTGCGGCTGGTGACCACACCCAGACGGAGCGATGCATCGGCACCCTCGCGAACCCACAGCACCATGTAGCGGCCGACGCGCTTCCGTCCCTGGGAAAAGGCCTCATCGAACGCCGTGCTGCGGATGAGCCGCCGGCTCCGGCCCAGCCGCTCATCGGGCTTTGCCGCGCCTGACGTCTCAGCGCCCATAGGTCACAGCATCAGACTTGGGTCAGCTTCTTGCGACCCACCCGGCGGCGGCGGTTAAGAACCTCGCGTCCGTCCTTCGTCTTCATGCGTTTACGAAAACCGTGGGAGCGCTTGCGCTTGATTTTTGAGGGCTGGTACTCACGCTTCATCTGTCATTTCCTTCCAAAGGGCCGCGAAAATAGCAGGTTCCGTTGACCTGTCAAACCGATATACCCCCCTCCACCCTTCGAAATCGGTTCCCATTTGGACCGGACATGGTGTATTTCCAAGGGTTGGAAGTCTGGAACGGGGGAAGTTCCAAGGATTGGAAACACCGGCGCGCCCGGCGCCATCGTACTACAGAACCGCACATCGCGGGGGAACATCATGCAGAACACCAAGACCATCGCCGTCTCCATCGAACCCGACCGGAAGGTCGAATGCCTTATCAATACGCCGGTTAAGATGCTTTTACCCGCGCCGTTCGACGCAAATGGCCGCCAGTACCTCGGTGCCGTGGTCAACAACGCCGTGGTCACGCTGGAGTTTCTCCTGGAGGTGGATAGCGACGTCCGATTCCTCACGCTGGGCGATCCCGCCGGTTGGCGCATCTATCGCAGCACCGCATCATTCCTGCTCGGCAAGGCGGTGAAAGATCTCTTTCCCGATGCCCGATTCTCCGTCGAACATTCGCTCGGAACGGGTTTCTACTGCTGGTTCGGCCAGAACGGGCAGGAAGGCATTTCGCCGGACGACGTGGCGCGGATCGAGACCCACATGAAGAAGCTCGTCTCGCGCGAGGTGCCGATCGAGCGGCGAAAGGTGTCGTTTGCCGACGCCGTGAAGGCGTTCGAGGACCAGGGCCAGACCGACAAGGTGAACCTGCTCCGCTTCCGGAATCCGCCGAAAGTCGTCGTCTACACCTGCGAGGACTTCGTCGATCTTTCCCACGGCCCGCTCGCCGGCTCCGCAGGCGCGCTCACCCATTTCCAGCTCATTCCGCACGAGACGGGATTCGTCATCCAGTTCCCGGACCGCGGCACCCCGCCACGCGTCCCCCCCCTGCGCCCGCAGCCGCACCTCTTCAAGATCTACCAGGAACACAAGAAGTGGGGCCGAACCCTCGGCGTCACCAACGTCGGCCGCCTCAATGAGCTCATCGCCAGCAACGAGATCGGCGACTTCATCAAGATCGCTGAGGCCTTCCACGAGAAGAAGATCGCGCAGATCGCCGACATCGTGACGGCGAAACGGCCCAAGCTCCTGCTGATTGCAGGCCCTTCCTCCTCCGGCAAGACCACGTTCGCAAAACGTCTCGGCGTGCAACTGCGCGTCAACGGCATCCAACTCGTCACGATCTCCGTCGACAACTACTTCGTCAACCGGGACCGGACACCCAAGGACGAGAAGGGCGAGAACGACTACGAACACATTGAAGCCATCGACCTCGCGCTCTTCAACGAGCACCTCAAGAAGTTGGACTCGGGCGAAGAAGTCGACGTGCCGACATTCGACTTCCACGAAGGCAGGCAGGTGTTCAAGGGCAACAAGCTCCGGCTCGGCCCGAACCAGATGCTGATCCTCGAAGGCATCCACTGCCTCAACCCGCGCCTGACCGAAGTCATCCAGCCTGAGCACAAGTTCAAGGTTTACATCAGCGCGCTGACGCAGCTGAATCTGGATTCGAACAACCGCATTTCGACGACGGACAACCGCCTCGTCCGCCGCATGGTCCGCGACCACCAATTCCGCGGCCACTCCGCGCTCGTCACGATGAACATGTGGCAAAGCGTGCGGCGCGGCGAGAAGACCTGGATCTTCCCGTTCCAGAAGGAAGCCGACATCGCATTCAACTCCGCGCTGGACTACGAACTCGCGATCCTGAAGCCGCTCGTCGAACCCCTGCTCGCCGAAGTGAAGCCCTACCATCCCCAATACGGCGAAGCCCGCCGCATGCAGGAATTCCTGAAAAGCTTCCTCGTCGCCCCCGTAGACCTAGTCCCCCCCACCTCCATCCTCCGCGAGTTCGTCGGCAAGAGCAGTTTCAGGTACTAGCACGTCAGCCACGCGAGGCCCGCTCAATCGATTCCCGAACCTTCGCCGGGATCGCGCGGCATCTGAAGAGTTGAGGACACGGGGTGACTTTGGCACGGTGCGCCCATGTTGCAGGTTGCTTCCTTCCTGATCCTGGTTGTTGCCCCCTGGTTTGTCATTCGTGCCGTCTTGTGCCCGGCCTTCGTCCGGGCGTTCTTTCGCATATCCCTTCGGCTTGCCGGCGCCCTTCTGGCTTATGAACTGTTTGTCGTCAACGTAGCACTCGTGGCGCCTGGATTCCTGCCTGCCCTGGCCGTGACGTCGCTATGCGTCGTGGCCGCGGAAAGATGGCGGGCGAGGGAGAGCTTCGGGCAGTCACGAGGCTTGCCACCGGGCAGCGTCTCGCCACTCGACCTCCGCGTCCTGTTTCACCAGTCCTACGCGATGGAGGAGTGGCGCCGGCACGGCCCGGTTTTCAAGGGCTGCTTCATCCTCAAACCTGTCGTCTATGTCGTAGGTCTTGAGCGCGGAATCAGGCTCCTCGAGGAACACGGGAAAGCGGGCCGGATTCGCCCGCCCGATTTTCAATTCGGCCGCGCGATTCCCGGTGGCTTCATTCGCAGCATGGATTCGGAAAAGCGGGCGAAGTATCGGGACGTTATCAAGGCAAGCCTGTCTCCAGCTGTGGTGCAGCACCATGAGACGTCCATGCGTCAAGTATTTCACGAGGTGTTGCTGCGTGCTGCAGAAGATTCAGCAATGGAACCTGCATGCGGCATCAGACTTCGCCCCTACATCAACCGCATGGTGTTTGCGGCTTGGTCGGGTTTGTTCTGGGGTCTGCCGCCCGATTCTCCAGAGATCGCCTGGCTGAAGGCCAGATACCGGATTCTCGACATCCGGAATCCTTGCGTCTCATCCCCGAAGAAGATCCAGCGCACAATGGACGAGGTTCAGGCTTGGGTCATATCGCGGATTCATGCGCTCCGGCAAATGGCTTCACGGAACGAAATTGTACCCGATTCCTTCTTGTCACGGCTGATTACCGCCAGACCGGATGTAGTGGAGGATCCGACAGTTGTCGGCAATCTCATTTACATCATGCATACGAGCTGGAGTGATGTGACAGGGTTCCTGCAGTGGCTCGCGAAGATCCTCGGAGAGAATCCCTCGTGGCTGGAAAAGCTGAGGGAGCCGGACCAGCCGGCGGACCTGCCTTCACGGATGATACAGGAGGTCTTCCGGCTCGAGCAGAGCGAGTTCATCGCGCGCGTGGCACACGAAGAGTTCACGTTCGAGGGCTTCACCATCCCGAAAGGGTGGCTCGTCCGGATCTGTGTTCGCGAAAGCCATCGGGACCCGGCCGTCTATGCGTCGCCCGAAACATTCAACCCGGACCGGTTCATCGGCATCACGCCATCGCCCGACAGGTATCTTCCCTTCGGCTACGGCGATCATGCCTGTCTCGGTGTTGCTGTGACCATGGCAGCGGGTCGCGCTTTTCTATGCGAACTTGCCCATGGATTCAGCTGGAAAATCACGAAAGACGGCCCACCCGAATTCAGCAGCTGGCGCCATTGGCGACCCAACTCCAGCTTCCGGGTAAGTATTGAGGCACTCAAAAACAAGCAGCATTGACACGCGTTAAACGCCTGACCTACGCTTCCGTTATCAAATTGATGAGGCAAGACATGAACGAACAAGATGGAATAGCGGAACCGGCGATTGAGACGTATGATTCGTCGGAGCTGACACCCTCCACGGTTTTCACGGTTGCGATATCCGGCGGCGCCTGATTTCAAGCATACTTCTCGAAGAAGAAAGCGATCCGTTCGCGCGGATCGCTTCTTCTTTTTCAAGATGAGTTGCCGCGGGCACGCTCAGGGCGCCCCTCCGGTCCCACCAGGTATTACTTAACCCTGGCGGTGTAGTTGAGACCGTTGTTGTTGGCCCAGATTTCCTTGCCGTTGGCGTCCTTCGCGCGGACAGCGTAGCGGATCTGCGTGCCGCTCGGGAATTTGCCGAGGTTGGAGTTCCACCAGTCGTTGTTACCGGCGACGCCCGCCTTGGTCATGTTCTTGCCGAGCCATGAGGTGCCGTTCGTGGAGTACACGATAAGCATCGACGTGGCGCTGCCCTTCGACCAGGTCTCGGCGTTGATCCAAAGATCATCCACGGGATCGAGCGAGCTGTCCGCAGGATAGTGATACACGTTGCCGACCCACTGCACGGACGGGGCCTTCACGGTGATGTGGTAGTTTGCGCCAGCCTTGTTGTCATACGTCAGCTGTGAGCCCATGGTCGCGGAGATGTAGTATTCGATCGCCGCGCCGGGAGCGAACTTGCCGAGCTTGTAGTTCCAGCGCGAGTTGCCCGATCCGTTTCCGTTCCACGCCATGTTGACGTTCTGCCATGCGCCGCCGTCGACACGCCAGTTCAGCTTCACGGTCTGGCCCTGCGCGATCGGCCACGTCTCCGTGTTGATCCAGAGTTCGTCGTTCTGCGTGACATTGTCGGCGCCGGGATAGCTGTACGTCCCACCCACCCAGAGTTTCTCCGTCTGCTCCTCAAGCTTCAGGAACTGCGCAAGGCCGCCTTCGCTATACACGCTCGGGAATGAGACATAGATGCCGTTCTGGGCAAGGTCCGCACCGGTGCGGGCCGTCGGCCAGAGATACTTGTCGGGTTGTCCCGAGGCGAGGTTCTTGACGTTGTATTTGCGCGTCGGGCTCAGGTAGATCGCGGGGACGTTCACGTGGAACGTGCCGGCATTCGCGATGCCCGGCTGCAGGTTCACGAAGCAGAGGACGACATCCTGGTGCGCGGCGTCCCAGCCGAACTTGTCATACTTCAAGACCGAGAAGATGGACTGGTGCGTGCCGTACCCGTTGACCTGGTCGAGGTAGTACTGGTTCGCCAGGCGCAGCGCGTTGTTGCGCATGCGGCCCTTGTTGATTTCGGCGTAGCGATTCCACAGCGCGTCCTTGTCGGCCGCCGTGCTGTTCCACAGCGCTTCCATGTTGTAGTACTCGCGGATGTTCGGGATGTAGCGATCGTACTCGCTGCGGAACTTCGAGAAGCCGTAGCGATCCGAGTAGCCGAGTTCCTGTCCCATGAACATCTGCGGCGAGCCGTCGAGCGCGACGCCAACCGCATAGCGGGCCGCCGTGTACCACTTGTCGGCAGGCGCGGACTGGTCATGGTTGATAAGGCCACGCATCACGCCGGCATAGCCGTAGGCGGCGCGACGCGAATCCACTTCGGCGCGGATGCCGCTGACGTTCGCGGCGCCGAGCATGCCCCAGACCCATGAGTCGTTGATGATATCGAAGTGGCGACCGGCGCGCTTCGAGACCGCACCACCGTCGAGCGATTCCGCCATGAACGCGAGCTCGGGCTTGATGCTCTTGGCCTTGTTGATCAGATATTCCCATGCCTGCGGCGGGAGACCCTGCGCGAAGTCGCAGCGGAAGCCGTCGATCGTGTTGCCGGTCTTGTCGAGCCAGTACGTGAAGAAGTACGCGTAGTACTCGGTCATCTTGCGGACTTCCGAACTGGCGTTCCACATCCCGTCGTCCTCGTTGGACGGGCTGCCGAGCGAGCTGTACGTGCCCCAGAAGAGGTCGATCGTGTCGCACCACTTACCGAAGTCATGGCGATCTGCAGGGGCCGGACCCACCTGCACCGAACTGTTCGCCGTGGCCCAGTATTC
Source organism: uncultured Verrucomicrobiota bacterium (assembly GCA_964503335.1). Taxonomy (GTDB): domain Bacteria; phylum Verrucomicrobiota; class Kiritimatiellia; order CAIVKH01; family CAIVKH01; genus CAZCZZ01. Next base: position 88,454 of record CAZCZZ010000005.1, read on the forward strand.
GTAGGGCGGCGAGGAACTGCGGTCCGTGCTCCAGTTGCAGGTGCCGTTGCCGCTGTACTTGGAGTACCACCACCAACGCGTGTTGCGGATCTGCTCAAGCGGATTTGCCGCGAGCTGGGAGGGATTCTCCGGGTTGCGCTCTACCTCGGCGTCCTTCGACGTGTGGTTGAAGATCGTATCGAACATGACATTCACGCCCTTGGCTTCCGCCGCGGCCATGAACTGCTGGAATTCCCACATCGCGGTGCCGCGATCCCAAGTACTCGCGAGGTGCTCACCGACCTGCCACATGTTCTTGATGGAGTACGGGCTGCCGAGGCTGCCGAAGTTGCCGTCGTTCTTTCCGCCGATGGGATGGAAGGGCATCAGCCAAAGCGTGTTCGCGCCGAGCGCCTTCACGTAGTCGAGATTGAAGCGGAAATTGTCGTGCAGGCTGCCGAACGTGCTGCGTCCCGCGTAGTCATCACCGCGCGCGTCCACGGCATTCACCTGGATCTCATAAAGAATGAGGTCGCGCGTCGCGACGTCCGAAATCACCACGGCCGCATCACGGCGTCCGGCCCAACGCCAGTTCGCATCGCCCGCCACTTTGTAGCGACAGGTCATGCGGTACGCCCCGCACTTCTCGATCGGCATGTTGATGTAGTAACGCCCATTGCCGCCGTTCTGCATCGTGTAGGCGCCGAAGTAGGGATTCGTATCGCCAGCCACCACCGTCGAAGGATCCGGAGGCGTCAGCGTCGCTTTGTCGCGACGGTTCAGGTTGCTGTACAACTCCACCGCCTGCACATTGCCTTCGTTCGGCCAGAACTCGACGAGAATCGAATCCTTCTGCCCGGCCGATTCATCAATATAGTAATGATAGGTCGCATAGTCCGACCCTGCCCCATTCACCTGCATCCACGGCGCAGCCAACACAAGGCGACCCGAAAGGGCGATCACGACAAACAGCCAAATCTTAAGCATCTTCATTCCTACAATCTCCAAGTAAAACGTTCTACTTGTAGGGTTATCATAGCAACTGAAGGCCTGTAAAGTGTTTTACCGACAAAATTTACAATCGTTGGAACGTCAGTGACTTACAACTTCCAAGGATTGGAGGACGCGTCGCATGGCTCGGCGCTCCACAGCTTGCATCCACCCGGTTCATGTTGCGCGGAGCTGCGCGACGCCTTCTCGAATCGGGCTTCCCCATCGCATTGCGACGCGGTAGCCTCATGCCGCAGGAGGCTGCTCGTTGAGGTGTGCGACGTACATAGTGGCTGCGCTTTATGGCCTTTTCGCTTTCGGCTGCACCCCGCAACCGAAGATCTCTCCCCCGCAGCCACGCTCCGAACCGGCACCCGACCGAATCATCTTCCTGCAGAATCCGAAGGCCCTGAAAATCGACTATGTCTATCCCGAGACACTGACCAGACAGAAGTTCCAATGGCAGAACAATGAGCTCGAGTGGCACATCGAGTTCTACGGACACCGATACGCCTACGCGGGCTGCATCATCCGCAGACCGTTCGATTTCACCGGGGTCAAGGACGACACGAAGCTCAAGTTCAAGCTCAAGCCCGCCTGGATGGCCAAGCATCTGTCCGTGGCCCTGCTCGACAGCGACAATCGTCCGGGCCGCATCGCCGTCGACGTATCCCTCGCCTCGCGTGCGAATGAGGACGACGAAGGCACCGAATCCATCGACATTCCGCTATCGGAATTCCGTGCAAAGGGCGTGCCGGTTGCGGACGGAACAAACGACGCGGAGTCCATCGATACCACGTTCGATTGGACCGACGTGCGCGAGATCCGCTTCAGCGCGATCAACGTCCCCCGCCGCACCGTGATCATCAGCGACCTCCGCTTCGTTCGCTGATTTTCCGCTATCGCCCCGCGCGAACGCCCGACTACATTCCTCGTCCATGGCCCGCGACCTGCCCATTTACGAAATCGAAAACGCCATCACCGGCGCCCTCGGTAAATTCCGTCGCGTCGTCGTACAGGCCCCCACCGGCTCCGGCAAATCCACGCAGGTCCCGCAAATGCTGCTCGATCACGGGCTGCTCGGCACGGGCCAGGTGGTGATCCTCCAGCCGCGTCGCCTCGCCACCCGACTCCTCGCCGCCCGCGTGGCCCAGGAGCGCAGCGTGCGACTCGGCGACGAGGTGGGCTACCAGATCCGGTTCGAGAACGTCACGTCGCAACGCACAAGGATCCGGTTCGTGACGGAAGGACTCCTTCTCCGCCAGATGCTGGCGAATCCGACACTCGACGGCGTGTCGTGCCTCATCTTCGACGAATTCCACGAGCGACACCTGTACGGCGACATCACCCTCGCCCGCGCCCTGCATATCCAGGAAACGGTCCGTCCCGATCTCCTCATCGTCGTCATGTCAGCCACGCTCGCGATCGAAGCCGTTGAGAAGTATTTGAAGCCGTGCCTCGTCGTCGAATCGCAGGGCCGGACGTATCCGGTCGACATTTCGTACCAGACTCATTCCAGCGAGGCTTCGCCTTCCACCGCCGCCGTCGCGGCGTTTGAAGACGCAATGCGGCGCAATATGCCGGGCGATGTCCTCATCTTCATGCCCGGCTCCTACGAGATCCAACGCACGATGAATGCCTTGCGCGATTCACCTGCCGCGCGCGGCTTCATCATTCTTCCGCTTCACGGCGAACTCCAGCCGCGCGACCAGGACGCCGCCGTCGCGCGTTACGACCAGCGGAAGATCATCGTCTCGACCAACGTCGCGGAAACCTCGCTCACCATCGACGGCGTTCGCATCGTGATCGACAGCGGCCTCGCCCGCATCCCGCGCTTCGACCCGTATCGCGGCATCAACACCCTGCTCGTGGAAAAGATCAGCCGCGCTTCTGCCGACCAGCGCGCGGGCCGCGCCGGCCGTACCGCGCCCGGACACTGCATCCGCCTCTGGACCGAGCGCGAACACCGCGAACGGCCGATGCAGGAACTGCCGGAAGTGCGCCGCCTCGATCTCGCGGAAGTTGTGCTAACCCTGAAGGCCAGCGGTTTCGACGACATCCGCGCCTTCCGCTGGCTCGAACCGCCCGAACCGCGTTCGCTCGACCGCGCCGAGATGCTCCTCAAGGACCTTGGCGCGATCGATTCGCACACCGGCGTCATCAGCGAACTGGGACGCCGCATGCTCTCCTTCCCCGTGCATCCGCGCTACTCGCGCATGATGCTGGCGGCGGAACACTACAACTGCGTTTACCAGGTCTGTCTGATCGCGGCATTGACGCAGGGACGCGATCTCATGCTGCGGCGACAGGGCAAAGAGGTGGATGAGAAGCGAGACGATCTGCTCGGCGACGAAGCGTCGTCCGATTTCTTCCTCATCATGCGCGCGTGGAACTTTGCCGATAAAAGCAACTTCGCCCTCGACGCCTGCAAGCGCCTCGGCATCCACGCCCAGTCCGCGCGCCAGGTTCGCCCCCTCTTTGAGCACTTCCTGCGCATCGCCAAGGAAGAGGGCCTGCCCGTCGAATCCCGCTTCGACGAAGTCGCCATCCAGAAATGCATCCTCACCGGTTTCTCCGACCAGCTCGCCCGGCGCATGGACACCGGCACACTGCGCTGCCAGCTCGTCCACAACCGCAAAGGCACCCTCGCCCGCGAGAGCACCGTGCAACGGAGCCCGCTCTTGGTTGCCGCCGAGGTGCACGAGATCGAAGGCCGCGGTGGTGAACTCAATGTGATGCTCTCGCTCGCCACGGCGGTCGAGTCCGAGTGGCTTCGGGAGCTTTATCCGTCCGATATGTCCAATCGGACCGATGTCTCCTACGACCCGATCCAGAAACGGGTCGTCGCCGAGCGCCAAACCCTCTTCCGCGACCTCGTGCTCGAAACCAAGCGCGTCGACCAGGTCCCGATCGACGCCGCAGCCGAGCTCCTCGCCTCCGAAGTCCTGAAAGGCAACCTCACGCTGAAGGAGTGGACCCCCGACGTCGACGCCTGGATCGAGCGCGTCAACAGCCTTGCGGCATGGTGTCCTGAATTGAATATCCCGATCCTCACCGCCGATGATCGCAAGCTCCTCGTCGCGCAGGTCTGTCACGGGTCCATCAGCTACAAGGACATCAAGGACAAGCCGGTCTGGCCCGTTGTGAAGGATTGGTTGAACGGACAACAACTCGCCCTCGTCGAAAAACACGCGCCCGAGCGCATTACGCTTCCCAACGGACGCAAGTCCCGCGTGAACTATCCGCCGGATTCACCGCCCTACATCGCCTCACGAATTCAGGACCTGTACGACCTGAAGGCCACGCCCAAAATCGCCATGGGCCGCGTCACATTACTCATCCACATCCTTGCCCCCAACCAGCGTCCCGTGCAAATCACACAGGATCTGGAAGGCTTCTGGCGCGACCACTACCCGCGCGTGAAAAAGGAAATGCAGCGGAAGTACCCGCGGCACGAGTGGCGTTGATCTTGTAGTGGGCAGGGCGAAGCCTCCGGCTGAGCCGCATTAAGGCCCTCGGCTCGCCGGGACGGTTCGCCCTGCCTCTGGCGATTCTGGATGCGGCCCTGCCGCATCCAAAGGGGGCGTCACCACGTACGATTTGGCGCACATCAGCGCGCCAAATCGTCACGTCCCTTGGTTTGCTATTGGAAGACGCTGTACTGGCGCGTGGCTTCGTTGAATCCGATCACGTAGTTGCCGCTCATCGGATGGGACACCGTGATGTCACCGAAGTTTCCGAGTTCGGCCGTGGCCGCCATCGGTACCGTGAACAACGACTGGTTCTGCTCGCCCCAGTTGATGGCCCAGCCGCCGTTGGCGATGAACTTGAAGCGGACGTTGCTGCCAGTGATCGTGACAACACCCTGCCACTCGCCGTCGCCGACAAGCTGGAGGTTGCTGACGGCGCTGTTCCAGCCGTTGAACGTGCCGACGATGGCCACCTTGGAGTAGGCGCTGGAGAAGGCGGTGACCTTCGTGACCTGATAGGTGCCCGTGAGTTCGTTGTAGGTGAACTTGTAGGTTCCGTTCATCACGGAGTTCACGAGGATATCGCTCGAACCGGGCTGCGTGAGACCTTCCATGTTCGGGTTGAAGTCCTGCTGGCCGGACGTGCCGAAGTTGACCGCCCAGCCGCCGTTCGCCGTGAACTTGAAGCGAGTCGCCGAAGCGTTGGTCAGCGTGAGCTGAACTTCCCAGAGCTTGTCCGCAACGAGCGTCATGTTGTTCAGCGCGGCGTTCCAACCGTTGAACGTGCCGGCAAGCGTCATGCTCGTGTACTGGCTGCTGAAGGCCTTGACGGTTGGGTTCGAGCCCGCGAGGTATTCCTGCAGGTTGGTCTTGCCGTCCGCATCGGGATCGTCATTCGGGCCCTGCGCCAGGTTGCTGAAGTATAGGATTTCCCAGCTGTCCGGGAGACCGTCTGCGTCCGTGTCCACGACGAGGGACTCGATTGTGTAGGCGCGCGTCTGCTCGTTGAACGTGAACTTGTAGTTACCCGTCAGCGTGCCGTTGACCAGGATGTCGCCATTGCCGAGTTCGGCGGTCTGGCCGGCAACTGGCAGATCCTTGTCGGTCTGATTGCTCTCGCCGAAGTTGACTGCCCAACCGCCGTTCGCTGTGAACTTGAGGCGCACCGCGCTGGCGTTTGTCACCGACAGCGTCGCCTGCCAGGTGTAGTCGCCCGTCTGGGTCATGTTGTTCAGTGCAGCGTTCCAGCCGTTGAACGTGCCGGCGACGGTCATGGACGAGTAGTTCGTCAGGTAGTTCGGAACCGTGGGGTTCCAGCCCGCGAGGTATTCGGTCATGTTGCTCTTGCCGTCGCCGTCCGGATCACCGTTCGGGCCCTGCGAGAGGTTGCCGAAGTACTGGATTTCCCACGCGTCGGAGAGTCCGTCCGCATCGGTGTCCACAATGCCGCCACCGGTGTATTCCATCGTGTAGGCCTTGGTCTGCTCGTTGAACGTGAACTTGTAGTCGCCGTTCAGCGTGCCGTTGACGAGGATGTCCGTCGCGGAGTTCTGCTCGGCTGTCTGGCCCTGGATCGGGAGGTCCTTGTCGGACTGGTTGCCTTCGCCGAAGTTCACCGCCCACGAACCGTTGGCGACGAACTTGAAGCGCGCCGCGCTGGCGTTGTTCGCCGTGAGCGTCGCGGTCCAGATGCCGTTGCTGGTCTTGGACATCGGGCTCGCCGTGAGGTTCCAGCCGTTGAAGGTGCCGGCGACGCTCATCGAGCCATACTGCCACTGGTAGGGGCCGGAGCCGACCGCCTCAAGCTTGAGGAACTGGGCGATGGATCCTTCGTTGTAACCGTTGCCGCTGAAGCTGACCGTAATGCCGTTCGCCGCGATGTCGGCGCCCGTACGGGCCTGCGCCCACAGGTACGTGCCGGGCGTCGTCGATGCGAGGTTGCGGATGTTATAGAGCTTCGTCGGGTTCAGATAGATCGCCGCGACGTTTACATTGAACGTGCCGCTCTGGGAGGTCCACGGCGTGAGCGAGACGGCGGCGAGGACCACTTCCTGGTCCGCCACGTCCCAGCCGAACTTCTCGTACTTGAGCGCGGTGAAGATCTGGCTGTGCGTGCCGCCCGACTTGAGGTCGAGGTAGTACTGGTTCGCCTGGCGCAGCACATTCGCGCGCTGGCGGCCCTTGTTGATTTCGGCGTAGCGATTCCACAACGCGTTCTTGTCAGCCGACGTGTCATTCCACAGCGTCTGCATGTTGTAGTAGTCGCGGATCTGCGGGATCCAGCGGTCGTACTCATTGCGGAACTTCGAGAAGCCCCAATGATCGCGGTAGCCGAGTTCCTGGCCCATGAACATCTGCGGCTGGCCGTCAATCGCCGCGCCGATGGCGTAGCGCGAGAGGGACCACCACTTGTCGGCCGGGGCGCTCTGGTCGTGATTGATGATGCCGCGCATCACGCCGGCATAACCGTAAGAGGCCTTGCGGCTGTCGATCTCGGCGCGAACAGACGTCGAGTTGGCGCTGCCACCGATCATCGCCCAGACCCATGAGTCGTTGATGATGTCGAACTGGCGACCGGCGCGCTTTGACACCGCACCGCCGTCGAGCGATTCCGCCATGAACGCGAGCTCGGGCTTGATGCTTTTCGCCTTGTTGATCAGGTATTCCCACGCCTGCGGGGGAAGGCCTTGCGCGAAGTCGCAACGGAAGCCGTCGATGCTGTTGTCGGTCTGCTGCAGCCAGTACTTGAAGAAGTAGGCATGGTATTCGGTCATCTTGCGGACCTCGGCGGACGCGTTCCAGCTGCCATCGGTTTCGCTGGTCGGGTTGCCGAGCGCGCTGTATGTGCCCCAGAAGAGGTCCACCGCATCGCACCACTTGCCGAAGTCATGACGATCCGCGGGGGCCGGGCCGATTTCGCCGGAGTTGTTCGCGAAGTTCGACCAGTCGTAGAAGTTCGCGGTGAGCTGGCAGCTGTTGCCGCCTGTGTAGCGGGAGTACCAGTTGGGCTTCAGGTAGCGGATCTGGCCGAGCGGATCGTTCGCAAGCACTTCGGGGTTGTCGGGATTGCGTTCGATCTCGGCATCGGTCGCCGTGTGGTTGAAAATCGTGTCGAACAGGATGCTCACGCCCTTGCTCTCCGCAGCGGCCATGAACGCCTTGAACTCCTGCATCGCACTGTCGCGCGTGAACCCGTCGCCGAGGTGCTCGGCGACCTTCCACATGTTCTTGATGGAGTACGGGCTGCCGAGCTGGCCGGCATTTGATCCGTCGCTCTTGCCACCGATCGGGTGGAACGGCATGAGCCAGAGCGTGTTCACGCCGAGGTTCGTGACGTAGTCGAGGTTGAAGCGGTAGGAATCCATCAGGTCCGCGAACGTGCTGCGGCTGCCTGCGTCATCACCCGTCGCATCAACCGAGTTGACCTGGACTTCGTACATGATCAGGTCGCGGACGGCGACGTCCGACACAACAACCGCTGCGTCACGCTTGCCGTACCAACGCCAGTTGTTGTCGCCGCTCACCTTGTAGCGCGCGGTCAGGCGATAGGCGCCGGTCTTCTGGATGGGGAGCGTGCAGACATACTTGCCGCCGCCCGCGTTTGTCATCGTGTAGGCGCCGTAGTACGTCGTCGTGTTACCCGGCACAATCGTGGCGGCGTCCGGGGGCGTGAGCGTCGCGAGGTCGCGCCGGTTCAGGTTGCTGAACAACTCGACCTGCGTGACATTCGCCTCGTTCGGCCAGAACTCGGTCGTGACCACGTCGGTCTGACCGGCTGATTCATCAATATAGTAGTGGAACGTCGCATAGTCCGCGACCGCGCCATTCACATTCAGCGCCGGCGCTCCAAGCACCGTCGCCACACCCGTCATCGTCACAGCGATGACGCCCATCAACACCCTCATTAGCTTATTCATGCTTCGTATTCCCCGATTCCCTATACGGCGTGACAACCACACCACCAGTTAAGCGTTTTACTATACCCTGGGTCTTCGTTCTGTAAAGCGTTTTACCTATCTTTTTATTAAAACGTGTAATTGCTTTAAGGCGTGGCGTTTATGCAAGCCTTCCAATCCTTGGAACTCTTGACCGGGAAGATTTCCAAGGGTTGGAAGTCGGGGAAACGGACGTTGAGCATGCTTTTGGCGTGGGATGAGAGCTGACCGCTGGTCGGCTGCAACACGGGCGATTTGCATGAAAGCTGCTTTGAGGTATCGGATACCATGAAGTTTCGACGTTCACTGATCGGGATGAAGTTTGTGAGGACGGAGCGCCGTCGCAGTATTGTGATCGGCTGCGCGCTGCTTTGGACCGTTCTCGCTGCGATCTTCCTGTCGCATCACGTGATCGGTTCGGGGATCGTATCGGGCGAAAGTATGGCCCCCACCCTTGCCGAGGGTGACCGCTATCTCATTCACCGCTGGCTGATGCGAATCCGTGATCCGGTTCCGGGCGACATCGTCGTGCTGCGCGATCCCTCCATCGATGAGCTGGCCGTGAAGCGCGTCGTCGCCGGACCCGGCGCGCGGATCCAGATCATTGAAGGACGGCTCATCGTGGACGGACATCCCCTCGCCGAGGAATCCGGCAACGCAGGCAAGTGGACCGGCCCCGGCTTCCTGAAGAGCGCTGTCTACGAAATCGCCCCCGACTGCTTTTTCGTCATGGGCGACAACCGCACCAACAGCTACGACAGCCGCCACTACGGCGCCGTCGAGAAATCCGACATCTACGGCTACGTCCTCCCCGCCGTGACCTGGCCGTAGTCCCACCAGTTCACCGCCGAGTCGCAGAGTTCACAGAGCTAGATCTGAAAAGATCGTCGTCTTTGCGTCCTCCGCGCCTCAGCGGCGAATGCGATTTGCGAATGAGCAACCGACCCACTGCTCTCTACTCCGACTCGACCGTCCGGAAAAACGTCGGCGTCGATTGCATTTCAAGGCCTCCGATCACCGATTCTGCAGCCTCGACGACCACATTCGTCGCGGTTGTCCACTCCGACAGGTCTTCGCTCTGCTCCACGCGATACGTGCGTCCAGGAACACCGCGGATCACGAGGTCCTGTCCGTTCGTTCCGCGCCGGAGGCTCACGCTGCGTTCGCTCTTGAATCGGTAGGCCCACACCTTGCGCCCCGATGCATAGTCGGTGATGAAGAGGTAGATGTTGTTGACCGGATCGTAGTCGAGTGCGTGATAGGCCTGCGTTCCGATCGGGCCGGGCTGTCCGTTCGCGCTCACATTCATCGCGTGCTTCGACCAGACGCGACGCACCGGGTCAAAGGTGTGGAACGCGCCGTTGTGCACACCGCCGCCGATGACGCGGTTCACCGGGTCATACGCCCATCCGGTTTCCGGCGTCGCCGGCAGCGGTCCCGTCAGGTTGGCAAGTTCCATGAACGTTGATTGAAAGAAGTTCGTCCGGTTCAGCGTCAGCTCGAATACGTTACCGTTGGAGTTGTTGATGTAGTACATGCGATCCGTCGGCGGGAAGTAGACGAGGTTCTTCGCGTACCCCATGCGGTTGGCCACCTGCGCCGCGAACTGTGGAAAAACCTGCTGCGCGCTCATGCCCGCCGGATCGTATAGCCACAACCCGTATTCGCTGACGAGGGCAACCTGACCTGACACCGGGTCGGGTTCCGCCGAGGAGAGACTGCTCCACGACGTGGCGGAGACAGGACTGAACATCCACGCCGTGCTGTCCGGGTCGTAGTGCGCAACGCGGCTCGGTATGTAGAACGGATCGTTCGGCACAGAGCACTCGCCCGCGCCGATGGCGCCCGAGAGCAGCAGCAGGTCGCCGCTCGCCGGGTCCATCGCGAGCTCGTCGTAGGTGTGGCGCGCAATCGGATGCCCCGTCGCAAGCCACGCTCCATTCGTCCTGTCCACCTGGTTCGAGTCGGACATGACCGAACACGGCGTCGAGGTGTACGCGGAACGCCACGTGAGGTTCGACGTGCTGAACACATCCACATCGGTGCGGAACGTCGCGGCGTGTCCACCACCGAACATAAGGAACTGATGGCGCTGCGGGTCATAGATCAACCGGCTGTAGTCGGTGATCGTTCCGCAGTTCGATCCACCGACAGGGTTCGTGCACGTGTAGCTGCCGAGATTGATCGCCGTGTTGTCGGGCAGCCCGACGAGCAGGGGATGCGCTGTAAATGCATTCGTTGAAGAGGCCTCAACCGTCCGCGGGAGAATGGCGAATTTCGGACTCGTTGTGGCGAACAGATGCTTGAGCGGTTTCTGTGCGTAATAGAAGTCCCACGCATCGGCGCCCGAAAAGCCGTCAGCCTCCACATCATACAGGAAGCTCAACGCGCCGAGCGCGATGAATCCGTAACCGTTGTCGGCCTCGGCCGACATCGTCCAGTTGGTCGGGACATCGGCGTAGAACGACGTGACATCAGGCCACGACGAAATCCACGAAGCGTTCGAGGCCGCGATGGTCGGATAACGATACGCCTCCACCAGGTACGGATTGGAGGCCGGATTCAGGAGCTGGTGGATCACGCGCCTGCCCATGAACCCGACCAGCGGGAACGCCGGGAAGCCGAACTGCCGGGCCATGCCCAACGAACAAAGGAGGAAGTGGTCCTCCCACGGCGAGCCGCCGCCGAAAAGCGATCCATCCAACTTCAGCGGCGGCTGAACAAGCCCCGCGCCCCGGTCCTGCCAGAAGCCGAGCGGCGACGGACCGCTCGCATGCACCCGATTGGATGCTCCCCAGCCCCAGTGCTTCTGCCGCGAGGGATCGCTGATCGGGAGTTGATGCTCCCCTTCCCACTTCGCGAGATTGTTCAGGACCTTGTCGGTGAAATAGTCCTTCTCCGGCCAGCCGTCCGGCGTGATGAACGCGGCGTACAGACAAGTGCGAAGCGCCCACGCGTCGCCGCGCACCTGACCGTTGAAGTATCCCGCGTCGCCCTGCCTTGCAAACGTTCCTCCGTAAGCGCCGTTGTTGGCGCCGAGCGCGTACGACGCCCAGAAGTGAAGCTCCTCGAGATAGTGATGCCGGCCACTGATCAGGTAGGGAAGATACGCGGCATCCGGCATGTGGCTCGTCGATACGGCCCAACCGTCCTTCGTGATATCGGCATGCCATATCCGATCCGCAGGCTGGATCTCGTACCACGGTAGGTCGTCGAAATGCATCGTCCGACGGGCATTGATCGACACGACGCGTCCGACGGTCGCGACGGATCCCGTGAACGGCGCGTCGAAGAAATCGCCCGACCCCGCCATCGTATCGGCCTCGCGGAAGTGCACGGGCACACGCCCCGCCTGATCCGCATTGCCCAACGAGCACTCGAGCAGGTGCTCGTTCATCGACATGAGGTAGATCGTGTCCCACGTATTCATGAGCCCGACCCAGTCATGCTGGCCCGCCGCGGTCAGGGCCTTTGAGTATAGTCCACTGCCCGGAAGCGACTTGTCGGCCGCGTTCCACGCGTTCGAGTACGACGCGAGCAACGCATTGGAGAGCGTGATCGACGTGTCGTAGTTCGGGATCGCCATGGTCGTTTTGAGGTACGGCAGGTTGTGGTCGAAACGCAGCGAAGGTGGAGCGCCGTTGATCCAGAATCGACGATGCCAGCGCGAACGTCCGATGTGGTTGAAGAAGGGCTGCGCGAGAACGAGAGCGGTGTTTGTTGATCCGGCGGATATCGCCGCGCTGTAGCTGACGTCGTTCATCGCATTCGAGGAGGCCGACGCGGCCCAGCAATTTTCCAGCGCCGCTCCGACACTGACTCGACCGTCCGACGGGTAGAACCACGCCTCGATGATCGGATGCAGGGTCTTGCGACCGTCGCCGAAGTCCACGTCGTGCGCTCGCGCCGCGCTGCGATCCTCAAGGATCACCGCCGTGACGAGCGGCCCCTTCAACCAGTATCGGATATTTCCCGCAGCCAGCATATCGCGCGCGCTGATGGTCCGCGTCACCGCACCGGTCAAATGCAGTTTCACCTCAAAATTGAAGTTCGCCGCGAGCATGCCGGCCACATCGAGCTCATCCCCGTTGTTTCCGGAGGGCTGGTTGGTGAACGCGACGACGACGGATGATCCCGCTGCAAGATTCGTGATCATGAAGGACACGATCGCGTGCTTCAGGGATCCATCCGGCCAGCGGTTCTTGACGTCGCACTGGGTCAGTACGGGCGAACCGACGACAGCACGAGCATATTGCGGAATCTCAGACGGTCGAAAGACACGCGAAATCGTCACCACCCGGTTGCTTTGAAGCGCTCCGGACGTGTTGTGTAGCGTGACGGAATCCAGCACAGCGGCGTCCGTGTTTGCGGACAGGAAAGAGGCCAGCACCAGCGCGAAGCGAACGGCAGTTGTCCTTATCATGAAGGACAACGTAACCGCATGGATGTAAAAGGTTTACATCATATTTTTTGAACGGTTCAATGCTGGGATTCGGGGTCGCTAAGGAGCTTCATCGACGCTCGCGGGAGCGGTCCAAGCTGATTCCGACTCCTCAGGAATCTCTTCGATCACGGTTTCGGCAGCCGCGTCTTGGACGACTTCAGGCGTTTCCGCTGACTCTTCCGCGGTCACCTCTGCAGCGGGTGCGGGAGATACGACCCTGGGGGGAGACACATAGTTTGGATCGTTGTGCCAGTGACCGTGTTCTTCCGACCACACTTTGCCCTCGGGCACGGGTCCGTCCGGCTGGGGACCCGGCGTGTATCGACTGGCGGTCGTGGCCGGCATGGTCGCTGAATCGGCGGCCACGATGTTGTGCCAATGGCCGTGTTCAGGCGACCAGACCTTACCTTCGGGAACGGGTCCCGGCGGCTGGGGGTGCAAGTCACCCGCGGCAAGCATTCCCGGCGCAGCCGTCTCCGCTGCCATCGCAGGGACAACTGTCGCAGCGCGCTTCTGTTTGCTGTCGATCAGGGCTGCGCCCGCACCGACAACGAGCAGGCCCACGAAGACCGCCGCATAGAATTGCTTCCCGCGCCGCGGCCTGCTCTTCATGTCCTTCTCCATGCAGCACTGCTTGTACTTCTTCCCGCTACCGCACGGACACAGATCGTTTCGTCCCACTCGTTTTTGCATGATGCAAGGCCCCCGTCTGGTTGTGTCGGAAATCTACGACGGATGACCACGCCATGGCGAAATCAAAAGCAGCTCCTATGGTGACTCCGTGATACGGAAGGTGAAATACCGGTCCGGCCCCTTGATGCCGATCTGCCCATAGGGAACCGATTGGCTAACGACGTGAATCACATGATCGCCAACCACCGGAGACCAGATGGCGTCCGTATAGGAATGTTGGAATGCCATCCGGAATGGCTGAACCCCGTCGTCACC
>CAZCZZ010000005.1:102319-104060 GCA_964503335.1 uncultured Verrucomicrobiota bacterium
TACTTGCCCATGGCGAGATTCATGGAGAACGGCGCTTCGTGGTCGATTCCATTCTCGTCACCGTCCACATACATGCGCGTCCATTTCGCAACAGTCGTGCTCCGCACCGTCATACGGATTTCAAGATTTGTCGTGGATAGGAGCGCATAGTTGATCACGGCGCCGTTTGTGATCGGATTGTAGCCAGGAACGGGCCTGTTCTGGTCGATGTTGAAAAGGACGAAGGCGTCGACAAGCGGCGTGATCACGTTCGGGTCGGAACCGCGTTCGTACTCTTCGCGATTGCACAACCCGTCGCCATCGGCGTCGAGTTCCCCGCCGGAAACTCCGTGCGCCGTCTCCCAAAGGTCCGCCATGCCGTCGCCATCGGCATCCGTCAGGTCGTACTGGTTCGTGATAGAGAACTTCAGCTCGGTGGTAATGCCGGGAATGCCAGCCGGCCATTCTGCCGTGATTCCGACAACCTCCATCGTGTGCGTCCCGACCACAGGAATCCAGTGTGAGTAATAGTCGCCTCCGTAAAGGTTGCACTCATAGGGATAGTAGCTGTCCCACCGGTCGGCCTGGTCCCCATTCACCACAAAGCGAACCCTCTCGACCACGGAGGTCTCCAGGACAAGGGCACGGATGCTCACGTTGGTGGTTGGCAACAGCGCCAGGTTGATCACGCAGTCGTTCGTCATCGGATTGTAGGCGGCGAAGGGCATGTGCTGGTCGTCATTCATCAAGACCAGCTGCGGGACCACGGGCGTCGCCTCCTGTGGGTCCGTGCCCAACTGGAACTCCTGGATGTTCAGCAGTCCATCATGATCCGGATCGGCGTGGGCGTCGGATGCGTCATCGGGATTGAGGCCATGGCGTATTTCCCAGTCGTTCGGAATCGCGTCGCTGTCGCGGTCGTCCGCGCTCATCGACTCGCACAGGTCGCCATACCCGTCGCCATCGCTGTCCAGCTGGTTCGCATTCGATGCGGAAGGACAATTGTCGGACACGTCCGCAATGCCGTCACCGTCCTGGTCAGCGCCAACCGGGACCAGCGCATACGAGAGCGTTCCCTCGTCGAACGTGATCCGGTAGTCGCCGTTCAACACGCCGTGCACGACGATATTTGTCGCGTTGACTTCCGCTTGCTGCCCAGCTACGGGCGCGGTCGTGTCCGTCTGATCCAGGTCGCCAAGCACCTGCTGTCCGTTCTTCAAGAAGCGGTACACGGCGCCCGTGGACTGCGTGAAGGATTGCGCGCACATCCATTGCTTCGGAGATGTACGGGTCATCACCAGCGGATTCGTGGAGAAGCTGCCGACGATGCTCATCGTTTCACCATCCGGCCTGACACCAACCGTCACGACAGCCGGCGTTGAGGTCAGACCCTCGTTGTCGCTTATCGCATACGCAAAGCTCACTGATCCGGTGAAGCCCCACACCGGTGCGTATACAAGGCTAGTACCACTGGTAGTTACGCTCCCTCTGGCGGGCTGGGTTATCAGAACCGGAAGGACGCCCGACAAGCCGCTGTCGTCCGAATCGTTGGCGAGCACGGCAATCGAGACGGGCTTGCCCTCCAGTGTCTGCACCACGTCGGCGACGGCGACGGGTGCCTGGTTCGGGCCAAGCACGGTGATCACCACGGTTCGTCGCGACTCAAGCACGCCATCGGATGCGACAAACTCCACCGTATAGGCGCCTGTCTGGCCAGCGCCCGGCGTCCAATGGAAGGAAGCTTTCCCATTGCCATCATCCT
>CAZCZZ010000005.1:104160-105464 GCA_964503335.1 uncultured Verrucomicrobiota bacterium
ATCGATCTGCTTGCCGTCTGCATCGCGCGCCGCAGATTGAACAAGCTTGCCGGCCAGATCCTGCCGCTGGATCTCCGCCCAAGCCGCGCCGGGCGTCGAGGGCATCGTGAATGTGTAAGTCTGCACACCGTCCTGCTGTGACACGAAGGACAACGAACTCTGCAAGGAAAGATCGGTGACGGCGCTGTCGATGGCATCCGATTCAAACACCTTTAGATAAGAAACAGCGTTTGGCAGCGGCTGGCCGTTCGCATCCTTGGACACATTCTTCGCGAGGAAATCGCGGATCTTGTCACGTCCCGGAAGATCCACCACGACCTCGCGCACCAGGAGGTGAGTGTTCACGGCGCGGATGAGCGAGGTCAGTTGCCCGCCGAGTTCCGTGGCGTGTTGATACGTGGCCTCCAGGCTGACAAAGCGACCCATCAGCGTGGTGACCATTTTCCAGGCAGCGACTTTTGAACGCGACGGCTCGATGTCGCCGAACGCGACAAGCAGGCTCTTCGTCGCGGGCTGGTCATTGACCTCGCTGCCGAGGATCTCGAAACCCACGAGCAGTCCCTGCTCGTTTTCGACAATGCGGGGCTGAGCCGACTGGATCTTCAGATTCCTCGCCGCGCCGTGACCGTCGTTGCGCACGCGCACACCTAGCGAATACGGGACCACGGGTTCAATCTCTTCGGTCAGGGGATCGTCGCCCAGCACATACTCCGGAATGAAGTAGTCGAGGCTAAGGTCGGGCATGGGCTTCACATAGATCGCATCCGGCACCACGTCGTTCGTCGTGACTTCACCGCCGAGTTTGTAGGTCAACCGTGCGCCGACGTAATACAGCTCGCCCGCGGGATTGGCCCCGCCCGCGCCCGGCGCGGGGACGATCAGCCAATGAATGTCCGCCGTCGTGGAAGAGGCCACTTTCCCATTGCCCGCAACGTTCGCAATACCACTCATCGACGACGTGCGGATGAAGAACCTGTAGAGCGGGCTGGTCTGGGAGGAATCGCTCGTGGCCAGCACCGCGTTTCCCGCCTTGTCCCTGAACTGTACGTCCACGCGGACGTCTTCCAGCGTGTGGCCCGATGCGTTCTCGATGGTCATGTTGGCGTCGAAGGCCTGACGCTCGAAACTGACCTCCTGGTCGATCTGGATCTTCACGCGGGCACAGAGCGTTTCTTCCGCCGTCGCCAGGCGTACACACAGAAGAAGCAAGGCTGTGGCACATTGAATGGATTTCATAGTCGTCCTCATTTCACATCGACCAGGGTGACGGTGCAGGTATCGATCGTTCCGGGGACTGCGCTCCC
>CAZCZZ010000006.1:0-47060 GCA_964503335.1 uncultured Verrucomicrobiota bacterium
GGTCGGCCGTATCCGGATCCGTCATGATCGTCGCGGGATTGCTGTTGACGAGGACGACCTCGTAGCCCTCCTCGCGCAACGCCTTGCACGCCTGGGTGCCGGAATAGTCAAACTCGCAGGCCTGGCCGATGATGATGGGGCCGGACCCGATGATCATGATTTTGTGAATGTCAGTGCGTTTGGGCATAGAATCACCTTGAGATACGAGATATGAGATGCGAGATACGAGTCAGAAAAGAGTCGAGTGCGCAGGGTTTTCGAATCTCAAATCTCGAATCTCGCATTTCTCTCCTCACTCCCATTCAATCGTCGCTGGCGGTTTGCTGCTGATGTCATACACGACCCGGTTCAGGCCGCGCACCTCATTAATGATTCGGTTGGCCACCCGGCTCAAGAGTTCATGCGGCAGGTGCGCCCAGTGGGCGGTCATGAAATCGGTGGTTTGGACGGCGCGGAGGGCGACGACGAACTCGTAGGTGCGGCCGTCACCCATGACGCCGACGCTGCGGACGGGCAGAAAAACCGCGAAGGCCTGCGCGGTGTTGTCGTACCAGGTGCGCCTGTCATCCGCCTTCGTCGCGCGCAATTCCTCGATAAAGATGGCATCGGCGCGGCGAAGCAGGTCGGCATATTCCTTCTTCACTTCGCCGAGGATGCGGACACCGAGGCCCGGGCCGGGGAAGGGGTGGCGATAGACCATGTCGTGGGGCAGGCCGAGCGCCACGCCGAGTTCTCGGACCTCGTCCTTAAAGAGCTCGCGAAGCGGTTCGAGCAACTTCAGATGAAGCGTCTCAGGCAGGCCACCGACGTTGTGATGCGACTTGATGGTCGTGGCCTTCTTGCCTTTGATCCCAGCCGACTCGATAACGTCGGGATAGATCGTGCCTTGCGCCAGCCACTTCACAGCGCGGTCGGTCTTTTTGAGCTTCTCCGCCTCGGCCTGGAACACCTCGACGAATTCGCGGCCGATGATCTTGCGCTTCTGCTCCGGGTCGTCCACGCCCGCGAGCTTCGCGAGGAAAACGTCTGCTGCATCCACATGAATGACGCGGACGCCGAGATTCTTCGCGAACGTGTCCATCACATGCTCGGCTTCGTTCAAACGCAACAGGCCGTGATCGACAAAGACGCAGGTCAGTTGGTCGCCAATGGCCTTGTGGATCAACGCCGCGGCGACGGAGCTGTCCACGCCGCCGGAGAGTCCGAGCAGAACATGTTCATCGCCGACTTGCTTGCGGATCGCCGCGACGGCTTCCTTCGCGTAGTCGCCCATGCGCCAGTCGGCCTTCGCACCGCAGATCTCGAGCACGAAACGGGATAGCACGGCTTTGCCCTGTTTCGTGTGGGTGACTTCGGGATGGAACTGGAGGCCGTAGAAACGTCGCGACTCATCGGCCATGCCGGCGATAGGGCACGTGTCGGTCGAGGCCATCAGGTCGAATCCGGCGGGCAGGGCGGTCACCTTGTCGCCGTGGCTCATCCACACGTGCAACATGCCGTGGCCTTCCGGAGTGGCGTAGTCCTGGATGCCGGCGAACAGCTTCTTGTGTCCGCGCGCCCGGACCTCCGCATAGCCGAATTCGCGCGTCGTGCCGCCCTCCACCTTGTCGTCGAGCCGGTGCGCCATGAGCTGCATGCCGTAGCAGATTCCAAGGATTGGAAGTCCGAGCTCCATGAGTTTCCAATCCATGGAAGGCGCGCCGTCCTCGTAAACGCTCGCGGGGCCGCCGGAGAGGATGATGCCGACCGGTTTACGCGCTGCGAGTTCGGCGGCCGGCGTGTCGCAGCGAAGGATTTCGCAGTACACATTCAGCTCGCGAATACGCCGCGCAATCAGCTGCGTGTACTGCGATCCGAAATCAAGAATGGCGATCCAATTGTGCGACATAGGCCTGAAAAAGTTCGCCGTATGTACACACCGCAGGCAGGGGGAACAAGCATGGATTTGACGATGTAAAACCGCGACCTTTCCTCGGTCACAAAGGCCTGTTAAACATGGACTTGGAATGACTCAAAAGACCATCGCGCTACCTGCTTCCGTCTCGCTTGTCATCGCGAGCATGGTCGGCATCGGCGTGTTCACCTCGGTCGGTTTCCAGGTGGCGAGCCTGCCGTCGGCGTTCCCGATCCTCGTGCTCTGGGCCGTGGGCGGGGTCGTGTCGCTCTGTGGGGCGCTCTGCTACGCGGAACTCGTCGCGATGATGCCGCGTTCGGGCGGTGAGTATCACCTGCTGCGGGAGAGCTTTCATCCGCTGGCGGGATTCCTCGCGGGCTGGGTTTCTGTCACGGCTGGATTCGCCGCGCCGATCACGGCGCTGGGCATGGCGTTCGGTCAATACGCGCAGGGGTTGGGCGCTTCGCTCCCTCCGAACGTCATGGCGAGCGTGGCAATCATAGCCATCGCGCTGCTTCACCTGTCGAGCCTCCGCGTCGTCGGCGGCTTCCTCTCGTGCACCACGTTGCTGAAAGTTGCACTGATCTCCGCTTTCGTGGTGGCCGCGGTGGTTCTTGCTCGTACGCCGACAATTTCCCTGCTGCCGAAGACGGGCGACATGGAACTCATGCTCAGCCCGTCCTTCGCGACGTCGATGGTGTACGTCATGTTCGCCTATAGTGGTTGGAACGGCGCTGCGTATGTGGCGGGGGAAGTGCGCGATCCGCAGAAGCTCATCCCGCGCGCGTTTGTTCTCGGTGTGCTGATCGTGTGCGTTCTCTACATCGCGCTGAATGCCGTGTTCCTTGCGCGGGTGCCGTGGGACGCGATGGACGGACAGGTTGAAGCGGGCCTTATCGCGTCCGAGGCGATGTTCGGCATGGGTGCCGGAAAGTTCATGGGCGCGTTGATCGCGTTCGGCATCATCTCCACGCTGGCGGGCTATACGTGGGCCGGCTCACGCGTGATCCAGCGCATGGGACAGGACTATCCGCGACTCCGCCTCTTCGCATGCGAAAACAGGTGGGGTGCGCCGCATATGGCGTTGCTGCTGCAGACAGTGTTCGCACTAATCATGCTCAGTTCCGGAACATTCGACGCCGTCGTGAACTACCTGACCGCATTGCTGCAACTCTGTTCGCTCGTCACCGTGCTTGCGGTCATCGTACTGCGATGGCGTCGACCCGACGCGGTGCGGCCGTTCAAGGTGCCCCTGTATCCGCTCACTCCGATCCTATTCATCGCCGTCTCTATCTGGATGCTGGTCTACGTCGTGATGGAGCGACCGGTTGAATCAGCCATGAGTGTCCTGACGCTCTGCGTTGGCGCTGGCATCTACGCGTGGGTCAGCAGGCCTCAGCGTTCGACGCGGATTCTGTAGAAGCGGCCTCCGGCCGCGCTGTTCGTGTCGGCGTAGCTCATCGTGCCGCCCGTTCCATTGGTAGTGTGAAGAAGAACCCATTCCGGCGGGGAAAAGGATGTCGCAGCCTCCACGATGTTGGTCAGTCCGCCCGCGCTTTTCCAACTCACCATGCTCGTGCCGTCCGCGAGGTTCGAAACGGCGACGCGCATCAGCGTGACATCCACGTAGAGCAACTGGCTGTAGCGTGCCGGGGTCCAGCCAAGGTAGGTGACAGGAAGCGTGGTGAACGCTGAAAAGGTCGGACCGAAGAAGAACGTTTGATCCACGATGCCCGCGCTGTAGCCAAGGGTGTTCCAGAACTGCAAAAGGTTGGTTCCTTTCACGACCCGGCCAAAGACCGTGAAGCCACCGTTTTGCACGTCGAGATTCGTGGAGTTGTTGGCGAGGTTGAAGAAGAACTGACACGTCGCCGTGTCCGGTCCGTTGGTCGTCTTCGCCATCGCGATGGTGCCGAAGTCGTTGGTCAAATAGGGTCCAATGCTGAACTCATTTGTGATGGGACCAAAGTGCGGCACGAAGCCAAACCCGGTGAAGTAGTTCGTGTCACTCTTGCTCGGGACCCAGAACCCGCCGCCCTGGATGACGAAGCCGGGCACCAGCCGGTGGAGGAAGGTGTTCTGGTAAGCGCCCGCTTCGACCAGTCGGATGAAGTTGCGGCACGTGACCGGCTTGTCTTCCGTGAAGAGCTCGACCTCCAGGTCGCCGCCGATGGTGCGGAATTGCGCGATAGTGTTGGCGCGGACGATGGTCGCTGACAAGACGAGAACGGCTAGCAGGCGAATGAGCATGCTGTTCTATACCCGGCGAGGGGAAGACCTGAAACCTGAATTTGAAACCTGATTACGATGCGGAAAGTCTTCACACTCAGGTTTCCGGTCTCAGGTTTCAAATTCCCTCCCTTCACTTTGCCCACCGCTGGTGCTAAAAGCGTTCCATGGACGTCCTCCTCCTGTCCCGGATCCAGTTCGCGTTCACGATTGCGTTTCACTACATCTATCCGCCCCTGAGCATCGGGCTCGGCGTCATCCTCGTAATGATCGAGGCGCTGTGGCTCAAGACGGGAAATCCGCTCTACCACCAGATGGCCCGCTTCTGGACGCGCATCTTTGCCCTGACGTTCGCGATGGGCGTGGCGACGGGTATCGTGATGGAGTTCGAGTTCGGGACGAATTGGGCCACGTATTCGCGCTATGTCGGCGATGTGTTCGGCAGTGCGCTGGCCGCCGAGGGCATTTTCGCATTCTTCCTGGAATCCGGCTTTCTCGCGGTGCTGCTCTTCGGCTGGGATAAGGTGGGCCGTCGCATGCACTTCTTCTCCACCTGCATGGTCTGCCTCGGTGCGCATTTCAGTTCGGTGTGGATTGTGGTGGCCAACTCGTGGCAGCAGACGCCAGCGGGCTATCAGATCGTGGGTGAGGGGATCAAAGCGCGCGCGGAGATCACCGACTTCTGGGCGATGGTATTCAACCCGTCGTCCATGGAGCGACTCAGCCACGTCCTTTGCGGGTGCTGGCAAGCCGGCGCATTCCTCGTCATCAGCGTCAGCGCCTTCTACATGCTGAAGAAGCGACATATGGAATTCGCAAAAGCGTCGCTTCGCATCGGACTCACCCTCGCCGTCGTGGCATCGATCCTCCAACTTGTCACCGGACACGCGAGCGCGAAGGGTGTCGCCGAGAACCAACCCGCCAAGCTGGCCGCCTTCGAAGGACTCTACGAAACACAAGCAAACGCTCCCCTGTACCTCGTGGGTTGGGTGGACAACCAATCGGAGACGGTCAAAGGCCTCGCGGTTCCGGGGATGTTGAGCTGGATGGTGCACGGATCTTTCGACGCGCCAGTGACAGGTCTTCGCGAGTTCGCCCCGTCTGACCGCCCGCCGGTTAATTTCGTTTTCCAGACCTATCACCTGATGGTTGCGATCGGCTTCGCCTTGATCGCGATCAGCCTCATCGGTGCCGTCACCGCCCTGCGCGGTCGGCTCGGCAATTCACCCCTGTTGCTGAAGATCATGGTGCTGTCCGTTCTCGGACCGCAGATCGCGAACCAGGTGGGCTGGTTCTCGGCCGAGGTGGGACGGCAGCCGTGGATTGTGTACGGGCTACTGCGAACGTCCGATGGACTCTCCAAAGTCGTGAAGGCCGAGGCCGTGCTGGGGTCGCTGATCCTCTTCGCGTTTATCTACGCGCTGCTTTTCGCGGTCTTTGTCTATTTGCTCAACGACAAGATTCATCACGGGCCGGATGATCAGGACTTGATTCCGTCGGGCAAGCTGGCGATCCCGGAGAGGGTGTCGATATGAACCTCGAATACCAGACCCTGCAGGTTATCTGGTTTGTGCTGCTCGGCATTCTCTTCACGGGCTACATCGTCCTCGATGGATTCGACCTCGGCGTGGGCGCGCTGCACCTGCTGACGAAGAAGGACGAACATCGTCGCCTCATGCTCAACGCCATCGGTCCGGTGTGGGATGGCAACGAAGTCTGGCTTGTCACCGGCGGCGGCGCCCTTTTCGCGGCATTCCCGGATGTCTATGCGACGGTGTTCTCCGGCTTCTACACCGCGTTCGTGC
This sequence comes from uncultured Verrucomicrobiota bacterium, assembly GCA_964503335.1. GTDB lineage: Bacteria > Verrucomicrobiota > Kiritimatiellia > CAIVKH01 > CAIVKH01 > CAZCZZ01. Next base: position 5,929 of record CAZCZZ010000006.1, read on the forward strand.
TGCTGCTCGCCACGCTGATCTTCCGCGCCGTGGCGATCGAGTTCCGCAGCAAGCGACCGGAACTTTGGTGGCGCAGGATGTGGGACTGGAGTTTCTTCGGGGGAAGCATCGGCGCCTCGTTCCTGCTCGGCGTCACGATCGGCAACTTCGCATGGGGCGTACCGCTCGACGCGGACGGCGAATTCGCCGGCACGTTCCCTGGACTCCTTCATCCGTACGCGTTGTTGATGGGTTTGACCACCGTGGCACTCTTTATGATGCACGGGGCGATCTACATCGTCATGAAGACCGAAGGCGAGATGCAGGCGATGGCCCGTGGCTGGATCAACAATGCGATCATCTTCTTCATCATCTGCTACGCGACGGTCACGATGACCACGCTGCTTTACGTGCCGCACATGGCGAATGCCGTGCGAGCAAATCCATGGCTCTTCGCGGTAGCCTTCGCCAACATGCTCGCCATCGCGAACATCCCGCGTGAAATTCACCACGGACGGGATGGCCGCGCGTTCCTATCCTCCTGCGCCGCGATGGTCACGCTGATGATGTTGTTCGGCCTGAACTCGTTCCCGTATCTCGTCTACAGCCTGCCTAATCCCGAACACAGCCTCACCGCCTTCAACGCCTCATCGTCGCATAAAACCCTCGGCATCATGTTCATCATCACGCTCATCGGCGTCCCCGTCGTGCTGGCCTACACCGTCAGCATCTACTGGATCTTCCGCGGCAAAGTAAAAATCGACCGGATGAGCTACTGAGAAACCTGAAGCCTGAGTTCGAGGACCTTCCTCATCATACTCAGGTTTCAAATTCAGGTTTCAGGTCTTCTCCTATTCGAATCTCTCATCTCAAATCTCGCATTTCCTCCCCAATTCCTTCATCCTCCGTTCCATGACCATAAGCGCGGATTTTCCGATCGTGCCGTTTTCGATCGCCTTGTTTATCGGGGCGCTGATCGGCTTGGAGCGCGAGAAGAAGAAGACGGACGAGAGGCGCACGGGGGTGGGGGGCATTCGTACCTTCACGCTGTTTTCAATGGCGGGGGCGATTGCGGCATGGTTGACAATGCAGACAGGGATCTCCTGGGTATTTGTCACAGCGGCCATCTGTGTCACTGCCGTGATTATCGCCGGCAGCACGGCGTTTGCGTTGCAGCATCCAGAGGCCCACGGGCTCACGACGGAGATCGCAGCGCTGGTGACGTTCCTGCTTGGCGCCACGGCCGTCTTTGGATTTCCCGAATTGTCGGTCGCCCTGGCCATCACCACGTCGGCCCTCTTGGCCTTTAAGCGTCCGCTTCACGAGCTCGTCGGGCGCGTGAACCAGGATGACCTGTATGCCGCGCTGAAGCTGCTGATCGCATCCTTCATCGTGCTTCCCGTACTGCCCAACGAAACCATCGATCCCCTTGGCGCGCTCAATCCTTACAAGATGTGGGTCCTGGTGATCATCATTTCCGCCCTGTCGCTGATCGGCTATGCCACCTCGCGTTGGCTCGGTGAGCGCAAGGCCATTTCGCTCACGGGATTTTTCGGCGGCTTCGTTTCATCCACCGCCGTCTCCCTGGAGTTTGCGAAACGAAGCAAGGAGTCCACGCCTGCGCCGGGATGGTCGGACGCGCTGGCCGGCGGGCTCCTCCTGTCCTGGTTCGTCATGTTTGCCCGCGTGATCGTGATCGTAGGGCTGACGAATACCAATCTGCTCCCGCATCTTGTTCCGGCCGTGAGCGCGATGGGCCTCGCTTCCGTGGCGCTGGGACTCTTCTTCTACCGCAGGGCCATTCGCGACACGGCGGGAGGACATCCGACGTCCAGCAACGTCCCGATGAAGAACCCGTTCAGCATCATCTCGGCCTCAAAATTCGCGGCCTTCTTCGCCGTGGTGCTCGTGCTGGTGAAGTTGATCGACCGCTACGGCCAGGGTGCAGGCATCACGTATGTGGCTGCGCTGGCGGGGCTGACCGATGTCGATGCGATCACGCTTTCCATGGCCGACTACGGCAGCGTTCCCGGGCAAATGCGCATCGCCATCATCGCCATCCTCGTCGCCATCGTCGCGAACACCGCTGTGAAGATCGGCCTCGTCGGCGTCCTCGGCTCAAAAGCCCTGCTCGTCCGCATCGCCACCGCCTCCATCCTCATCTTCGCGGTGGGCGCACTGAGCCTGTATCTGGGCTGACCCAATCACCTGACGCGTCGCATGGCTCCGCGCTCCAGACCCCGAATCCACTACTGTGCCAGCGTGCCGGTGAGCTGGAGGCGTCGATCGATCTGACGTAGCAGCAGGACGCCGCCGTCCCTCGACACATCATCACCCTCAAAATCGACCTCCACTTTTCGACGCGAAATGCTTGGAAACGAGAGCCGTTCAGCGGTACAACTTCTCACGGTGATACCCCTTCACTTGTTGGACGCAAGTAGCTGCATCATAACAGCTTAGAAGGATGCCGCCACTGCTTTGATGCAAGATTCGGGCTAAAGACCATTATGGGCATTTTCCAGCAAAACTTATCAAACACGTTCCGAAACTTTTTTGACTCGGAAAAGTCGAGCGGGATTCTGCTGATCATCTGCACTGTAATCTCGCTTTTGATTACGAATTCCTCACTCGGCGCAGACTATTTGAGTTTGTGGCAGATATACGCCGGAGGTCTTAGCCTAGAGCATTGGATAAACGATGCGCTGATGGCGATTTTCTTTCTCCTCATCGGCTTGGAACTCGAGCGCGAGCTTTATAGCGGCGAACTGTCCAACGTTCAAAACGCCCTTCTTCCGATTTTCGCGGCCATCGGGGGAATTGTCGCACCTGCACTAATTCATTTCTCTCTCAATGCAGGGACGCCGACGCAAGCCGGGATGGGGATTCCGATGGCGACGGACATCGCGTTTGCCCTTGGCGTTCTGGCCATTCTCGGAAACCGTATTCCCGCGTCGCTGAAAGTGTTTGTGGTGGCGTTCGCCGTCATAGATGATTTGAGCGCGATCGTCATCATCGCCGCGTTCTACACGGCACAACTTTCGGTTGGGTATCTTGCTGCTGCTTTGGCCGTTTGGACTCTTCTCTGTGCGCTGAATCGTCTCTTCAAGGTGATGTCCCTGGTCCCTTATCTGCTGGGCGGCGCGTTGATGTGGTTTTTCATGCTCAAGTCAGGCGTTCACGCAACGGTTGCCGGCGTGATGCTGGCCTTTGCCATCCCATTCTCCGCTAAAGACGACGACGAAGAGTCGCCCTCACACAGGCTCGAACATTGTTTACACAAGCCGGTCGCGTTTATTGTTTTGCCGATTTTCGCACTGGCCAATACGGCGATCCTTGTCGGCGCGGATTGGATGGAAAACCTGACCAGCACGAACAGCGTTGGCATCACCGCGGGTTTGATCGTGGGCAAACCTATAGGGGTTACGTTCCTTTGTTTCGTCGCCGTTGCATGCGGCATATGCCGCTTACCGCCCGATCTGAATTGGCGGCACATTTTCGGCGCAGGGATTCTTGGTGGCATCGGATTTACGATGTCGATTTTCATTACCAATCTCGCATTTGCTGGAGATGCGGAGACCATAAGCGCTTCAAAAATGGCAATTCTTCTGGCGTCGCTGATGGCGGGAACAATCGGCTTTCTGTGGCTCAGACTTTTGGGCAAACCCGAAGCAACGGGCAGCCAAATGAACTTAAAGCAATCGAGACAGGCGCAATGAGGACGCATACCAGCGGTTCCAGCCGACGGTCTTGCCTCCGCTTCGCTCCGACAAGCCCGCAGTTGACGCTTACAGTCGACAGCTATAGGTCGGGCATGTCGCCTGCCTGATGTCGTCGCCGGTAGGCACCGGGGGATAGGCCGAAGTCGGCGCGGAAGCTCCGGGTGAAGTGGCTGTGGTCGTAGAAGCCGCAGGAGACGGCGATCTCAACGATCTTGTCGGTGGTGGTGGCGAGGCGGCGGCAGGTTTGTTGGAGGCGGATCTTTTGCACGTAGCGGGCGGGCGTGATGCCGAAGGCGGCGCGGAAGATGCGTTCAAACTGGCTCACGGACTTATGCACGAGCGCGGCGAGGTCGGAGACGCGGCAAGGCTCGGCGTAATGGTTCGCAATGTATTCCACGACCGGCGCGAGATCCTGAAACCGACGCCAAGACACTTCGCCGGAGTGCAGGTCGCGGGTGAAGCCTGCGAGGCCACGAATCCGTCCGCGTGCATCCACCAACGGAATCTTGCTGGTCTCGTGCCACGTGATGCTCCCGTCCGCGTTCGGTACCAGCTCGACATGCCGATCAATCACCCGCCCCGTTTTCATCACCTCGCGATCGTCGCGAATAAAGCGCATGGCCAGGTCCGTCGGTGCAAAGTCATGGTCGTTCTTGCCCAGCACGTCCTCCAGCGAAACCGCGCCGACCATCCGCACGAACGGCTCGTTCGCATACACAAACTCACCCTTGAGGTTCTTCGCGAAGAAATACACATCAGGGAGATAGGCAAACAGGCGGGCAATCGGAGAAATAAGGGATAATAGCGCAGAATCAGCGCCTTCGACACGCCGGGTGACCGATTTAGCCATGAGCAGAATATACACAGACATGCGCGATGGATGCAAGACGCGGAACCCGCCGAAGTCTACGGTGTGAGAATCTTAAGAAGGAGTTTGTAACCACGGATGGACACAGATGAACACGGATAGAGGAGAAGCAAGAATCAGCAGCTTTTCATTTCCTGCCAAATCCGTGTTCATCTGTGTCCATCCGTGGTTAAGCTCTGATTTCTGCTTCGAGGAAAAATCATGATTGCAGACCGTAAACTTCGCATGGGCATGGTGGGTGGGGGGCGTGGGGCGTTTATCGGTGGCGTGCACCGGATGGCGGCGACGTTGGATGGCCAGATCGAGCTTGTTTGCGGTGCGTTCAGTTCCGATCCGAAGAAATCGAAGCAGTCCGGCGCGGATTGGTTCCTTCCCGCCGATCGCTGCTACGGAAGCTACGCCGAGATGTTTGCCGCGGAGGCGCGACGGCCTGAAGGCGACCGGATGGACTTTGTGACGATTGTCACCCCCAACTTCCTGCACTATCCCGTGGCGTGCATGGCCCTCGACCACGGATTCCATGTCGTGTGTGACAAGCCGATGACATTCGACCTGAAGCAGGCGAAGCACCTCGAGGCGCTGGTGAAGAAGTCGGGACGCATCTTTGCGCTGACGCACAACTACACGGGATATCCCATGGTCAAGGAGGCGCGAGAGCGTGTCCGGTCGGGCCAGCTCGGAAAGATCCGCAAAGTCGTCGTCGAATATCCTCAAGGCTGGCTAGCGACGGCGTTGGAGCGGAGTGGACAGAAACAAGCCGACTGGCGCACGGACCCCAAGCGTGCCGGCATCAGTTGCTGCATGGGCGACATCGGAACGCACGCGGAGAATCTCGCAGAGTACATCACGGGACTGCAGATCGAGGAGTTGTGCGCCGACCTGACGACGTTCCTGCCCGGGCGCAAGCTGGACGACGACGGAAGCGTCCTGCTCCGGTTCAAAGGCGGCGCGCGCGGCGTCCTGCACGCCAGCCAGATCTCCGCGGGTGAGGAGAACGCGCTCCGTATCCGCGTCTATGGCGAGAAGGGCGGCTTGGATTGGTCGCAGGAAGAACCGAACACCCTCACACTGAAATGGGCCAATCGCCCGCGTGAGGTATTGCGCGCAGGCGGACCTGGCCTTTCGCCATCCGCGACCGCCGCGTGCCGTCTCCCGGCGGGACATCCGGAAGGATTCCTCGAAGCCTTCGCCAATGTGTACCGGAACTTCGCGGGGGCCGTGCGCGCAACATCCCGGAGGAAGTCCTTCGACTTCCCGACGGTGCAGGACGGAGTGCGCGGGATGTCCTTTATTGAAGCGACGGTCGAGAGTTCGATGCGGGGAGCCAAGTGGGTGAAACTGAAAGGTTAGACATCATGAGTGAAGTAGTACGCGTGACCATCTGGAATGAATTTCAACACGAGCGACACAACGAAGCGGTCAAGAAGATCTATCCCGACGGGATGCACAAGACGATCGAGCGTGGCTTGAAGGCCTATCCGGGCCTGACGACGCGCACCGCGACGCTGGATGAACCGGAGCACGGCTTGACGGAATCCGTGCTGGATCAGACCGACGTCCTCATCTGGTGGGGCCACATCGCCCACAAAGATGTGAAGGACGCCGTCGTCCAGCGCGTGCAAAAGAAAGTGCTCGAAGGCATGGGGCTGATCGTCCTGCACTCCGGACACTATTCGAAGATCTTCAAGAGCCTGCTCGGTACGAATTGTTCGCTCAAGTGGCGCGAGGCGGCGGAGAAGGAACGTCTCTGGAACCTCGAACCGGCGCACCCCATAACCGAAGGCATCGGCCAGTTCATCGAGATCCCGCACGAGGAGATGTACGGTGAGCGCTTCGACATTCCGACACCCGACAAACTCATCTTCGTCTCCTGGTTCCAGGGCGGCGAAGTGTTCCGCAGCGGTTGCTGCTGGGAGAGGGGACACGGACGCATCTTCTACTTTCGTCCCGGACACGAGACGTATCCCACGTATCACAACAAGGAAGTCATCCGCGTCATCGCCAACGCCACGCGCTGGGCCAAGCCCCGAGCTATGATCAAGGACGTGTGTCCCAACACGGAAGCTCTGGAAAAACTCCCGCCGCCACCCGAAGGGTTCGGCAAAGCGGGTGTGTTGCAGAACGACTGAACTACAAGACTCGGAGCTTCAACCACGGATGGACACGGATAAACACGGATGGGGAAAGACTGAGAAGCGGTGTTAAATTCCCTTCTCTGCAATCCGTGTTTATCCGTGTCCATCCGTGGTTAGGTAATTCGGATTCCTAAATCGGAAAAGACTATGAGCAAGAAGATTCAAATAGCGATTGTCGGCACGGGTGGAATGGCCCATGCGCATGCGGGGTCCTTGCAGAAGATGCGGGGCGTGGAAGTGACGGCGGTCGCGGATGTGGATGCGGCACGCGCGCAGGCCTTCGCGGCGAAGTTCAACGTGTCCCGGTCGTACGACAATTTCACGAAGCTCCTGGCGGAGGCGCCGGTGGACGCGGTGATCAATGTGACACCCGACGCGTTTCACGCGCCGCTGACGCTTGAAGCGGTGGCTGCAGGCAAACACGTGCTGTGCGAGAAGCCGCTGGCGACAAATTACGCCGACGCGAAGCACATGGCCGTCGCGGCGAAGAAGAAGGGTGTCGTTCACATGGTGAACTTCTCCTACCGCAACAGCGCGGCGGTCCAGTGCGCGCACACGATGGTGAGCCGCGGCGATATCGGACGTCCGATCCACTTTGAGGCCAGCTACCTGCAGAGTTGGCTCACTTCGACGATCTGGGGCGAATGGCGCACCTCGCCGGGCTGGCTATGGCGCCTTTCGACCGCACACGGGAGCAAGGGCGCGCTGGGCGATATTGGCGTGCACATCCTCGACATGGCTTCCTTCGCGTTGGGCTCCTACGCGTCCGTGTCCTGCCGCTTGCGCACCTTCGACAAAGCGAAGGGCGGTCGCGTCGGCAAGTACAAACTCGATGCCAACGACTCCGCGGTCATCAACGCCGAGATGGAAAACGGCGCGTTGGGCGTGGTGCACCTCTCACGCTGGGCGACAGGCCATAGCAACTCCCTTCAACTTCGCGTCTATGGCGAGAAGGGTGCGTTGGTCGTGAACCTCGACAAGAGCTACAACCACCTCGACGTCTGCATGGGTCCCGACCGGAACAAGGCGCAGTGGAAGACCATCGCCTGTCCCAAGACCCCCAACATGCACGAACGCTTCTTGAAGAGCATCCGCACGGGGAAGATCGAGCAACCGGACTTCAACCAGGGCGCGGCCATTCAGCGGGTGATGGATGCCTGCTTTGAGTCGGACGAAGCGGGGCGGGCGGTGCGCCCGTAAAACTGACGTAATCCGTGGTCAGATTGTCGGAATGCGGATAACGGATCACGGATCACGAACTTTCGCTCATTCTTTCCTCTCCCGCCGCATCCTGCTACAACCAGTCATGGGTTGGATTGGAACGCTCGGTAGCCGGACGATCGTGAAGTGGCGGGGGATTCGTTATCTCCTTGCCGTCGCATGGTCCGCGCTGGGTGTCGCCGTCAAGGGTCGCTACTGGACGCGATCCGTCCGCAACGTGCTCGCTCGCCAGATTCTCTTCACCGGCTATGAAGCGACGCGCTTCGTTTCCCTCATCGCGTTCATGGTCGGCATCTCGATTGTCGTCCAGGCGCAGGTCTGGCTCACGGCGGTGGGGCAGGCGAACATGCTCGGCTCGGTCCTTGTCATGGTTGTCGTGCGGGAAGTCGGGCCGCTGCTGACGAATTTCGTCGTGATCGGACGCAGCGGCACGGCGATCGCGACCGAGTTGGGCAATATGAAGGTCAACGGCGAGGTCCATGTGCTCGACGCGCAGGGCCTCGATCCCTTTGTCTATCTCGTTGTGACCCGCGTGCTCGGCGTGGCCATCTCCGTGTTCTGCCTGACGATCGTGTTCATTGTCGTCTCGTTCTTCAGCGGCTATGTCAGCGGACTGTTGCTCGGGCTGACGGCGATGGAGCCAAGCCGGTTCATCGATACGGTCTTCAGCGCGCTCCACCAGGCGGATGTCCTGAACCTGCTCGCGAAGACGCTGATCCCGGGGATCCTGACGGGCGTAATCTGCTGCACCGAAGGCCTGAGCGTCGGATCGGCCATCACGGAAGTCCCGCAGGCCGCGACGCGCGGCGTGGTGCGATCCACCACGGCGCTCTTCATCACCTCCGCGCTCGTCTCACTACTCACCTACCTGTGAAAACAGATCCCTCCAAACCCGTGCTTGAGTTCCGTTCTGTCGGCTTTGCGGCTGAGGGTGCGTACGAGACGGATATCGTCGAAGCGTCGTTCCGAATCCAGCCGGGTGAACTCCTGCTTCTCTACGTTGACACGACGCAGGACCGCACACCGGTCGCGGACCTGGCACAAGGCCTCATCCCGTCGGGGACCGGCGAGGTGTTGTTCCAAGGCGAGGATTGGATGAAGGTCGGGCCCGACGACTCCTCGACGTTGCGTTCGCGCATCGGTCGGGTTTTCGAGAGCGGGGGATGGGTGAGCAATTTGGACCTGGACGAGAATGTCACACTGGCGCAGCGCTATCATTATGACAGACCCGACGAGGACGTTCTCGAGGAAGCGCTGCGTATTGCGCGCGAGGTAGGGTTGGACGACATCCCAAAGGCACGTCCGGCCCTCGTGAACCGACAGATCCTGCGGCGTGCCCAATGGGTGCGCGCTTTGATCGGTACACCCGCGCTGCTCATCCTCGATCACCCCTGCCGTGAGTTGTCCCGTTCCGAGGCCGGCCGGCTTGCGCGGAGCCTCGAACAAAGGCGTGCCGGCGGACTTGCGGCGCTATGGATTACCCAGGATGAAGGAGAGGAAAGCGCGCTCGGTCTCAAGCCGACCTTGAAATTAAGGCTGCAGGACTCGAAGATGCTGCCCGCATAAGAACCCATGGCTAAACCGTTCAAATTCCGCTACGTGAACGAAATCGTCGGCACCTTTGTGCTCTTCGTCGTAATCCTGCTCATCCTCGCCGTCGTCCTCGCGGGCCGCGCCCAGGAATGGTTCATCCCTATCAAGCGCTTCTCGATCGACTTTCCGATGGAAGGCTCTCTGGGCATCCAGAAGGGCGCCGAGGTTCAGATCCTGCAGACGAAAGTGGGTCGCGTGGAAAAGATCACCGTCGGCGAAGACGCGCGCATGAGCGGTGTGATTACGGTGAAGGGCGACTTCATCCGGTTCGTCCGCGAGGACTCGCATGCGCTAGTGAAGAAGCGGTTCGGTGTAGCCGGCGACTCCTATATAGAGATCACGGAAGGGCAGGGCGAGATCCTTCCCGACGGCTTTGCGATACTCGTCACAAAGGACACGGAGATTCTCGATGTTGCCGAGCAACTGCTCCAGCAGTTCAAGGACACGACCCTTCCCGCGATCGAGGAATACACCAAGCTCGCGGCCGATCTGCGGAATCCTGAAGGTCCACTGATGAAGCTCCTCGCCAACCTCGAAGCCATCACGGCGGGACTCGAAAAAGGCGAGGGCACGGCTGGCCAGATGCTCCGCGACCCGGCGATTGCGGAGGAACTGAAGTCGATCCTCGCCAAGGTCAACAGCAGCCTGGATGACATTCGCAAGACCACGCAGCAGTTGCCGCCGATGGCGGAGAAGGTCGGCGAAGAAATGAAGGACCTCCCCGGCCTCGTCCTTCAAACACAGGAAACGATTCGCGAAGCCGAACGTCTCATCGAGGGCATACAACAGAACTGGCTCATCCGCGGCAACATCCCGCAGCCCAAATCCAGCACCCTCATACCCGCGTCGGAGGTCTCCGCCCCATGACCTCCTCCCCTCATAATCATAATCTTACTCATAATCATCTTCTCATCTTCTCTCTTCTCCTGTCTTTGGTCCTCTCCGCCTGCTCATCGCCCCCGAAGGGTCCCCCCATCGACCCCACGCTCGCGCAACTCTCCTCCTCCGCCCGTGCCGCCTACGATCGCGGCAACTTTAAACAAGCCGTCTCCTTCTATGAGCGCGCGGTGCAACGCGCGCGCCAGATGGACGACGGACCCGAAGTCGCCCGCACCGGCTACAACCTCGCCGCCTGCTATCTCGCCGCAGGCCGCCCCGCCGATGCCCGCGTCGTCCTGCGGGAAGCCCTCGCCGAGTTCGGCCGTTACCGCATGGACTCGCACGCCGCGATTGTTCTCGATATCAAAGCCGCGCGCGCTGCGGGACAGAAGGATGATGCCGCGTCGCTGTTGCCCGACGCGTTTGCGGCCTGCAAATCGGACGACCAGCGCTTCGAGACCTGGCTCCTTAAAGGTCGCATCGCGTGCGAGGACGGAGACAAGGCAGCGCTTCGTGAATCCCTCGACACGGCGGACAAGTTGAAGTCGGGCGACGCCGCGGGTCGCGCCGAGCTTGCGAGCCTGAAGGCCTGTTCATTCTCCGCGGACGAGCAGCCCGATCAAGCCGCGCAGGCCTACGACGAGGCGGCCGACGCTTACAAGCGCGCTGGCCGTTATCGTGAAATGGCGCGCGCCCTTGCGAAGGCCGGCGATGCGTATTCGTCAGCTGCGATCACGCGCGATGCGGCTGATCGACTCTATCGAAGCGCCCGCAGCTACGCTTCGCAGGGAGACACGGTTGAAGCCCTGCGCGTCCTCGACCGCGGCATGACTGCTGCGGAAGCATCCGGCGACGGAAGCCTGAAGGATCAGCTAAGGACCCTTTTTGAGCAGATCGAGGGCGAAGTGGAGCAGAGCAAGGTGGGCGGGGACGAGTAGGACGAACGTCGCAACCCTGCTGCTGGCTTGATTTTGCGGTTCCGGAGGCTATGAATACATACGTTCCCGGCGGCGTCAAAGGAGGCGAAGGATGAATACCATGAAAAGACTTCTCACAATGGCGGTCATGCTGTCAGTGCTGGCCACCGCTTCATTCGCGGCGGCTCCTGCGAGCATGAGCGTACAGGTTCGTAACGGGCAGTTGCGCGCTACGCCATCGTTCCTCGGCAAGATCGTCACGGCTGTGGCCTACGCGGACCAGGTTTCCATCGTGGCCACACAGGGCGAGTGGAAGCAGGTCACCAACGCGGGCGGCAAGTCCGGCTGGATTCACCAGTCCGCGCTCAGCGCCAAGAAGATCGTTCTCAAGGCCGGCTCTGAAGATGTCACGACGACGGCTTCGGGACAGGAACTCGCGCTCGCGGGCAAAGGCTTCAACTCCGATGTCGAAGCGGACTTCAAGTCGAAGAACAAGGGAGTCGACTTCACATGGATCGACAAGATGGAGAAGATCAAAGTCACCCCGAACGAAATCATCGAGTTTCTCAACGCCGGCGGCGTCAAGCCGAAGGAGGGCTGATCATGAACCAACCCATCAAGAACCTTCGCATTCAAGTTGTCCTCGCGGCCATGGCGGGCTCGCTCGCCCTGATCACAGGTTGCGCGACAGTGGCCCAGACCGCGGCGCAGCTTGGTCAAGCCACCGGGGCGATTACACCCGGCCAGGCGGATTCGCTGATCAAGACCGGCCAGGCGTTTGGCAAGGCACTGGAACAGATCACGCCGGAGCAGGAGTACTATGTCGGACGCGCTGTCGGGGCGACGATTGTCAGCCAGTACAAGGTGTACGACAACGATCGCGCGACGAAGTACGTCAACCTCGTCGGGCAGACGCTGGCGATGGCCTCGGACAAGCCTGAGACCTTTGGCGGCTATCACTTCCTGATCCTGGACTCCGATGAGATCAACGCCTTTGCTGCGCCCGGGGGTTTCATCTTCCTGTCGCGCGGCATGCTGCGTCTCTGCCACACCGAGGACCAGCTTGCGGCCGTCCTTGCTCACGAAGTCGGACACGTCCAGTTCGGCCACGCCATCGGCGCGATCAGCAACAGCCGCTGGACGCAGGCCTTCACGATCCTCGGCACCGAGGGCGCGAAGAGCTTCGGCGGCGAGCAGCTGAGCCAGCTCACCTCGGCCTTCGAAGGCAGCATCAACGACATCACGCACAAGATGATCACGAGCGGTTACGCCCGCGGCCAGGAGCGTGAAGCGGATAGCGCGGCTGTTACGATCATGGCTCGCGTGGGCTACAACCCGAACGCTCTTGCGCAGGTCCTGCAGAACATGAGCAAGGAGCTGAAGCCGGACGGACACGATTTCGCGGCCACGCATCCCAAGCCGGAAGATCGTATTGCCGACCTCAACAAGATGGTGGGTGATGCGACCACGCCTGCGGCGCCCCCGGCCCGCCTCCAGCGCTTCACGACGGCGATGTCGGGCATTTAAGCCACGGCTCGCGATGTCACGAAAACTACTACAGGGAATCGCAATCGGGGCGATCGCATCGGCGATCGCCCTTTCGCTTTGGCAATTCACGACAGTCATCGATCGTTACGAAGGTACGCCATGGGTGTGGCGTGTAACGCATCTCGGCAGGGCAAGCGACTCCACCGACAAGATCAAGCTGATCCTCCTGGACCAAGCCAGCCTCGATTGGGCATCGAAAGAAATGGCCTTGCCTTGGCCCTGGCCGCGCCAGGTCTATGTCCCGATCATTGATTTCTGTCTACGTGGCGGCGCCAAGGCGATCGCATTCGATGTGCTCTACACGGAACCGTCCGCTGTCGGCGTCGAGGATGATGAAATGCTCGGTGCGGCCGTTGCCAAATCCAGCAACTTCGTTGCGGCTGTGTTTCTCGGCAAGCAGGCGACGCAAGCCCTGAGTTGGCCGGACTGGTTGAAGCGGCCGGCGACGGTACTTGGTGGCGACAATGTCTGGGCACGTGATCCGGAACCCGGCGCGGCTTTTCCCATTCCCGAAATCGCCACCAACGCCGCAATTCTCGCGAGCGTCAAGGACACGCCGGACGTCAACGGCCTGTTTACGAGGGCCACGCTCTTCCGCACCTTCGATGGGGTGACAATCCCATCACTCGGTCTGGCCGCGTACCTGGCCGGCGCCGGCAGCGATGTCCGTCTTTCGTCACAAGGTGACCGCTTTACGTTGAATGTCGCATCGATACCCGTGGATGCCCAAGGCCGCACGATTCTCCGTTTCCGCGGCCCTTCGGGCACACACCAGACCTTCAGCGCCGCGGGCGTCATCCAATCCGAGGTGCGCCTTCAGGAAGGCGGCGAGCCGACGATTGATCCCTCCGTCTTCAAGGACTGCTATGTCCTCTTTGGTTTCAGTGCACCGGGCTTGAAGGATCTCAGGCCCACACCCATTTCGGGTGACTACCCCGGGGTCGAGATTCACGCGACGTTGCTTGATAACCTGCTTGAGCGTGACGCGATGCGGGATGCAAAGCCGGTTGTCGTTTCCGTTGTCACGACCGCACTTTGCCTTGTCGCCTCACTTCTCGTCGTATTCAGCCGCAGCGCATGGCAGAACGTTGTCGCGTTCGCCGTGCTGCTTCCGCTGCCACTCGCGATTGGCTATGTCGCGTACGGCGCGGGTATCTGGTGGCAGGTGACCGTTGGAACCGTTGGCGTCGCGATATCCCTCGTCAGCGGCGTCGTGCTGAACTATGCGACGGAGGGTCGACAGAAGCGCTTCATCAAGTCGGCCTTCAAGCAGTACCTCGGCGAGTCGGTGATCGATGAGATTATCGCCGATCCCTCCAAGCTCCGGCTTGGCGGCGAGAAGCGCGAGCTGACGATGTTCTTCTCCGACCTTGAGAAATTCTCGTCCTTCTCCGAGCGCCTCGATCCGCCCGCGCTTATCGATCTGCTGAACAAGTATCTGTCGGTGATGGGCGAGGTCATTATCGCGGAAGGTGGGTATCTCGATAAGTTCATCGGCGATGCCATCGTGGCGTTCTGGAACGCGCCGGCGAACCAGGCCGACCATGCGCTGCGGGCTGTGCGGGCCGCGATCATCTGTCAGCGACGACTGGCCGAGAAGCAGCCGGAATTTTCCGGTCTCGCGGGCGCACCTGTCCGGATGCGGATCGGCCTCAACACAGGCGACGTCGTGGTGGGCAACATGGGATCCGCCGACCGCTTCAACTACACAATGCTCGGCGACGCGGCGAACCTCGCGTCGCGCCTTGAAGGCGTCAACAAGGCCTTCGGCACGTTCATGCTGATCTCGGAGTCCACCTGGGAGCAGGCGAAATCCGGCGTGCAAGGCCGCTGGCTCGGCGCTGTTCGCGTCGTCGGACGCAAGGACGACGTGGAGGTGTATGAGCCCATGGCGCTGGCAGGTGAACAGTTCCCGTCATGGACACAGGACTTCGAGAAAGGCGTGAAGCTGTGCCGCGAACAGAAGTGGGCTGATGCGCTTGCGATCTTTGAGCGCTTCAAGGACGACCCGCCGTCGCAGAAGTATGCCGCTCGCTGTCGCGAACTCTTGGCTGGCTCATTGAAAGAGTGGGACGGTGTTTGGAGCATGACGGAGAAGTAGGAGGCGTAATCCGCGACCCGTAATCCGAATCGGATAACGGATTACCGATTACGGTTTGAAAACATGAAACTCATCCTCGGTGGAGTCAGGGGAACGAACTCAGTCGCGCAGCCGGACTTCCAGAAGTACGGCGGTGAAACCACGTCGTTTCTTGTCGAGGGGGAGCGGGGTGAACATCTCTTGATCGACGCGGGCACCGGAGTGCGCTCGTTGGGACAGCGGCTCGACCAGACGTCCACCACCCGGTCCGTGCTCTTGCTCATGACGCACTATCATCTCGACCACATCACGGGTCTTGCTTCCTTTGCGCCGCTCTACAGTCCGCACTGGTCCATCCAGATCGCTTCACCGGTTCGCGAAGGCTTTCGCATTGAAGAAGTCATGCCGCGCCTGCTCGATCGGCCATTCTGGCCGATCCAGATCGATGACCTCGAATCCCACGTCCACTTCGGCACGCTCGATGGCGAATCATCGCGCGCTCCCGTTCAATATGGCGGCTTCGAAATTCGCTGGTGTCCGCTCCCGCATCCGGGCGGCAGCACGGCCTATCGCATTGATGAGCCCCTCACGGGATCATCGGTGGTCATTGCGACGGATATGGAGTGGGCGCTTGCGACGGCTGAACAGCAACGCGGATTCCTCAAGCTGTGCCGTGAACCCGGGCCTGTTGGTCTGTTGCTCATGGACGGACAATACGCGCCGGACGAATACCCGCAGCACAAGGGCTGGGGTCACAGCACGTGGGTCGAGGGCGTGGAGATTGCACGACAGGTCGGCGCAGCGAAGTTCCTCGTCACACATCATTCCCCGGACAACAAGGATGACCGCCTGGACGCCATCGAACGCGAGATGAAAGAGAAGGCCCCGTTCGCAGCGCTCGCGAAGCAGGGCATGGAAATCAGCATCACGCCGCGCAAAGATCAGCGTCAGCAGTAGAGCTATGGAGCCGCCGCAGGCTTTCCTGCTCCAAACATCTGCTCCGCCATCTTCATCCCGAGCTTCGAAAGCTCTTGCTGCTGGGCTGCGAACTGCTTGTATTGCTCGAGCTGTTGCGGGGTGAGGATTTTGCCCGCGCTGGCGATGTACTCCTGCTGCAGCTTCTCCATGTGCGTCATCAGCTCATTCGCCTTCTCGCCGGTGAACTGGTCGGGGTCCGGTGTGGTCTGTGTCATCATCTTGGAGAGCGCCGTGTTGGTTCGCGTGGAGTACATGGCCACGACGAGGTCGTTCTCCTGCTGTTCGGTGAGCGGCTGGCCCGATGTCACAAGGGTCTGCTTGAACATCTGCACCTGCTGGCGTTCGGGCTGGGTGTCCTCGTACTGCTTGAAGACATCGTAGTTCTCGGTGCCCAGCAGTTCGACCAGGCGGCTGTCATAGGACTTCTTCATGTTCTCAACGTCCTGCGACCGCTTCTTGCGTTCTTCGGGTGGAATGTCGCCGCTCATCATGGCGAGGCCCACCGTCATCAGTTCCATCTGGCGCTCCATCAACAGGTCGCTCAGGGCCTTCTGCGCATCAGGCGGCAGGCTCAGGTACTCGAAGAGGTCCTGGTACTGCATTGCGAGTTGGACCTTGGACTGAGCCCTGACCATTTCGCGCATGGCCGGGTTCGTCATCATGGAACTCATGTGCGCCATGATGTTGGCAGGCTTTGGCGGAGGCTGTGCGATGACTGGGGGCGGCGGAGGTGTGGGGGTCGGTGCTGTCACGGGCGGCACGACCACCGGCTCGGCTTCGATCCTGGGAGGAGACGGCGGGGGTGTGCTTACGTGAGCGTCTTCAACGACAACCGGCTTCTCCGCAGCGACTTTCTCAAGCTCCTTCACGCGGTTCTGCTGTCGAACGACGACTACGCCAAGGACCGCGAGCGAGGCGATCAAGAGAGCGATGACGATACTCTTCATGACAATGTACTCCTGATGAAGCGCAACGTGATGAATATAAACACAGTCGGACACGGATGAACACTGATTAGGAATGGCATGATGATCGGCCTTTCGCCGGTGTGAGAAATGGACTATGAATTCCGCCATGCAGGAAACGCTGCTGCGGATGGAGAGGGTGGGCAAGTCGTTCTCCGGGACGCGGGTCCTTGATGGGGTCGATTTTGACCTCGTCGATGGTGAGGTCCATGTGCTCGCGGGGGAGAACGGGGCGGGCAAGAGCACGCTGATCAAGATCATCTCAGGCGTACATGCGGAGTACGACGGCGCGATGATCCTGCGAGGTCAACGCGTTCGATTCCACACGCCGCACGATGCCTATCGCCACGGCGTCTCTGCCATCTTCCAGGAGCTCTCCCTGGTGCCCTCGATGTCGGTCATCGACAACCTGTTTCTCGGACGGGAGACATCGCGAAGTCAGCAGAGGGAAGTTGCGAAGTCGCTATGCAATCGTCTCTCGCTCGACATCGACCTCGATCGCCCTGTTGAGGACTACCCGCTCGCCACGAGGCAACTCATCGAAGTCGCGAAGGCGCTCGCGATCGATGCCCGGATCCTGATCATGGATGAGCCGACGAGCGCGTTGAACGGGGAGGAGACGGAGCGGCTCTTCGCGGTCATCCGTGAACTCAAGCAGCTGAAGCGCGGCATCATCTACATTTCCCACCGCATGGACGAAATCTACCGGATCGCCGACCGGATCACGGTGTTTCGTGACGGCAAGTGCGTCGGCACGAAAGCCGCATTGGAGCTTCCCCGCGAGACGTTGATTCAGTGGATGATCGGACGCGAACTGACGGGACAATTTCCGCCACGGACCGTGACGCGAGGCCCTGAGCGATTTGAGGTTTCTGAGTTCAGCGTCGGCAGCACGGTCTCAGACGTCTCGTTCAATCTGCGCCGTGGCGAGATCCTCGGCGTGGCGGGCCTGCAGGGCGCCGGAGTGTCGGACCTGATGCACGGACTATTCGGTGCGAAGGGAACTTTGGCGCGGGGCAGCGTTGTGATCGATGGCGAGTCCTGCACGTTTCGGACGCCGGCCGATGCGATGCAAAAAGGCGTGGCTTTGCTCACCAATGACCGGAAGGCGACCGGGCTTGTGGGGAGTCTCGATGTCTGCCGGAACATCACCTTGGGCGCCCTTCGTCGAACCACGCCCGGAGGATGGCTTCAACCGGACGTGGAAGAGGCGTGTGCGGCGAGACACGTCGAATCGCTCTCAATCCGGACGAGTTCGCTTGATCAGGACGTAATGACGCTTTCGGGAGGAAACCAGCAGAAGGTCCTGCTTGCGCGCTGGATCGAAACACTGCCGCGCGTTCTCCTCCTGGATGAGCCGACGCGCGGCGTCGATGTCGGCGCGAAGCACGAGATCTATGCGTTGATGAATCAATGGACCTCAGCAGGCATGGCGATCCTGCTCGCTACGTCCGAGATGGAAGAGTTGCTCGCGATGTCGGATCGCATCATGGTCCTCTTTGAGGGACGAATCGCCGCGATGATGGAGAGGCATGAATTCTCGCAATCCGCCGTGCTGCAAGCGGCCATGGGCATGACCTACGCATGAGACGTTTCTTCGGGTCATCCATCGTGCGAGCGCTGGCGGCCTTGGGCGCCATCATCGTGCTCGGCCTCATCTTCAACGCGGACGGTGCGTTCTTCAAATGGAGTATGCACCGGGACATGCTGCGCCACGTGTCGGTGTACGGGATCCTCGCCTGCGGCATGACCGTCGTGATCATCTCCGGCGGCATCGACCTCGCGGTCGGGAGCGTGCTGGGCCTCTGCGCCGTGCTCTTTTCCATCCTGACCATCCACTCGTCGTGGTCACCGTGGCAGTCGCTGCCGGTGACGATTGCAGCCGGGACACTCTGCGGCCTGGTTTCGGGCGGATTGATCGGACGCTTCCGGATCCAGCCGTTCATCGCGACCTTGGCCATGATGGTCTTCGCCCGGGGCCTCGCGAAGTGGATCTCCGGCGGACAGAAGATCTCGACGGCGGTGCAGGACACTGACGGGACTTACCACTATGTGCAGGTGCCCGCGTTTTTCGAGACCATCAGCAGCCGTGTGCTGGGTGGAAACGTGGCGGTAGTGACGCTCATCTTCCTTTCCTGTTTGCTCGTCGTCGCCATCCTGCTCGCGCGCCTGCGTTGGGGACGGTATATCTATGCCGTCGGCGGCAATGAGGAGGCGGCGCGTTTGTCGGGAGTGCCGGTGTTTGGCACGAAACTTCTGGCCTACGGAATGGCCGGATTCTTCAGCGCGGTGGCGGGGATTTGTCAGGCGGCGCAGGAGCGACAGGGCGACCCCGAGGCGGGCGTGTCCTATGAGCTTTCCGCGATTGCGATCGTGGTCATTGGCGGGACGAGCCTGATGGGCGGGCGGGGGAGTGCGCTGCTCACGTTGTTGGGTGCGCTGACAATTGGATATCTCGACAAAATTCTGAGCATCAACGCCGTGGGCGAAGCGCCAAGGCTGATGCTGACAGGCGCCATCATCACGGCGGCGGTGTTGTTTCAACGGAGTCGCAAGTCATAACAGGAGGAGAGACGATGAAACGGATGGGATACGGGCTTGGTGTATTGATCGCAGTCGCAGCCCTTGATGCGTCCACCGCGCAAGAGGCCAAGTGGACCATCGGGATGAGCCAGTGCAACCTCGGTGAACCTTACCGCGTGCAGATGAACGCGGATGTTCGCAAGGCGGCGGAAGGCGTGGCGGACATCAAGGTGATCTACAAGGATGCCCAGAACGACACGCTCAAGCAGGTGGCGCAGATCGATGAGTTTGTATCAGCCGGCGTGGACCTGCTCATCGTATCGCCCAAGGAAGCCGCGCCGCTGACACCGTCCATCGCCGCAGCCTACACGAAGGGCATACCCGTCATCGTCCTCGACCGTCGCGTCGTCGGCGACGACTACACGTGCTTCATCGGCGCCGACAACAAGCAGATCGGCGAGAACGCCGGGAAGTGGCTTGTGGAGAAGCTCGGAGGCAAGGGGAAGGTCGTCGAGTTGAAGGGCCTGATGACCACCGTTCCCGCGCAGGAGCGGCATAGCGGCTTCCGCAATGCCATCAAGGGTTCGGAGATCGAGATCGTCTTCGAAGCGGATATGAAGTGGCTGGAACCCGAAGCGCGCAAGGAAATGGAGTCAGCGCTTTCGCGGCTCGATCACATCGACGCCGTGTACGCCCACAACGACCCGGGCGCCCATGGTGCCTATCTTGCAGCGCAGGCGGCGGGACGTGAGAACGAAATGATCTTCATCGGTATCGACGCCCTGCCGCATGAAGGTGTGGCCTATGTGAAGCAGGGGATTCTCTCCGCGAGCTTCCAGTATCCGACCGGAGGCGACAAGGCCGTCGAAGTCGCGGTCGATATCTTGAACGGCAAACCGGCCCCGAAGGAGATCATCCTGCCGTCGAAGACGTTCACGAAAGAGAATGCAGAGTAGTGGGGGTTGCCATGTCGAAAGTCGTTGATATCTACCTTCCCCTCGACGCGCGTGAGAAGCCGAACAGCGTGGTGTGGCCGGTCGCGAAGAAGCAGCTTGCGCATCTGGTCAGGGTGATCCGGAAGTGCGGGTGGACGCCGAACGTCCTGAATCCGCGCAAACCGGTGTCGAGCGTGGCGGAAGGGTTGTCGGTCATCAAGGGTGCGCGACATGCCCGCTTCATCAACTTCATCGCCGGCTGGGCGTATCCGGATTTCTCGGTCAGCCCCATGTGGCAACTGCCCGCGGATGTGCCGAAGCTGATGCTCGGGAGCGCGCTGCCGGATTTTCCCGGAGCCGTGGGACTGTTCGCCGCGGCTTCAGGCACATCGCATGTCGGCATCAAGACCGATCGCATGTTCGTCGAGGACTTCTCGAACCATGCGACGTACGAGGACGAGATCGCCACCTTCCTCAAGGCAGGCCACTACGAGAAGGAACTGCCCAAGCCGGTGTCGATCCGCGTGACCGACCAGCATCACGCCCGCGCGCGGAAAGTGCGTCAGCAACTCCGCGGCATGATCTATGGCGCCGTGGGTCCGCGCTCGATGCAGATGTGGAACAAGATCTCCGAGGCGGATTTCCTCCGCACGTTCGGGATCGCGCGCGAGGGATTCGATGGCCTGCGCCTCTTGAAAATGACGGAGAAGGTTTCCGGCAAGCGCGCGAAGGATGCGCTGCGCTTCCTGCAGCATCGCGGCATGGATGTCCAGTTGGGCAATACGCCCGCGACGGAGCTGACGCGCGACATGGTGCTCTTCCAGATGAAGGCGTACTTTGCCTTGCTGGAGCTGAAGGAGCAGTTTGGCCTCGATTTCGTCGGCGTGCAGGACCAGCTCGATTGGATTGAGCACTATCCGACGACCGACCTTACGCTTGGACTCCTTAACAACAAGCTGCGGCCGGAGTCAGACGGGAACACGTTCGTGGCCTCGACCGAGGCCGATGACGGTGCCGCGGTGACGATGCAGGTCCTGAAGCTGCTCAGCGGCGGACAACCCGTCGGCTTCAACGATCTGCGTTATTGGGATCCGTCGCAGGGCCTCTATTGGTTCGTAAACTCCGGCGCGCTCGCCCCGTACTTCGCAAAAGGCAGCCATACCTCGCTCGCAGGCTCGTGGTCGCAGCGGCAGACGCCGATGTACTTCCGGCAGGGCGGCGGCACATGTTCCGTTGTTGTGCGAAAGCCCGGCGTCGTAACCTGGGCACGCTTCTCCTTCCGCAACCACAAAATGTATCTCTGCGCCGGACGCGGTGTAACGGACGTGCCGAACCGAGAAGAGTGGTTAAAGCGCACCGCGCGCTGCAGCCGCGACTGGCCGCAGTGGTATCTCAAGCTCTGCGGAAAGATCGAATGGCGCATCAACACCAATCATCCCATGACCGTATGTGGCGACCATCTCGCCGACTTGAAAGCCCTGGCATCTGAATTGGGACTTCCGTTCGAATGCTATGACCACGTGACGCCGGACGATTTGCGGTGATCACGGCAGAAGAGGATGGCGGGCCTTAATCCGATAGATGCGGTGAGAGACGGGGGCTGGATCCGTGACACTCAAATTCTCGCCGTTGCCAGTGATGTTTGTGCTGACGGATTGCCATGCTTCAGGTGTCAGCGTCAGATCGTCCGAGCCTTCCAGATCATAAACGCGCGCGGCACTGCTCGCGAATTGGACTGACGGAGTAGCTGACACGGATGTGATCGCCAGGGTTGAGCTGCCATTCGTCGGCGAAGTGTCTGCCAGGAACTCGTCCCAATTGTCCACGGCGTCCCCATCGGGATCCGCGTCGCGCGGCGTGACGCCCGTGTTTGTGAATTGTTCCTGGAACTGCTGGAGCGCCCACGTGTCGTAGAGTGTGGTCGTCGATGATGTGACATTGAACACGAGTGCTGCGCGGTTACCCGTTGTGCCGGCGGTAGCGATAAAGACGAGCGAGTCCTGTCCGTTGAAGCCCGGGTTCGCGACGTAGATGCAGGAGCCATCGGGCTGCAGGAGCGCTGTGCCATTCAGGGGAGGGGCAACGAGCGTGGCCGTGATGGGATCTGATTCGTCGTCGGTCACTCCTGCGAGGACGCCGGACACGCCGGGCAGGGCAATCACGCCGTCTGTCGATCTATCCGCACCACGACTTAGAGGAGCGTCATTCTCTGCGACAACGGTGAGAGAGAATGTTGTGCTTGTCGTGGCCAGACCGTCCGATGCGGTAAGCGTGATGTTTGCGACACCCGAAGCGCCCGGGCGAGGGCGGAGCGAGAGGCGGCGGATCGTCGGATTCGTACTCGCGATCTGGAAGCGGCAGTCGTGTGAATCGATGAGCGAGGGATTGTCGCTCGCCATGGTCAGGAGCACGTCGCGCGCAGCGCTCTGCGTATCGTTGACCGTAAAGGGCAGGTTCTCGATGAGTCCGTCTTCGGGAAGGACCTGATTGCCCGGTGGCAGGACGACGGGCGCGGTGTTGTTGAAGAGAACGGAGAAATTCAGACCGGTCAGACTTCCCGCGACGGCGATAGGATTCGTGAAGCTCCGTGTGAGCAACGTGTCGCCCCTTGCCGCGGTCACCGTGTAGCTTCCAGCGATCACATTCGGGATGACATAGGCACCCGTGGCGTCGGTCCATGCGATGAGGTTGGAGGACGCGGAAACGCGGACACCTTCAAGCGGTTGGTTGCTGCTTGTAACCGAGCCGCGCAATTGGAGCGTCGCCGGTGAGCCCACACGAATAAGCACCTGATGGCTTGTCAATCCGCCGCGCATGTCGCTCACCTCGCAGCGCGCGACATACTCGCCGGGATTGGTCCAAGCTTTGGAGATCGACGGACCATTGGTGCTCCACCATTGGAAGTCCCCGAAGGTCCAGTAGTAGGCGAGTTCGTCTCCATTCGGATCCGACGCCGTGGCCGAGAAGAGCGCCGGAACTCCGACACTGATGTTTGTGGCTGATGGAGTCACGTTCACTGTCGGTGGAAGATTTGTGGGGAAGGCGCCGATCTCGATGCGTAGGTCGACGGCGTTCGTCGTTCCCGTTGCATCGAGCGCCGTGACGAAGAGTTGTCCGTCGGGGTCTGCAAACGTTCGGCCGATGAGAAGCACGCTGTCCAGCGTATCGCTAGCCTGCGAGGGACCACCGGAAAACGAAAATCCGGAGCCGGGCGTTACGTCGAGCAGCACAGACTCCTGGTCGGTGCTTGGCCACGGTTCGGCGATGACCAGAGCGCCCCGGTTCATCCATGGGTTGTTGGTAAACCTCCGGCGGTGTTCGAACCAGTAGTGCCGCCACGCGGCATGTGCTCGAACTGCCACGACGTTGGTGGGATTCCAGGCGACGGCATCGTGTGCGAAGAGTCGAATCGACCTGCTGTTGGTCGCCTCGGGCGCGTTGTCGTCTTCTATCCATCCCAGCCGGTGCTTCGCGAAGCAGGACATCTGGTTCGTGGGAAAGGAAAGCACCCCGCCCATGATGTCGAACGGATTGCCGTAATCGATACCCTGGCCGAGCCCGATGACGGATCTGTCGCGCGTGTTCCATGCGTTGGCGTGTTGCAGGCCGAGGCAGTGTCCGAATTCATGCGCCAGCTCCCCGGGCGGGACGTTGGTTCCGTTCTCGTTGATAAAGCAGGTTCTGTTTGCGATGGAGGCCGACGTTCCCGGTAGACCTTTGCCGGAAGGCACGACGAACACTTCGATATCGAAGGCCTCCGGTGTCAGGCCCGCTAACCTGGCCCCCGTTCGCGCCTCGCGCATAAGGTTTTGGACATTCGGCCCCGCGTAGTTTGTTGCGAGCAGGGTCATGTTGAGCACGGGCGCGACCGTTGCAGCGACATCGCAGAGCTGGTGCGAGCATACCGAGAGGAAGTTGCTGACTTCGCCCGCAACCTGGAGCAGGTGATTGCTGGGCACGATCGGGGTGAAGTCCGGAAAAGCGAGCACCATGAAGAGCGCCTTCTTCGTGCTCAAGGTCCACCCCGGCTGCGTCCTGGGATAGTCGAGTTTTCCGAACCAAAGCGCGGGGCTGTTGTTGGGTGCCGTGGTCACCACGCCCGAAACGAAGGCGCCAAGGGTGTCCGACACCGTCACGGTCGCGGAAATGGTCAGGTGCCCGCCGCCAAAGCGTCGCTCGGTCACGCGACCCGTGGCGGACCATCCGTCGCTGAAATCCCATCGGTAGCTAAGCAGATCGCCGTCCACATCCTGGGCCGCCGCGGTAAACGTGATGCGGTCGTTGGCGAGACCATTGGTGGGTGACACTTCGGGCGGCGAAACAAGGAACGGCGGATGATTGAGCGCCGACGCAGTACCGAGCGCTACATGAAAGCAGACGAGGCCTGCCGCGAAAAGGTTCAGCCGCACATGGTTCTCCCAATATCCCCGTGCAGATAACGAAGCTGCCCGTCGTCTATTGTCAGGCGATTGGATATTCCTCTACACCTTTGAGACAAACGGGTTGCCCTTGATGTAGAAGCGGAGCAGGCGTCTTGCCCAATGCTTTGCGTAGGCTACGCCGATGCGCGGTCGCTTCGCGATGGCAAACCGGGCCGATTCGTCCGGCGCTGTGATAAAGAAGTCGTTGCTCAGCAGGTCGTGTCCGTTCAGCCGTTTGTCGATGCCCAGTGCTTTGCACAACAGCGCCGGTCCGTTCGTTCGCGCGTCGATGTTCGCCACGGGTTCGATGGCACGGATCAGGACGGCGCAGCCGCAGCCATCCTTCTCCGTCACAACGTTCACGCAGTAGTGCATGCCGTAAATGAAATAGACGTAGGCATGGCCGGGCGGGCCGAACATCACCCTGGTGCGCGGGGTGAGGCCTTTTGAGGTGTGACAGGCGAGATCGTGGGGGCCGAGATAGGCCTCGACTTCGACAATGCGGCCCACGCGCGGCACGCCGGAGATGACGTGGACCAGATGTTTGCCGAGAAGCTCCTGTGCGACCGTGACCGTGCCACGGTCATAGAAGGATCGGGGCAGTGCTTGCACGTGGTCCTCAAGGGACAGCCGTCGACAGAACGCGAAGGAACTGATGACCGGATGAATCAGTCGAGTTTGTAAGGGCCACGTCGTTC
Organism: uncultured Verrucomicrobiota bacterium; assembly: GCA_964503335.1. Lineage (GTDB taxonomy): Bacteria > Verrucomicrobiota > Kiritimatiellia > CAIVKH01 > CAIVKH01 > CAZCZZ01. The sequence goes on from CAZCZZ010000006.1 coordinate 31,388, forward strand.
CATGCATCGGTCTCCAGGTATTCGGGAGAGGCATTTGACCAGACTCCGTTTGCCACATCGCCCGTGGCTTGAAGTTGGTAGGCGATTTGTCGCTGAGTCTTCAGCTGGATGGGGGCATTGACGCCGGTCGTCTGCATCGTGACCGGCCATTGCTGCTGAGCGATGCGATTCGGATCATCGCGGACGTCGAACAGGAACCGGAATGCGTCGGGCAGACGGGCACGCCACGCGGCTTCGTTGTGTCCATGGCCGCAACCGATCCGCATCATCAGGTCCTCGTTCGGCGCGTAACCGATCGCGAGGAAGCTGTTGTAGGCGTCCCACGGATCGTCCCAGTAGTAGCCGCCGGGCAAGGTGCCGATCTGGCCTTCGCTCGTGCCGGTGTCCATGTAGATTCGCATGCCGCGCTTCGGCTTCGAGGCCAGCGTGGCCTTATAGTTCGGAGCGCGCGTCACCGCCGGTGACATGGCGAGGATGCCGCCGAATACGTTCGTTTCGAAGCCTGCGTAGATGCTGCAGATGCCGCCCATGGACGAGCCGCCGATAAAGGTGTTCCGGCTGTCGTTCAGCGTCCGGTAATTCACGTCGAGGGTGGGGCGCACGTTATCGACGAGGAACTTCAGGTAGAGGTCGGCCCGACCGGCAAGCTCGCCGGGATACGTGTCGCCCAGTGGATTGTATTCCCAGCGACGGCGCTCGGGATAGTTGTCGACACCGACGATGATCACTTCGCGCATGCGGCCCTGGCTCGTCTCTCGCAGCGACGTCAGGTCGGCATCCCATGCACCCGTGTCGCCGGGATTCGCGCCGTTGGTGAGATTCTGTCCGTCTTGAAAGTAGATGACCGGATATCGCTTCCACGGGTGGCTGTCGTAGCCGCGCGGCAGGATGATCCGGACGGTGCGTCCACTGATCGGCGGATAGCCGGACTCTACGTAGCGTGTTTCCACGCGGGGAGCGGAGACGGTGTTGGATGGCCAGTAGTTGAAGATGTTTCCGTCCTGAAGGAGAAAGGCATCGAGGGTCGTGTAGTAATTGCCTGCCGCACCCCAGCCCGATGCGACTGGCGGCTTGTCCCATCCGTTCACACCGGCAAGGTTTCCATTCATCGCAAATTCGATGCCCTCGCCTTCCTCGCCGACGCCGTCCGCGCGATACATGTATTCGCCGGGCGTGCGGCCCGGGCCGACCTGGACCATGCCGTAGGCATTGCTCGTCGCGGTGATGAGGTTCACGTTGGTCCAGCTGGAGTAGTAGTAGACGGTCTTGCCCGTGTACGGTGAGGAGGTCGCTGCGGGCACATTCGTGGTCCGGTTGGCGCCTGCTTCCCACGTCACGTTCGCCCCGTTGCAGTACTGATTGCTCGCGCCGTTTCGCTGGATGAATTTGTATTCGAGCGCCGTGCCCTTCTGGATTGCAGCCTGACCGACCCACACGTTTCCGCTGGTCCAGCGCAGCTTGATGGATCCCACCGGATCCCAGGAACCGATGCCGGGATGATTGCCTACGACATGCACGTTGTTGCCGATGCCAACGTCCCACGTTGTCGAAAAGGAGATGACTTCGCGTTCGGGTGATCGTCCGAATGCCGCGTCTGCAAAAAGCACCGCGAATAGAATGCAGCGAAACAACATAGACGGGAAAATTACCCGACACACGGGGGAACGGCAAGGGGTGCTCCGTGTTTGCGGAACATGGCGGCGTGGCCTACTTTCGCCGTATGAGCACCATATTGATTACGGGGGCGTATCGGGGACTTGGCCTGGCGACGGCGAAGATGCTGTCGGGCCGGGGGCACCGGGTTATTGTCACGGCACGGGATGAAGGCCTCGCCGCAAAGGCGGGCAAGGAGGCTCGTGTCGAGCATCTCGTCCTTGATGTGACCTCGGAATCGTCCATTGCCGCTGCCGTCATGGAGTTGGAGCGGCGCATGGGCGCGCTCGATGCCTTGATCAACAATGCGGCGGTCTTGTTGGACGGCAAGATTGCGCCACTCGATCTCACGGGCGACGTTATGCGTCGCACATTCGAAGTGAATTCCATAGCGCCGCTGCGCGTGGCGCAGGCCTTCCTTCCCCTGCTGAAGAAGTCCGGGAGTCCGCGCATGGTCAACGTGTCCTCAGTCTGTGGTCAGATGGGCAGCGAAGTCTCGGCGTGGGCCGTCGCCTACAGCGCCAGCAAGTCAGCCCTGAACATGATTACGCGTCACCTTGCCGCCACACTTCCGGGTGTTGCCGTCAACAGTGTGTGTCCCGGCTGGTGCAAGACCGAGATGGGCGGAGAGCAGGCTCCTCGAACGGTGGAGGAAGGTGCCGATACGATCGCATGGCTTGCCTCGGAGTCTCCCCATGATCTGACCGGGAGCTTCTTCCGCGATCGCAAGGTCATTGCGTGGTGAGCTCCTGGATTTCGACATTCGTGCGCATGAAGTCCAGCACGGTCTGACGGGCCGGCCCCTTGCCCGGAAGTCCTCCCGTGTGATCGAGGCCTTCGAGGATCACGAGCTGCTTCGGTTCACGCGCGTTGTCGTACAATGTCTTGCTGTGTTCAACGGGGATGACGCGATCGGCTGTGCCGTGCAGGAAGAGCAGGGGGATCGTGGGCGAAATCCTGTCGATCGCGCGCTGGGTGCTCCAGCGGTCGGACGCGAGTACGAACGACAGGGGCCAGCGGAACCAGGATAGCACGGGAATCAGCTTCACCTTGTCGCGCACAATGCTGCGATAGGTCGAGAACGTGGAATCCAATACGATGGCGCGGGGACACAGGTTGGAGTTCAGGGCCGCAGCCCATAGTGCGTTTGGACCGCCGAGGCTTTGGCCAAGGATGAAGATGCTGTTCGTGTCGACGCCGGGTTGGCGGGCAGCCACGGCCAGTGCAGTGGCCGAATCCATGACGAGTCCCGCGGGGGTGGGGTGTCCTTCCGATTTCCCGTAGCCACGGTAGTCGAAGGTAAAAACGTTGTACCCGTTGGTCGGCAGCCACGACACGAAGCCCCAGTGTGCGCTGAGGTTCTGCGCGTTACCGTGGAAGTGGACGACGGTGCCTTGTGCTTCTCCGATCGCAGGGACGAGCCAGCCGTGAAGGCGTGTGCCGTCGTGCGACGCGAACCAGACCTCCTCCGCGTTCACGGGCTTCGCGTAGTAGGATCGGGCATCCGGATGGTAGAAGAGCGGCGTCGCGCAACCGGAGGCGGCCAGAAGGATCAACGCAAACAGCAGAAATGAGCTTGCTGGTTTCATCGTTTGCATTCAACCTCATGGGTACACCGCGTGGTTCATAGCTGCGACAGAAAAGTTTGCCGTGGCGCCGTGTAGGTGGATGCAACAAGGAGATCCGATTGAGAAAGCTAATCGTGTTATCGACGGTCGTCATCATGTCTGCAAGTTCGGTCATGGCTGCAGGCTCTGTGCGTGATAACTGCGGATGCGGTCTGGGAACGATGGTGCTCAAGGATTCAGAGCCGACGGTGCTCATCCAGGTTGTCGCCACCTTCCTGAACGGCATCTGCGCGAACCAGACGTTCGGCATTACATCCGGTACGCTGGAGTGCACACCGGCTCCGTCCATTGCGTCCAACCAGCGCATCCGCACCTACGTCACGGCGAACATGGACCAGCTCGCGGTCGATATCGCTGTCGGCCAGGGCTCGACGCTGAATGCGCTCGCGGACCTGATGGAAGTCCCGCAGTCTGATCGCAGCGCGCTGTTCACGAAGATGCAGTCGAACTTCGACCGCATTTTCACGACGGCTGACCTGAGCGCAGATACGCTCGTTCTGAACCTCGACGCAGTCCTTCGCGGCTAAGCGCGTGGTCTCAGGTTTCAAGGGGTGCAGGCTTCGGCCTGCATCCCTTTTCCTTTTTCTCCTGCTGTCCGGTCCCGCGTATGCCGCGGATATCGTGGACGGCCTGATCCAGCGGGCTCGCGAGGAACGCCTGGCGTCCGACCCGTACTGGTCCGTTCTCCTTCATTACAAGGGCACGCTGACCGGCGTGAAGAGCCGTCTCGATGACCCGAACTTCTTCCTGTCGCCCCGCGGCAAGACAGACCCCGAAGCGGAACTCGAAGCCACCCTGCGCGGCTTCTATGCTGAAGGTACGCCGACGAATTCGACGCATGCGCTATGTCGTTTCCCCGCGCGCTTCTCGTGGCTGAAAGACCGGTTGCAGATCGACCCCTCGACGCTGCCCTTCACGGAATGCGAGATGTTTGAAAGGGTGCGCGAGCACCTCGAACCGCATTCCGCAGCGTTGATCTTTCCTGCGGCGTTCATGAACAGCCCGGCGTCCATGTTCGGCCATACGCTCGTCGTCATCGACGCGAAGGGAAAGGACCGCCTGCTTTCCCAAGCTGTGACGTATGCGGCGCGGACAGACAACCGGTTCGGTCCGTTCTTTGCATTCGCCGGCATCATGGGACTCTATCCGGGTTACTACACGGCGTTGCCGTACTACGAGCGCGTGAACACCTACAGTGGAATCGAGCATCGCGACTTGTGGGAGTACCAGCTCAACCTCACGCCGGAAGAGGTGGATCGGATGCTGCGCCATGCGTGGGAAGTGCAGAACCTGTGGAGCCGCTACTTCTTCTTCTCCGAAAACTGCTCGTACAACCTGTACTACCTGCTCGATGCCGCGCGTCCCGGGCTCAACCTCACGGCGAAACCGCCGCTGTATGTGATTCCGGTCGACACCATCAAGACCGTGGAACAGGCCGGGCTGATTACGAAGATCGAGTACCGGGCGTCCAAGGTGCGCCGTCTTCAATTCCTGGTCGAGAGCCTCTCGAAGGAAGAGCTTCGCCTGGTCCGCGACGTGGCGAAGGGCGTCGAGAAGCCAGTCCGTGTCACGGATTCCATCGGTGATCCGAAGCGACAGATGGACGTGCTCGATGCCGCCGCGGAGTATGTGCACATCCTCTTCACTTCAAAACAGATCGACGCGCCGTTGTATCGCACGACGCTGGTGGATGTGTTGAAGGCGCGGAGCAGGTTGGGCGCCAGGCCTGACGACTGGGTAGTTCCCGCGCCGGATCGGCCGGACTATGGACACGATGCGGGCCGGATATCGCTCGGCGGCGGAAGCGACCGCGATGGCGCGTTCGCGTCGCTGAAGCTGCGTCCCGCCAACCACGAGCTGATCGACAACAACACGGGGTTCGATCCCGGGGCCCAGATCATGTTCATGAGCGGCGAACTCCGTGTGCATGAGGAACGCGATGCGCTGGAACTGCGCGAGCTTACAATCGTGGATGTGTTCTCCCTCGCGCCCAGGTCCGAGCTCTTTCATCCGCGCTCATGGAAGTTCTCAACGGGGTTCTCGAATGCGGGCAAGGAGGCGAACGCCTCGTCGCTCGCATACCGCATCAGCACCGGCTTCGGTCGCGCATGGAAGACGACGGAGAAGGGACTGCTCTTTGCGATGCTGGATGCCGATGCAAGGGTGGGCGACGCCTACAACCATGGCTACGCAGCCGGCATGGGACCGTCGATGGGGTGTTCCCAGCCCTTGGGATCACGCGGACAACTGCTGCTCTCGGCTCGATGGTTGCACTATGCCGTCGGCGAGGAGTTTGATGCGCGTGAAGTGCGCGGTGGGTTTGATCTTCGACTGAGCCAGAACTGGAGCGCGACGGTCGAAGGCGCGTATGGACGAATCGACAGGAACGATGTTGAAGAGTGTTCCTTCCGCGTGAACCACTACTTCTAGCGCAAATCAAGCGTAGTTTGTGTATGTCGGGTCATACATCTGCGACCGGATGAAGGCGTCGAGGTCGGCGGGGCGCGGGACGGTTGCGAGGTTCAGGTCGTAGGCCATGCGGGCGACTGCCACGGCGATCTTGGCGGAGACATCCTTGATCTTGCTGAGGGGTGGAAAGATCAGGCCTTGCACCAGATCGTCCTTCGACACTTCATCGGCGAGCGTGGCCGCCGCAGCGGCGAACATTTCATCCGTAACACGGGTGGAGCCCGATGCGATGACGCCAAGTCCAACGCCGGGGAAGATGTACGCATTGTTGCCCTGGCCGGGACGGAACGTCTGGCCGTCGATCGACACCGGCTCGAAGGGACTTCCGCTTGCGTAGATCGCGCGGCCCTTCGTCCACTGGTACGCCTCGCGGGCCGTGCACTCCGCTTTTGAGGTTGGATTCGACAAGGCGAAAACGATCGGTCGTTCGTTATAGAGCGCCATCGCCTCCAGCACTTCGCGCGTGAACATGCCGGCCTGTGCGGAGACGCCGACGATGGCCGTGGGCTTCAGGGCATGCACGGCTTCCAGGAAAGTCCGGACACCGGCGTGATCGTGCGCAAACGGCTTCTTGTGGTCGGTGAGGTCCTGACGGCTCTTCACGACGAGGCCGCGCGAATCGACGAACCAGCAGCACTTGCGCGCTTCGTCGGGAGACATTCCCTGCGCGACCAGCGCGGAGGCGGTGAGTTCGCCGATGCCGATTCCTGCTTCGCCGGCGCCAAGGAAGAGAACACGTTGATCTTTCAAGTTCTTGCCCGACAGCTTTAAGGCGGAATACAGACCCGCCAGTGTCACCGCCGCGGTGCCCTGGATGTCGTCGTCGAAAACGCAGCCGTCTTTCCGGTAGCGATGAAGGAGGCGGAAGGCATTGGATGTTCCGAAGTCCTCCAGTTGGATCAGGACGCCGGGGAAGAGTTGGCGTGCAGCGTTGACGAACTCGTCGAGCAACTCGTCGTAGGCCGCGCCGCGAAGTCGTCGCTGATTCAAACCGAGGTAAAACGGATCGTTCAGAAGGTCGGCATTGTCCGTGCCGACGTCGATAGTGATGGGCAGGCAGCAGGCGGGGTGCACGCCCGCGCAGGCCGTGTAGAGGGCGAGCTTCCCGATAGGGATCCCCATGCCGTAGGCGCCGAGGTCGCCGAGGCCGAGGATGCGCTCGCCGTCGGTGACCACGATGACTTTCACATTCCGGCGAGGCCAATTCGCGAGCACCTTGCGGACCGAGCCGCGATCCTCGGCCGTGATAAAGATGCCCTGGGGCCGGCGAAAGATGACGCCGAACTTGAGACACGCCTGGCCGACCGTTGGCGTGTAGACAATCGGCATCATCTCCTCGAGGTGGTCGGTCAACAGCCGGTAGAAGAGGGTGATGTTGCGTCCCATGAGATCCATGAGATCCACGTAGCGATCGAGGTCGGATGAGCGCTTGCGGAGCTGCTCGAGGTTGCGTCGGACCTGATCCGCCTGCGCGAACGACCGCGGTGGCAGCAGGCCGCGAAGCCCGAGCGCTTCACGTTCATCAACGGAGAACGCCGAGCCCTTGTTCAGGACCGGGTCACTCAACATTTCAACACCGCGTGGAATAGCGTGGAGGTTCTTGAGCATGGGCAACTCCCTTGGCGCGTCGTTTCTCGATAGGCCGACTATAGGACCGCGCATCCGGACACCCCAAAAGGAAGGCATGGGCGAGTGCCCTGATTCACCTATCGGGGAGAGCCTTACGGGAAATGGAGGTCGCCCCGCCTGTTGCAAACTGCGGATGACCGACTACCATCAGGGCAGGCGACACGGCGATTGGGTGACATCGGCCATGCACGACAAGAACAAGTCGACTCGACCCCTCACGCAGGTCTCCTGCGTTTACACCATTGATGCGGGAGACATGATCGTTTCCGTGGACGGGTCCTGGTCGCTCTTCGCGCGGGAGAACGAAGGCCAGGCCGCGGCCACCCGGCGTGTGCTTCACACCAGCCTGTGGAATCATATCTCGGGACTCGAGAACCGGATGATCTACAAGGAGATCCTGGATGGTGTCCGCGAAACCCTGCGACCCGTTCGCTTTCCCTTCCGCTGCGATGCGCCGGACTGCCGCCGCGATCTCGAGATGGTGATATCGCCGCTGCCTCACCGCGCATGCCGATTCCAGACGCTGCTCATCCATGCCGAGCCGCGGCCGCGGCTGCATTTCCTTGACCCGCACGCGCACCGCACCGGGCTGGCTGTGCTCGTGTGCAACTGGTGCATGAGGGTGGAGGACCTGCAGGGAAAGTGGATCGAACTTGATGAGGCGATTCGCGTGATGCGGCTTGAGAAGGCGAGGGAACCTGCGGTTCCGGCCTTTACGATCTGCCCCGACTGTCTTGATTCGGTGAAGCAGCGGCTGGAGGAAAGCGCGCGCGGGTGAGTGCGACTTGTGCGGCAAGCATGACGAGCACAAGGTAGACGGCCAGCAGTTGCCCCCCGATTACGAGCATCCATGTCCATGCGTTCAGTGCACCGGCGGCCCGCAGTTCGGAGACGCTGCGGAAGACATCGTCGCTTACGAGTATCCTGTCGGGCAGGCTTGGATCGATCCATGTCGCGATGCGCGTGGTCATCAGCGAACAGGCTTCATACCAGTCACCGGTCACGCCGAGGACCGGCGCGTAAGCCAGCAGAAGGCCGGCGCCGAAGAGAGGGGCCGACTGTCGTCTCCCGGCGCACACGATGAGGGCGAATCCCGGCAGCGAAGGCAGGTACGGAAAGATATCCACCAGCGCGTAGGCTGCGTCGTTCGGAACCGAGAACGAGGTAAGTCGCCCGGCATAATCCGTCGCTGGCACCACGAGCGGGAAGACATGCTTGAGAAGGTTTGCGCCGTAGCGAGGCTGGAGGTGCAGGGTTTCGGCGGTGCCACCGGTCAGAATGCAGGCCGCGACATGAAGCAATTCGTGGACGGGAACGTAGATGTGCCAGAGGATGAAGATGCTGAGCACCATGAAGGCCAGTGCTTTCCAGCCGGACCGTGCGAGCAGGGCGTCAAACGTCCGCGAAGTCTGTCGCACCATGTGGACCACTGCGTCCCGGGGCCATAGAACGCCTGTGAGTGTGCGGAATCCGGTCGTCATGCTTTCCACTATCGTCGGAGCCTGATAGCCTTGCCAAGCAATGCTTGATGATGCGTTCAGATTCAAGGCTTTCGCGGCCCGTCTGGTGATCGCCTATATCGCCCTGTTTCTCCTGACGCTTGCATTCCCGACGGCGTATGCCAGGGCGTTCAGTCCTGTGCTTGAATGGATCTCGACCAGGGCTCCCGGGGAGACGCGCATACGATCGCTCCAACTCGGACCCCAGGCGATCCACGTCGAAGCGGAGTCGGGCCTCCTGCGTCACTTCCTCACGGCGGAGAGCCAGCCTGGTCCGCCCTTCGCCGTGACGTCGGACCTGTTTATCAACGCGGTGAATGTGTACCCGATCGTCGTCTTCTCCCTGCTCGCGTCGTGGCCCATGAAGTGGAAGCGCCGCATCCTCGCCGCGTTGGTGTCCGTGCCCCTCGTCCTTCTTGCGGGCGTGTTGGATACATGGCTGCTCGTGCAGTGGTCGGGGGCGGAGGCGTTCGCGAAGGGCTGGTACTCCGTGGCATCCATGTTCCCAACGACGCCGGGGAATGCCGAGGCGGGGCAGCGCGTCCAGGAGAGTTTCGACCAGCTCAGGGCGATGAAGACATTTGTCAGCACGGGGGGGCGGCAGTTCTTTTCCGTCCTGATCGCCGTGCTCAGCGTGGCAGCTTCTTCCGTTTCGGGCCATCGATCCAACCCAGGAAGAATAGCGCCGACAGCAGGATGATGATCGTTTGCCAGAGCGTGACGTGCGCTGCGTCGAACCATTTCGAGTGACGCGTCATGATGTAGTACAGGCTGGTGATGCGGATGAGATTGATTGCATAGACGAAGATCAATCCCGCGACGACCCCCGACAGACGGCGCTGCCACGGCATGGGATAGGCGAGAATCGCCGACACGAGGATCAGCGCGACCTCGACGCCTTCGCAGCCCTTCTTGATGTTGATTGACCCGTGTGTGCTGACGAGTTGGCCGTCGATGGCTTCGACGTTATCGGCGGGCAGCAGGATGTTGAGTATGGCCGCACTGGGCACACCGTTCAGACCCTGATTGAGGAAGTCCGATGTGATGTGCCTCGTGGCGAGGTAACCGCGTTGGAGCACGATAAAGAGAAGGGGAAACAGGATCAGGAACTGAAGCACTCGCCGGGCGCCGCCGCGCCTGGCTGGCGATGGCGAAGTCTGACCGGGCGAATCCATGCGCGGCACTGTGCCGCTCAAGCGGTTTCCGCATCAGGCTTCTGTCGCATGATCTTGTAGGCACCGGCGCCTACAAGGATCACAAGCAGGAAAATCATGCCCCACTCGCTCAAGGTTGGAATGCCTGGACCGGGAGCGGGGTAGCCGAGCAGGGCCAGATCGAGACCGGCTTGCCCGAAGTCGCCGCCGTCGGCGATCAGACCCGTTCCGCCGGACGCGCCGGCATTGTATCCATAGAGACGGAATTCGATCGTTCCGGACGTCGTGATGGCGACATTGATGGTAAGGTTTGACGCGTTGGCCGTCGTGTTCGTGAGCGTAGCAATGTCGGCTGTGTAGTTATCGCTGCTGGTGCGCACCGAGAAGTTCGTGGGTCCCGTCGAGCTTCGCTGGGTCCTGATGACGATGTTTGTAATCACGAGTGCGAACCCGTTGCTGGGTGACACGGTGAAGGCGAAGTAGTCCTGCGCGGACGCAGCCGTTGCCGAGGTACCGTTGAGCGTCCAAGCGGTTGCGGCAAACTGGTCGCTGCCCGAATTGGCGGTGAGGCCTGCGCCACGCGTAATCAATTGACCGGTGACCACGCCTGCGGCGTGGACTGAACTGGTCACCGACCCCGGAGTTCCGCTCAGGCCCGACACATCCCAACCGAGCACAACGTCCGCCTGGACAGCGCACGTCGCGGCCAGAAATGCCAAACAGATCGCGAATCTCTTCATGAATCCTCCCTCACACCAGGACGACATGCCAACGGGCAAACCCCCTGCCGATACGTTTAAGCGATACACATTTATGGACGTTTTGGCAAGACGCGGTCGCCGCGGCGCGGTTGAGGGATCGTGGCATCCCGTGGGCGAGGCTCGCGTTGCCCCGTGGTGTAAGACTCATCCAGTCAAGGAGTAGCAATGGATGAGCGGGTGTCGAAGCGAAATCGAGCTGACGCCCCATCGCCTCTGTGATTCTATGCTATATTGAGCGCCTATGTCCCGACCCGTCGTCCAGATACAGAACGTATCGAAGCTATACCTGCAAGGTGACGAGGAGGTGCGGGCTCTCGACAATGTCTCCCTTGATATCAACGAGGGCGAATTCATTGCGCTAATGGGGCCGAGCGGGTCGGGGAAGAGCACGCTGCTCCACGTGATCGCAGGCATTGATCGACCCACCAAGGGAGCCTGTCTCGTGCAGGGCACGGATGTGGCCCAGCTCAACGAGACGCGGCTCGCGGAGTGGCGCAACAGCAACGTCGGATTCATCTTCCAGACTTTCAACCTCGTGCCCGTGCTGACGGCTTTTGAGAACATCGAATTGCCGCTGCTGCTGACGGGATTGAGTGCACGCGAACGAGCGCGGCATGTCGAAACGGCCCTGGAACTGGTTGGGCTATCGGATCGCAAGAGCCACCTTCCGCGCCAGCTATCCGGCGGACAGGAGCAGCGCGTGGCGATCGCCCGCGCGCTGGTCACCGATCCGGCGCTCATCGTCGCCGACGAGCCGACAGGCAATCTGGATGCCCATTCCGCGCAGGACGTGCTCAACCTGATGCAGGTCCTGAATCGCGAGGCGGGCAAGACCATCATCATGGTCACGCACGACCCGAAAGCAGCGGCGCATGCCGGACGAACTGTGCATCTGGAAAAAGGGGAACTGCTGAAGAGTTAACCGCGCCTTCTGCGGTTAAGAATCTTTCATGACGACTTCGGGATTTATCATCAGGAATGCGCTGCGGAACAAGCGGAGGCTGATCCTTACGGTGTTCAGCGTCGCGCTGAGCCTCTTCCTGTTTACGACGCTCCAGACCGCGTTGCGCGAGATGACGCAGCCGCCTTCGACAGAAGCTTCGGCGCTGCGCATCATTGTCCGACACCGCGTCTCCCTCGCGAACCTGATCCCGGCCAAGTACAAGGACCGCGTCGCGCGCATGCCCGGGGTCGAGAAGGTATCCAGTTTCTCCTGGTTCGGCGGTGTCTATAAGGATGAGAACAACTTCTTCCCGCAATTTGCCGTCGATCCCGAAACGATCTTCACGATATTCAACGAAGCTGTCGTTGACCCGCGGGAGGTCGAGGCGTTTGAGAAGGAGAAATCGGCGTGCATCGTCGGCGTCAAGACGATGGACCGGTTCGGCTGGAAGGTCGGGGACAAGATCACGCTGCTGGGGACGATCTTTCCCTGCGACCTGGAACTCACCATCCGCGGGATCTACCGCGAAGGCATCGACGAAACCAATCTCTTCTTCCACCACGCCTACCTCGATGAACTGATGGGCGGCTTCGGGAAAGTCGGGACCCTGTGGATCCGGGCGGCCAATGCGGACATCATTCCCGGGCTGATCGACCGTATCGATGCGACATTCCGCAACACCGATGCCGAGACGAAGACGGAGACCGAGCGGGCATTCCAGCTCAGCTTCGTCTCCATGTTCGGCAACATCAAGATGCTCATCGGCTCGATCTGCACCGTTATCGTCTTCACGATGATGCTGGTCACGGCGAGCACCATGAGCATGAGCATCCGCGAGCGGTCGCGCGAAATCGCCGTGCTCAAAGCCCTTGGCTATGACGGCAAGCGGATCACCGGCCTCATCCTCGCCGAGTCCTTCGGCCTCGCCATGGCCGGCGGCATGATCGGCTGTTTCGGGGCGTGGGCCCTTTTTTCCAACATCGATATCTACAAGGTCACGCAGGGCTTCTTCATCAAGTTCGACGTCACGCCCTATATCCTTTCCGCCGGCCTGATGATCGCCGCGGTGCTGGGCGTGGTGAGTTCTGTTGTGCCTACGATATCGAGCCTTCGCACATCCATTGTGACGGGGCTGAAGGAGCTGGATTGAGGAGAGATTCGAGGCTCGAGATGTGAGATTTGAAATATGGCTGTGCCGTTGAAATACAACTTACGCAATCTGCGCATTCGCTGGCGGATGACGGTGGCGACGATGATGGGGATTGCGCTGGTCGTCGCGGTGTTCGTCATGGTGCTGGCGCTGGCGCGGGGATTGAAGTCCACGTACGTCGTCACGGGTGATCCGCGTAACCTGCTGGTGATCCGGAAGGGCGCGACGGCCGAGTCGAGCAGTCAGATCGGACGCGAGGAAGTCCGGATCATGAAGTACCTCGACGGCATTGCGAAGAACGAGAAGGGAGAGCGCATGGCGTCGGCGGAGATCATCGTCCTGATCTACCTGGACCGGCTCGAAGCCGACGGCGGTGCGAACGTGCTTGTGCGGGGCATGGGGCCGATGGGTCTGGCGCTGCGACCGCAGGCGACGCTGGTGCAGGGACGTATGTTCAAGCCCGGCCTGCGTGAATGTGTCGTGAGCACGAAGATCGCGGCCCGATTCAAGGGCTGCAGGCTCGGCGAGAGTTTTCGTTCGGGCAGGAATGACTGGAAGGTCGTGGGCATCTTCGATGCGCAGAAGTCCGCGTACGAATCGGAAATCTGGATCGATGCCGACGAAGCGCGCGACGTGTTCAACCGCGACTTCTACGGGTCGATGATGTTCCTCCCGGAATCCGAGGCGGCCGCGGAGCAACTGAAGACGCGCATGGAGGGGGACAAGAACCTGCAGGTCCGGGTGTTGCGCGAGACGGAGTACTATCTTGACCAGACGAAGGTGGCGGGACCGATCCAATTCATGGGCAGCTTCCTTGCCGTCATCATGAGCGTCGGCGCCGCGTTCTCCGCGATGAACTCGATGTATGCGGCCGTCGGCGCGAGGACGCGCGAGATCGGGACATTGCGGGTGCTGGGGTTCAAGCGGCGCGCGATCTACTTCTCGTTCATGTTTGAATCCATCCTGCTGGCCTTGCTGGGAGGTCTTGTCGGATGCATCTTGTCGCTGCCGCTGAACGGTGTCGCGACGGGAACGTTCTCCTGGAGTTCGTTCTCCGAGGTGGCGTTCGAGTTCCGCATCACGACGGAGTTGCTGGGAAAGGGCATGTTGTTCGCGCTGGTCATGGGTGTCGTCGGAGGGCTGCTTCCCGCGCGCATGGCGGCAAGGAAGCCGGTTTTGGATGCGTTGCGGTCGGCATGATTTCTGGAAAGGGTTGTTCAATGAGCATGACAAAGCAGGAAGCGTTAAGTCGGTTGGCGATCGCGCCGGAGAAGAAGGCCCGGCGGAATTCGGGTCCCTACGTCGTGGTGCTTGCGGTCATTCTGTTCCTCATTGCCGGCGTGGCCGTGATGAACATGACCAAGTCGGCGGAGCGGAAGCCGATCCCGCTGAAGGCCGTGACGGGTGCAGCCACGAATGCGACGGAGGAGGCGAAGCTTCCGGGTGACGCCGTCCTGACGGTCAGCGGCTATGTCATCCCGCGTGAGCGTATTGAGATCAGCCCGAAGTTCCTCGGCACGGTGAAGTGGATCGGCGTCAAGAAGGGCGACACGGTCAAGAAGGGCGATGTACTTGTCGAGCTGGAGGATGACGAATATCGCGCGCGTGTGTTGGAAGCCGAAGGACGTGTCAAGGTCGCGCAGGCGGCCCTGGCGAGCGCGGAGCTGGAGTGGAAGCGACAGAGCAATCTTGTCAACAGCAGGGTCGATAGCCAGAAGGCGATGGACGACGCGCAGCGCGTGCACGATATGGCGGTTGGCGAAGTGGCCATGGCCGAGGGCCAGCTTGCGCTGGCGAAGACCTATCTCGGCTGGTGCACGATCCGCGCGCCCATCGACGGCGTAGTGCTGGAGAAGCTCGTGAACCCGAACGAGCTGGTTGTGCCGCAGAGCTTTGGAAGCAGCGGCGGACCGAGCACAGCCTTCCTCGCGATGGCGGACCTCATGGACCTGCAGGTGGAGATCGACCTGAACGAGGCGGACACGCCGCGCGTGTATCTCGGCCAGAAATGCCGCGTCAGCCCCGAGGCGTATCCTGACAAGGTCTACGAAGGCACGGTCGCAGAGATCGCCCCCGAGGCCAACCGCGCCAAGGGCACGCTGCAGGTGAAGGTCCAGATTGCGGCCCCAGACCGCTTCCTCACACCGGAACTGACGGCGAAAGTGGATTTCCTGAAGTAGGAAGTGTGAGACCGGACGGCGCGGCGAACCATTCCTACCCAGCCGCGAGCTCGCGTTGGACGGCACGGAGGAGGTCTTTCACGGGGAAAGGTTTCTGGATGAAGGTAATGCCGCGTGAGGAGATTTCGGGCCAGCGTGACTTCTCGTCGGTGTAGCCGCTGGTGAGGATGAGTTTGAGGGTCGGCTTCTTCTTGCGAAGCTGGTCACTGAGCTCAAGTCCGTTCATGTCCGGCAGCACCACGTCGCATACGGCGATGTCGAAGTCCCCCTTGTGCTCTCCGAACAGCTTCAAGGCATCCATGGCGCACGCCGCGGCCCGGACATTGTAGCCGTAGCCGGTCAGCGTCCGGTAGGCGAGATTGCGCACGCCGTCTTCGTCTTCCACGAGCAGGATGTGCTGGCCCTTCCCGCGGGGAATAACATCGTCCGCGGAGGCGATCACTTTCCCGGCCTCTGTAGGACGCCTGAGCGCTGGCAGATACACCTTGAACGTGCTGCCGAGGCCAACCTGGCTGTACACGTGAACCCAGCCTTCGTGCTGGCGGACGATGCCGTAGATGGTCGCGAGCCCGAGCCCTGTTCCATGTCCCGCGCCCTTGGTGGTGAA
>CAZCZZ010000006.1:47160-100465 GCA_964503335.1 uncultured Verrucomicrobiota bacterium
GCGCGGCTGACCGTGCGCAACTTGTCTTCCGCCTGCCTGCGGTCGGTGATGTCCGCGAATACGGTTGCGAACTGGCCCAGCTTGGGACTGTAGGCGCTGACTTCGAAGAAGCGTCCGAGCGGGCCCGCATAGTCTTCAAAGAAACAGGGGCGACCGCTGAGCGCCACGTCCCCGAAACGCTGGATCCATGCGTCGCCGAGCCCCGGCATGACCGTGCGCACGGTGGATCCCAGGATCGCGTCGCGTTTCAGCCCCGTTATGGCCTCGAAGGCCGGGTTGACATCGAGGTAGCGGTAGTCCACGGGTTTGCCCGCGTCGTCGCAGATGATCTCATGCAGCGCGAAGCCTTCCTGCATGGTCGAGAAGAGCGTGCGGTAACGCCGCTCGCTTTCGCGCAGTTCCGTGGTGCGGTCCCGCACTTCCTCCTCAAGCCTGGCGCGTCGCTGGGCGATGTAGGCCACGAAGGCGGTCAGCGCGGAGGTGAACAGCATGCCCACGAAGACGGTCAGCCAGCCCATGTTTGCGCTCTGGTGCTTGTGGAAGCGATCGGCAGGGCGGATGATGAGTGCAAAGGCCTTGCCGAATGCGAAGACGGGTCGCCAGGTCGTAATGTTCGAGGGATCAGCGAGGCCGCCGAGGCCGGGTGTCTCCATGCCCGTTGGTACTGCGGAAGGGTAGGACGCCATGAGCCGCGGACCCTGCGCAGGGTGGAGGTGGTAGAACTCGGACCGGGCAAAGCGGGCAAAGTCGCTGAACTCGGCGAGCGACGTCTTGATGAGCTCATTGATCCGCAGGGCTGCGACGGCGAATCCGCGCAGTCGCTCCGTTCGATCCGCGGGATTGTCCGGCAGCGGCATGTTGTATACCGGATGAAACACAAGCAGGCCGTTTCCCTTGAACTGCCCTTCGTTGATCAGCGTCAGGGGATCGGTCGCGACGGTCAGGCCCGACTGCATGGCTTCATTCATCGCTGCGAGCCGCATCGGCTCCTTGCCCAGCGCATAGCCGAGCACGGACTCATTGCCCTCCATCGGCTCGACGAAATAGATCGGATAAAACGTGTCTCTCTTCTCCAGGGGTATGCGCACCCCGCTGATCGACCGGTCGAAGATGGAGAAGTCGGTGAGTCCCTCGTTGCGTGCGGCGGCTTCCATGGCGGGCACGTCGTCTGCCTTGACGCGCGGAACCCAGTCGAACCCCTGGACCGCTGCGTGGCGTGTGAGTGGCCGGGTGAAGGAGGTGAACTCCTCGCGCGTGACATGCGAGCTGCTTTCGAAGAAGTGGGCGAGGCTCATCAGCTGCTGTTGTCCGAGGTCTCGCAGGTCATCGACAAGGCCCGCGCCTGGGCTCAAGGTGAAGCGGCGGAACTCCGAGCGTACACCTCTCTTCTCGTAATCCACCACAAGCAGGGCAAGCGCGACGGTCAGCCCCAAGCCCATTACGAAGGTGAGCAGGGCCTCGGCATGCCTCATCCAGGGGTATGCCGAATTCTCCAGCCGCTCCCGCCAGCGGAGCACGGCGCGTCCGACCAGGAGGAGGAGGACCAGGCCGAGCGTGGCGACGATGGGAACGAGGCGGCTCGCATAGATGTGGCGCGCCCAGCTGGTGGCTTCGATATCGATGCCCACGACCAGGAAGACCTTGTCCGTGCGGTGGTCCTTGATCGGCGCCGAGGCGCTGATGAAGGTCCCGTACTCATCGGTTTCGGGTCCCATCGTCATCGGCACCCCGGTTTCGAAGATCTCCCAGTCCTGCGGCGACGGATCCTCGTACACGGTTCCCGGCGGTGACGCGAAGGGATCACTTTCCGCGAGGCTTTCCGGGCCGAAGACGATGTTCCCTTCCCGGATGGCCATCGTGTAGATGCTGCGCAGGCCCGAGGCGCGGCTGTACGCCATCATCTGCCGGCGCAGGTGCTGGAATTCAGGGCGCTCCACATCCGATGCATCGAACGCCAGCATCTTCGCCTGCTCTACGTCGATGGTCTGCGCAATCGACCTACACTGCGTGAGCAACTCGTCACGCATGTCACGGTCGATCATCCGCCTCAGAGAATCGGCTGCCCACCAGCTGGCCATCAGCAGCAGGATCAGTGTGACCGGGAAGAGGGCGCGCCGTAGCCGTGTCGTGAATTCGACGTGTGCCACCGGCTCGCGGAACGCGGGCCAGATGCCGGCGAGCAATACGATCGCACAAGCGGTCCACACTGCATCGACAGGGATCAGCCCCGCGGCCTCACCGCCCGGCCCGATGCTGCCGGGCCAGGGCCGGAAGGCCGCCATGCCAGCTTGGGCGAGCAGCGCGCCCGCGGCCACGAAGAGAAACCGCTGACGCCCGTGCATTGCCGCCCGGCCGATGGTGTACGCGGCCAGCAGGGAGGCGGGCACTGCCACAGCGAAGCGCTGGAGCCATTCCGTGCCCGGCCCTTCGATCTGCGTGAGAAACGCCATGCACGCGAGCAACAGCACGACAACCCACGCCGGGGCCTTCCAGCCCTTCGTGGCCGTCACGTTGGCCAAGCCAAACTGGAGCAGGGCCAAGTCGGATACCAACTCAAGCAACGATGCCGCGGAAGTCAGGTATGCGTTTTCCGCTACGCTGAAGGAGGCAACATGGCAGCCGAACGCCAGTGAGCGGAGGAATCCGAAACAGGCGAGCCAGCGCCACTGGAACCCTGCGAAAAGGCTCGGATTGCGATCCCAGAGGAGAACGCCAAGGATCAGGAACGCGAGACCGCTCGCAAAGAGTATGTAGTCCTGCTGCACAACTGTCCCACTAGCGCAAACGACTCACGGCTCACGTGATGCGGCGATTCTAGCCGGATGACGGGGTGGCGACAATCCCCAATGCCGCTGCACGGTCGTTGAGCGACCTGGAGGGCCGGACTTGTCCGGCCGCGAATTGAGCCGGACCGACAAGTTGGTCCCTCCGTGGCGGTGTTCCGTGGTTGAAGGTGGTGCCGCCAGCTTTTAACCTCCGTCCGAGGTGAATACCGAGCCCCCAGAGACGTCCAAACAGGAAGGCGATGATGGAATCGACCTTAATCGTGTGGATGAACTTGTACAAAAGGCGCGGGCTGGCGATGAGGCGGCCTTCGGGGAGCTGGTGAAGACGTATCACATGCGCGTGTACGGCGTGGCCTACCGCATGGTGAACCATGTGGACGATGCCCGCGAGGTGGCCCAGATGTCCTGGGTCAAGGCGTGGAACAGGTTGTCCGGCTATAAGGGCGATTCGAAGTTCTTCACGTGGATGTACCGGCTCACTGTGAACACGGCGCTGGATCATATCCGCCAGCGGACCCGGAAGCGCGAGGTCGAGCTGCCCGTGTATGAGTCCGGCGAGGATGCGTCGCCGGTCGACAGCCTGCTGGTGACGCAGGACACGGCGTCGGATGAGATGGAGAAGGACGACGTGAAGCGCGCGTTCCACGAAGCGCTCGAGGCGTTGTCGCCCGATCACAAGGCGGCGCTGATCCTGCGCGAGGTGGACGGGAAGACGTACCAGGAGATTGCCGACGCGATGGGCGTGCGCATCGGCACCGTGATGTCGCGGATCCACTACGCGCGGAAGGCGATTCAGGAAAGAATGCGAGGTGTGCGATGAAACAGGAAAAATGGGAAGAGCTGCTCAGCCGGTCGATCGACGGCGATGTGTCCCGCGACGAACAGGCCGCGCTCGATGCCGAGCTCGCGCGGAACGCGGACCTGCGCACGCTGCGGGATGCCTACCTGGATGCCGGACGCATGCTGCGCGAGTTGCCCGTGATCGGTGCGCCCACGCCTGAAGTGATGTGGAGCGACGTGCAGCGCGAGCTGCGGAAACAGAGGGCGGAAGAGGCCGGGGAAGCGCCCGTTTTCGCGTGGCGGTTGCGCTGGGCTGGTGCTATCGTCGCGGCTGTGCTGCTGGGCGTGACGGCGATCTACGTCCTGCAGCAACGGCACGCAGCCGCTGTGGCATCCGTCAGTGAAAAGGGCGGGGCCACGGTGGAGTTCGTGGAAGCGAGCGACCCGAATAGTTCGACGATGGTGTATGAGGATGCCGAGACGGGCTGGACCGTGATCTGGGTGGCATCGACCGACACGGAAGCTGAAGGATCTGGATCATGACGCGCTGGTTGATCATAGCGATGGTGGCACTGGCGGGATTCGCCACGGTGTCCGTGGCCGGCTCCGGTGCGCCCGTCACGCTGGAAGCCAAGATGATCCTCGCGTCCGACGACCCCGCGCCGATTGATCGCCGCATGGAACGCATCGACTTCCAGCTTCGCAGGATCCTTCGCTTCGAAACCTTCCGCCTGCTCGGCGAAGGCCAGGTCATGCTGGGCCTGCCCGGCAGCGGTCGCATCGAGCTCGGCGAGGGGAACCATCTCGAAATCTCCGCCACCGGCGAGCGCGGCAAGGTCCGCGCGCAGGTTCAATGGGTCAAAGACGGAAGCACCGTCGTAAACACAGCCGTAACCATCAAAGGCGACGGCTTCGTCATCCTTGGCGGCATCCCCCACAAATCCGGCGGCAAACTCATCGTCACGCTCAACGCGCGGTGAATAGTCCCGCGGCCACCTGCGTCGTATCTCCAGAACCGGGGAACAACTGGAGGAACTGCGATGAAACGTCTGTATCTGTTGATGGCGTCGGTCGGGGTGATGGTGGCGGGTGTGCAGCCTTTGCAGGCCGACCATGACCGGTCCTCGTGCGGGCAGCCTCGCAAGGTTGTCGTACAGCCGTATTGCCCGCCCACGCGATACGTCGTGTCCAGTCCGCAAATGATGGGTGGCGGTTCGTGCAACTATCGAACGCAGCGCGTGTGGGTTGATGGCTCGTGGTCCTATCAGGACCTGGGTTGCGGTCGCTACCGCAAGGTCTGGACACCCGGCTACTACACCTTCGTAAAGGTGCCGGTCCGCTCACCTTCGTACGGCTCCTACGTGCGGGTCTCCTACCGATGAGTTGAGCAGGTCGCCTGTTATCGCGTACGCTATCGTCATGTGGCGATGGCTTCTGCTTCTGGTCCCGGCGGCGATGTGGGCGACATGGCCGCGCCTGCCGGTCCTGGATGCGCAGGCGAGCCCGGGGGCAGGGGTTGCGGACGGATCGGTCCGATCGGTCGTATCCGTCCGATCCGTCCCCCAAGCCGAAAAGCCCGCCGCCACGCTCACCTTCAACAACCAGGTCTTCGAACACCGGCCCGCGGACGCGGTCACGGCCTATCTCGCGACACGAAGCGCACTGGCATCGAACGAAAGCGCGGTCGTGCTCGTTGCGCTGGCAGAAGTTCCAACGATTGGAAAAAGGGAGGAGCTGAAGTTCCAAGGGTTGGAACTTTCGGCGTACGTGCCCGATCGCGGATGGGTGGCGCGGGTGCGGAGGCTTGAAGCGACGAACCAAGCTGCGGCCAGGGCTTGGGCGACATCGTCGCTGACCTTCTTCCGCCCCTTCGACCCGTCCCTTCGCATCGATCCGCGCCTTTTCGAGCCGTGCGACTGCGACGCGGTCCCATTCTATATGTATCCTGCGCCGGGCATTGATCCGGAGCAGTTGCTGGAGGAACTCACCACCGCGGGCTTTGAAGGCCTCGGCGTATTTCGCCATGGTGCGTTCCCGTATCTCGCGGGCGCCATGGACGATGTGTCGCTGAGGCGACTCGCCGATGTCGCGGGTGCACATCCGGACGTGCAATTCATGACCCGCGGTGCCGGGGCGCGACTGATGAATATCGCTTCGGCGAAGACGCTGCAGTCGGGCAGCCACACCGGTCCGCTCCCCATCTTCGCGCACGGCGTGTACGGCAGCAACCAGGTCATTGCGGTGTGCGACACGGGGCTCGACGTGGACCATTGCTTCTTTCGCGATGGGTTGGACACGCTGCCGCCGACGAATCGCCTTGGCGGCACGAACGTGAACCTGTCCTTAAGGAAGGTCATCGCGGCCGACTTCCTGTATGCCGGTGACAATCCATCCGTGTCGACGCATTGGGACAACGATGGACACGGCACGCGTGTTTCGGGTCACGCGTTGGGTTCGAATCTCTCGTCGCCGCTCGCCACGAATGCCAACAACGGCATGGCCCCGGGTGCAAAGCTGATCATCCAGGACGGCGGGTTCACCGTGGCCGATAACTGCTCGGACCTTGTAGGCCTTGGCTGCCCGGTCACCAACTTCCTCCCCGCCTTGCAGCAGGCATGGGCGCAGGGCGCGCGGATACACAACAACAGTTGGGGCGACAACGAGAATGCGACCCTCGGGGCGCGGAATCTTTACTCGCAGTGCAGCCGCGAGCTTGATGCCATGACGTGGTCGAACAAGAATTTCCTGGTAGTCTGCGCGGCGGGGAACGACACATCGAACGACCAGGTCTCGAGTCCTTCCACGGCCAAGAATGGGCTCAGCGTCGCTGCGACCGTCGGCGGATCGGGCCAGGACTCCATCGCCTCGTTTTCGAGCAGGGGGTGGACGGCGGACGGACGTATCAAGCCCGACCTCGCCGCGCCGGGCCAGAGCGTCACGTCCTCGTCATCCGACTTCAACATCACGACGCTGAACTGCGGCGTAGGCGCGGGCAGCGGTACGAGCTTCTCGTCGCCCATGGTGGCGGGACTCGCAGCTTTGGTGCGCGACTACTTCGCGCAGGGCTTGTATGCATCGAACGCCATGCCTGATGTCAGTGCGGCGCTGGTGAAGGCCGTGCTCATCAATGCGTCGATGAACATGACAAACGCGTCGGCACGTCCGCCGTCCCGCGACCAGGGGTGGGGGCGGGTGAATCTGGACAGCGCGCTGGCGTTCACGGATTCGGTGCATCGCATCGCTGTCGCCGATCACGCACCGTTCTTCGTCCAGAACCCCAACGTGCCCTTCACGACCTACGTCAATGTGACCAGCACCGGCCAGCCGCTCAAGGCGACGCTGGTGTGGTCGGACTATCCCGGCACGCCCGGCGCGGGCAAGCAGCTCATCAACGATCTCGACCTCCTTGTTCGCACAAAGTCCGACAACTACGCCGGGAACATCTTCTCGAACGGGTACTCGTTGAGCGGTGTGTCTTTCGATCGAACCAACAACGTGGAGCAGGTTCATCTCCAGGTGGTGTCGACGGGCATCGTCGAGGTGTCCGTCTGGGCCCATGTCATTCCGCAGCCGACACAGGACTTTGCGCTCGTGGTCCGGGGAGGGCTCGACCACTTCCCGCTGGCGCGTGACGATGATGCGGACGATTTGCCGGACGGCTGGGAGCTGTGGCATTTCGGTTCGATCACCAACGCGGCGGGCGCGGACGATTCCGACGGCGACGGTGTGTCCAACTCCGCCGAGTATGGCGCAAACACCGAGCCGACGAATGCGCTGTCGTACTTGGTCCTCGAGCATCTCGAGCCGACTGCAAGTGGCGGGATTGAAGTCGCAGCTCAACTTCAGCCCGGCAGGGCCTTTGCACTCCAGGCCGCAGACGCGGAAGCCTATGTCGAAGTGAGCAACACTGCGGCGCGCTTCATCACGGGAATGCCGCTGACGCCTGCATCGCACACCTTTACGGACGACACCGCGTCAAACATCGCTGCGCGGCTCTACCGGCTCCTCGCACATCCGTGACCCTCCGTTCTTGAATGTTGCCTCAGCCGTGCGGTACATAGGGCAGCTTTAAGGCGATTCATGGCTTCTACACGCAACGTGACAACGGGCGAAACCAGGGCGGACGAATCGGGTGCGGCGGGGGATGCCGCGCGCTTTGCGTTCATGGACAAGAACATGCTCGTGCGGCTGCTCGTCAGCCTGTCGCGTCGCTTCTCCCAGCAGGAGGCCCAGCTTGCCGCAGCCTCGCAGCAGCTCGAGGAAGCGGCCGTAAGCCTCGACGAGCAGAAACACGCCTTCAGCCTGCTCCAGCGGGAATCCGACCAGCGCATCGGGGAACTGACGCGCCAGCTCGACGCGCTCGGCGCTGAGTTCAAGGCCGGCGAGAAGGCGATCCAGGACCTCCGCAATGCCTCCGCCGAGGAACGGGTCGGCTTGAAGAAGGCGTCAGAAGGCGTACGGGATGAGAACGCCGCGCTCGAACGCCAGCTGAAGAAGCTTGAGGCCGAACTGGCCCGGGCAAAGCCGGAGCCCACGGAAGTCGATCGCCTGCGCCAGCGTGAGGCGTCGCTCCTCCAGCGCGTGGCCGAGTTTGAGGCCCGCGTTGCAGACGGAGAGAAGGCGCTGAAGGAAGCCCGCTTCGACTACGAGAAGACGATACGCGACCAGAAGGCGTTGCACGAAGAGCAGGCCGCGACAATCCGTTCCCTGCAGGAGAGCGTGACGCCGGTGCGCGCCGAGTCCGGCGACGTGAAGCGCCGCAGCGAGGAGCTTGCCAAGCAGCTTGCCGAGCGCACGGCAGCCCTGGACCAGCGCGAAAAGGATATTGCCCGGCTTGAGCAAAGCCTCGCCGAGCGGGGGCGCGAGGCCGGCGAGGCACGCCGCCTGCTCGATGAGCAGGCGCGCCGCACGGAAATGGTGGAGCGACAACTGGCCGAGTTGTCGTCGCAGCATCGCAAGATGGTGGCAGACCGGCCGGTCGAGCCTGTGGTCACGCCCTCCTTTGATAAGGAGCGAGAGCAGCTTCAGCGTCAGATGGATGAGGCGCTGTCCAAGGCAGAGGCCGGATACAAGGGACAACTCGCCGAGCTGCGCAACGCCCTCGCGCGGTCCGAGGAAGAACGCAGGAAGCTCGAAGGCTTGCCCGTAGCCCTTGAGACGCTGAAGAGGGACCTCGCGTCGGCGCAATCAGCCGTTCAAGTGGCCACATCGGAGCGAGCATCCGCGCTGGCACGGATCGGGGAACTCGAGTCCAGTGCCGCCAGACAGGCCGGCGAAATGCAGAAGTCGGCCGTGTCGTTGGCCCTGGAGCGGGATACTGCGCGTGCCCGGGTCAAGGAAGTCGAAGATGCGGCAAGCCGGCAGGCGACGGAAGCGAAGAAGCGCGCGGCCGAGCTGGAATCACAGATCAGTGCCAAGCTGAACACCGTTACCGACCTTACGAAGAAGACCGCGGACCTCGAGCGCGAGCTGGCCACGGCGCGCGAAGCCGCGACGCGTTCGACCCGCAGCCTCGACGAGGAACGGGCAACGTGGCGTACGAAAGGCGACGAGCTCCGCAAAGCGATGGAGGCTTCAAGGGCCGAGGCAGATCGCGCGAAGCAGGATGCCGCGACGGCGCAAAAGGCCCTGGTCTCGGCGAGGGAGGATCTTGATCAACTGCGCAGGTCGGGCGAGGACCACAAGAAGAGCTCGAGTGCGTTACAGGCCGAAGTGGCCCGGCTGACGCTGGAGATTGCCGGGGCGCTGAAGAGCATTCAAACGATCACAGCGGAGCGCGACGGACTCGTCGCTAAATCCAAGTCGACCGAGGCCACGCTGTCAGCGCGGATGTCGGACTCGCTGAAGAAGGCCGAGGACCTCGAGCAGCAGCTGGCCGGCAAGGCTCATGACCTGGCGGAAGCACAGGCCCGGATTGCTGAACTGGAACAGCGCGTCAGCGCCTCGACGAAAGCCGCCGAAGAACAGAAGCGGTCCGTCACGCAGCTCCAGGCAGAAATTGCCCGGCTCACCGCCGCCGTATCGGGGTCGCAGTCCACCATCCAGTCCCTGACATCGGAGCGGAACGAGTACGCGGCAAAGGCGAAGGCCGCGGAGACCACGTTTGGCGCGCAGGCCGAAGGATCGCGCAAACGCGTTGCGGAACTCGAAGCCCTGCTTGAAGCGCAGAGCCAGGAATTGAAGGAAACGCAGCAGCAGGCCGCGGAGGCCGGCAACGCGCTCGCGAGTCTTCAACAGCTTGCGAAGGAGGCCGAGCGAGCCCGCGAGGAACACAAGGCTGTCGCGGAACGGCTCCAGAACCACCTGGCCGCAGCGCAGAAAACGATCCAGGACCTCAACTCGGAGAAGAACGGCCTCGCGATCCGCATCAAGTCGGCCGAAGAAACAGCCGGTAGCCGCAGCGCGGAAGTCGCCGGGCTCCGTGCGGAGT
The DNA here is from genome assembly GCA_964503335.1 of uncultured Verrucomicrobiota bacterium. Lineage (GTDB taxonomy): Bacteria > Verrucomicrobiota > Kiritimatiellia > CAIVKH01 > CAIVKH01 > CAZCZZ01. Next base: position 57,157 of record CAZCZZ010000006.1, read on the forward strand.
GCGACAAGGTCCGCGCGGCGCTGGACGCGGCCCTGGTTGACGTGAAGTCGCGGAATAACGAGTTGCTCCAGCTCAAGCAGTCCGCGGGCAGGACCGAGGAAGATCTGCGGAGCAAGCTTGCGACCGCGCTGTCGCAAATCGACGCGGTGCGAAAGGAACACGAGACGGCAAACGCCGGCCTGAAGAAACAGGTGGCGGAACTGGAGCGCCAGCGCGCGGAGGAAGCCGCCGGCCGTCGAGAACTTGAAGCGCGACTCGGCTCAACAGAGAAGGAACTGCAGAAGCAGCTTTCCGATGCGCGTGCCGCGCTGGAGGCGACGAAGGCCGAACTCAATACCCTCCGCGTAAAGGCGGAAGAGGAACGGCTGGCCGTCATGACGCGCCAGGAGGCCTGGTCGCGCGTGGAGCACGAGCTCAAGCTGCAACTGGCGGACCTGACCGACAATTTCCAGGCACGCTCGCAGGAGGCGGATCGACTCCGCTTCGAGAGCGCCCACGAGAAGGAGCGCAACACGGCGGACCGGGAGGCATGGGCCAGCGAGCGCAAGTCGCTCGAAGACCGTGTGGAGGATCTCGAGCGCCAACTCACCGGCGCCCGCATGGAGATCGACGGCCTGAACGAAACGGTGGCCGCCGAACGCGCCGAGGCGCAGGTCCTGCGGGAAGCTCAAGAGGCGGCTCAGAAGGAGTGGACCCGCTCGCTGGACGATGCGGAATCCAGCCAGCGCGCCGTGCAGTCGCGTCTCGACGACACCCTTGGGCTCCTGGCTGGAAAGGAGAATGCGCTCCGCGAGGCAGAGCAGTCGGCGAAGACGCGTATCGGTGATCTGACCAACAAGGTGGCGCAACTCGACGCCGAGCTGAGCCGCAGGACGACGGCGCTTGAGGAGGAACGTCGCGCCGCCCAGCAATCGCGCGAAGCAGCGACGAGTCGTGAGACCGAACTGCAGCGTGGCTTGGAAGACTTGCGACGGAAGGTGGCCACGCTAGAGGGCGATCTCAAGGCTCGTACGGATTCTCTGCAGGAGGCAAAGACGCGTGGCGATGCGCAGCAGGCCGAGTTGCAGTCGCGCCAGGCTGATTTCCAGCGCACGGAGAAGGACCTGAAGGACCGGATCCAGCGCGGGGAAGCCGAAAAGAAGAGAGTGGACGAACTGCTTGAAGCTGTGCGTCGCGAGTTGGAGGAGGCGCGGCGCCAGGCGAAGAGCCAGAAGGATGATGCCGAGCGACGCGAAGAGGCGCTTCAGTCGCGCTTCGACAAGGCCACGGGTGACCTGCAGCGTTCTGCGGCCACGGTGGATGAACTCCGCAAGAAGCTTGAGGAAGAGCGGACGAACGCGCTTGCGGCGTCGGACGAGGCATCCCGCAAGGAGCAGGAGGCCACGAAGCGCATCGAGGAGTTGAAGCGGTCGCTGGACACGGCGCGGTCGGAAGCTGAAGCGGCGCGCGTGCAACTTGAAGAGAGGAAGCACGAGTTCCAGGTCAGTTTCGAGACGGGCTTGGAGAAGGAGAAGGCGCTCAAGCTCCAACTGGATGAAGTCGGACATGATCGCGACAGGCTGTCGGGCGACATCGATCGCATCACCTTCGAGCTGAACGCCACGAAGGATGCCCTGCGCGCGGCGCAGGAGGATGCGTTACGCAAGGATGCCGACGCACAGGAGCAGATCGAGCGGCTTCGCAAGGAAGTGGAGCAGGCCACGCACAATGCCGACAACGTGTCGCGTCAACTCGACGCGGAGCGGGAAGCGCACGCTGCGGCGATGGAGGATCTCGGCCGCCGCGAGAAGTCCGCGCAGACGCGCATGGATCTGCTGGAGAAGGGCGCCGAGGCCCAGAATCGCATCCTGGCCGAAACCAAACGGCGGTTGGAGAAGCAGGAAGAGGAATACCGCACGCTGCGCCAGGATTCAGGTCGCAACGAGCAGTCCATGACGCGTCAACTCGACAAACTCAAGACAGACTTGCGCGAGAGCCAGCGGCAGCTCAATGAGGCCACGCGGAAGCTCCAGTTGCGCGAAGAGGAGTATCGCGCACAGCAGTTGCGCGCCGCGCAGAAGGAGCAGGTGCTTTCGCGCCAGATTGCCGAGCTTAAACTGCGCGGACCGGGCACGGGTCCGGCCGCCGTGACGGACGTCGAGCGTCGCCTCAAGTTCCAGAAGGACCAGTACGACCAGCTCAAGAAGCAGGCCGAGAACCGGGAAGCCGAGTTGCAGCAGGCCCTTGATGAGATGAAGCGGACACTTGAGACGGCGCAAGCGGATGCCGCGGCCGCCGTGGAGGCTGCAACGGAAGCCACCGAGGCGCAGAAGTCGCGCATGACCGAGGTGCAGAAGCGCGAGCGCGACCTACAGGTGGAACTCGACGCCGTGAAGGCGGAACTGAGGGAGATTTCGGGGATCCTTGATCTGCGCCGCGAAGACGCGGAGAAGACGCGCGAGGCCTTGAAGGCAACCGAGGAGGAATCCGAGCGGCTCAAGGTTCAGGCGGAGCGCGAGGTCATCGAGCAGCGCCGGCAGGCCCGTGAGTTGACGGACAAACTCGACGAGGTGAAGCGTTCGTTTGACGAGCAGCGGGTTGCGCTAAAAGCCCAGGAGCATGAGTTCCAGCGACGCGAGCAGGAGTTGCAGCGCGAACTTGCGAAGATGAAGTCCGAGCTGGAGCAGGCCAATTCGTTCTATGGTGAAATGTTCGGGCAACTGGAGGAGAAGCGGGAGCAATACCGCATGCTGAAGCAGCAGGGCGAGGCGCGCGAGCGAGAGCTGCTGGCGAAGATTGCGGAGTTGCAGGGACGTCCGATGTCGTAAACGTGGCCGGGCCACAACAGGAAGAGCGGGACAATGTCTATGAACAAGGAATCAGATCATTCGAAGCAGCCGGTGAAACCGGGAAGCCAGACGGGCGTCCAGCCGGTCGCCAGGAATCTGCCGGCACAGGGCGCCAAGGCCGACGGCGAGTTCGTCGACATGCAGGACCTCCTTCCGGTCATGAGCAGCTTCCGCGAGTACCTCGATGAGGAGCAGAAGAAGACGCAGTCCCGGCTGTCCATGTTCACGTGGGTATTCGGCGCGATTGCCGCCGTGCTCATCCTGGTTCCCGTGTACCTCGTCCGGTCGTTTACGGCGCAGAACGAAAAGACGCTGAAGGCCCAGATTGCGGCCCAGGAGCGCATCGCCGAGGCCGTGATCGCCGGCTTGGAAAAATTGTCCGACGCATCGCGCGACCTGCGACGCGAGCTGGCCGCGGAGCGCAACGGGGCGACTGCGAACGATGCAGCGAAGCCCGCGGAATCGACGCTTTCGAGTTCTGTCGCTGGTCGACTTGCCCAGTCCCCCTCCGCCGAGGTGATGGCCCTCGTTCAACCTCCGGTTGAGGAACGGCCGAAAGAGGATGTCAAGGCGACCGAGGCGAAACCCGCGGAGGAAGAGCCTGCGATTCAACCGGAAGTAGTTGCTCAGGCCCGCCCCGAAGAGCCTGTGGCCGAGCCGAAGGAAGAGGTCGTGGTCGCACCCGCCGAGCCGATGGCTCCAGCCACGAATGTCACCCTGGACATGTCCATCAATGAGGATGGCAAGAGCGAGATTGTGCTTCAGAACGTGGCGGACCGTAAGGAGATCCAACCCGCGATGGAAGAGCCCGGTGTCACCGTGCCGCCCGACGGGATGAAGGCCGGGGCGCCTGGCGGGCAGGACCTCGAAGCGCTGCTGCAGCAGGTCGAGAAGGCGATTGCCGAGAAGGAGCGGGAGCTGAAGACCCGCAAGACCCTCGGGAAGTAGAGAGCAGCTCCTACCGCCGCCAGAAGCGCGGAAGCAGAACGACCAGCAGCGTGTAGAACTCCAAGCGACCGAGCAGCATCGAAAGAATGAGGATGCACTTGGCCGGTGTTGGAAACACGTCGTAAGCCTCTGTGGCTCCCGCCATGGAAAAGCCCGGGCCCACACCGCCCAGACAGCCCGCCGTCGCGGTGAAGGCAGTCTCTACGTCAACGAAGAAGGACATTGCGAGGGCTGCTCCTGCGTAGAAGATCAGGTACAGCGTGACAAACGTCGTGATGCTGGCCGCCGTGCTGTTATCCACGATCTGATGTCCGAGCCGGACCGGAACGACGGCCTGCGGATGAATGAAGAGCCACGCTTCGCGCGCGATTCGCTTCAACACGACCAGGACGCGTACCTGTTTCATGGCCCCGCAGGTGGATCCGGCGCAGCCACCGATGAGCATGCAGAAGACAAGGATGATTTTGGCCGAGAAGGGCCACGTGTCGAAATCCATGGTGAAGAAGCCAGTGGTCGTGAGCAGGGACGTAACACCGAAGACGGCATGACGCATGGCCGTGACAAGGGGGATGTGCTGGGCGTTCGCGATGATCAAACCGACTGCGACGCATGAAGCAAGCCACCAGCCGAAGTAGAATCGGAACTCAGTGTCCCTGAAGTATGCCAGTGGTTTCCCGCGCAGCGCACGGAAATGCAGGGTGAAATTCACGGCACTGAGGAACATGAACGCAACCAGTACAACTTCGATGTAATGGCTGTCGAATGCGGCGATCGATTCCGTGCGCGTTGAGAAACCGCCTGTAGCTACTGCCGCGAAGGAATGGCAGAGGGCATCGAACCACGACATACCTCCGAACCGCAGCAGTATGGTTAGCACGACATTCATGCCAATGTAGATGACCCAGAGCAGCTTTGCGGTCGTGGCGATGCGCGGCGTAAGCCGGTCACGTGAAACGCCCGATGCTTCGGCGCGGTAGAGCTGCATGCCCCCCGTGCCGACGAGGGGAAGGATGGCCACGCAAAAGACGAGAATGCCCATGCCCCCCATGAAATGGGTGAGGGCGCGCCAGAAGAGAATGCCGTAGGGTGTGTTGTCGGGGTCCGCAATGATCGATGCGCCGGTCGTCGTGAGCCCGGAGACGGTTTCGAAAAATGCGTCTACGAAGCTCGGCACGGCATCGCAGAGCATGAACGGCAGCGAGCCTGCGAGGCTGGCGCTGAGCCACCCGAAGGTGACGACGCCGATGCCGTCGCGGACGGAAAGTTCCGGTGGATGGCGGGTGAGGGACCAGACGGAGAAGCCGACGATGATCACCGCGGCGAAGGACAGGGCCATGCCGCGCTGCGTTTCCCAAGGGTCTTCCATGACGTACGAGACGCCCCAGCACAAGCCCATGGCGAAGCCGAGGAACATCAGGACATAGGAAATCAGATGGAATACGGACCGCGGCTTCATCGTGCGCTCAGTGCTGGAACATCGATTCAACGCGACCCACCGCCTGGGGCAGCGCGAACAGGACGAGCCTGTCGCCCGCCTGAAGGGTCAGGTCTCCTGTCGCAGGGCAGACTTCGCCATTCCGGACGACGGTCGCGATCATGACGCCCTCGGGCGGCTTCAGGTCACGTATGGCTTTCCCGTTCCACCGGTTCGAGGGGTTGAGTCCCACTTCCAGCAGCTCGCCCGGGAGTTTATGCAGGAGCGCGGCGGCTTTGACGTTCTTGCCGCGGATGAAGTGAAGGATCGCGTTAATCATCGACATGTGCGAGCTGACGGCGCGATCGAGCAGGCTCAGGGTATTGATGATCGGCACGTACTCGGGCCGTGAAACCTGGGCCAGCGTGAACGTCGCGCCGGCCTTTTCCGCGAGCAGGCTCATCATGATGTTATGCTCGTCGCTGCCGGTAACGGCGACAAACGCCGTGCCGTGCACGACTCCGGCGTTCGCCAGCGTTTCCTGGTCCAGCGCATCGCCGCGGATGACCAGCGCCTTGTTCAGTTCTGCGGAACACAGCTCGGCGTTCTTCTCGTCCTTCTCGACGAGGACAACCTGCATCGATGTTTGCTCGAGCATCTTCGTGAGCTGAAGGCCCAGATCGCCGCCGCCGGCCACGATGACCTTCTCGTAGCGCGTTTCATCCGGGTTGGCCCATTTCAGGAATTCAGAAATGTCGTCGGGCGTCCCGACGAGATACACCTCGTCGCCGATCATGAACTGCGTATCGCCACGCGGGATCGACAGATCGTCGCCGCGCATCAGCGCGATGAAGCGCAGGCGCTGCAGCATGTCCTGCTCGGGGAATGCCTTGAGCGTCGTGACGACGAGGGGACTGTCCACATGCACGCGGATGCCGACAGCAAGGACGCGTCCGTCCAGCATGTCCACCGCTTCAAGGGTTCCAGGCAGGCGCAGCACGGTAAAGATTTCGAGCGCGCACTCCTCCTTCTGGCTGATGACGAGGTCGATACCCAACTGCTTCAAGTCGTAGCGGGAGCCTGAGTGAATGAAGTCCGGGTTGGAGACGCGGGCCACCTTGTTGCTGACCCCTGCGGCGTGGGCGAAGGCGCAGGAGAGGATGTTCACCTCGTCCTTGTCCGTAACGGCTACAAGGAGGTCGGCCTTGTCCACGCCGGCTTCCTGGAGGATGCGCGGGCTTGAACCCGGGCCGACGATGGTCTGGACATCCATCTGCGAGCCGAGGTCATCCAGGGCATCGCCGTTGATATCAATGACCACGACATCGTGTCGTTCTTCACAGAGCTTCTCGGCGAGATAACGCCCTGCGCTTCCGGCGCCTACGATGATGATTCGCATAGTGGTGATAGGGTGGGTCTGGTCCGCCGCGGACAAAAATCCATGGCTCATGAGGTTAAGGGAACGGGGGGTTGCGATCAAGGATGGAGCCCTTTTCGCGCTAGTATTTGAAGGGCATGGGTTTGTGCATCACACGATTCGTTTCGCGGTGCCACCATGGCCTGCTATCCTGTCTCACATGGAAGCGGCTGACATTACGGTTCGAAGGGCTGTCGGGGGCGACTTGGACCGCCTTATCCGGCTCTTCGACGACTATCGCCAGTTCTACGGTCTGTCGTCCGACCCGGAACTCTGCGGCGGGTTCTTGAAGGACCGGCTCGCACGGGGCGAGTCAGTGATCCTTGTGGCTGAGCGGCGGGACGGGGTCCTTGCCGGCTTTGCCCAGGTCTATCCGAGCTTCTCGTCCCTCGCCGCCGCGCCGGCGTGGATCTTGTACGACTTGTTCGTGGACCACGCGGAGCGGATGAAGGGAGTGGGGCGTTTGCTCCTTGAAGCCGTGCAACAGTCCGCGGAAGCCGCAGGCGCTGCGGAGGTTGTGTTGTCCACTGCGCACACCAACGTGAGCGCCCAGAAGCTCTATGAGGCCGTGGGGTACAAGCGGGACGTGGAATTCGCGACGTACATCCTCAAGCTGCGGTGATATGACGACCGCTGATCCAACTCGCGAACTCGTTGTTGCCCGGTACGCCGAGGACCTTCGCTGGCTGGGCCGTGTGTCGAAGGATATCCGTCGATCGGTGTATGACAAGGGGGACGGGTCTTCGGGAGGCCTCCGGTTGCCGAACGAGGGGCGGGAGGCGCACACCTACCTTCATCACATCGTGTCCCGCTACGAAACGCTTTCCGGAATCACCTTCTTCAGCCAGGGGAAGCCGTTTGACCATGTGCCGGACTTCCATCGCATCCTCCGCGAAGAGACCCCGGCGTCGCTGCCTGCACATGGTTTCCGCTGGTACAGCTTCCTTGTGGATCGCGATGACGCGGAAGGCTCGCTGCTGTTTCAGGCGTGGAGCAAGAACGGGGAGAAGAGACCGCTGCCGCTGAGGGCGTTCTTCCGTCGACTCTGGGATGCGGAACCTCCTGCGTTTGTCGTATTCTACGCAGGGGCGCATTTCGCGGTGACGGCGGAGGCCATCCTGCGCCATCCGAAGGCCTTCTATGAGCGGGCGCTCCACGTGAGCCTGGAGCTACCGGACGCCGCACACTGTTTCGAACGATGCTGGGATCGCGTCTTTGGCGTGGACGGGATTCCGTCCGAAGTCCGCAACGCGCCGCTGCCACGCTACTTCAAGCCCATCCGTCGCCTGATGGATGCTGGTTTACAGGAATCCCCGATGGGGGCATCGGGAGAGTAAGCCCGCAATCCTACTTGTCAGGAAGGGTGCCGACGCCAAGAATCACGGCGAATTTTGAGGAGTGACTTCGATGATGTGGCTCAAGGATCTACTGTTTGGACATTCCATCGCGCACACGGTGCTGGTAATCAGCGCCGTCATCGCGCTTGGCGTGAGCATCGGACACATCCGCATCTTCGGCATCAGCCTGGGCATCGGTGGCGTGCTCTTCTCCGGCCTCGCCTTTGGACACTTCGGCCTCGCAGTCAATCCCGAGATCCTCGAATTCGCGCGCGAGTTCGGCCTGATCCTGTTCGTCTACACGATCGGCATGCAGGTCGGCCCCAGCTTCTTTGCGTCGTTCCGCAAGCAGGGCCTCAAGCTCAACATGCTGGCGGCGGGCGTCGTCCTGCTCGGTGTCACGGTCGCCCTGGGTCTCCACTACTTCGCAGGACTGCCCATCGCCGTCGTCGTGGGCCTGCTCTCCGGAGCCGTAACGAATACCCCCGGCCTGGGCGCGGCGCAGCAGGCGCTGCGTGAACGGCTGCCGGACATGCTCGACTCATCGGAAGTCTCCGGCATGGCCTATGCCGTGGCGTATCCGTTCGGCATCATCGGCATCATCCTCTCCATGATTGCCATGCGGTTGATTTTCCGCATCTCGCCCCAGAAGGAAGCGGAGAAGTATGAGCAGGAGCAGTCGCCCGCCACGGCCGTGCCGGAGAATTACAACATCGTCGTTTCCAACCAGCGCCTGGCCGGACTCGAAGTTCGCCAGCTCGCGTCAATGGTGCAGGCCGAGTTCGTCATCTCACGCCTGATGCACGGCGACCAGGTCATCGTGCCGTCCGCCGAGACGAAGCTCCAGGTCGGCGATGTGCTGCACGTGGTGTGCTCGAAGGAGAACGCAGACAAGCTGGCCGTGGTGGTCGGCGAGATCACGAAGATCGATGTGCGGAAAGTCGCGAGCGGCCTCACGTCGCGCAGCATTCTTATCACGCGCAGCAACGCGGTGGGCAAGACGATCCGTGAGCTCGATCTCATGGACCAGTACGGCGTCGCGATTACGCGTATCAACCGCGCCGGCATCCAGCTCGTGGCGAAGGCGGGTACGGAGCTGAATTTCGGCGATCGTGTGACAGTCGTCGGCGACGAACCGTCGATCCTGAAGGTCGCTGCGGAATTGGGCGACTCCATGAAGCAGCTCAATCACCCGAATATCCTGCCGGTATTCATCGGTATCATCCTCGGCGTGATCCTCGGAAGCCTCCCAATCCAGGTCCCCGGCGTTCCCGCGCCCGTGAAGCTGGGGCTCGCGGGTGGCCCGCTCCTTGTCGCGATCCTGCTGAGCCGCTTCGCGCGCGTGGGCCCCGTGGTCTGGTATCTTCCGCAGAGCGCGAACCTGATGCTGCGCGAAGTGGGCATCACGCTGTTCCTGGCCAGCGTCGGACTCAAGTCGGGCGGGCGCTTCATCGAGACGCTGATGCACGGCGACGGCATGATGTGGATGGCCCTGGCGGCACTGATCACGGTGATCCCCCTGTTCATCATCGGCCTGATCGCGCGGATCGTCTACAAGCTCAACTACATGTCGCTCTGCGGACTGCTGTCCGGCAGCATGACCGACCCGCCTGCGCTCTCCTTCGCGAACCAGATCGCCGCGTCCGATGCCCCGTCGGTCACCTATGCAAGCGTTTACGCCCTCGTGATGTTCCTGCGCATCCTGACGGCACAGGCGATCGTCCTGCTGTTTACGTAGGTGTTGTCGGAATCATCTCGCCCGGCACAACTGCTGGATAACCGACGCGATGCCCGGGTTGACGTCGTGCTTTGCACGCAGGAAATCGAGAATGGCCTCGGCCGATTCCGGTGTGCGTTCGTAGCCCTGGATGAAGCGGGATAGGTGCAGTGCCAAATCGGGGCGCCGCTGTTCGAGACGTCGCTCGACCGAGAACGCGTCCGCGTCAACCGCTGATGACGGCGCACCCAGTTCGTGAAGCTCGACCACGCGGTCCACGGCGTAGTGCTGGACGAACCTTTGCGCCGAGAGCTTCTCGCCACGGCGAAAGCGGCACATTCCGACATAGAGGTTGGTCAAGGCCTCGCCGAGGAGCCATTCCGGTGAGTGTGACCCGACTGGATGCGGGTTCTTTGCGGGGATGGAGATGGATTCGTCCACGTCCGCTCGCTTCCAGATGATCCGGCCCGGGGCAAAAGGGATTCCCCGCATTTCCTGGGGTTCAAAGACGGCGAACTCGCAGAAGATGCCATCCTCGAAAAGTGCCTTGTAGCCGTCCACGGTGTTGCGAAATTGGTATGCAAGGGGCGTGATGGAACTCAACCAGTCGAGGTTGTCGATGTAGCGCGCCTTGTGTCCGGCCTCAACGATCACGAAGAAGTCGAGATCGGATGAATCGTCGAGGCGCTGCGTTTCAAGACCGCACGAGCCTAGCCCCAGCACAGCCAACCCGTGTCCGGATTGCGCAATCGATTCCGCGATTTCCTGCAATCGGGTCAGCAATGCTTCTCTGGACGCCATGGTGATTCCCCAGCCTATCCTACTCCATCCAGGCGCGGACGCGGAAGAATTCCAGGTCGATGGGCAAGCTGTTGGTGAATTCGGTGAAGCCGTTGGTTCCCGCGAGATTTTCAAATCCGGGGAGGGGATACCACACCGCGTCAAGAATGTTCGAGCTCGTGCTGACCTCGTAGCGGCGCGCTTGGCCATAGTAGCCGGGCCCGCTGGCCTCGAAGGTTTGGAAGCGAATTCTGGCGGTACCATCGGAGTTGGTGATGGTAATGGCTCCTGCGCTCACGGCGCTTGTGGCCGAACTGCCGTAGATATACTCCGAGGCGTTGTTGTAGCCGTCGCCGTCCGGGTCTGCTCCGGGCGTCGCGTTCGTCGCGCCGGTGGCGTTGAAGTAGACGACTTCCCAGTTGTCGGGAAGTCCATCCTGATCGTCGTCCAGCTGGGTAATCGTGCCGGGCGATCCCATGAAGTTGGCCGTGCGCCAGTTCGTCGGGTCATCGCCGAAGGCTGTCGCCGTGACCCGCTCGATCGACCAGCCGTCCTGCGGATTATTCGTCGGCCAGGGCGACGCGTCGTCGTACTGCACCTGGTCATACAACACGTAGGGAACAAAGCCGCCCGCTTCCGGAATGCCGGGTCGCATGAGCATCACCGTCTCGCCTGCGTTGTCGAGCGAGCCGGTGTAGGGGCCGTAGATCGGGATGGCGGCCGGGATGTTGTACATCGCGCGGAACACGGAAGGATCCGTCGGCACGACCAGGGCTTGTCCACCGGCGCCGAGCTGCCTGTTCGTCGGGAACGTGAAGTCCACCGCGCCGGCGAGCTTCCAGCGGTTGGTGGGACGCAGGACGTCATACAAGGTGACCGTGGTGTTGGAAATGTTGCGGATCTCGATGAACTCGAATGCGTTCGAAAGCGGGTCGTAGAGGATTTCCTGCAGTACAAACGGACCGACGCGCGGCGGGGCGTTATTCGAGCCGGGTGTGGGCGACGCGGTGGCGACAAACATCTCGCGGCCTTCGCTGTTGATGTGACGACCGAAGGTGACGTTCTGGTCCTGTGCGCCGAAGACGTACATTTCATGGTACGCCGTGGGCGTTCCGTTCGTGGCGGAACTGAGGTGGACTTCCTCGCCCAGCTCGCTGAAGGCGAACGGCACAATCGCCGGCGGGTTGGTCAGGTTGTTGAAATCGCTCTCGTCGAACACGCGGTAGGTGCCGCCGCTGAGCACGGTGCCTGCGGGAATCTGGAACTTGCGGAGTCGCTGTCCGCTGTCGCTGAGAAGCCAGCCGCTGATGTCGATCGAATTGGTCGTGGTGTTTAGCAGCTCAACCCAGTCCAACTGGTTGTCGGAATGCGTCAGGGCTTCGCTGATGACGACGGAGCCGATGGGAAGCGTCGGTTCATCGCGTCCGGGCGATCCGCGGTAGGTGACGCTCGCATGCCAGCTCGTCGCCGAGCCCCAGGCGGTGTAATCGACGTTTGCGTTGATGATGTGAAGTGATCGGCCATGGCCGTCCGTTTCGGGATACCATGTATCGAAGTAGGGGAAGTCCAGGATCTCTTCGCCCTGCGGGTCCGCCAGCCGCAGGTCGTCGCTGGCGTTGTTGAGTCCGCCCGTGAACACGCCCGCGACGAGGATGCCGTTCGTGTCGTAGCGGGAGGCGAAGGCGAGGTGGTTCCTGACCAGCACGACAAGTTGGCCCGCGCCGAGCGTGAGGTTGGTGAAGGTGTAGGAGATGCCTGAAGTGAAGCTGACGCCGGCGAGGTTTAGATTGCTCGAGCCCACATTCTTCAGCTCGATGAACTCGTATTCCTCGCCATCCCATGAGCCGCTCGCGGCGGGGTCCGGGTGGAACATGATCTCGGTCACGCGCAGGTTGTTCTGAAACGCGGAAGGCGTTCCAGTGAAAGTCGCCGAACTGACCAGAAGTCCCGCGCTGTCGTGCAGGGCGATGGTCTCGCCGCGGGTGGAGAGGTTGCCGGAGTAGGGTCCTACCACGAAACGTGACTCGTTGCTCTTCGGGCTCGCCGGGCGTGCGCGGAAAGCGGGCAGGTTGGGGGAGACGTAGAGATTCGACTGCGCTGCGATGACGGTGCCGGGGGCAAAGGTGAAGCGCACGGCGTTGCTCAAGCTCCAGCCTGAAAGCTCGACGGCGAAGGCGTTGGTGTTGATGAGTTCCACGTACTCGCGGGATTGGTTGCTCGACGTGGACGCGAATTCGATCGTGCCGAAATGGATCGACGGCGAGAATGCAAGCGCGGCCGGGATCTTCGCCCCGTTGGTGCCGCTGTGCGTCACATACAGGTGTGTCCGGCGCACGTTGAGATAGGCGTTCGTGAGGAGCGCCATCGCGGCTTCGATGGTCTGGTTGGATCCATACGGATTGCCCCACTTGGCGCGGTCCAGCACCACGTCGGAAACCATCTGGGTGTATAGGCTTGCGATGCGCGCTTCATAGAGCAGGTTGGTGGGTGCGCCGTTCGGCTGGAGGAGCTGGTCCATCAGGGTGCGAAGTCGGCGGAGGTACATCTGGCGGACGAAGGTGTCGTCGTGCAGGGCGTCGATGAAGCGGTTCCACGGGCCGTCGTTCTTCTGGTGGTCGGAGTCGCCGAAGAGGGGATGGCTCGGCGAGCGCAAGAGGTTTGTCGCTATGGGCGCATCGGCATTCGCCCAAAGCACGTCGCTCAGCACGCCGCCTCCGGTCAGCATGTAGTTCCGTCCGAAGGTGAGGTCCTTGTCCCAGGGCATGAAGGTCCATTCCCCGTCGCCGGGCGTGTCACGATACACATAGTAGTTTTTCGCGACGTGATCGTTGTCGTGCATGATCGTCGTCGCCGCGATGTAGTTGATCGCCGCCGGGATGTCCACGTTGTCGAAGATATACCGTCGCCGCGTCGTCGCGGAGTTGGTGGTGCTCACGCCGTTGACCAGGCGCAGCAGGTCGCTGTTATCTTCATCCTTGCGCGTCTTCTTCTCCACGCCGCTGGAGCTGCTGGTCATCTGGTTGAACATCTTGTACAGCGCGCCCTCGTCATCGAGTCCCTGCCGCTGGAGATAATCCTCACCCGGCTGCTCCAGCCAGACCGCGGTGCTGTAGAAGGAACCGTTCTGCTGGACGCGGACGGGGAACGTCTCGGAGTAGGGAACGCCCGCGTTGCGGTAGGTTTCCATGCCGAGGATCTGACGCACGTAGGCTTTGTCGCTGTAGGTGCTCTGGAGGTTGAACTCCTCGACGGCTTCCTCATTCTCGTTCCACACGAAGTGATGCCCGTCGGGAAATTCGAACTTGAAGTGGGGCTTCAGCCAGCCCGACGACGAATTGCCGCGGACGCGCATCCGAACCTCGTCATAGAAGCGCCCTTCGAAGTAGACCCAGCCGTTGGTCCAATTCAGGTTGTTGCCGCCGTTCGTTTTCGCGTGCCAGAGCGGGTTTTGCACGAACCACTGGAATGTGCGGAGCGATGAAGTCACGGACGGGTTCTGGCAGACCGTGCCGAGGTATTGGATCGAATCCTCCGCCAGAGGCCAGCGATTCGTGATCCCGTTCGTCGCCACTGCGGTCAGGTAGTAGCGAATCATCTGGCCGGTGGTGAACGAGGTGTTGGGGATCGTGGCGGCAAAGATACCATCGCCTGCACCCTGGTCGCCGTGCAATCCGTCATCGTACATCGCCGTGGAGGTGGTGTTGGTGAACATGACGACATAATGAAGCGTTGCCGTCGAAACGGGAGCGGTGCTTCCAATGATGCGGGCCGAGACGACGAGGTCCTCGTTGTCCGCAGGTGATTCCGGGGTGTGCGATACAGAGAGGAACGAGGGGCCCAGGTCGGCAGTGCCGCTCCCGTTAATCGCGCCGGGCGTGGGAACCTGGAAGTACCGCAGGTGCCCATTCTCAAGCGTCGCGCTCTCGATGCCGGACAAGCGGGGCAGCATCAGCAAGTCGGAACTCGTCGTCTGCTGGTTCATGCCATGAATGGCGAGGATGTTCGTGCCGAGTTCGAGGAACTCATCCACGTCGCTGATCAGGAAAGGCTCGAACGCCAGCGCGTCGTGGACGGCCGAGGCGCGGGTGTTCCACGTGTTGATGTCGCGATCATTGACGCTGACCACTTCCTCGCCGTTGATAAAGGCGACGAAGCCGTCGTCAAACTTCATATCCAACTGCAGGCTTTGAAGCGCCGAGGGATTGTTCAGGACGAACGGGATGCGGATGTAGATCGTCCCGTTGATTCCATACATGTTCGTTTCGACGTTGGCGCGGATGTCGGGCGTGTAGTCGGGCGGTGTGTTGGTGAACTGGTCGAAGCCGACGCCGACGCGGCCCGTGGCCCATGCGCTGTCATCGAAGAACTGTTCGATCCAGTCGTAGCCGAGGCTGTCGTCCGACGGCACGTAGAAGACACAATTCGCGTTCGTGCTGACGAGTTCGTTGGTCACCGTGCCCGGTGCAACACCAAACGAAACGTTGGCGACCTGCGGCGGGTAGGGGTCGTACGAGCTTTCGACGGTGACCCCGTTCGGCTGCACGAGTGCGAGGTACTCGCCGTCGCCGCTGAGCCGGAAATTTGTGTGGAGCTCGTCGCCTGGCGTGGCGCGGTCCTTGTTGGAAGCGAAAACGATGACAAAGGCGCCCGGCGCGATGTTCGTGCCCGGGAACGTCCACTTGTCGAGGTTGCTCGACTCGTCGGTCAGGTGCCAGCCCGCCAGATCCACCGTGCCCGTGCCGGTGTTCTGGATTTCGATCCAGTCCTCGTACGCATCATCCTCGTCCTGGATCGAGTTCGTATTGACGGCCATGAACTCGGAAATGACAAGGGACTGGGCCCACGCGGGGGCAACGGGAAGGAGTCCCATGCATAGAGCCATGAGAGCAGCCCCCGGTTGTGCTCTGCCTTCAAACCACATCAAGTGCCTCTATCTCGCAAAATTCGCCCAGGGCGAAGCCGCGGTCGGGGAGTTGGTCGCAGGGGCGAAGAAGTTTCCGGCGCGCACAGCGTAGTTGCTGATGGTGTTGCCGAAGGCTGAATTGCGGAATGCGATGTTGTTGACCGCTCCGGCCAATTCCACCGATGTGATGCCGTACTCGTTGCGAACAAGATGATTCCCGAGAGCGATGTTTCTTCCAGCCTCAAAGGCAATGCCGCCTCCCGGTGTGCTTCCTGCTCGAAAACCGTTCAAGCTGGACATGCAGTTGGCAACCATCGTGTAGGATTCGACCGTGATCCCGTCGTCTGCGTTGTCGTGGGCGTTACAGAACGCAAACAGGCTGCCGAATTCCCCCTTGATCCCGTCATTGTTGTTCAGGGTTGCACAAAGTCTTGAGAACAAGACTCGACCTTCCACCACGGGAGGGGGCTCGGCGCGTGCCTTGAAGCCGTCATCATTGAGACTCGCTGCGCAATCGACCATGACGCTTCCAACGTTGACTTCGAGGCCTTCGCCGCTGTTGCGATACGCCAGGGAACGGGAAACCTGATTCGCCTGCCCCCCGTGCAGTGCGTCGTGATCATTTCGAGCCGTGATGAGCCCCGTAACCATTACCGCTGTGGCTGCATCCACTCCGTGGTTGTGGTTGTTCAATGTGAACGTGTCGGCCACAAGTGAAGCATCGCTGACGAGGATACCGTTGCCGTGGTCGTTCAGCGGCACCGTCTGCAAGACACCGTTCTCACTCGCCACACAGTCAATGACCAGGGATCGTTCGCCCGCATGGATCCCGTCGTCGCCATTTCGCAGCGCACGGATATTCTGGATGATGACGTTCGTGGCGAGCAGGCAGTGGATCCCGTCGTCGTTCCAGTTCACCACGCTGCCGTTGCGGATGACGATGTCGCGCCCTGTCGGCACATAGATGCCGTTGACGGTCCCGGTGTACACGCCGGTCATGGTGTGGCCGTTCAGGTCGAGCACGACATTGTCGGACTGGATCGTGATGCCGCTGGTGATGGGCACTGCGTTGCCCACGTCGCCTCGCAGTTCCGCGTCGAAGCTCAGATCCACAAAGCCACCGTTGGCCTGGTGAACTTCCGCCGCGAGCACGTTCGTGCCGTTGACCATGAGCGTGTGCAGGATGTCGAACTCCGTGTACGTGCTCTCGTCGGCGCCTGCGATGGTGGCGAGGGCGAGGGTGGAGCCGGTGACGGTGCCGGTTGGCATGTTGTTGCGCGTGACCTCCGTCCCGTTCAGATAGATCACCACGCCGTCGTCACGTCGCACGAAGAGATCGAGGTCGTTGTACGAGGCGGCATTCGTCAGGACGAACGTGGCGCGGAAGTAGTAGGTCGTGCGTCCGCCGGCCAATACGGTCGCTTCGCCGCCATCGCCGAATCCCAGCTCCGCAGCGCCGGTGTTCCAGGCCGATGCATCAAAGGCGATAGCCGCCCAGTTTGTCCCCGGATCGACGCCCGTGGCGAGGTATCGCCACGTCGCAGCCCGGGCAACGAGCGTGACGGGCAGGCTGTTCTCCTGGCTGACGCTCTGCGTGAGGATGTAGTTGCCGGGGTTCGTGATGACGTACGGCATCATCGATTGCGATATTTCCGTGACGCCTTCGCGTGCCATGGCGTTGATCGCCATCGCGGTAATCAGGGTTGCCACGAAGAGAATGGGGCGAGGGGTCATGTTGTTCAGAAGCTGAAGTTGACCCACGCGTTGGAGGTGGCGACGTTGGTGGTGATTGTGCCCGTGAGGTTGCCGGCGGCGATGGCGTAGTTCGTCGCATGGCCCGTGGCGGTGTTGCGCACGATGAGATTGTTCGTCGTCGTGGCCGTGAAGCCCGACGTGGCATTGCCTGCGTGGTTTTGTTCAAGGCGGTTGCCGGTGCCCGTCAGGAGGAAACCCGTGCTGCCCGAGTTTGTGCCGTTTTCGTAGGCGTTGTTGCCGAAGACATAGCTGTTCGAACCCGCAACAAACCCGGCAAGGCCGTTGGCCGATGCCGCACAGAACGTGATCGAGCCCGCGCCCGTGACCTGGATGCCGTAGTCCGTGTTGCCATAGGTCGCCGAATTCACGACCTGGCCGCCGGTGTCGTAGATCTGGATGCCGACATCGTTGCCGTAGCCCACGCATTCGCTGATCTGCGTGCCCTTGCCGCCGCCGATGCCCACGTTGTCGTTTCCGCGGGCCGTGCTGGCCACGATGGTCGAGCCGAGACCGGTCCAGATGCCGTTGCCGTTGTTCGAGCGGGCGATGCAGTGCGTGATGACGCAGGCATTCGAAGAGACGATTCCGCCGCCGCCGTTCTGGCGCGCGATGACGCGCTGGATCGAGCAGGCCTCGCCGGCGCGAAGGCCCGCGCCGGAGTTTTCCACCAGGGTGCAGTCGCGCACCGAGCTTCCGTCGCCCACGCGGATGCCGTCATCCGTGTTGAGTGAGGCCATGACATCGCGAACGGAGACATTGCTCGCCGAATTCAGGTCCACGCCGTCGTCGCCCCAGCCGCGCACCATGCCGTTCAGGATCTGGATGTTGCTGCGGTTGCCCGACGCGGCAACGCCGTCCAGCGAGCCTGCGACACCGATGAGCTGGAATCCGTTCAGGTCGATTGTGACGTCGTTCGCCGCGATGATGATACCGTTCTGGCCGTTGGTGCCGGTCAGGTTCTCCGTCACGACGTAGCTGCCGGCGTTGGACACGGTGTACGGAAGCATGAACTGGGCGATTTCAAACCGTCCTTCCCCCGCATAGGCGACCGTTGAGAACACGAAAACTGCGCAAGCCGATATGATTCGACGCAACATGAGCACCCTCTTTCTAAGCTGAACGCTACAAACCCCTTCGTAATGCACACCTTATGCCAAAAGGTACCCGGATGCGATCCAATGCGTCGAATTCTGCTGCCTGACGGGAGATATTCGCGTCGTAAGCTATTGCTGAATCGCGTCTTCCAAGGATTGGAAGTCACTGTGTGCTTTGTTTCCAACCCTTGGAACGTGCTATAGTCCCCGGGTGGATATTTCCTCAAAAGTGCAGGAGAAGTTGCGATCGCTGCCCGATAAGCCGGGCGTATACCTCATGCGGGACAGAAGTGGACGCATCATCTATGTGGGGAAGGCGACCTCCCTGCGGAATCGGGTGCGACACTATTTCCAGAGCGCGACACTCCGGAGCGGCGCCCCGAAGCTGCGCGGGTTGGTTCGCAGCATCGACGACCTGGAATTCATCGTCGTGCGGAACGAGGCCGAGGCGATCCTCGTCGAAGGCCGGATGATCAAGGAGTACCGACCGCGCTTCAACGTCGCGTTCAAGGACGACAAGCGGTTCCTGCTGCTGCGCGTGCAGATGTCCGACCCTTTTCCGCGCTTTGAGACCTGTCGCATCGACCGCAAGGACGGCGCGACGTATTTCGGACCGTACGCGAATTCCGATTCCGCCCGCGCCACACTCGAATTCATAGAGAAACATTTCGGCATCCGCGCCTGCCGTCCGCTTGTGCCGGGTCCCGAGGACCACAGGCACTGCCACAACGATATCGTGCGCTTCTGCGCCGCACCGTGCATTGCGCGCGTGACGCCGGAGGCCTATCGCGAACGTGTTGAAGCCGCCTGCGCATTCCTGCACGGCGAGCGCAACGACATCCTCGAGAAGCTCGACGGTGAAATGAAGGAAGCCGCCGCGAACATGCAGTTCGAGCGCGCCGCCAACCTGCGCGACCTGCTGCTGCATCTTCGCAAAGCGGTGCGCGAAAAAGCGCGCGGCGAGAAATCGCTCGCGCTCCGCGCCGAGGATGCCCGGGCCGGCGTGCGCGAACTCGAGTCCGCGCTCCACTTGCCGCGTCCGCCCTCGGTCATCGAGTGCTTCGACATCTCGAACATCTCCGGCACCCACGCTGTCGCGAGCATGGTCTGCGCGGTGGACGGCATGCCGCACCCTCAGCGCTACCGGCATTTCCGGATCAAGTCGGTGGAGGGTAGCGATGACCCGGCGAGCATGGCAGAAGTCATCCGACGCCGTTACAGCCGCGTGCTCGCGGAGAAGTTGCCGCTGCCGGATCTCGTCTTGATCGACGGCGGAGTCACGCAACTCGGCGCGGCGCGACGCGAACTCGCCGCGCTGGGACTGGCCGACCTGCCGTCGGCGGGCCTCGCCAAGCGTTTTGAGGAAGTCTATCTCGGCGACACGATGTCCCTTCCGCCCGTGTACCTGCCGCGCGACGGCAATGCATTGAAGGTCCTTCAGCGCATCCGCGACGAGGCCCATCGCTTCGCGCTGACGCACCACCGGACCCTGCGCGCGCGCCTCATGCGAGAGTCGGTCCTCGACGAGGTGGAGGGGATCGGCGAGAAGCGGAAAGAGCTGTTGCTGAAGCATTTCGGATCAGCCCTGCGCCTGCGCCGCGCGACGGTGGAAGAGATCACGGCCGTGCCGGGCATCGGGCCGGTCATGGCGCGACAGATCAAGGAGAGTTTGTCACGGCTGCGGTCCACTGGTGTATCATCGGAAACGTGATGCGCATGCTTGTCCGGATTCTGCTCCTGAGCTTCGCGGTGGTCCTTCCCGCGCGGGCCGTTGATTACTATGTCGCCACGAACGGCAATGATGCGGCCGATGGACTCACGCCCGCCACGGCCTGGTCGAATGTGCAGACGTCCGCGAACCGCATCGTGGGCGGCGACACGCTGTGGGTGAGGGGCGGGACGTATCGCGGAAAAGTCTCCCTCACCAACAACACGGGAACGGCAGCCAACCGCATCCGCATCTTCGCCTACAGCAACGAAGTCCCGGTGCTCAAGGGCTCGCGGGTCGTGGACGGCTGGCAGCTCTATACGAATGACGTGTGGGTCCGGGCCGGTTGGTCGAACTACAGCCAGCAGGTCTTTGTCGACGACAAGCTCATGCAGCAACTCGGCTGGCCCAATGCATATATCGCCACGCGGACCTGCACGTGCGTGGATTGGTTCTATATTCCCCACGGCTATTCCTGCAACCACATCAACCCCGTAACGAAGATCATCGACATCGGCAACCCCGTGACCAACATGCCGGTCGACTCCTTCTATTATGAGACGAACTCCGGCGCCCTCTACCTGCGTTTGGCCGGGGGCGCGGCGCCGACGGGTAAAGTCGTGGAGGCGAGCACGGAGCTCGGGGTCTTCTTCGACAACTCGACGTCGGGCAATCTCTGGGTCAAAGGCCTCTCCTTCCGGCACGCGAGCACGTTCACCTACACCTTCGAGGGCTGGCCGGGCGTGCTCATCGGGCCGGGTGGTCGCATCGAGGACTGCGAGATCAGCTGGTGCGACGGCAGCGGCCTCACGCTCCGCAGCAACGCCGAGGCCGTGCGTTGCGTAATCGGCAACAACGGCGTTCTCGGCATCGCCTGCAATTCCGTGACGAACCTGCTCGTCTCGGAATGCCTCGTCTACAGCAACAACTACAGGCGCTGCAATGAGTCGGTCACCGGCGGTATCCGGTTCATCCCCGATTCCGGCGCGACCGTGGAGCGGAACGAGGTGCGCGACAACTGGTGCACGGGCATCTGGTTCGACACCTGTCACGCGAACCATCCGATCGTCGTCCGCGACAACCTCGTGCTGAACAACATGCTTCCCCCGAATCCCGCGGGCGACACCACGCCCTTCGCCGCGAAGGGCATCTTCATCGAATTCTCGTCCCGCGCCGACGTGTACAACAACCTCGTCGTCAGCAACGGGAACATCGGCATCCACCTCTCCGCGTCCCAGAACTGCAATGTCTTCAACAACACGATCACCGGGACACGAAACATTCCCGGCGTGCACCGCGGTCTCTATGCCTTCGTCATGGATAATCCACAGCCCGGCTATCCCGTGGTCTCAAACCGCGTCTTCAATAACGTGATCTTCAACAACCTCTGTGACTTCGACATGTTCACCGTCGTCACGAACGGTGCGACCATCTACGACATCGATATCCGCAACAACCTGTATCACCGGTCCGTCGGCGCGGGCACGATCGCACCGTCGGCCAGCGCGGTCCTCATCTGCCAGGGACGGGGAACCTATACCTCCGTTTCCAACTGGAGCGCGGCGACGGGATGGGACCCGGGCGGACTGCAGCTCGCGCCGGGGCTGACTAACGGATTCAGGCCATCGCCGACGTCCCCCGTCCTTGACCACGGTCTCACCGGACCCTTCATGACGTCCGATCATGGAGGCTCGCCACGCCCCGTGGATGGCAATGGCGACAGCATTGCGCGGCCCGACCTTGGAGCCTTCGAGTTGCAGGTCGCCGGTACAGTGCGCTACGTCGATGCGGCATCGACGAACGCCAGCGCCCCGTTCGACACGCCGGGAACTGCGGCGACGGATCCGATCGACGCCCTCGCGGCAGCAGGTGATGGAGATCTTGTGCTGGTCGAATCCGGAACCTACCTCCTCAGCACCACGCTGGTCATCAACGCGGGGGTGACGCTCCGAAGCGCTCGTGGTGCAGGATCCACCGTGCTGGACGCACAAGGCAACTGTCGCGTGCTTTCGATTGCGAACGAGAATGCCGCCGTGGACGGGTTCACCATTCGCAACGGAGCGTCGGCTGACGATGGCGGCGGCGTCCATACCGTTGAAGGCGCCGTGCTCCAGAACTGCACCATCGTGTCGAATATGGCCGCACGACACGGTGGCGGCGTGTACGCCGCAGCGGGAGCGTCCGTCGAGCGATGCCTCATCACGCGGAATGCAGCAGTCGAGCGGGGAGGAGGACTCTTTGCGGAGGCCGGCGTGCGTCTGGACTTCTGCGACGTGAATTCAAACCAGGGGGGAGATGGCGGCGGACTCTATCTCGGGGAATCTGCGACGCTGATGCGATCCATCGTGCGCCTCAATGTCGCACCCGGTGGTTCGGGCGGCGGCGCGATGGCTTCCGGCGGAGCGAGCATCCAGATGTCGGCCTTCGTCGCGAACACGGCGGACATCGGGGGCGGACTCCATCTCGCGAGCGGGGCGGTCATCCTCGACAGCGATGTGAACGGCAACATTGCCTCGCGCTCGGCCGGCCTCTACGCGTCCAACGCCACGCTGCGACGCGTGATCATCCGCGACAACACCGCTGTGACAGGCGAAGGCGGCGGAGCAAGTCTCATCGGCGGCATCGCGGAAAACTGCGCGGTCGTGCGCAACAGTGCGGCTACGCACGGCGGCGGATGCTACGTCACGGATGCGGGCCTTGTGAACTTCTGCACGATCGTCACGAACAGTGCCCCGGTTGGTGGAGGCATCGCGGCAGGCGGTCCGGCCACCATCTCGAGTTCCATCGTTCGCTTCAACACGGCAGCATCATCTCCCGATCTCGCCGAGCTCTCCGGCGGAAGCATCGCGGCGTCGCACTCCGCGCTCTGGCCCGTCGTCTCGGGGGAGGGCAACACAACCAATGCTCCTGTATTCCTCAATGCCGCGGACTTCCGGCTCCAGCCTTTCTCGCCCGGCGTCGATGGGGGACGTGTCGCGGGGGCGCCGACGAACGACCTGCTCGCGCTGGGTCGCATCGCGGATGGCGATCTTGATGGCGATGTCGAACCGGACATGGGTTGCTACGAACAGCGGGGCGTGCATCTTGTGCGTCCATCGGGATCGACACCGGTTTCGCCGTATCTGACCTGGTCGAATGCTGCGATGAAGATCGGCGACGCGATCAATGCCAGCGGGAACGGCGATGCTGTGATGGTCTCCAATGGCGTCTATGTCGTCACGGTGTCCCCCGTCATCAACCGGCCGCTGACGGTCAAGAGTATCGGCGGCGCGTCGAACACGATCGTGGACGGCGGCGGCACATCGCGTGGCTTCGTCCTGGCTCATCCGCTCGCCGTGCTGGATGGATTCACCATCCGCAACAGCCGGGCCGATGCCGGCGCCGGCATTTACGTCATCAACGGTCGTGTCAGGAACAGCCGTATCGAAGGCAATGTCTCGACAGGCAACCTCGGCGGTGCATTCGCTTATGTGCCCTCGCCGCCGCGCTATTACTGCCGGTACGCCGAGGACATCGTGATCCACGAGGGCGGGGGCGGGGTCGCGCTCGTCGGCAACGGCGTGCTCGAGAACTGCATCGTCGTCAGCAACCGCGCGGTGTATGGCGGCGGCGTGCTCACCGTCGGCGGTGGCCTCGTCCAGAACGCCACGGTGGTCGGCAACACGGCCACGAACGGCGGAGGTTCCTTCAGTCACGACGGTGGCGTCATCCGGAATACCATCCTGCAGTTCAACGCAGCGACGAATCACGCGATGACCGGAACCAGCGCCGTCTACACCGCAGTGTGTGCCACACCCGCTCCACCCGGCGCCGGACACGTCGACGCCGATCCGCTATTCGTCCAACTTGCCGGCGGTGACTTCAACCTTTCGGAACCGTCGCCATGCATCGATGCCGGCGTGGCGACGGGTTCGCCGTCGACCGACTTTCGCGGGGTGGGGCGACCCCTTGACGGCAATGCCGACAGCACGGCCGCCCATGATATTGGCGCCTATGAGTTTGCTGGCGCGACCGTCGACGCGGATGGTGACGGCTTGTCGGATGCTGCGGAAGCAATCGCGGGCAGTCACGTATTTCTGCGGGACACCGACGGCGATTTCTTCAGCGACTTTGATGAGGTGCAGGCGGGCACGTTCGCGACAAACGCCCTGTCCTACCTTGCGGCCCTGGCTCCGAATCTCGGCGGCGATTCGGGACTTCTCATACAATGGCCGAGCGTTGCCGGGCGCCTCTATTCGGTCCATGCCACGACCAACGCCCTGTCAATCTATGCACCTGTCGCGACGCAAATCGTTGCCACGCCGCCATGGAATGTCTACACAAGTCCGGTGATTGCTGATCAACGTCTATACCGGATAGTGGCGGAGCCCTTACCATGAACCTAACAACGTCCCTGTGCATCCTTCTCATCCCCGCGGCGGTCTTTGCGGCGCCCGCTGACACCAACTGGGTTGAGGTGGCTCCGAACGAGATTGACCTGCGCGTGGTGGGTGAGCGTGAGCAGAAGGTGCTCGCCGATCCCCAGTTCAAGTGGCGCCATGCGCAAACGCCTCACTTCGTCGTACATTTCGAGAACGGCATCTTTGCGGCGAAGGTGGGGCGCATGGCCGAGTTCTTCTATGATTATATCGGAAAGGACCTGCAGGGCATGGAGGACGGGGTCCAAGGCCGTTCGCATATCTTCATCTTCCGGAATGAGAAGGACTGGAAATCGTTTATGGCCTCGCATGCCGGCGGTGCATCGGACTGGGCGTTCTCGTTCGTGTCGGGTCCGTCGATGTACCTGCAGCAGGCCGACAACATGGGCTCAAGCGCCTCGGTGCTGAGCCATGAAATGACACACCTCGTCGTGAATCGATTCCTTACGGGACCGCTACCTCTATGGATGAACGAGGGGATCGCGGAGTGGTACGGCGAATTTGCCTATTCCGAATTCAAGGGAACGAAGAAGAGCAAGAAGGCGCAGTTCAAGAAGCTCCACGGCATTCTGGACGTCCCCTCCATGCTGAACGCCTCGTCGTATCCCGCCGATCCGCGTGCCGTCGGGCTCTTCTACCAGAACGCCAAGTACATGGTCGCCTTCCTCCAGTTTGAAAAGACCCCCGACATCTTCACGCTCCTCATCCGCGACGTGTCGGGCGGACGAAGCTTCCAGGACGCTCTCGCCGAACGCTATGGCATCACCTCGCTCGAAGCCTTCGCGAAATCCTTCGAACGCTTCGCGAAGTAGACGCGTCACCGCAGAGGCGCGGAGGGGGGTATAGATGAAAGTACACTCTGCGCTCTCTGCGCCTCTACGGTGAAGATCTGCCTCGGGAAAATCGTATGGAGCCACATATAACGTTCTGTTCCGGTTGTCCGGTGTCGCATTCCAAGCGGCTTGCGGAGCTGATTGACTCGACCGATCCCGGGCTTCACCGGTTTCTCTTTGCGGCGACGGGTGATCCGCTTCGGGCGATCGAGCTGCTTGCCGCGGCGGGGAAGGGACTCTTCTCGCATCGGCTCGTTCACGCGGCGCTGTCCGGTGCCGAACTCGTGGGCGCATGCGTGTCCTTCAAACCGGACGCCTACGCGGGCGTATTGGCGGAGAGCGTCGACGTGGTTCGCGATGCTTTTGGTCCGGGACAGGCGCGTGCGTTGGATGAAGCGCTGCAGCAGCTCATGACGATCACGCCGCCTTTTCCTCCGTCATCCCTCTTCGTCCAGAATCTAGCCGTAGCATCAACGCATCACCGCCTGGGGATTGGAAGAATGCTGTTGTCCAAAACACTCCAGCAGGCCGCCGCGTCGGGGCTCAAGGTGTGTGCCTTGGATGTTTGCTCCGAGAATGAATCGGCGATGGCTTTCTACCGGTCGCTGGGCGGTCGCGTCGACAGTGCGTGGAGCGCAAGAGGCATCGGGTTGCTCCATTATGTTCGTGTGCATATACCGCTGACGGTTCTTCTCAAACATCCTCCGAATCCATGAACTCCGTGGGCACATTCGTTTTCCGACTTGCTTGCCTACCACGGGGCGTCTCCGCATAGTACGGGCCTTTGAGGAGCGTATGGGTAAGTCCACTTTCTACATCACGACGCCGATTTATTACGTCAACGACAAGCCGCACATCGGGCATGCGTACACCACGGTCCTTGCGGACGTGCTGGCGCGCTATCACCGGCTGCTAGGAGAGCCGACGTATTTCCTGACGGGCACCGACGAGCACGGGCAGAAGGTGGCGAAGGCCGCTGCGGCGGGGAATATGACGCCTCGTGAACAGGCGGACCGGACGGTCGTGCGGTTCCAGGATTTGTGGAAGCGGCTGGGCATCACGAACGACGATTTCATCCGCACAACCGAAGAGCGCCACACGAAGATCGTCCAGAAGTGCCTTCAGGACCTGTATGACAAGGGCGAGATCTACCGTGCGGAGTACGACGGATGGTACGACGTGACGAGCGAGCAGTTTGTCACCGAGAAGGATCTGCCCGAGGGCAAGAAGCCCGAGGAGATGCCCAATATCGTTCGCATCAAGGAAGCGAACTACTTCTTCAAGATGTCGAAATACCAAGACTGGTTGATCGACTACATTTCGAAGAATCCCGACTTCATCCAGCCCACGTTCCGTCGTAACGAGACGCTCGGCTTCCTCAAGAAGCCGCTGCAGGACCTCTGCATCTCGCGCCCGAAAAGCCGCATGGCGTGGGGTATCGACCTGCCGTTCGACAAGGACTACGTGTGCTACGTCTGGTTCGACGCGCTGGTGAACTACATCAGCGCGGTCGGCTATCAGTCGGACAACACGAAGTTCGAGAAATGGTGGCCCGCGAGCTATCACCTGATCGGCAAGGACATCCTGACGACGCACACGGTGTACTGGCCGACGATGCTCAAGGCGATGGGGGTGGAGCAGCCCAAATCGATTTTCGCGCACGGCTGGTGGTTGTCCGGCGAGACGAAGATGAGCAAGTCGCTCGGTAACGTGGTCGATCCGATGGACATGATCGACCGTTTTGGCGTCGACGCGTTTCGCTACTTCCTGATGTCCGAGATGGTACTCGGGCAGGATGCGAGCTTTACGGAGGACGCGTTTACGCGTCGCTTCAACGCCGACCTCGCGAATGACCTCGGCAACCTGTTGAGCCGCCTGGTGAACATGATCAAGCGGTACTGCGACGGGAAGATTCCCGCACCGACCGCGGATGTCTTGTCCGGCGCGGATGAAAAGGAACTGTGGGGAGTCGTCCAGCTTGCCGTATTGCAAGTGGAGAAAGGCCTCAAGGATATGAGGATCGACCAGGGCATCGCCCAGGTGTTGACCTCCGTGAAAGCGATCAATCGCTTTCTCGAACTCAAGCAGCCATGGACGCAGGCGAAGCAGGAAGATCGTCAGCCGCTGATGAACACGTTGTATATGGGCGCGGAGTCGATGCGCGTATTGTCGCAACTCCTGCAGCCCGTGATGCCGGAGAAAATAGAATCGTTGAGGAAATCGTTGGGACTCAAGGGAGCATGTACGATGGATGAACTGAAGACATTCGGGAAGCTTCCCGCCGGTCGCGACGTGGTGGAGCAGGGCTCGCTGTTCCCGCGCGTTGATGCCCAAGCCAAACCTGCAGCCGAG
Source organism: uncultured Verrucomicrobiota bacterium (assembly GCA_964503335.1). GTDB lineage: Bacteria > Verrucomicrobiota > Kiritimatiellia > CAIVKH01 > CAIVKH01 > CAZCZZ01. The sequence goes on from CAZCZZ010000006.1 coordinate 84,661, forward strand.
GTACCCGCGGCCGCGAAGCCGCCAGCAGTGGAAGGCGTGATCACGTTCGAGGACTTTGCAAAAGTCCAGCTCCGCACGGCACGTGTCATTTCGGCGGAACGGATCGAAGGCGCGGACAAACTGCTAAAGCTGCAGGTCTTCATAGGCGAGGAAAAGCGACAAATCGTCGCCGGCATCGCGCAGCACTATGAACCCGATCAGTTGACCGGAAAGACCGTCGTCGTGGTCGTGAATCTAAAACCCGCAAAGATCCGCGGCGTCGAATCCAACGGCATGCTCCTCGCGGCATCGAAAGGCGAGAAACTGAAGATCGTCACGGTAGACGGCGAAATCTCCAGCGGCGCGACGGTTAAGTAGCCCAAGACGCATCGCAGGCGCTCCGCGCTCCACAGGACGGTCCGACTCTGGTCATGGAGCACCGAGCGCCTGCGAGGTGGCGTTACTTCTTCTTCGGCGGCGGCAGATGGTAGGGCTTCAACAGCTCGTCCAGCGTCCCTGCTACATCCTCGAAATGCTGCGGGCGGTCGCCCGGCTCAACCTTGATCATGGAACCCACGAGTTGAACGGTCTCGGGCGTGGTGTCGGTCGGGAGCATCATGTCGCTGAAGGCCACGCGGAGGGCGGCGACGTGTTGAAGCGCTGCGCCGGTGTGGGATGAGGCGCGAATCAGCGGTTCGCCTTTCAGCATGAAGAAGAGCAGGTGACCGAGGCTGTAGATGATGCTTCGCTCGTCCTCGCCGAGCCGTTCGATGCGTTCCGGCGGAATGTACTCGGGTGTGCCTTCGACAAACGTTTCGGATCGCGCGCGATCCGCTTCGGACAGGGGCAGCGCAAGGCCGAAGTCCACGAGGATGACGTCCGCGTCGTGGTTGATGATGAGGTTGCCCGGGCTGACGTCGCGATACAGGTAGCCGGCATCGCGCACATGGCGCAGGGCCGCGAGCGTGTGACTGCACCACCGCAGGGCGATAGGCTCCGGAATGCGGCCCAGATTCTCCACACGTGAGCGTAGGCTGTCGCCCCGGATGAATCCCATCGCGTGGTAATAGCAGCCGGAGCCTTCGCCGGAGCCGAGGAACGGGACGATGTTCGGGTGATTTCCGACATCGTGGTGGACATGGGCTTCGAAGAGAAATGCATCCCGGAGGTTGTTCTCCGCGGCGGCTTCCGGTTTCAGAAGCTTGATGGCGCAGACCTGCGCGATATTCGAAACCCGGATCGCTTTATACACGCTGCTGAACCCGCCTGCCCCAAGGGGCTCGATCAGCAGGAAGTCGTCGATTCGCAGCGGGATGTAGTTCTTGAATCCGCACTTCGGGCAGTCCGCGAACTCGAGGGGATCCACCTCCGACAGCGCGATCCTGTGCTCGCACTTCTCGCAAAGGAAGATGGATTCATCGAGGATTGAGCGCAGTCGTTTCTCACGCTCACGGTTTGCCGTCCGGCTGACGATCCATTCGCGGATTGCCTTCATCGAGAAGCAGTATCCGCGGAGGACCGCTTGATGTCAAAAACGACGTTACGTCATTCCGCGACCGAGTACTCCACGCGTGCGCTCCACTCCCATGCGGTACTCGAGCTTGGGGTCAGGACGCGGATGACAACAGACGCAGACGAGCCGCCTGCCGTGCCCTGAATGCTTCCGGAGCCCGACACGACACCACTGTCGGCAATTACGTCGCCCTGGTAGATGATCTGGAACTGGTCCGCGATGCTGAATGCCTCGTAGTTCAAGGTCACCCGGACGCCCGTGATGGTGCGACCGCCGACCTGTGAGCTGCCGTCGATGGTTCGATCCTGCGGTCCCGACGAGAATCCGCCGGACGCATTTCCGTTCGCGTTCACGATGACGGTGCTGCTCGGGTCAAAGCCTGACCCGCCGCCGCCATCGTCGTCATCGCCACCACCACCACCACCGCTCGCGATGGCAATGCCGCCACCGACGGCTCCGGCGACGAGCACACCGCCTACGACCGTACCTGCGCCAATGCCACCACCCGAAGCCGCCGTGGTGGGAATCGCGCCGGCCGGGAAGGTTGTGCCTGCTGGACCTGCGCTGCCCGCTGTGCCGGCCGTGCCCGGTGAGGTCTTACCCGCCGCGCCCTGTGTGCCTGTGGTCTTCGTGGCTTGGGCCGAAGTCTGGGCGACCTCTTCTTCGCCCTGTGTTCGCTCGCGGTTCGGGTCCTTGATCGTGACCGGGCACCAGGTGGTCTCCGCCTTGTCATCGAAGGAATCACGCGCTTCGACGAAGTACCAGACCTTCGACGACTCGCCAAAGAAGTTGGCCGGGATCAAGCCGCTGTAGCGATTGCCCTGAACGAGCTTCATCGGAACCTTCAGCGGGGCCTTCTGCTGCGACAGGGCGTAGAACAGCGACACTTCCTTCACCTTGCCCGTCTTGTCCGACACCCGCGCATAGACGGGGACCGGCTGGCCGCGATAGGCGATCAGGGTGGGGAAGTGGTTGATCACGGGCGGCTCGTTCTGCTCGATCTTCTCATCTGCGGCCCACGCGCAGGAGGCGCCGATGACGAGGCCAGTCACAAGATAGCGAATGGTATTCATGGTGTTCTCCTTCACGGGCCTTCGAGGCCGAATTCCAGGGTTTCGATCTTCTCGCCGTCGAAATAGACCTCGACCGTCCAGTCGCCGGGCATGAGCTGGGCGGGCGAGTCGAGGATCGGCAGCGTGGACCAGACGCGCCGCCACTCGTAGAGCTTGTCGTCGTCCGTGATCGGTATGGGACCGGAATCAAGCACGAGTTGTTCCTCGTCGTTGAACCATTTGAACCGGGCCATGTGTCGGCCGTACGCATTGGCGAATTGCGCCCACGCGACGGCTTGCTTCTCCGTCGAGCGGAACTTCTCGCGTTCCTCGGTCAGGCTGCCCGTGTCCTTGTCGATTCCCGCGCCCAGCTTGATGCTGGTCGGCTTCATCTCGATCTTTGTCGCGCACGACGTGGTCATGACGCAACACGTCATGGCACACAAGAGCGCAAAAGCGCTCGTTACGGCTCTCATGGTTCCCTCCTTGTTAGAGAACGTATTCATTTCGCTTGGCGGACGACGTCGTCTTTCGCGGCGTGGCCGCTGACAATGCGTCCCTGTGCGATATCCGGCATAACATCGGTGACCTGCAGGAGGCCCTTGGTCTGGCCGGGAAGGGAATACGTCTTCCCGTTCGGCGCAGTCACCTGCTTACCCGCGGTCATGACTTCAAATTCCATGCCGGACCGGAGCCCGACATCGGCGCCGCCCGTGATAAAGGCGCTCTGTCCCTCGCTGCTCAGGATGAATCCTTCCCACGGCACTTCGTTCAGTTTTGCGGTGATCTTCTCCACGAGCGATGCCACGGCGCCGCGCAACGCTTTGCCGGCCAGCGTCTCGTCGTACGTGCCTTCGCCACCGATGTTCAGGATCTTTGTAGCGCTCGTCTCCGCCGTACCTTCGGCGGTTTCGCTCATGATGATGACACCCGTCGTCCCGTCGATCAGGTGAATGTCGACCACGGCACGCGCCAGCAGGGCCTTGGTGCCCACGACACCGGGCACGCTGAAGCCGCTCTTCTTGATACCGAACTCCGACACGGAGCCGTTGATGATCGCGTTGGCGCCGACGAGTCGGCCGGCTTCCACGACGGTGGAGGGATTGATGACGCCGGATTGTCCGACGGCCTGCAGGTTCAGCACCTCGTCCATGCCGGAGTGACTCACCATCATGAACTTGCCGGAACGCTGGAGTTCGCCCTCAAGGATGTCGGCCGCGGCGATGCCGAGACGGCCTTTGCCGTAGTCGGTCTTGTCGATGAAATCCACGACGGCGATGCGCTTCTTGAGATCGCCTGCAAGGGACTCGATCTTCTTTAGTTCAGGCTGGGGCGAGGAGGCGCATCCGGTGAGAAGCGCCATCGTTAGAAGGGCTGCCAGTCGATTAGGTGTCATGGTGATCCCTGCTGTTGCGGAGTGTAGGATGATGAATTCCCCGTGCCAACGCTTTTGGAATCCGGAGGCTGATTTTGTGTCCCGGCCGGGCCGTAGGAGGATGGCGCCGACGGCGCGGCCGGGGTCATTCCCGCAGCACCGGGGGCCACAGGTGGCTTTCCGAGGCTGCGTGGCGATGCCGTGCTGCGCTGCATCATGTCATCGTCATCATCATCCGAACCCGTCCCGAAATCGTCCTCGATGCGCGTGTTGTCATCGTCGTCCTGCGCAGAGGACGAAGGTGTGTAGTCGTAGTCACCGTCGCCGAAGTTGTCGATCTGGTCGCTGAAGGAATCCACTTCGTCGATGGTGGTCGCGACGCCTTGGACGGCGGACTGGATGCTGTCCACGGTGTCCATGAGTTGCTTGATCGGATCGACCACCTCGCCCGTATTCATGGATGACTCGGGGTCGCCGCTATGCGCGCCCGGGCGCAATGCCCATTGCTCGCGTCGATCCCGTTCCTTGCCCGCGATGTCACCGCCGACCATGTCGGCTTCGATGGGCGGGCCACCGTCATCACCCGCGCCGGGAACGACGCTCGCGTCCTCGGCCTTCTGTTTCTCGCCGAGATAATCCCACGCCGCTTCGGAATCGATCTTGGCCTTCTTTCCCGAATCACCGAGGTCTGCCGACGGATCATAGCCGCTCTTCGCCGGAGGCGGCGCCTGCCTGCGCTTCTGTACAGCGAGGAGATTGCCCTTCGCGTCGAAGCGTGCCTTCCCGCCGGACGATGGAATCAGCAGCCAGTTGCCCGCCTTGTCGTCCCACGCCACCCAGTCGCCGCCTTGCGACACAAACCCGTTCTTCGCCGCCTGGTAGCTGAAGACGACGTTGCGGATGATCACCTGCTCGTCCGCTTCGCGGTATACGAGCGATGGACCTTCCGCAGCGACGCGCGCAGCACAGAGCGCGACGCAAAGCATGATGGCGGCTCTATTCACGCAGAATCACCTTCAGCAATACGGAGTGGTCGCTGACATCGATCGGGTTGACCGCGAAGCCGTCGAACTTCGCCGTCGCGATCTTCTCCGCAAAGTCGCTTCCCTTGGTCGAGCTCGCGAGTTCGAGGTTGGCGCTGCCGGCGGTATACGATTCCTTCTCGATCTTCCGCATGTCCGGAATGTTCTTCTCGATCCACTCCTTCACGAAGAGGAAATGCCGGTAGGACTTCAGCCCGGAGATGCTGACCGCGAGCGTGCCGCCGCCCGGCGTGCCGGCTTGGAGGCCGTCCATCTCCGCAATGAGTTTCTGCGCCGCATCCGTGCTCGCGGCCGCGAGGGCCTCGCCGCCGCCGATGACTTCGTCCATGTGTGGCTTCGCCGCCGTGGCGGTTGTCGAGGCCAGCACTTCGCCGTTCTCCGCGTTGAGCAGCGTGAGTTGCACATTCGCCTGCACGGACTTCATGGACGAACCGACGATCTGTCCCGACGATTTCGCGTAGCCTTTGCCGACGATCACATACGGCGCCTGCAAACGGCTGCCCGCCGCGATCGCGGCTTTCTGGTCTCCCGCGAGGACCTGTACGGCCTGCTCGCGCAGCAGGTTCGCGCGCAGTTGCTGGGAATCAACGACGATGAAGCCTGCGTCCTTCAGCGCTGCGACAACGGTCTCTTCGCCGCGTCCAGGGTCCATCCAGTTGCCCGACAGACCGAAGACGCCGCGAACCTGCTCCTCGAAGACCACCGCGACGCGCGGCTTTTCGGCGTGGGCGAAATGGGTCAGCAGCAGGCAGGTGGTCAGGACAAGGGCTCTCATAATGTGCCTCCACAGTAACTCTGGATCTCGGCGCGGACGCGATACTCCTGTCCCCGGAACATCGCGCGCGGCGTATCGAATCCTCCCGATCCCATATACGTCAGCGAAATCTGGGGACACAGCCATGCATAGCCCTCGGCTTCCGTGGCTACGTCGTGCACTGGTTGCTCGCGGCCCGGCTTGAAGTTGGCCTTGTTGCCGACACCGAGGAAATCATGGTTGATGTAGACGGCCCAGCCTGTCGTTGCAGCCGGCGGAGGTGTGTGTCCGCTGGCGGCGGGAATCATCGGCGTCGCTGCGGGAGGTGGTGTGTGCGCGCTCGGAGGCGGTGTATGCGTACGCGGCGTCGCGGCGTGGCCATTTGGTGGCGGGGGAGGTGTGTGCCCCGACGCGGGCGCCATCGCCGTCGTGGTCGGGGGAGGAGGCGGCGGGGGCGTGTGTGCTGTATCTGGTGGCGAAGAGTGGTGATCGTCGTCAAAGCGGTCCGCGATGTCATCCACGCTGTCCACGGTCTCGTTGACGCCGCGCGCGGTATCCGCGATGTCGTTTATAGTGTCGGCGAGTGCGCCCAGAGGCGACGTAACAGGACCTGTCGCTGTCGACGCGTCGGCGCGTCCCGAGTGGTCGCCCGGAAGCACCGCGTGCGTCTCGCGCTCGGTCGACTCGGCCAACACAATGTTCTCGCCGATGGCTTGGGCCGGCACCGTGTAGCCGCCATCGTCGCCTGCGCCGGACACGACGGAACCCGGCGTCGTAGCGCGGTGATTCACAGCTTCCTCCATGATCGCGTCCGCTTGTTCGAGGTCGATCTGCCCGGAGTCACCCATGTCGTCCGCCGGGTCATACGGCTCGGCACCCACGGGCAGAGAGCGATGAATCAACGCCGTTTCCGCCAGCGTTTCTGTCCCTGATTCCGATATACCGAAGTCATCGATGAAGATTTTTGTCGGCGGTTGCTCGACAGGCAGCTTGCGATCGATGAATCCCACGACGTTTCCGTCTTTATCGAGAAGCTGACCCTGCCGCTCGGACACCGGTTCGCCGGGTGTCGCTGCGTGAGTCACATGGTCCACCGTCGCGTCCGATGTGCCGAAGTCGTCGATGAAGACTTCTGTCGGGCCTTGTGATGCCGGCAGTTTCCTGTCGATGAATCCGACCACGTTCCCGTCCTTGTCGATCAACTGCCCCTGACGTTCAGCCACCGGTTCGCCGGGTGTAGTGGCCTCCGCCAGATCGGATGCCTCCACGATGTTCACGTGAGCTTGACCTTCATCCACTTCCCCGGGCTCAACGATGTTGACGTAGGTCTTGTCCGGCTGTGGTGCCTGCCGTGTCGTGTAGGCTTCCTTTTCCGTTGTGCCGGGCGCGCCGAGGGTCAGGCCGCGCGGGATCGACGGCTTCACGGCGGGCACGTACTCCTTCTCGCCATGCTTACCGGCGGGTTTCGCCGTGAAGTAGATGTTGCCCGCGTTGTCCGGCAGCACGCGGTAGATGTGCCGTTCGCCGTGCTTTCCGTACGAATACGAAATCTGCATCAGCTCGCCGTGCTTGCCGAAGACCGGCGTGTAGCGCGTCGGGCGACCATTCAAGTCGACGATTGTGACGTATTTCGTCTGGCCACGATCGTCGATGATCCGGACATGGACGGACCGATCCCTGCTTTGGAGGTCGGTTTCGTTCACGATGATGCGCTTCTCAGCGAGGGCGGGGGAGGCGACAACACAAAGCGCCGCGAAGAGGGAAAAGTTCCAACCCTTGGAAAAACGCCGGCGGAAAGTTCCAATCATTGGACGGTGTACTCCACGCGCGCGCTCCAGTTCCACGACGTCGAGGTGTCGCGTGTGATCACGCGGATGGTGACGATAGGTGAATTGCCGCTGCCGTTGCCGTTGAGCACGCCGGCTCCGCTTGTGTTGCCTGTCGTGGCGACGGCTCCTCCGCCATACACGATCTGGAATTCGTCTGGGATGCTGTAGGCGTCGTAGTTGAGCGTCACGCGCACTCCCGTGACGGTGCGTCCCGCAAGAGCCGCTGTGCCGTCGATCGTCTGGTCCTGCGGAGCCGCGGAGTATCCGCCCGATCCGCTAGCGCCCGATGAACCGCCCGGGCCAGCCGCGCCCGCACCCGTCGTCCCGCCTGCGCCGGGCTGTGCCGTGCCGGTTTGCGTGACCACGACGGTGTCGTCGCCCCCGCCGCCGTTTGTGGACGTTCCGCTGCCGCCACCCGATGGCGGTTTCCCTCCGTTGCCCCCGCCGCCACCACTTCCCCCGCCGTTGTCGCCGCCATTGGTGGAAGTGCCTCCGCCCATGCCGGGCGGACGTCCGCCGCCAGTGCCTCCGCCCGTGCCTTGTGCGACCTGTGTGCCGGGCGGCATGCCGCCCCCGGTGCTGCCGTCGTCATCAGTACCGCCGCCCTGCGACGGAGGTTTTCCGTTACGGATGCGATCTACCAGGTCGTCGGCTTGATCGACCGCCTGGTTTACGCCGCGAGCGGTGCCGCTGATTTGGTCGACCGTGTCATCGAGCGCGTCGAACGGATTCGTGGGGGCTCCCGTCGACGTGGAGGAATCATCGCGTCCGGTGTGGTCGCCTGGCGTTGCGCCGTGCAGATCGCGATCGCGTGCTTCGTCGCCGACGTTGTCACCGCCGATCGCGCCCTGATCTATCGCGGACCCGCCGTCGTCGCCGCTGCCTGCATCTTGCGCGCCCCGCTGCGACGGATCGTTGTCCCACACCTGGTCCTGGATATCGCCCGCTGCAGCGTACTGATCGTCGTCGGGCGGTGGCGCATCGTCCGTGTCCGCGTTGGGATCGTAGCCACCACTGCCATCGCCGCTGTCGCTGCCATCGTCCTGGCCGACACCGAGCTGGTTGTTGATCCCTGCGAGACGATCCTTTTCCTTCTGCAGCTGGTCCAGCAGGTCCTGAAGCTTGTCCGGATCTACCCAGCCACCGCCATTTTGCAGGTCGTCGATCTGACCTTGCAGGTTGTTGACGTTGCTTTGAGCCTGACTCGCTGCGTTGGTCAGCAAGACGGTGGTCTCGTCCGCCGTGTTGCCGCCCTGGCCGATGAAGGTCTGGCCCGAGGGACCGACGCCCTGCTGCGCGAGGAGGTCGTTGTTCTCGTTTACGATACTCTGAACGTCTTCAAGGTCCTTCCGCTTCTTGTCGATTTCGTCCTGCAGCCGCTTCTTCTCGGAGCTGTCATGCGTGGCGTTTATCTTGTCCTGCAGGTCCTTGATGTCGTCCGTGATATGACCTGCCAGGTTGTTGAGGTTCCAGTTGTGATTCTGCAACTGTGCGGGTGTCCAGCGCGGGGTCGGGGCGGGTGGAACGTAGTCCGTGGTGTCATCCTGCACGTCATCCGTCGGTTCATCGGGACTCTGGTCGATCGCGGCCTGGATCGCGGCGGCGGTGTCGTCGTCCAAGGCACCGAGGGCGCCTGCGAGATCGTCCTTCGACGCGGGCGACGCGTCGCTTGCGGTTGTGGCGTCGTCGCTTCCGTCGCCTGAGTCGTCGGCTTTGTCGGAGTCGGTCTGATCTGACGTATCGGACGGATCAGACTGATCAGATTGATCCAACGCGTCTTTGGACTTTCCGTCGTCGGCCGGGGGGATCGAGGCGACTTGGTCGGCCGGCGGTTTCGGAACGAAGCCGAGCACCCCCATGACGGCTTTCGACGGGTCCATCTTGTTGCCGTCCTTGTCGTACGGCGGATGATTGTAGAGCCAGTCGGCGCGCTCGTTGATCTCGGGGAGGAGATCGCCGAACTTCTTGCCGGGCGGCAGCTCCATTTCGCCCGACTTGATTGCGGCGATGATGCCGGCCTTGATGTCGGCACGATTCGCAAATTCCTTGTCCGCGTCTGGATTGCGCCACGTGATCAAGCCTTCGGCGTCGACTTCGAACGATGCCTTTCCTCCTGCGCCAACACCCGTGGTCAGGTTTGCGCCTGCGCCGAGCTTGATCTTGGTCCACGACGCTTCGACATCGGCGCTGGCGCCGCCGCCGACGCCCGCCGAGACCTCGCCTTCGCCCTTGGCGGTGAGCTTGATGCCGAGCGACGAGTTGAGGTTCATCGTCGCTGTCGCATTGCCCTTTGCCTTGAAGCCGGCAAATGCGGAAGCCTCGAGGTCGGCCTTCACGCCATCCGGTCCCGCCTGTGCCCCGGCCTTGACCTTTCCATCGGCACCGAGCGTGACATCGCCCTTTGCCGCCAGTTCAGCGCGTCCGACATCACCCACTTGCTGGATTGCTTTGCCTTCGGCGGTGAGCTTCGCGGCGTTCGCCTCGGCAGTCACCTGTGCCGCGCCTTTCAGGTTGCCCTGTTGGTCCATCGTGACGGTGGTGGATTGCTCCACCTTCACGCTGCCGAGACGGGCATCGATTTTGCCGCTCAAGTCCGTTCCGCCATCCGTGACCGTGCCGCCGGACGCGCCCTTGTGGACGATGGACTGTTCCTTCACGATGTCGTTACGAATATCGACGAGCTTGACGGTGCCCTGCGGGCCCGTGGGCTTTGGCTTGTCCTGTCCGTCCGCCCACGACTTCTCGACGCTGCCTTTGATGGACTGTTCTCTCTTGATGGTCGTATCCCCGACGCGGGTGTCGGTGGTGCTGGACGACGTGCGAACCGTGGTCTTGTTGTCGCTCCCTGGAGTCTGTGTTGTGGCCTCGGTGCTCTGAGAGCGCGAATCGGTCGTGAGCACGCCGCCCGATGTGATATCGCGCGATGTGACCTTCGTTCCGCCCGGGTCTGTGGCCAGGCCTGTCGTGTTCCGGACGCCGAGTGTGTCCTTCCCGTCCTTGGTCGAGGACGTGATGGTCTGAACCGAACCGTCGGGCCGTGTCATCGATGTGGACTGTTGTGACGAGACGAGATTCCCATCCTTGTCGCGCGTTGCGCTCGCGTCCTGCGATTGGGTGCCGCCGGACGAAACGACCTTCTCGCCTTTCGTCTCCTGACCCTTTGAATCCACGGAGGTGTAGGTTGTGCCGCGTGCTCCGCCGCCGGCGTTCCAGTCGCGATCCGCGCGGATTGTGGTGTCGCCCTTGGAATCGGTTGTCGTGGTGACCGTCGTCCTGTCGCCGCCGGGGCGGGCGAGGGATGACTGATCGGTGGTAGTGACCTTTCCGTCGGGACCGGTCTTGACCGTTCGTGTCTGGGTCTGGTCGCCACTCAGAGTGGATTCCGTCCGCGTCTTAACCGTTGTGCCGTCAGGTTTCTGCTGCGTGGTTGTGGTGAGTGCCGTGTCCTTGGATGTGAAGGACGTGGACTCCGCCGTGATTGTCTTCTTTCCGTCGAGTCCGGTATCCGTGGTCACTGTCGTCGTATTGCCGCTGGGGCGCGTGATCGAAGTGACATTCTGGCCTGCAACCGGTGTACCTGCGGCGGCTGCACTGGACGCTGGCGGCTTGTTGGCGTCGTAGCCGCCGGTATAGCGCGTGGCTGCCGGAGCCTTGTCGATCAACTCGTCGATCTTCTTCCCGGTCTCGTCGCCGGTCTTCTGGATGTTGTCACGCTCCTGTGCGACGGTTTCGCCGAGTTTGCGGATCGCGGGGTCGGGCGACGATTCGTAGCCCTTTTGCAGATCGGTGCGAATGCCGTCGCGCACGCCGCTCTTCGTGTCGGCGCGGGTTTGGATATCGTCCATGCGCTGCTGGACGTTCTTGTCGAAGGCCTGCGCCGCCTCGTTCTGCTGGGCCTTCGTCGCGCCGGGTTCATAGAGTCCCGCCTCCGGCCCGGTCTTGTAGTCGGTCAACGCCTTCGCCGTATCGAGCGTCCTCTGCTCGGTCGGCGAGCGAGGCATGAGCGACGAGCGTTCGAGCACCGGGCGGCCCGTGTCCTTGTCAGTGACCACATTGCCCCGTTCGTCCGTTTTGATGACCAGTGGTCCGACAGCCGACGATGACTCGGCCTTCACGAGTCCCTTCGCCTCCGTCTTGAGGTCGCCAGTGGTGCGCGCTTCCTCGGTCTTGCCCCGCAGGTCGCTGATGTAGCCCGCTTCATCTTTCCGGTACTGGCCGGGGTTGCGTGTTTCGGCGAGGGAGCCGGGATTCTTGAACGCGTCAGGGTCGTCGCGCTTGGCCGCCTCACCTGCGGGTGTTGAGTCCTTCCAATAGGTAGCGTCCTTGCCGGTATCGACAATCTTCGCCTCGTTCTCCTTGCCCGAGGCGCCGACGTGGTCACGAATGATCTGTTGGGCCTGCTGTTGCTGTGCGCCTTTCGGTGCCATGCCCGTGGCCTTTGTGACCGGCACGGCATCCACATCGGCATTGATGTCCTTCGGTGAGAGATCCTTCCGTCCGCCCGTGCTGCGGAGTTCCATGCCGGCTTGCCCCAGCTTCGTGTTGAGCGCAGCGGTGTCCGGAGGACGCGGGTCGGCGCTTCGGTATTGCTGCCGGTTGGCCTCAATGAGGGGACCGTAATGCGCGAGCGCCTGGTCCGGTGTCATCCGGCCCGACTGGACGGCGGCATGCATTTGCTGCTCCAGCGCCTGTTCCTGCGCGGTCTTTTGCTGGCGCATCTGGTCCAGCGACTGCGCATCCGCGCACGCCGCGACGAACCACACAGCCAGCGCGCACCGGGCGCTACGTGTTCTTAAGCAATGCCTGAGCTTGTCCACGAATTTCATTCTCCGGCGGTAGATCGCGCACGAGTTCCTGGAGGATCGTCTTCGCCTTCGCGTTGTCTCCCACCTTCAACAGGTTCACGGCGAGGGTCAGGCGCGTGTCCGCGTCCTTGTTGCCAAGGTCGATGGCGTGCTGGAGGCAGGACACCGCAAGCTGCGGTTTGCCAGCGTCACTATAATAGAGGCCGGCCATGTAGTTGGCGCGGACATGGTCGGGTTGGACCGCGAGCGCTTGGAGCACCTGCTGTTCGCAGAACTTCACGGCATCGGGCGCACCTGACTCGAGATAGGTGAGCCCGAGGTCGATGTGGTAGTCCGCGTTGTCGGGTGCAAGCTCCACGGCCTTGCTGAGTCGATCGATCGCCGACTGCGTGTAGCCCCACTGCTGCATCGCGAGCCCGAGGCCGTAGTGGGCCGACGCCTTGTTCGGATCCTGTTCGGCGGCTATGCGGAAGTGCGATGCCGCGACGTGGACTTCTCCCTGCTGGAGAAGGGCTATCCCAAGGTCCACGCGGGCATCGACGAATGAGGGGTCTATTTTGATTGCTGCTTCGTACTCGCGGATCGCTTCATCGGTCTCGCCGATGAGCATGTAGAGCGCGCCGAGCTTGTAGTGCGAGGGGGCGTGGTTCGGGTCCACGGAGATCGCCTTGCGGAAATACTCCGCGGCGGGCAGCGGATCACGGCTGGTCAGCAGCATCGTGCCGAGATTGTAGAGGGTGGGGACGTGATTCTGGTCCAGCCGGTTCGCCGTCAGCAGGCTGTCGTATGCCTTGTCGAACGCCCCGCAGCGCAGTTCATGAAGCGCAACGTTGTTGTGGAAATCGGCGCGCCCAGGATCGGAATCCACGGCTGCGTAGTAGTACTCCGCCGCCTTCTTCGCATCGCCCCGCAACATCGCAATGTTGCCGAGGATCGTCATCGCATCGCCGTTCTGCGGATTCGCATCCAGCACGGCTTGCATTACCGCCGTCGCATCATCCACCCGCCCGTCATTCAACGCCAACTCGGCAATACGAAAAGCATCCGGCCCCGCCGCGAATGCGACGGACACAAACGACAACACCCCAAAAGCCCTTAGAATTGGCTCGAATAAGCGCACGTCAACCTCCCTGACGATGCGAAAGCCTGACCGCTTCTTATAGACCTAAAGCAGCCTTGAAGCAATAGCCAAGGCGGCCGCAGATTGATATGATTTGCGCGTGAAACTAACCGACCAGGTGGATGCCAAGATTACCCTTTGGGCGCGCGAACGACGCGTGGTGGGTTTCCCCCGCATTGTGAATCTCCCCCCGTTTACGTCGCGGAAATTCGGGAGCTACGAGGAGTTTAATGCCTGGAAACAGGGCCGCATCCTGGAGCTGGCACGTCGAGGAGGGGCGAAGTGGGGACGCTGATTCAGCGACTGAATGACGCCCGGATTCGATATCTGGTTATCGGTGGCCAGGCGATTCGGCTTTTTGGAATGCCACGTTTCTCCATGGATTGGGATTTCCTTATTCCTGCACGGGATGCCGAGAACTTCCGGAAATTGAATGAGGCATTTGCCGACGAGTTTGATTCGGAACTTGAGCCTATGACGATTCCCGGAACCAACTTGATCCAAACCTATCAGACGAAATACGGCATCCTCCAATTCCATCTGGGAATCCCGGGCGTTCCGTCGTTTGACGACGCGGAGAAGCGATCCGTCATCAAGGTGTCTGACGAAGGCGACAACGTTCGCTGTCTCTGCGGACGAGACCTGCTTGCGAGCAAGAAGGCGACGAACAGACCGCATGATCAGCAAGACATTGCGTATCTCGAAGAGTTGGAACGCCTGGGCCACCTGGGCGGCGACTCCACGACACACGGATAACAGACACCCGAGGCTCGTCGCCTCCATGCTTGTTCCTCCATCCTGAATCGAGTATCCACCATCCCGCTATGGCATATCCCTTTCAGCAGATCGAAAAGAAGTGGCAATCCTATTGGGCGGCGAACAAGACGTTTCGCACGCCGGATCAGCCCGATGCCACGAAGCCGAAGTTCTATGTGCTCGATATGTTCCCGTATCCGAGCGGTGCGGGACTTCATGTGGGTCACCCGGAAGGCTATACCGCGACCGACATCACGGCCCGCTACAAGCGGATGAAGGGGTTCAACGTCCTGCATCCGATGGGGTGGGACTCTTTCGGCCTGCCGGCGGAGCAGTATGCGATCGAGACAGGGACACATCCCCGCGAGACGACCTATCGCAACATCGACCGTTTCCGCGAGCAGCTCCAGTCGCTCGGTTTCTCCTACGACTGGGACCGTGAAGTCGCGACGACGGATGTCACCTATTATAAGTGGACGCAGTGGATCTTCCTGAAGCTCTACGAGCGCGGCCTCGCGTACCAGGCCGAAGTCGCCGTCAATTGGTGTCCGGCCCTCGGTACCGTGCTGGCCAACGAGGAAGTCATCGACGGCAAGAGCGAGCGTGGCGGCCATCCCGTCGTCCGCAAGCCGATGCGCCAATGGATGCTCCGGATCACGGAGTATGCCGAGCGCCTGCTCAGTGACCTCGACGAGCTCGATTGGTCCGAAAGCATCAAGGAGATGCAGCGGAACTGGATCGGCCGCTCTGAAGGAGCGGAGGTAGATTTTCGAGTTTCGAATTCCGATTTGCGATTTACGGTTTTTACAACACGGCCGGATACGCTGTTCGGGGCGACGTATGTAGTGTTCGCGCCTGAGCATCCGCTTGTGGAGAAGATTACTACCGATGCGCAGCGCGACGCGGTGAAGGCGTATCGCGACGCGGCGTCGCGCAAGAGCGATCTTGAGCGCACGGAATTGCAGAAGGATAAGTCAGGCGTCTTCACAGGCGCCTACGCGATCAACCCGGTGAACGATGAGCGGATTCCGATCTGGGTCGCGGACTATGTCCTCTGGGGCTATGGAACCGGCGCCATCATGGCCGTGCCGGCCCACGACACGCGCGATCACGAGTTTGCGACGAAGTATTCGTTGCCGATCCGACTTGTGGTTCAGGCGCCCGGGGGGCAGGAGAGTCTCGGATTTGTCGGCGACGGCGTTTCGGTCAATTCCGGCCCCATCACGGGCCTCCCGACGCCTGAGGCCAAGCAGAAGATTATGGCGTGGCTTGAGTCAAAGGGTATCGGCAAACGCAAGGTGAACTACAAACTGCGCGATTGGCTCTTCAGCCGACAGCGGTATTGGGGCGAACCGTTCCCTGTCATTTTCGTCGATGGAAAGCCGAAGCCACTGCCGGTCTCATCGCTACCCGTGGAACTGCCGTCGGTCGCGACCTACAAGCCAAGCGGAACGGGCGACAGTCCGCTTTCGACGATTCCTGAGTGGGTGAACACGACGGACCCTGAAACGGGCAAGCCCGCCGTGCGCGAGACGAACACGATGCCGCAGTGGGCGGGTTCGTG
Source organism: uncultured Verrucomicrobiota bacterium (assembly GCA_964503335.1). Taxonomy (GTDB): domain Bacteria; phylum Verrucomicrobiota; class Kiritimatiellia; order CAIVKH01; family CAIVKH01; genus CAZCZZ01. Next base: position 100,451 of record CAZCZZ010000006.1, read on the forward strand.
CTGGTACTACCTGCG
>CAZCZZ010000007.1:0-21844 GCA_964503335.1 uncultured Verrucomicrobiota bacterium
AGGATTGGGAACAAGGCGGACGCCTGCCCTCGGACTGCATTGGTAACCAAGTTGCCCTTCACTTGGTGACGCGGCTCGGGCTATGCCTCCGGGCCAAGCTCGCTTCTATCAGTCAAATGGGGTATTAGCTCTGTTATGAGGATGGTGAGCTATGCAGTCGGGGTTGTTGCCGCGTGGGGTGCTTTTTGTAGCGCGGCAACAGCGGTGGACCTGTTTGTGGACAGAGGTTCCACGAATCCAGTCGCTCCGTTTGCCTCCTTATCCACGGCGGCCACGAACATTTCAGCAGCGGTGACCGCAGCAAGTCCGGGGGACCGGATTCTCATCGCTGCCGGTCTCTACACGCTCACGACACAGATTCAGGTCTCGGTGAGTATGACCCTTGAAGGGATACAAGGAGCTACGAACACGGTGATCGATGCGGCGGGTGCCTACTACGGAATTTTCGGGACAGGTTCAAATATCGTCCTCAACCGGCTCACAGTAAAGAATGCCTCGAAAAGCGGGATCTATTTTGGGAGCACGGCGACAGTGGAGGACTGTCGCGTGATCAACAATGGTTCGGCGGAGCAGCCAGGCGGGGGAATCCATGTATGTTGCTACCCTGTGACGGTCCGACGAGCTGAAGTTGCACACAATGTTGGTAAACACGGCGGTGGATTGTACGGAGGCGGACTGCTGACCTTGGAGTACTCCGTCATTCATCACAACCGCGCCGATGCAGGCGGAGGAGTGTGGTCTTCCGAGGCGATCATTCGCAACTGCACGATATCAAGAAATGAGGCAAAAATTGGTGGAGGAGGCTTTGGCTATCGCTTCAACGCGCGCAATAGCATCATCCGCGGGAATATCGCACAAACGGGGCCGGATGTGGTCTACAGGAGCGCTTCATCCGGTTTCACAAATGTCTGTGCGTTTCCTCTTCTCACCGGCCTGGACAACTTCACAGACGATCCTGCTTTCGCAGACGCTGACTCCGGCGACTTCTCCTTGCTGCCCGGTTCGCCGTGCATCAATGCGGGTTTGCGCAGTTCGTGGACGACGAGTGGCATAGACTTCGCTGGTTCTCCGGCCGAACTCTTCGGTCTCCCTGATCTTGGTGCAGTTGAGTTCTCCAACACAACCCTGCGAGCATCACTTAGGAGTGATGCGTTCCGCGTCTCCGGCGCCCGTCCTGTTGTATTCCGCGCTCTGGCAAGTGGGGCGTTGACGAACGGACTGACCTATTCCTGGGATTTGAACGGCGATGGCTCCGGCGACGCGTACGGAGCCGGCTTGTCGAGCATAACCCAGACATACGGATCTATTGGTTCCGCATTGATCACGGTGCTGGTGTCGAATTCAGCGGGCGAGACGTTCGCGTACGCGACGACAAATGCTTTTCGCATCGCACCCACTTCGCTTTATGCGGCAGTGACGGGCGGGCACGTGTGGCCATACACGAACTGGGTCACTGCCGCGACAAACCTTGTAGATGTGCTTCATGCCGCTGGCGATGGCTCTGTGGTGTATGTGTCTAACGGTGTCTTCCATACACATGAAACGCTCGTACTGTCGCAAGCCATCACCGTTCGGGGCGCGGGGATGGCGTCCAACACCGTCGTCGACGGTACGGGTACGGGTACGGTAATCGAGATTGCCCATGTAGGCGCGCGCGTTGAACAATTGACGCTTCGGGGCGGCGGCGGGCGGGAGGGAGGCGGTGTCTACTTTTCACGCGAAGGCGGCTTCTTGCGCGACTCGATTGTTGTGAGCAATAGTCTTTCGATGAGTAGCAACTCTGGGGGAGGCGGTATAATGTGCATGGCGGGTTCCTCTGTCAGCGGGTGCATCATTGCGCACAATTCGGCGGGACTGGGAGCGGGTGGCGGCATTGCGATGCATGGAGGGGGTGTCGTTTCGAACTGCGTCATATTTGGCAACGATCGGTGTGCGGTTTACTGCAGCGAAGGGGCGTGTCTCAATTCCATCCTCTTCAGCAACACGTATGCCTATGTCGACAACGGATCAGCGTTCGCGGCGCCGGGCAACGGTCTACTGTCGGACTGCATCGTCCGTGATCATGAGGGGATTGCCGTTGCGCTCGGTTACGGAGGCGAGGCTGTCAACTGCCTGCTGTTGAGAAACGACATAGGAATAAAGTGCAATGTCATGGGCAAGATCCGCCACTGCACGGCCTCGGGCAATACGCAATACGGTTACGTTGTGAGCGTGGGGACATTGCTGCAAAACAGCATCTCCTATCCCGAAGGGATTTCGGTCCACTGCAACTTGAATATATGTCCAACGGTGGAGGGATCGCTTATCCAAGTTGACCCCTCGTTCGTCAATGCGGCGGCAGAGGATTTCCGGCTTCTTCCCTCGTCTGCGGCAATCGATATCGGCAGCACGAATGCCAACATCAAATTCGATCGGATGGGGATTGCGCGGCCGCTTGACGGCGACAACGATGGCACATCACTTCCCGACGCCGGGGCCCACGAATATGTGCACCCGCTGGCCGACTCGGATGGTGATGGTCTGCTCGATACGAACGAGATTGCCATAGGATGGAACCCGGCGTGTTCCGGACAGACCTGTGTCGTGTCGGTGCCCGATCCCGATCCGGAGCCGACGAATCAACCACCCGCTGGCCCAACGATGAATGCTCCTCTCCGGGCGGACGAAGCCGGCGGGATTGTCATTCGCTGGGAAAGCGTGACGGGTGAATTCTATAGCGTAGAGCGAACCGTGGAGCTGAAGGCTGTACCGTTCTCAGCCATAAGGAGCAACGTTCCCGGGCAGCATCCGTTAACCGCGATAACCGACATGACTGCGACAGCGCAGGGCCCCTACTTCTACAGGGTGCTCAAAGAGGCTGAGTAAACGGCTCGACGTCGCGGCGATCGTAAAATCACAGGGACGGATTCGCAGGCGTGCAGGCCTCACGTTGGTTGGACGCGACCCTGAATCTGCGTATAATACGCGCCTTCATGAATCCGAAACACAGGCCCGTTGTCCTCTGGCTCCAGTTCCTTTGCTTCGCGATCCTGGTGATGATTGCTATCGGAGGGATTACGCGGTTGACGGAGTCGGGGCTTTCCATCGTGAAGTGGGAACCGTTGATGGGGGCGTTGCCGCCTCTCAATGAGTCACAGTGGCAGGAGCGGTTTGCGCAGTACCAGGCCTATCCGGAGTATCGCGTCCTGAAGCCGGACATGACGCTGGCGGAGTTCAAGGGGATCTTCTTCTGGGAGTATTTCCATCGGCTGTGGGGACGCTCCATCGGCATGTTCTTCTTTCTCCCGTTCGTCGGATTCCTGATCACCGGGCATGTGCGCGGGGCGCTGGCGGGACGGCTGTTCATCGCGTTCGTCCTTGGTGGCCTGCAAGGCGCGCTGGGTTGGTTCATGGTGAAAAGCGGGCTGGTGGACATACCGCGCGTCAGCCACTTCCGACTCGCAGCGCACCTGATATTGGCTATGGGACTCTTTGCGTATCTGTACTGGCTGGTGCTGGATTTGAAGCGCGGCGACAGGACACCTGTGCCCGTATCACGCGGTCTGCGTGGATTCGCCTGGGCTTTGCTCGTTCTCGTAATCGTGCAAATCGCGTACGGTGCGTTCACCGCAGGCCTTGATGCGGGATATCAGTTCAATACGTTTCCGAAGATGATGGGACACTGGGTGCCGCCGGGTCTCGTCGCGCTGGACCCGGCGTGGCTCAGCTTTGTGAATCACCCCGCGGCGGTGCAGTTTGTACACCGTGGCCTCGGGTGGATTCTTGCGATAGCCGTGACCGTCTTCTGGTGGAATTCAAGGAGGCAGGGACTTCGCGGCGCGCCGGATTTCCTTCTTGGCGCAGTGGCCCTACAGTTCGTGCTCGGTGTCCTGACGATCGTGCTCCATGTGCCGATTGCGATCGCGGTCGCGCATCAGGTTAACGCTTCGTTCGTCCTCGCGGCGTTGCTCGCGGTGTTGCATGGATCGGCCGTTCCTTCCGCTCGCGCTTAAGCCCATCGTCCAGCTTCACCCACTTCAGCTTGCTCATCGTCCACGTGTGATACGTGGGTGGGAAACGGTCCGCGTGATCGAGCGCCGTGATGGTGATGTCGAGGTTCCCGGGGTCCATCGTGGTCACAAAGACCATCTGGGTGCCGCAGGTTCCACAGAGGAATCGCCGGCCGTGGTGACTCGATCGAAACACCCCGGGCTTGCCCTTCGTCCAGGAAAACGCGGCCTTCGGGATGGTAGCCCATGTGACATGCGTTGCCCCGGTGGTTTTCCGGCAGGCGGTGCAGTGGCAAATGCCCACGTCATCGAGCTTCTTCAGCGCGACGCGGAAACGGATCCGGCCGCAAGCGCAACCCCCGGAGATCATATCAGGCTCCGAGATGTTCCGCGGCAGCGCGTGCGTAGTAGGTCAGGATCATATCGGCTCCGGCGCGTTTGATGGAGACGAGGGATTCCATCATGCATCGTTCCTCGTCGAGCCAGCCCATCTTGGCCGCAGCCTTGACCATGGCGTATTCGCCGCTGACGTGATACGCGGCGACGGGGATCTTCACGGCATCGCGGACGGCCTTGATGATGTCGAGGTAGGCCAGCGCGGGTTTCACCATGACGATATCGGCGCCTTCCTTCACATCGAGCAGCACTTCGCGAAGGGCCTCGCGCGCGTTCGCGGGATCCATCTGGTAGGTCTTCTTGTCGCCCTTCTTCGGCGCGGAATCGAGCGCATCGCGGAAGGGGCCGTAGAATGCCGAGCAGTATTTGGCGGAGTAGGCGAGGATACCGGTCTCGCTGTAGCCGGCCTCGTCGAGGCCGGATCGGATCGCGCCAATGCGGCCGTCCATCATGTCGGACGGCGCGACGATGTCGGCGCCCGCATCGGCCTGGCTTATGGACATGGCGACGAGGATTTCGACGGTCACGTCATTCACGACGCGACCCTTGTCGTCGACAAACCCGTCGTGCCCGTCACTGGAGTAAGGATCCATCGCCACGTCGGTGATCACCGCAATCTCCGGCACCGCATCCTTGATCGCCTTGATGGTCTGCTGCAGCAACCCGTCGGCATTGATGGACTCGCTCGCCACCTTGTCCTTGAGTCGGTTCGGAAGGGCCGGAAAGAGGGCGACCGCGGGAACGCCGAGCTTCAGGGCCGCCTTTGCCTCTTTGACGATCAAGTCACGGCTTAGCCGGAAACAATCCGGCATCGACTTGATCGCCTCGCGTTTCTGGCGCCCCTCGCAAACGAAGAGCGGAAGAATCAAGTTTGAGGGCGAAAGAGTTGTCTCGCGGACGAGCGAACGAAGGGCCTCGGTGCGGCGATTCCGGCGGGGGCGTTGTGGCGATTTCAGAGTCACACCAAGCATATTTCCGCATTACGCCGGACGCGTCAATCACCAGCAGGAGATTGGGGTTGAGGATTGCGGGATGCGAGAACGCCCGATGCGATGATCAGGGCGCCGCCGGCGGCGAGGGACCAGGAGAGGGGTTCGCCCCAGACGGCCCAGCCGAAGAGGATGGCGAGGGGGACGGTGAGGTACTGGAAGATGCTGGCTTGTCCGGCGGGCAGCATGGAGTAGCCGCGGGTCAGGAGGATCTGCGACGCGGTGGCGCAGGCGCCCGTGAGGAGCAGGGGAATCCACTGGTGTGCCGTGGGTGTTTGCCATGTTACGGGCAGCGGGATCGCGGTCGCGATGGCGCCCCCGAGCGCGAAGAAGAAGGCGACGCGGCTCGCGGGCTCGGTGCTGGTGAGCTTGCGCACCGTGACGAGCGAGCCGGATGCGAAGATCGCGGAGGCCAGGGCGAAGACGGATCCGGCCGTGAGGAAGTCAGCGCCCGGGTGCCAGATGATGGCGACGCCGATAAGGCCGAGCACGGCGGCGATCGATATGACCGGCGACAGCGGCTCCTTCAGCCACACGCGTGCGATCAGGGGAATGAAGAGCGGCGACGTGAAGTTGAGCATCACGGCGGTCGCGAGGGGGAGCGTCTTCAGCGCCTGGAAGTAGCAGTACATCGCGCCGACGCCAAGGAGGCATCGCACCGCGTGGAGAGGCAGCCGATTCGTCCTGAACCCGGCGTCACGCGGCAGCAGCCACGGCAGCAGGATGAGCATTCCGAGGAGGTTGCGAAAGAACACCACGACGGTGGATGGAAGCGATTCGGTGGCCCATTTGATGGATGTGCCTGTAACCGCCATCATGGTCGCCGCGCAGCACATCGTGATGGCCCCGCGCAGGTGTTCTGTCTTTCGTTCACTCATCGCTTCAAACTTTTCCGTTCATACGGTACGTTCCCCGCAACCATGAACGATTCTGCCTACGACGCAATCCTTGTCATGTCCTTCGGCGGCCCCGAAGGCATGCCCGATGTCATGCCGTTCCTCGACAACGTGCTCCGCGGAAAAAACGTGCCCGACGCGAGGAAGCGCGAAGTCGCGCACCATTACGAGCGGTTCGACGGCGTTAGTCCCATCAATGCGCAGAATCGGGCGCTGCAAGTCGCTTTGCAGGACATCCTGGCCACGCATGGCATCCTGCTGCCGGTGTATCTCGGCAACCGGAATTGGGAGCCGTATGTCAGCGATGTCGTTCGCCAGATGCAACAGGACGGTGTGAAGAAATTCCTCACCTTCGTGACGAGCGGGTTCAGTTGTTATTCGGGATGTCGTCAATACCGCGAGGATATCCAAAAGGCCCTGGAGCCGCTCGGCGCCGATGCCCCGAAGTCCGACAAGATTCGCGTGTATTATAACCACCCCGAGTTCATCGAAGTCACGCGGCAGCATTGGGTGCAAGCGCGCAACCGGCTTTCCGACGGCTTTCGCGACGGCGCCGTGACGCTCTTCACGGCGCACAGCATTCCCGGCGGTATGGCGGCAAATAGCGACTACGAGAAGCAGCTGAAAGAGGCGTCGCGCCTGACCGCAGAAGCTGCAGGAATCAAGAATTGGAAGCTTGTGTACCAGAGCCGGAGCGGACCTCCGACGCAGCCATGGCTGGAACCTGACGTAGGCGATTCGATCAAAGCCCTGCATGAAGAGGGCGTGCCCGCCGTGATCATTGTCCCGATCGGCTTCATCTCCGACCACATGGAGGTCCTCTACGACCTCGACCACGAGGCGAAGGAGCTCTGCCGCGAGCTCGGCATGCGCATGGTCCGTGCCGCGACGCCGGGTGTTCACCCGCGCTTCATCTCGATGATCGCCGAACTCATTGCCGAACGCATCGACTCCAATATTCCGAAACGCGCGATCGGCAGCTACCCTCCGAACCACGACGTGTGTCCCGCGAATTGCTGTTTGTCGGGGAGACCGGGGTCGAAATAGGAGATAGGAGATTCGAGATGCGAGTCAGGACTCAAATCTCACATCTCGTATCTCGCATTTCGCCGCCTGTCACACGCGCGGCAGCGTGACTTCCTTCTTCTGGTTCTGATACTTGCCGCTGCGGGTGGCGTAGGTGGTTTCGCAGGGTTCGCCTTCGAAGAAGAGGAGTTGGACGATGCCTTCGCCGGCGTAGAGGCGGCAGTCGGCGTGGGAGGCGTTGGAGAACTCCAGGGTGAGGTAGCCCTTCCAGCCGGCTTCGGCGGGGGTGAGGTTGGCGATGCAGCCGACTCTTGCATACGTGCTTTTTCCGATGCAGAGGGCGGTGATGTTTTCCGGAATGTCGAGTCGCTCCATGGCGACGCCGAGACCATACGAATGCGCAGGCAGGACAAAGAAGGATCCGTGCTCGTCCTTGTGGAGGTCCACCTTTTCCACGTTGCGCGGGTTGAAGCTCTTCGGGTCCACGACGGTGCCGGGGACGTGGCGGAAGACGCGGAAATCCGATGGCGAGAGGCGGATATCGTACCCATAGCTGCTGAGACCGTAGGAGATCACATGGCGATCTTCGACACGGCGGACGAGTTCGGGGACGAAGGGTTTGATCATGCCCTTGCGGGCCTGTTGCGTAATCCATTTATCGTTCTTGAGCATGGCGGCGGGATACGTAGCATCTGCCCAGCTTTCAAACAAGCGAGGTGTGATGATGAAGCGCCGCGATTTTCTCAAGCAGTCATTGCCCGCCGCCGCTCTCGTGGCGAGCGGCTGTGTGGCGAAGCCCGCCGCATCGGCGGATGTGAACCGGCCGGTCGTGAAATGGCGCTTGGCGTCGAGTTATCCGCCCGCGTTGGACACCATCAATGGCGCGGCAAAACTCTTTGCGAAGCGCGTGAGCGAGTTGACCGACGGCTTGTTTGAAATCCGTGTTTTCGCACCCGGCGAACTGATGCCGGCGCTGCAGGTCCTCGACGGTGTGCAGAAGGGCGCGGTCGAGTGCGGTCATACGGCGAGCTACTACTACACCGGCAAGAATCCCGTCTTTGCGTTTGAGACAAGCCTGCCCTTCGGACTGACGACGCGACAGCAGTTCGCGTGGCTGTATCACGCGGGCGGTCTCGAGCTCTTGCGCGCGGCCTACGCGGATTTCAACATCATCAATTTCCCCGGCGGCAGCACCGGAGCGCAGATGGGCGGCTGGTTCCGGCGCGAGGTGCAGACGCTGGACGACCTGAAGGGGTTGAAGATGCGGATACCAGGACTTGGCGGCGAGGTCATGAGCAAGCTGGGCGTCACCGTGCAGAACATTCCCGGATCGGATCTGTATCTCGCGCTGGAGCGAGGCGCGATCGATGCCACGGAGTGGGTGGGGCCGTACGATGACGAGAAGCTTGGCTTCCACAAGGTCTGCAAGAACTACTACTACCCGGGCTGGTGGGAACCGGGTCCCGTGCTGACGTATCTCGTGAACAAGGTAGCGTGGGAAGCGCTGCCTCCTGCCTACAAGGCCGCGTTTGATGTCGCATCATCCGAGTCGTCGATGTGGATGACGGCCCACTACGATACGGTGAATCCATCCGCGCTTACGCGCTTGCTTGATTCAGGCGTTACGCTGCGAAAGTTTCCGGACGACATGATGAAGGAAGCGAAACGGATCGCCTTCGAAATCATGGAAGGCCACGCGGCGAAGAGTGAGCAGTACAGGACCGTGTTCGAGCACTGGAAGAAGTTCCGTACGGAATCGTACCGCTGGTTCGCAACGTCGGAAATTCCGATCGAGCAGTTCATTGCCGAGTATGGGCTGTAAGACCGGCGTGGGGTCACGCCAGCTCCAGGTCTGGCAATTGGCTCCTACGGACTCTTCGTGACGATTTCCGGGAAGAGAATCACGAGCACCAGCGCGAGGATCTGGATCGCGATAAACGGCAGCACGCCGCGATAGATGTCCGTCGTCTTGATCTCCTTCGGAGCCACGCCCCTCAGGTAGAACAGCGAGAACCCGAATGGCGGTGTGAGGAAAGATGTTTGCAGGTTCATGCCGATCATCACTCCGAACCACGTGAGATCGATCCCGAGCTTCTTCGCCGCGGGGAGAAGAAGGGGGATGATGATGAAGGCGATCTCGAAGAAATCGATGAAGAAGCCGAGCAGGAACACGGTCAGGTTCGCGACGATCAGGAACCCGATCACACCGCCCGGCAGATTCGTCAGGTGATGCTCGATCCAGAGGTCGCCGTTGATCCCGCGGAAGACGAGGGCGAAGGCTGTCGAGCCGATGAGCAGCATCATCACCATGCTCGTGAGGCGCGCGGTTGAATACATCGCGTCACGCAGCACGGGCAGGTTGAGTCGACGATTGGCCATCGCGAGCAGCATGGCGCCGACCGCACCCAGCGCTCCGGCCTCCGTCGCCGTCGCGATTCCCATAAAGGTGCTGCCGAGCACAACAACGATCAGGATGAGCGGCGGGAGCAGGGCGACAAGAACGCGGCGTGCGAGGGCTGCGCCTTTGTAGGGTCGGGCTTCCGGCGGCAGCGCGGGCGAGGCCGTCGGGTGAAATATCGCGACGCCCGCGACAAATATCGCATACATCGCCGCAAGACCGAGGCCGGGAATCAGCGCGCCCAGGAAAAGATCGCCGACCGATACGCCGAGCTGGTCGCCCAGCACCACGAGCACGACGCTGGGCGGGATGATTTGTCCGAGCGTGGCCGATGCGGCGATAACGCCGCAGCTCAGCGCCTTGGAGTAGCCGTAGCGGATCATCACGGGCAGCGAGATCATGCCCATGGCGACGACGGATGCGCCGACGACGCCCGTCGCGGCGGCCAGCAGTGTTCCGACGGCGACCACGGCGAGGGAGAGACCGCCGCGCAGCCGGCCGAAGAGTCCACCGATCGTGGTGAGGAGATCCTCCGCGAGGCGCGACTTCTCAAGGACAGTGCCCATGAAGATGAAGAAGGGCACGGCGAGCAGCACGGTGTTCGACATGAAGCCGAAAATGCGGTCGGGCAGGATCAGCATGAAATGCGGATCGAGCAGCCCGTTGGCGATGACGATTAGGGCGTAGATGAGCGCGGTCCCCGCCAGCGAGAAGGCCACGGGATAGCCGATGAAGATGAGCACGAGCAGCGTGCAGAACATCATCGGAGCGAGCCATTCGAAGGGAATGCTCATGACGGTTTCACCGCGCGAAGCGCCTTCCAGGCGCGCGTGAGCTTGATGATTTCGCTCAGGCCTTGAAGAAACAACAGGAAGAAGGCGATGGGGATCATGGTCTTGACCGGGTAGCGCACCAGGCCGCCGGGGTCGGGTGAACCTTCCAGGATCTTCCACGATTCGCGGACCATCGACGAAGAGGTCCAGATCATCACGAGGCAGAATGGCAGCAGGAACGCGGTGTGGCCGGCGAGGTTGATGAGGATGCGGGTGCGTGGTTTGAAGCCGTGGTAGAACACATCGACGCGCACATGCTCATCGCGTTTCAGGGTGAATGCGGCACCGATGAGAAACATGGCGCTGAAGAGATACCACTGGAGGTCCTGCAGCGCGTTGGCGTGGAAGTCCATTCCGGTTTCGCGGCTGAGGTAGCGGGTGATGGCATTCCACGAGCCGACGAGGACGGTGAGGAGCGCGGTCCACGCGACGACGCGGCCGAGCTGTTCGTTAATCGCGTCGACAAAGCCGGAGAATTTAAGTAACGAACGCAAGCGAAACGGGCTCCTTTGTTCGCGTGCAGGTTAGGGGCATGCGCGGGGGCGGCAAGAAAAAATCGGAGGCGCGCGGCATGATACGCGAGTCCATCATCAGCTTGGTCGGGCTGCTCGTTCTCGTCGGATTGGGTTGGCTCTTTTCCAACAACCGCAAGGCCATCAACTGGCGGACTGTCCAGTGGGGAATCGGACTTCAACTCGTCTTCGCTGTCCTGATTCTCAAGACCACGCCGGGCGAATGGTTCTTCGATTTCATGAACCGCGCCGTGAACAAGCTGCTCAGCTTCCAGGTCGAGGGTGCGCGCTTCGTCTTTAATGCGCTGGCCGTGCCGCCAGGGGTTGAGGGGTCGATGGGCTTCTTCTTTGCCTTCCAGGTGCTGACGACAATCGTGTTCTTCTCGTCGCTGATCTCAATCCTCTACTACCTCGGCCTCATGCAGAAGATTGTGCTGCTCTTTGCGAGGATCATGGCGCGCACCTGTGGAACGTCCGGCGCGGAATCGCTGTCGGCTTCCGCGAACATCTTCGTGGGACAAACCGAAGCGCCGCTGCTGATCAAGCCGTACGTGCAGGATATGACGGACTCGGAGCTTCACTGCGTCATGGTCGGCGGCATGGCAACGGTCGCCGGCGGCGTGATGGCGGCGTATGTCGGCATGTTGAGCGGTCATTTCCCGGACATTGCCGGCCACCTACTTGCCGCGTCGGTCATGTCTGCGCCCGCAGCGCTGGTGATGGCGAAGCTGCTTGTCCCGGAGACGGGGCATCCGAAGACGCGTGGCATCGTGGAATTGCCCTACAAGGATCCGAGCGTGAACGTGCTGGAGGCGGCGGCGAACGGGGCCACCACGGGCCTTCAACTCGCCTTGAACGTGGGCGCGATGCTTGTCGCGTTCATGGGGTTGCTCGCGCTGCTGAACTGGCTCGTGCAGCAGGTGTGCGGACTTGCAGGACATCCGAATGTCGGATTCGACACGCTGCTCGGCTGGATGTTTGCTCCGCTGGCCTGGATCATGGGTGTGCCGTGGAAGGACTGCGCGTTCATTGGGCAGTTGATGGGCGAGAAGACGTTCCTGAACGAGTTCGTGGCGTACACGCATCTGGCTCAGTATGCGAACGATGCGGGCAATCCGGAACTGGAGCATCGATCGTACGTCATCGCGACGTATGCCCTGTGCGGCTTCTCGAATTTCCTGTCGATCGGAATTCAGATCGGGGGGATCGGCGGGCTTGCGCCGTCGCGGAAGAGTGATCTGGCCCGACTTGGAGTCCGGGCGCTGATCGGCGGATCGCTCGCCTGTTTCATGACGGCAGCGATTGCGGGAATGCTCGTCCGATAAGAGAAGAATGGTTGAGGGTTAATGCTTAATGAGTGAGGGCGGATGCGTCGCATGGCTCCGCATTTCTTCATCAACCATCAACCCTTACCCATTTTCTAGTCGGTCTCTTCCGCCATCTCGCGGCGGGCGGCGGAAACGACTTTGGTCTGCGAGGGGCGTCGGTTGCGGCGGACGCCGCGCGCGGCGCCGGGCTCGGTGTGTCCCTGGAAGAGTCGCTTGGCCGTTGTCTCGTCGAAGAGGGGCGTTCCCTCCTGCAGCAACTGGCTTCTGTTTTGAACTCTCTTCATGCGACTCCCCGGGCCGTTCTCCCTCGCACTATACCTTTATTCTGCCAAGTTGTTCACGCACTTAAAGTTACCTCGGGCCGGCCATCGCTGCCATGCAGCGTTCGGACTGGCCGGCCCGGTTGTTGTCATCCCCGATGAATGTTGTTTAGCAAGCGAGATGCCACGCAGCGGTCCAGCGCAGGCCCAGCGTGCCGGTGGCAATCGTAAGCCTCTCGTAAAGCGTGTATTAGGAAAGTTTACGTTTTGCACAATCGTGGAAAGCCTGATGAACCGTATGTACCGCCGCGGTCTTGCTTTTGCACAAGATTGACCATTCGTCGCCGAACTCCTGTATAGTTTGCGGCAATGACGCTAGAGACCTCCAAGCCATCGCTGTACAACCTGACACCGGCCGACCTTGAGGCCCTGGTGAACGGGTGGGGACAGCCTGCCTTTCGCGCGAAGCAGATCTACCGGCACCTCTACGTGAACATGGTCGATGATGTTGCGGCGATGACCGACCTGCCGCAGGCACTGCGCGAGCGACTCGCGGCGGAAACGTGCTTTCATTCGCTCAAGGTTGGGCGCGTGCACGAGGGCGACGAGGGCATGACGCGGAAAGCGCTGTTTCATCTGCCCGACGGCTCGCCGGTCGAGACTGTCCTCATGGTCTACACGGATCGCGCGACGGTCTGCGTCTCGAGCCAATCCGGATGTCCGATGGCGTGCGTCTTTTGCGCGACGGGCAAACTCGGACATCTCCACGACCTCACGCCAGGACAAATCGTCGAGCAGGTGATGTGGGCGGAGAGGGAGTTAAGAAAGATTCGAGAGATTCGAGATGCGGGATGTGAGATTCGAAAGTTGACCAACATCGTGTTCATGGGAATGGGTGAGCCGTTCAACAACTACGCGAACTGGTGGGCGGCGGTGGAGCGGCTTCACGATCCGAAGGGATACAACATGGGGGCGCGCAACTTCACGGTGTCGACCGTCGGCCTCGTCCCGGGCATCAAGAAACTTGCCGACGAAGCGTTGCCGATCAATCTCGCGATTTCCCTGCATTCGCCCGACGACGAGTTGCGCACGGCGATGATGCCCGTGAACAAGCGCTATCCGATCAAGGAACTCATCGACTCCGTCCGCGAGTATACGGAGAAGACCCATCGCCGCGTTTCCTTCGAGTATGTCCTCCTTAAGGAGAAGAATGATTTTCCGGAGCAGGCGCAGCGGTTGGCCGACCTCCTTGAAGTCGACGGCGGGCGGAACGGGCATCGCTACATCCTCTGCCACGTGAACTTGATTCCGTGGAACCCGGTTCCCGGCACGCCGCTGGGACGGTCCGATCGCGACCGCGTGAACAGATTCCAGGAAGTCCTGGAGCGCAACGGTGTACCCTGCACGGTGCGCGTGGAACGCGGCGTGGCGATCGGCGCGGCGTGCGGACAACTGGCGGGCTCAGGCTGATTTCCAATCCTTGGAACTAGCCGGTCGCCGGACTTCCAACCCTTGGAAACACCCTTGCCAAAGATTGAACGAGTCCGTAGCGTCGGCTGTCTCAGAAGCATGAAGGAGAGTTCCATGAATCGTGTCCCGCGCCTTGTCCTTGCCACCGTTGCCTGTCTCAGCCTTGCGGGGTACCTGGTCGTGATGACCGGGTGTGAAGTCGATTCCGCCTCGGGCACGGAACGCAGCGTGGGCGTGAACTACTCCGGCTTCTACACGGCATCCAGCGGACGCATCGTGGCCAACAACACGGGCGCGCGCATCTCGTCGCTCGACCTTCGCCAAGCCGGCGACAGCCTTGAAGCGATCGACAACAACGGCCTGATCTTCCGGGGCACCATCGGTGATGTCGCGGAGGCGGGCGGCTCGCTAATCGCCTCGTTCTCGATGGAAGGCAATACCACGGCGGGGCAGCGCGGCACCTTCTCCGGCACGCTTTCGACTTCGGGCGGCTCCAACAGTACCGGCTCGACGCAGGGTTCGATGCAAGGAACGTGGGTTGAACCGTCCCTCTTCTCGACCTTCTCGGCGACGGCAACGATACCCGGCCAGATCGATACCGGCGGGGGTGGCGACGGTGACGGCGATTCGCTGTCTGTTTCTCCATCGTCCATCACGGTCGCCACAGGCGGCTCGGCGACTTTTACCGCGGCCAATGCGTCCGGCAGTGTCACGTGGACGCTTTCCGGCGGAACGGGCAGCATCAACCCGACCACAGGCACGTCGACGACGTATACGCGAACCACAGCTGGTTCCGAAACGCTCACGGCAAGGGATTCCGACGGGAATACGGCGTCCGCGTCCATCAATTGACGCGGCGGGCGGATTGTTACCCGCTGCGCGTCACGCCTTCTCGTCCAGGATCCGGCGCACCATCTCCGCCAGCGCCTGCTTCGTGAAGGGCTTGCCGAGAAGCAGCCGGTCCTTCTGGGTATCGGGATCACCGAAGTTCTGGTCGGTGAATCCGGAGGTGTAAAGCACCTTGAACCGGTGGCCGTCTTCCTCCAGCCGCCGGACCAATTCGCGGCCGCCCATCTGGGGCATGATGACATCGGTCAGGACGAGGCTGATGCTGGAGCCGTGCTGCTTCGCCAGCTCGAGCGCCTCAAACCCGGTGCCGGCCTCGATCACGGAATAGCCAAGCGATGTCAGCAGCCGGACCGTCAGCTTGCGTACGATCTGTTCATCCTCGACCAGCAGGATTGTTTCATGGCCTCCTCGAGCCGGGGCATTCGCGTCGACCGTGGCATGCGCGGCCTTGTTCGTGATGCGAGGGAAGTAGAGGCGGAATTCCGTTCCTTTGCCGACCTCCGTGTCGAGATCGATGAAGCCGCGAGCCTGCTGTACTATTCCGTAGATGATTGATAGACCCAGTCCTGTGCCGCGGCCCTCCGGCTTTGTCGTGAAGAACGGCTCAAAGGCGCGCTCGCGCACGTCCTTCGACATGCCGCACCCGGAATCCCGAACGGTGAGGAGAACATAGTCGTCGGGTGTAGCGCCCGGCATGCGCAGGCAATCGGCTTCCGATAGCGTGACGTTCCTTGTCTTGATGCGGAGCGTGCCGCCTGACGGCATGGCGTCGCGCGCGTTGACGGCAAGGTTCATCAGGATCTGCTCGAGGTTCGAAGGATCCGCCAGAATCGTGCCCAGATGGCCTTCGAGTTCCGTCACGAGGTCGATGTCCGAGCCGAGTGTCCGCTGCAGGAAGCGGTCCATTTCCGACACGATAGCGTTAATGTCCGTCGGCTTCATCTGGGCGACCTGCTTGCGGCCGAAGGCAAGCAGCTGTCGCGTGAGCTTCGCCGCTCGCTCGGACGCCTTGGAGATCTCCTGCGCCGCTTCGACACATTCGGGCCGGTCCTTGAGCTGCTCGATCAGGAGCTGGCTGTACGCGAGGATCGGCGTGAGCAGGTTGTTGAAATCATGGGCCACGCCGCCGGCGAGACGGCCGATTGCATCCAGCTTCTGGGCGCGTCGCAGTTGGTCTTCGCGCTCCAGGAGTGACATTTCGGCCTGCTTCTTCTCCGTAATGTCCTGCATGAAGCCGCGGAGGAAGAGTGGCCGGTCCAGCTCATCGCGCACCACCACGGCGTCGTCATGGATCCAGACCACGCGTCCGTCCGGTCCCAGCAGGCGATAGTCGCAGGAAAAGGGCGTCAACTGCTCGCGCGTTCGCGCCAGCAGCGCGGCAACGGCGGGGCGGTCCCCGGGGTGCAGGAAATGGCGCCACAGCTGGCGGTGCTCGTTGTCCGTGATGCCCAGGGTGTTGTTGATCTGGGGGCTGACATAGTAGGCATTCCGATCCGTCGTGAGTTCCGCGATGTAGGTCACTGCGGGAATCTGCTCCACGAGTTCTCGGTAGCGTTGCTCCGACACGCGAAGGGCGTCTTCCGCCTTGCGGCGCCCGCGCCTCTCGTCCGCGTCGCGAAGCTCGCGTTCGATCGCGGGAGTCAGGCGGGCCAGCCGGTCCTTCATGACGAAGTCATGGGCGCCGGCTTTCATCAGTGAAACCGCGCGGTCCTCACCGATGCTGCCCGAGACCACGATGAAGGGGACATCGATTCCGCGGGACTGGATCACCGACAAGGCGTCGAGCGATGTGAATGAAGGCATGCTGTGGTCGGAGATGACAAGATCCCACGGTCCGCGATTGAGCGCGGAATCCAGGGAGTCGCGCGTCTGTACGCGCTCGGAATCGACCTCGTAGCCGGCCTTCTTCAGCTCGCGCTGGACCAGCTTCGCGTCGTCCTCCGAGTCCTCGACCATGAGGAGCCGCAGTCTCCGTTGTTGTCTGTCGTTGATCACGATCCTCGCTCGTGCGGGGGCGGTGGTTCGTTGAGCACGAGCCAGTAAAGCCCGAGCTGCCGCACCGCCTCCATGAACTGCACAAAGTCGACGGGCTTGCGGATATAGCTGTTGGCGCCCAGGCTGTAACCCTTTATTAGATCCTGCTCCTCCTTCGAGGATGTAAGGATCACGACCGGGTACGTCTTCGTCCTGGGGTCGGCCCGAATGCGGCGGAGCACTTCGAGTCCCTCGACCTTGGGGAGCTTCAGGTCCAGCAGGATAAGCGCGGGCGCTTCCGCCACGTCGCGTCCGGCATGCGCACCCGCGCAAAGGATATACTCAAGAGCCTCGGCTCCATCCCGCACATGGACCACGTCGTTGCGGATGTTGTTCTTCTTGAGAGCCCGAAGGGTCAGCGCTGCGTCGTCGGGGTTGTCCTCCACCAGCAGGATCTTGCGATCATTCATAGATCACCTCCGGTTCGATTCGATTAATGTAATGACTACAGCAAACATCGTAGTTGTCAAAGATAGAAGAAAAACGTGGCGCCCTTGCCCGGTTCCGCGGTAGCCCACGCATCACCGCCATGCCTGCGGACAATGCGTTGAACGGTGGCCAAGCCGATTCCCGTGCCGGAGAAGTCCTCGACGGCGTGCAGGCGCTGGAAGGGTGTGAAGAGGCGGTCGACATAGTTCATGTCGAAACCAGCCCCGTTGTCTTTGACGAAGAGTACGGTTGCGTTGGTCGGGACGGTATCCGGAATGGATCCGGACTGACCGGCCTGCACTTTGCCGATCTCGATGCGCGCCCCCTTCGTCCGGCCCGTGAATTTCCACGCGTTGCCGATCAGGTTCTCGAGTGCGACGGCGAGAAGGCGCGGGTCGGCCTGGACGTGCATATCGGGGCGGATCGAGACATCCACGGCGCGATCCGGTTCGGCCAGGGCGAGATCATCCACGATACGGACCGCCATGGCGCTCAAGTCCACATCTTCGATATGGAGCTCGGCACGGCTTACGCGCGACAGCTTCGTCAGGTCGTCAATCAGGTCCGCCATGCGCTGGGAGGCACGACGGATGCGTGCGAGATGAGACCGGCCCTCTTCTTCAAGGCGCGGGCCGAAGTCCTCCAGGAGGACCATGCTGAAGCCATCGATGCTGCGCAGGGGAGCACGCAGGTCATGCGACGCGGAATAGGCGAACGTTTCGAGTTCCTTGTTGGCCGCCTCAAGCCGGGCATTCTGGACCCGGAGGCCCTCGTTCAGGTCCCGGATGGCTCGTTCCATCATCCGCAGCTCGGTGATTTCCGTGGACATTCCGCAGAGCGCGATCACCTTGCCATCGGCATCCAAGAGGGGGAAGCGAACGGCAATGTAGGTTCGCGTTTTTCCGTCCATGATGACCGTTTCCTCGCGGCGCGTCATCTGGCCCGATGTGAACATCTCGCGATCGAGTGCCGTCACGCTTTCCGCCTGGTCGCGTGGAAGGAGATCGAAGGCCGACTTTCCGATCACATCCGCCGGGTCCATGTTGAGCGCCTTGGCACAGGCCCTGTTGATCACAGTCAGGCGGCCATCGAGGTCCTTGGTGAAGATGATCGATTCCGCATTGTTGATGATGGCTTGAAGCATGCGCTCGCTGGCTTGGATCTTCTCGTAGGCCAGTTTCCGTTCCCTGTTGTCGGACATCGTCGAGCGGCTGCGCACGAAGCGACCCTGCTCATCGCGAATGGCGACGGCGCTGACGGAAACGGGTAGCATGGTCCCGTGCTTCGTCCGGACGTTGAACTCCAGGTTGTTGACGAAGCCCTCGTCCCTGAAGCGGGCAAACGAGCCCTCGAAGGCGCGGAGGCTATCGTCCGTCAGGATGTCGCTGAATCGCAGCTTCCCGACGACCTCGTCGCGTGCGTAACCGAGCCACTTCAGCTCCGTGTCATTGATCTCCAGGAACACGCCTTCCGGGGACAGGGAGTGATAGCCGCAGGGCGCGTAGTTGTAGAGATCGTGAATCCTGTCGCTTGCTTCGCGGAGCTGGTCTTCGACCCGCTGTCGCCGTCTCAGCTCACGCACGATGGTGATGGACATGTAGAAGAGCAGCGCCAGCATGAATGTGATCAGCAAAGTCACCAGGCGCTTCGTACTCGCCGCCCTTCGGTTCGCTTCCTTGCTGCGTGCGGCGAGCAACTCAAGTTCCACGGCGCGCATCGCGTAGATTCCGTCGCGCACATCGTCCATCGCCTCCTTGCCTCGATTGAGCAGGGGTAGCTTCTCCTCATCCGGGATCAGCTCGCGTCGGGATGTGATCACGTCCTCCGTGATCCCGACCTTTCGCGCCACGCTTTCACCGAGCTTGACGAGCCGCGCCTGCTGGGCGGGATCGTTGGCGGTGAGCGACTGCAGTTCGGCCATGTCCACGTCGACGTTTGCCAGCGCCCGGGTTCGTGGCTCGAGGAAGTCGTCCTGCCCTGTCAGCGCGAAGCCGCGCGCAGCCGTCTCGATATCCAGCATGACGGTCAGCACGGACGAGAGGCGATCCAGCACCTTCAAGGTGTGTTCGACATCCTTATAGGCCTGGACGAGTTGGGTTGTGGATCGACTCGATGTGAAGGCGAGAATGGATGCGATGAACAGGGCGAGGATGATGCCGGCGAGAAATACCCTTTGGACAGGCGTCTTCATGTTCACCCCGCGCACCGCCGCGGAAGCTTCAGCCTACGCGGGGAAGGGCCCGGACGTCAATCGGGCAAACCCCGGGATCAACATGTTAGGAACTGGTAGTTCTTCTCTGGCGAACGGCTTCGTAGAGAAGAATTGTAGTAGCAGCGGCTACATTCAGGGAGTCGCTCTGGCCCAGCATCGGAATTCTAACTTTCTCCGTGGCCTTTTCCATCCACGTGCTGCTCAACCCGTATTGCTCGGCACCCACGACGATGGCCGTGCCCCTGGTCATGTCGGCTTGCGTATACTCCCGGTCCGTGTGGGGCGTCGCGGCCAGGATCTGGATATCCCTCTGGCGGAGCCACTCCAGCGCTTCGTCGGACGTGGCCTCAACAACCGGAAGGGCGAAGAGGGTGCCGATGCTTGCGCGCACGACGTTCGGATTGTTGATGTCCGTGCACTTGTCGCAGACAATCACCGCGTGGACGCCTGCCGCATCCGCCGACCGGAGAATCGTGCCGAGGTTGCCCGGTTTCTCAATGGCCTCCGCGACGATCAGAAGCGGACGCTCGGGCAGTTTCAGGTCGGCGAGCGTGCCCTTGATCTGGGGTGCCAGCAGGAGGAGCCCTTCAGAGCGGTCCCGGTACACCATCTTCTCGAACACTTCTTTGGAGCACTCGAAGAGCTCGGAGCCCGCATCGCGGCAACGGTCGATCAGCACCTGCTCATTCGTCCCCTGGAACCACTCGGGACTGTAGAAGAGGGTGAGGGGTTTCACCCCGTTGTCCAAAGCCCGCTTGATTTCCCGGTAACCTTCGATGACGACGAGGTCCAATTCGTCGCGGTGCGACCGTTTGGCCAGTTTGACGACCTCCTTGACCCGGGGGTTCTGCAGGCTCGTGATGCGTAAGGATGGCGCCGTCATGCGGGTGCTTATAAATTGCTTTGCCTGCTTGCTCAACGAAAACCACCGCTGTAGCGTCTATACAGGACATGAGAACCAACATCCTATCCGCAGTGGTCGTACTTTTCGCCTTCGCGGCACAAGCGCAGGACGAGGGCTTTGGTCGTTACCAGGTCATTCTGGACCGCAAGCCCTTCGGCGACCTACCACCGGTTTCCGAGAACACGGCTCCTCCTGGTCCGCCTCCGGTCTCCTTCGCCCAGAGCCTGCGACTCTCCATGATTATCGAGGTGGATGACGGAACGAAGAAGATCGGCTTTATCGACACGCGCACGGGCAAGCCCTACACCATGGGGCAGGGTGAGTCGCAGGACGGCATCGAAGTCGTCTCCGCGGATTTTGAAGCCGAGGAAGTGGTCCTTCGCCAAGGCAGCGAAATGGCCCTGATGAAGCTCCAGTCCGGCGAGGTGAAGTCGATTACTGGGCAGAATGTGCCGCAGGCTGCTTCGCCGCCCGCCATGGCTCCTCAATCATCCACGGTAGCCCCTTCGTACGCCGAGCGCCGCCGCCTCCGCCAGATGGAGCAGCAACAGCCTCCGCCGGAAGCCCCGAAGTACAGTGGCGAAGAACTTGCCAAACACCTGCAGGAGTACCAGATGGAAGTCATCCGCCAGGGCCTCCCGCCGCTTCCGATTCCGCTTACGCCGGAGCAGGATGCGGAACTCGTGCGTGAAGGCATCCTGCCCGCGGTGCAGTAGACTTTCCGGCCAGAATTCCTGATTGCCCGACCCGTTTCGGATGACTACATTCTCCCGCCGCATCGAGTCTATTGACTTGTTGCCAATTCACTTGAGGAGGGGTGGCTGAGTGGTTAAAGGCACTCGACTCGAAATCGAGAGGGCGCCCTAAAAGTGCCCCGTGGGTTCAAATCCCACCCCCTCCGCCACCCTTGGCTCTTGAAACATCGACTCCCCGTCGCTAACGTCCACGCGAATCAAAGAGAGGGTTGGGGAAATCATGATCCAGATACTCAAGCGTGGATGGTTTGTTCGTTCGCTCGCCGTGGCGGCCACGATGCTCAGCCTTGCGGCCTGTAATTCCGATGACGGCGATGACAGCCCGGATTTCGACTACGGCGACAATGATGTAGGCACCGTGCTATGCCTCGGCGACAGCATCACGGAAGGCGAATGCGCCGCCGCGGGTGCGCCGTATCCCAGCCGGCTTGCCGGACTATCTGGCAAGCGTACGATCAACCAGGGCGCCTGCGGCGAGAAGAGCGATGGCGGAGCGAGCCGTGCGGGCTCCTTGCTCAATCGGTTCAGCCCCGGAACGATCTGTGTACTCTATGGCGCGAACGA
>CAZCZZ010000007.1:21944-98112 GCA_964503335.1 uncultured Verrucomicrobiota bacterium
ACGCAGTTGATGGCGTTGGCCTTCAACGACGAGTTGTAGAAACGCCTCCGTGAGGCGTATCAGATCGGCAAAGTCCCGCTCGTGGAGCGGGTACTACATAAGCGACGCGAGATGCTCCCGCAGTTCCGCGTGCAAGTCCCGTTTCATGTAGGCGTTGAGCCGCCCGGTCTGCTTCGCAATGACGGCGGAGCGCAAGGATTCATCGCGAACCACCCTTCCGAGCGTTTCCGCCACGAGGTCGTAGTTCTTTTCGGACAGCAGAATGCCCGCGCCGCCGAGTGTCTCGGGAATGGCGGCCGCGGCGTGGGCCACGACGGGCACCTTGTGCGCCATCGCTTCGAGCACCGGAATGCAGAACCCCTCGTGTTCGCTCAGGCATAGGAACGCGTCGGCGCAGTCGTAGTAGGCATTCAGTTCATCCTGCCGCACGGACCCCGCGAAGAACACATTCTGCAACTTCAACTCCACGGCCTTCGTGCGAAGCAGCGCATAATAGCGCTCCATGCCCGCGTAGGAGCCGACGTGGATGAGCCGCGACTCCGGTTCGACGAATCTCTGGAAGTAGTAGAACGCGGCGAGCAGGTCCTCGATTCGCTTGTTCGGGGCGCAGCGACCCACAAAAAGAATGTTCGTCTTGCCGTCCTTGTAGAGACCCGTCACGCGACGGTTCGGCGCGATGTCCCATCCGGCACGGTCCAGGAATAGAGGAAGGACTTTCACGTTCCGGTGCCCCATGGCCTCAAGTTCGCCGGCGTTGAACTGGCTCACTGCCATGATGACAGGCGCTTTTCCCGCCAGCATGCGGGCCTGCTCCAGGCCCTTCTTCAGGTTGTGGACGATCTCCTGCTGGACACCCTGGAAGAAGTGGGGCGGGGTGATGTTGTGGTAGATGATCGCCTTCCGACAGTTCAGCGCGGCGAAGGCGTCGTTGACCGGCGAGCCAATGGACAAATGCAGGATCACGATGTCATCGGGACGAATCGTTGCCGCCGCCGTGGCCAGGTCGATCGTCGTAGCACGCAGCTCCGGCAGAATGCGCTTCAGCTCGCAGTAGATTTCCGATGCATGGCCCCAGCCGCGGAAGAGCTGGCGCAGAACGCGTGCTTCGTTGCTGATGGCGTCGCCATTGCTGAAGCCTGCGACAAATTGATGGATGGCCTGCATGGTGCGGTCAACGATCCAGCGCCGCGAACATGCGTTGCTCGACGGCGTTCCAGGAGTACTCCGACTCGACAAAGCGGCGACCCGATTCGCCCAGCATATTTCGCAGCGCGGGTTGTTCGAGAAGCAGGAGCAACTCCTCCTCGAACTCCGGGTAATTCTTGAACCACAGCCCGCCATTGCTGCGCTGGCATTGGTCCTGAAGCACCTTGCTCGTGGCGTGGACCAGGGCCGGGGTGCGAGCCAGCCACGCTTCAAGCAGGACGATGCCGAGGCTCTCGTTGACGGAAGGGTGGATGAACGTCAAAGCGCCCGCCATTGCCTCCCGCTTGTCCTGCTCAGAAACGAAGCCCAAATCGATGATGTGTTCGCGCAGTGTGTCGGGAGCTTCAATGGTTCCACTTCCCGTGAATACAAGCTTCACATCACGTTTCGTACGCTCGCGGAACGTGTCCATGTAAGCGCAGAGAAGGGGGGTTCCCTTCAGCGTTTCGCGGCGGCCCGAATAGATGATGTACGGCGCCGTCATATTGCGGGATCGCCGGAACGCCTGCGGATCCACGTCAAAGGAATCCATGCCGAGGCCAACGACGGACGAAACGGCTTCCTTCACGCCGTAGAGTTTTTGCGCGAGGTCGCGTTCCGGTGCGGTATTGAAGAGATGTCCGCGCACGGAGAGGAACATATCCTTCATGATGCCCAGGTAGGCGAACACCTCGTCGTGCAGGCAGGGAACGAGGAAGGTTTTCGCGGGGGCGACCCGGCTGCCGAAATAGGTGACGCCGAAGAGATACGGACCGAGGATGATGGCATCGTAATCTGCGACGTGTGCGCGGAGGTGGTCGATCAGCGTGCGGCTGTTCACGCTGTTGGAGATCCACTTCTCTTCGTCGGCGCGCGACACCCGCACGCCCTTGTCGATCCGCCCCTGCACATCGAGGAAGCCGGCAATATCGCGGTCCGCGTTCACGGCGAAGAAGTGAACCTTCATTCCGTTCACATCCTTCACGCCTGGCGGAACATCGTTGGCCCATGTGAAGTGATTCGTCGCGCACGTCGTCAGGAAATCCACCTGACGCCCCGCCTTCGCGCATCGCTCGGCGAGCGCTTTAAGGAGCGTTTCCGCGCCGCCGATGGTTCCCTTCTCGGAGAAGCGGGGGGCCACGAATGCGATGCGTTGGGCGGTGGGCATCAGATTGACAACCACGAATGGACACGAATAGACACGAATGTTTTCCGATTGGTGTTCATTCGTGTTTATTCGTGGTTGAAGTTCTGGATTCCAATTCCGCGATGCGGGCTTCGAGGCGTTTGATCTTGTCCTCGTATTTCTCGTCGAGGCTTTCCATGCCGGTGACCAGCAGGCCGTTGACGGTGTTCTGCTGGGACCAGAGGCGGTAGGTGTAGAATTTGAGCAGTTTCCAGATGGTCTTCTTCAGCCTGACGAGGAACGGGGCGGCCAAGGATGCACGCCTTTCGCGGATCTCAAAGTCGTTGATATCGACAAAAGAGGCCTCCCGGAGGGACCGGAGGTAAAACGCCAGGAACTCCTCATCGTCTTTCAAATTCACAAGATTGAGGCGTTCCGCGCGCGCGATTCTCGCATCTGCATAAGCCCCGTCGGAGGCCTTCCGGGCCACGGAGTCCTTGATTTCACGCACGATACGGGCCGTATCGACCCCATCCGCCCCTATTTGAATCGTGGTATCTTTTGTCACGGCGGCAGTATCGGCAGCCCCGACAAGCCCTGTCAACCGTACAGGATTAGCCTGATTGCCTGGCCTTGGCGTGATCTCTGCTACATAGATCAGCCGTGCAGGGATGGATCCTTGGTTTGGAAGGGGTTCCCATTATGGAAACACTCAATCGAATAGTGCGTGATGCCGATGGCGACGTGGAACAGCTCAAGCGTCGTATCGCGGAGCTGGAGAGCAAGTTGCAGGAGGAGAAGACCTCCGCCATTGGACGGCTTGCCGCGGGCGTAGCCCACGACATGAACAACTATCTCACGCCGATTCTGGCTTACGGGAACCTTGCCAAGGATGACCTGCCGCCGGATCATCCCATGCGCGAATTCATGAGCGAAATTGTCGTGGCAGGGGAGAAGGCGCTGACGCTCACCAAGACCCTCCATGCCCTCCGCACGAGCACGGCGAATCCTTCCCAGATCCCTTTGAACAGTACGATTCAGGCCGCCGTTTCGGCGACGGAGGCTGCATCGGGCTTGACCATCAGCATGGATCTATCGCCTGAGGTCAACCTGGTCCTGGTTGAAAACGGACAGATTGAAGTCATTGTTGCCGAGCTGCTCCTGAACGCCCGGACGGCGATGCCGGCGGGTGGTGATGTGCACATTGTTACCCGCGTGGCCATGCCAGCCGAGCTTGAGGGCCGAGCCGGTCCCTATGTGGCCATGACTGTTCGCGACGAAGGGGCGGGGATGAAGCCGGAAGTCCGGCAGGCCATTTTCGAGCCCTACTACACGACGAAGCCGAAAGGACAGGGCAAAGGCCTCGGCCTCGCGATGATCTACGCCGCCGTGAAACGCGTCGGCGGCTTCGTTCGCTGCGACAGCGAACTAGGCGCCGGCACAGAGTTCCGTGTCTACCTGCGGCCGGCCTGAAATGCTGCATCCACCTTGACCCGAAGTGGATTCCGGTCGATAAATGAACACGAGAGGCCCTTGAGGGGTCTATACTCTGTAGTTCATCATGGCGACAGCCACTCAACCCAAATTAGCCGGCCTGCTTGAGAAGTGCGGACTCTTCACGCCCGCGCAGATCGAGGACTTGCTCGGTCGCCAGCAACAGTCCGCCCGCTCCCTAAGCGATCTCGTTGTGGATCTGGGCTACTGCCGAGAAGACGCCTTTCTAGAGGCCCTCGCGGGCGCGATGGGGCATCCGTTTGTAAAGCATCTTGAGCCGGTGCTCGACAAGACGGCGTTGGACAAGCTGCCTACGAAGGCGGTTTTCCAGTACAACGTGCTCCCCCTTGGCATGGAAAGCGGCGCGCTCCGCGTGGCGACGAACGACCCCTTCACGCCCGGATTGGTGGATGCGTTGCGGCTGGCTTCCGGATTCCGCATCCGCCTGGCCTTGAGCCCGTCGGCGGAAATCGCCAAGACGTCCAAGAAGCTATACGGCGTCGGCGCCGAGACGCTGGACCGCATGATGCAGGATGGGCGCATTGAAGTGGCGCCTGCCGAGGACCTGTCAAACCAGGACCTCAGCGAGCTCGATTCTGAAGCGTCCGTCGTGAAGTTCGTGAACCAGATCATCTGGGAAGCGCACAAGGACCGTGCGACGGATATTCACCTCGAACCGCAGGAGAACGACCTCCGCATCCGCTACCGTGTGGACGGCGTGTTGCACCAGACGCCGGTGCCTCCGCAGCTCAAGCGATTCCAGGCCGCGATCATCTCCCGCATCAAGGTCATGGCGAACATGGACATTGCGGAAAAGCGCCTGCCGCAGGACGGACGCATCAGCCTCCGCATCCAGAGCGAGGAAATCGACGTCCGCGTGTCCACGATGCCGACGGTGTATGGCGAGAGCGTGAGCCTTCGTCTCCTCATGCGTTCGAGCGGTATGCTGGGCATGGATCGCCTCGGCCTCGAGGACCGCGACGCGCAGGTCCTGCTCAAGCTCATCAACAAGCCGCACGGCATCCTGCTCGTGACGGGACCCACGGGATCCGGTAAGTCCACGTCGCTCTACGCGTGGCTGCATACGATCAACTCCGTGGATCTCCGCATCCTCACGATCGAAGACCCGATCGAATACGAAATGGCGGGCGTGAACCAGATTCACGTGAAAGCGGAAATCGGCATGACCTTCGCGGTTGGCCTGCGTCATATCCTTCGCCAGGACCCCGACGTGATCATGGTTGGCGAAATTCGCGACAAAGAAACGGCGGAAATCGCTATCCGCGCCGCGCTGACGGGTCACCTTGTCTTCAGCACGCTTCACACGAACGATTCCGCGGGCGCGGTGACGCGTCTCACGGACATGGGCATCGAACCCTTCCTGATTGCGTCCTCCGTCGAAGGCCTCGTCGCGCAACGACTTGTTCGCAAGCTTTGTCCGGCCTGCCGCAAGCCGTGGAAGGTCGACGAGAAGCTGTTGCAGGAAGCGGGATTCCCGTTGGAGCGGCTCAGCGAAGGCACGATCTACGAGCCCTGCGGATGTGAAGAATGCCGCGGCACGGGCTTCCGGGGGCGAACAGGCATCTACGAAATCCTTGTGATCACCGACAGCCTGCGGCCGCTGATCGTCTCCCGCGCATCCTCCGTCGCCATCAAGCAGGAGGCGATCAAGCACGGCATGCGCACGCTTCGCGATGACGGCTGGAGCAAGGTCATGAAGGGCGTGACGACGATTGAAGAAGTCATCCGCGTTTCGGAAGACGATGAAGAGCTGGCCGAGACGTGATGGGCGAAACCTGACACCTGAAGCGCTGCCTTGGCTCAATACTCCTATATAGCCCGGTCCACCACCGGGGAGCGCGTGACCGGATCGGTCAACGCGTCGGATCGTCGCAACGCACTCCTCCAGATCGAGCGCATGGGCTGCATGCCCGTGTCCGTCACGGAGGGCGCCGCGCCCGCCGCAGGGGCGCCGCCGAAGAAAGCGCCGGAGCCGAAGGAAAAGCCGAAAGCCAGGACGCCGCCACCACCGCCAGCCGTGAAGTCCGCTCCCAAACCCCAGTTTACCTTCCTCGGCCTGTCCGCACCGAAGCGCGAGCCACGACTGAGTATCCGCGACCTGCTCCTCTTCTCGCGCGAGCTGAGCGACCTGCTTCAGTCGGGCATGACGCTCGGCACTGCCCTGAATACGCTGGCGAAGCGCAAGGGCAAGAAGGGCCAGGACCTCATCGTCATCGGGCTGCGCGACGAGATTATCAAAGGCGCCAGTCTTTCCGAGGCGCTCACGATGTGGCCGAAATCCTTCGGCAATCTGTACGTCAGCATGGTGAGGGCGGGCGAAGCGAGTGGCCAGCTCTCGGAGGCGCTCGAGCGGCTGTGTAAGCATTACGAGCGACTCCAGGAAGCGCACGAGAAGGTGATGGGGGCATTGACCTATCCGGCCATCGTGCTCGGCGCTGGCGTACTCACGATGATCTTCACGATGCTGGTCGTGATCCCGAAGTTCGCCGAGGTCTTCGAGGACATCGGCGGCACCCTTCCATTGCCGACGCAGATCCTGATGGGGTCCAGCAAGTTCCTGCTGCACTACGGCTGGATTCTCCTGATCGGCATCTTCCTGCTTGTGGGATGGTTCAAGCGGTCGCTGAAGACCGAAAAGGGCCGGCTGCGCTGGGACGGGTTCCAATTGCGTATGCCCATCTTCAAGCAGATCATCTCCGCCAACGCCTTCGCGCAGTTCGCCCGCACGCTGGGCGCCCTGCTGCAGAATGGAGTACCCGTCCTCAACGCGCTCGCGATCGTGGAGAACACGGTGGGCAACACGGTGATCGCCCGCGAGATTCGTGACGCGCGGACGCGGGTGACGGACGGCTCGACGATTTCGGGTCCGCTGGCCGAAGGCCAGGTCTTCCCGCCGCTGTTGACCGATATGCTGGCGATCGGAGAGGAGACGGGCGATATGCCGTCGGCCTTGAACAACATCGCTCGCCGTTATGACTCCGACCTGGACCGTGCCGTCAAAGTGCTGACCACGGTGCTGGAGCCGATCCTCATCCTTGTCGTGGCCGTGCTCGTCGGTTTCGTGGCGGTCAGCATGCTGATGGCCGTGTTTGAATTGACCAGCGGTTTGAAGATGTAGCGCGCGGCGAATTAAAGTATGAACGCACTGCCATTTCAGGTGTCCAAGTCAGATAGAAGGGTAACCCCATGAACAATCAGAACGAACAGCGTCGCCGCAACAGCCGGGCCGGCTTTACACTTATCGAGATCCTCCTGGTCGTCGTCATTATCGGCATGCTTGCCGGTATTGCCGCGGTGGCCGTGCCGCGAAACATCGAGAAGGCGCGTCGTGCGAAGGCCGCCGCTGACATCAGCGCGATCAGTCTCGCCGTGCAGTCCTACTACATGGAAGAGGGAAAGTACCCCCAATCTCTCGATGCCCTGACCTCGGGCGACGATCCGTACCTCGAGAAAGGTATTCCGAAGGATCCGTGGAAGAATCCTTACAACTACGCGTATCCCGGTTCGCACAAGCCGCTGAAGTTCGATCTCTACTCCTACGGTATGGACGGCGTGGCCAGTGAAGACGATGTCGCCAACTGGAAACAGGCCGACGAGCAGGACTAGAGGGTTCGTGCCGAGGTCTCGACGGTCGTCCGGCTTCACGATGATGGAGATTCTCGTCGTCGTGGGCATCAGCCTGCTTATCGCCGCAATCTCGTTGCCCTCCTTTGTAAAGTCGATGCAGGGGTCGAGGCTTAGGACTTCGGGCCGCGCCGTAGTCACATCGCACAAGTACGCCCGCAACATGGCCGTGCTTCGGCAATCGCAGATGGCCCTCATCTTCGACCGGCAGAACCGGGTGATTGAGGTGGTGTCGGTTCCATCGCGCGACAGCTTGTCGGAGCGCGGGGGATTCCTCGAAGCCCGCGCCAAGGGCATCGAAAACGAAGCACCGATGGAGACGTACCAGCAGGCCGGGGATGGGGAGGAAGAAGCTGGCGAGGTTGCCCCGGCTCAGATGACGCTCGAGGAATCGCGACCCTTGGCGAAGGGCGTGGAGATATCCGATTTCTCGACCGAAGCGAAGGACGCCGAAAGCACAGGCGTGTACTGGGTGAACTACTACCCGAGCGGAATGTCCGACGGCTTCGAAGTCCGCCTTGTCGACGACCGCAACAAATCCGTGACCATCAAGTCCGACAAACTCTCCGGCGGAATCGAGGTCGTGAGTGAATAGGAGATTTGTGATTCTTGATTTTGGATTTGCGATTGCGGGCGACCCAACACGAAACGTCTTTCCCAATCGAAAATCCAAAATCCAAAATCAAAAATCCGGCCTCTCCCTCATCGAAGTCATGATCGCCACGGCGATCCTCGGCATGGGCATCGCGGGCATCGTCGCGGCCGGCGCGAAGTGCCTTGCGGTGGCGCGCCAGGCGCGCAACTACCAGATCGCCCGGGAGGCGATGGCCCGCGTGGAACTGAAGAATCCGATCCAGCTCGAAGAGAAGATCGAAAATGCCAGCGACAGCGGGTCGCTCGACCGGCCTTACGAGAATTTCGACTGGCGGCGCGAGGTGGAACCCGTGGGGCCGGAGGACGACGGGCTTTACCGGATCACGACCGAAATCGTCTGGACCGACGGCTCGACCAAGGGCCGCGAGACCATTGTGACTTACCTGCACCGGCCGAATGACGACCTTCCCGGGACGGCGGCACAATGAAGGGCAAGGCAACAGACAAGGCCGGCTTCACGCTCCTGGAGATCCTCGTCGCCGTCGTCATCCTCGGCATGACCTTCATCGTCATCTGGAAGACCTTCGCGGCGACAATCGACGGGTGGACCCGGGGAACGAAGTTCCTGGAGGAAATGCATCACGGTGATTTCGTCATGGACCAACTGGTGTCATCCCTCCGGTCCGCCGCATTCTATGCATCAACGCCGGACAAGTACGGCTTCTGGCTCGAAGCGAAAGGCGGCCAGTATCCGCGGGACACGATCAGCTGGGTCAGTTCAAGCATGGCCTTCATGCCGCCTGATTCTGATCTCCGCCATGGCCTGCACCGGCTGGAGGTCACGATCGATGACAACGAGGATGGCGACGATTCCTTCACCGTGTCGGCCTGGTCCCACTTCGCCGAGCGCGAGGAAGTGGATCCGGAACCCATGCATATCACCTCGAAGGTCCGCGGCCTTGAATGCGAGGTCTATGACTTCGAGAACGAGACATGGGATGACGAGTGGGAAGACACCAACGCGGTGCCACGCCTGATTCGGATCACTCTCCTCATGCAGGCGCCGAAGAAGTACGACCCGCCGATGAAGCTCAGCCGGCTGATTGAGATTCCGATTGCTCCGGCCGTGACCGGTGCCGTCGTTGAAGCCCAGCAGGGGGGAGATGGCCAGCCGGTATCACCCGGTCCGCAGGGCGACAACACGCAGCAGCCGCCGCAGCAGCAACAGGCCGTGCCGACGGAGGGTGTCGCGCGATGAAGCAGGACTCCAGACGCGGCGCAGCGCTGATTGTGGCCCTTTGGGTTCTCCTGCTGCTTTCGATGATGATCGGGTCCTTTGCCTATGAGATGCGGGTGGAGTCTGAAGTCACGGCGTATGGCAGGAATCGCTTCAAGGCCCAGTATCTCGCTCAAGCCGGGGTCGAGTGGGCGAAAGTGGCGCTGACGAAAAAGGTGGAGAAGGGTACGGAAGGTGACTTGGTCATCGATGATGGCGAGGACCTGGACCTTGCAGTTGCTGCGAACAACCTCGAAAAGGGTGTTCCCGCCACGGGGCTGAAGAAGGAGTTGGGCGCGGGATTCTTTACCCTCGATATCATGCCCGAGGAGGGACGGCGAAATGTCAACATGCTGACCGACTCGGATTGGGAGGAGATTCTCGACCAGTCCGGCGTGCCGCAGGAGATGTGGCCTGAGTTGATCGACTGTTTCACGGACTGGGTTGACCCGGGTGACGAACACCGCCTGAACGGCGCGGAGTCTGACGATGCCTACTACAAGGACCAGGGCTACGAGTGCAAGAATGCGCCGCTCGACACGGCGGACGAACTCCTGCGGATCAAAGGTTTCACGGAGCAAATCGTTTTCGGAGGTCCCGGTGAAAACGAAGAAGATCCTCCGATGACCGGCATCATCCAGTGGCTGACGACCTACGGCGACGGGAAGGTGAATGTCAATACGGCCAGCCGCGAGGTCCTGATGACCTTCGTGGGCATGGAAGAGCAGATGGTGGACGAAATTCTTGAACGCAGGCTGGGTGTGGATGGTCAATCCAATACGAAGGATGATGGCTTGAAGGATCTGGGCGAAATACCGGGCATGACGGCGGAGCTGAGCGCGCGGCTCACGACGAGTGACCGCAAATACATCCGCGTTGTCTCCATCGGCGAAGTCAACGGGGTGAAGAGTGGCGTCTGGTGTATTCTCCAGGTTGCGGAATCTTCTGTGGTTCCGTTGTTCTGGCGCGAGGAGGCGATGCCGTAGCCATGGCTAGAATGTGCTTTCTTCACCCACCCTTAACCATTAACCATTGCGCCTGAAGTATCTTACCGCATGTCTGACCACATCATTACAGCCCTGACGTTGCGCGAGGCGTCAGCCCAGTGGACCACGCTCCGGGAGAAGAAGGGTTCCTTGGAACTGGCGGAGTCGTGTGACGTACCCTTGAAGCTGCCGGATGGTGTTACGGATCTATCGACACCGGAAGGCGTTGCGGCCTTCAAGGCAGCCTGCGGCGGCGTCAAGGGTTCGGTCTCCCTCGCGCTGAGCACGGATCAGGTCCTCATGCGGGTCGTTCAGTTTCCTACGACGGATAGGGCCGAGCTCCACAGCATGGCCGAGTTGCAGGTGGACAAGTTCTGTCCCTTTCCGCTCGACCACATGCTGATCGGGACGGAAGTGCTCGACCAGACCGAAAGCATGTCCCGCGTCCTCATCGCCACCGCGCAGAAGGAACGCGTGGAGAAGCTCGGCGACATTCTCCGTAAAGCCGGCCACGCGCCGCGCCGTGTCGATGTCGAGATCATGGGGTGGTGGTTCCTCCTGAAGCAGCAGGGCGCCATTGCGGAAACCGGTCGCCAGATTCTCCTGATCGTTGATGGACGGAGCGCCGAGCTCATCATCGTCCAGAACGGCATGCCGATCCTCTTCCGGGCCCTTGGCACTCCTTCGTCAACATCCGTGGAGGAGGCAGCGACGGAATTGGCGGACGAGATTGGCTATACGCTGACGACGCTGGAGTCGGAGTGGGGACCCCTTCAATGCGATCGGGTTGAATTCTGGCACGGCGACAGTGTCGACCGCGCAATTCCCGCCCGCCTCGGCGAGCTCTGCCAGCTCGAGATTCAGCCCCATCACCTAGAGGCCCTGCCTGCGCTCACGGAGGGTCTTGCCCGGCGTTCCGTGATGGGCGACGCGGTGCTCGACCTGGCGCCCCCCGAGTGGCGTGCTTCCATCCAGAGCACAAAGCACCGCAAAACCCTTGTCATGGCCGCGGGAACACTGCTGGCCGTCTGGCTCGTCCTGCTTGGCGTCGCACTCGGCATCCTTGAGTTTCGCAACCGGGCTTTTGACCGCGCAAAGAAGGAGGCGGCACAATTGCAGGGGCCGGCGACGGAAGTCGCCGAAATCCGGTCGCAAGTCGAAGCCCTCAAGAAGTACAGCGACCGGTCCGATTCCGCGCTGGAGTGCTTGCGCGATGTCAGCGAGCGGCTTCCCGGAGGCATCGAGCTGACGATGTTCATGTACAAGAAGTTTGCGACGCTGAACATCCGCGGCGAGGCGGACACGAGCGATCCCATCTACGACTTCATTCAGCGGCTCGAGGATTCGAAGATGTACACCGAGGTGAAGCCGGAGGGTGTGACGGATGAGAACCGCGGAGGACGTCGCCGCGCCGTATTCCGGGTCACGTGCAACCTTCCCGTGCCTGAAGGCATGGGCGATGAGGAGTCATCGCCATGACCTATTCGCGCAAAGAGACGTCGATCATCGTCCTCGCGCTCTTCGTTCTCCTGATCGGTCTTTCGTACCTGATCGGAATGCCGCTGCTCGCCGAATGGGAGAAGTCAGGACGCCTGCGCGAAAAGACGATCAAGGCGAACGACGAAGCGCGGGCCCTGATCAACGAGAGGGCCAACTGGGAGACCGAGTTGACCGCGTTGCGCGGGCGACTGCCCAAGTACCGGCCGGACCAGCCCGTGACGGCTGAGCTGCTCAAGACCATCAAGCGCACAGCCGACGAGCACCAGATTTCGATCTCGCGCATGGAGCCGGACAAGGAGCAGAAGGTCGGCGACCTGTCCGAAGTCGCGATCGATTGCATGTGGGATGGCACGCTCGATTCGATCGTTCGTTTTCTATATGCCGTGCAGGGGCAGGGTGCTATTCTCGACATACGGCAGCTGACAATCTCGCCGGCCCAGGGCGTCGCGGGGCGTCTGAAGGGCAATTTCACGGTGTTCTGCGCGTTCAGCAGGGAGATTCCTGAAGCTCCCGCGGCCGCAGAGCCGGCAGAGGTCCAACCGGCCTTACCCGAGGGCCAGGCGCCTGCGAATCCGTGACGAGAAGGAAAGGACAGAGTAGCGGCATGACGAGTTGGAAGTGCTGGATGTTGCGCCTCAGGGCGCCGATTACATACACGACGATAACGTTCTTCCTGTCTGCCATCTGCGTGCCCGCACAGGACGACACGTTTCCCGTGCCCCCGCCTCCGGGCGTACCGCCTCCCGCCGCGCCTCCGGGCGGTGCTTCGGAGAAACTCATCCTGCTGAATTTCAGGGATTCCCCTCTCGACCAGATCCTTGAGTTCGTCGCCGACCTGATGGGTCGCACCTTGATCAAGTCGCCCGGCATCAATGCCACCATCACCCTGAAGAGCCAGACGCGTTTGACCGTGTCCGAGAGCCTTGAAGCCATCGAAGCTGTTCTCGCGATGAACAACGTTTCGCTCGTGCCGATGGGAACAAAGTTCCTCAAGGTCGTGCAGACCGCGGCCGCTCGACAGGAGGGCATGCCCGTCATCCTGCAGAATGCGGAGAACAGTACTCTACCCGAGAATGACCAGTTGATCAGCCAGGTCGTCGCCCTACAGCACATGGAAATCGCCGAGGCGCAGCCGATCATCCAGAGCCTGATTCACGGCTATGGAAAGATCCAGCCGCTCGATCGCACGAACAGCATGCTCATCACCGACACGGCTTCGAACCTCAAACGCATCCTTGAAATCCTTGAATACATCGACCAGCCCACGGAATCCAAGGTGGAGACCCGCATTTACGAGCTTCGCTATGCCGAAGCCGGACAGGTCGCGGGCAAACTCAACGAACTCATCGCTGATTCACAGGCCAAGGAAGACAAGCCCAGGGTGGAAACAGGCGCGGCATCCAATGCGCCTCAGCCGCCGCCGATTCCGGGCGTCATTCGCGCGCGGCCCCCGGGTGTTCCTGAATCCGGCGACGCCGGAAGCGCCGCCAGCGCCGAAGCCGAAGCAGGTCGCGGACTCATCCGTGGCAAAGTGAAGATCATTGCCGATGATCGCACGGGCATCCTGTTCGTCGTCTCCCGCCCGGAAAACTTCGCGTTCTTCGACAAGATCGTTGCCGTGCTGGATCGCCCGATCGAGGCGGATATCGGCGTTCGCGTCGTTCCGCTCGAATACGCGAAGGCCGAAGACATCGCCGGCATCCTCAACGAGTTCATCGGCGCCGCGTCGTCCGAAAAGAAGGCCGGAACCACAGCGCAGCCCGGCCAGACCGAAGGCCAGCAGGGAAGCCGCCAGCTTGATGAAGTCGTTCGCGCGGCCGAGGTGCAGTTGCAGCAGGCGCAAGCCACGCTGCAGGAAGCACGTGGCGAGAAGGGCGTCATTGGACGACTTTCGCCCGAGACGAAGATCCTTGCCGACAAGCGAACGAACTCCCTGCTGCTGATGGGACGCAAGTCCGACCTGGACGCGCTGGAACTTGTACTCGACAGCCTCGATATCATGCTGGCGCAAGTCCTGATCGAAACCGTGATCCTTGAAGTCAACCTCGGTGACACCGTCGAGACCGGTTTCGATTGGCTGCAGCGCTCCGTCGTGGCCTACAACGAGCGACAGGCTGGTCCGGGCAGCGGGATCACCATCCGCGAACCCGTCCTCGCCTTCGGCGGCGGACAGGTCGTCGACAGCGGAACGTTCCGCGGCGGCGACAAGATTCTCGATCGCTCCGATACGGGTATCGGTGCGGGCGGCTTGTCCTACTACCTGACGATGACCGACCTCAACCTCGATGCGATTATCCGTCTTGCCGGACAATCCTCGGATGCGCGCGTTGTCTCGACACCCGTGGTGCTTACAACCGACAACACGGAGGCAAAGATTGTCGCAGCCGAGCAGCGTCCGGTCGTGACATCGACGAGCACGCAGACGACAGGTCAGCAGACGCAGAACTTCGAATACCGCAACATCGGCATCACGATCACCGTTACGCCCCGCATCAATCCCTCCGGATTTGTCATGATGGAGGTCTCGCAGAATGCGGACGACGTACTTTCGGAAGTGCCGATCAACAACACCCCTGTGCCCATCATCGGCAAACGCGAGATTTCGGCCCAGATTGGCGTACAGAGCCGCTCAACGATTGTGCTGGGTGGCCTGGTCCGCACAGACAATTCGAAGTCGCGCACCAAGGTGCCCGTCCTTGGTGACATCCCGCTGCTCGGCGCGCTCTTCCGCGCGGATACGAAGCGCAAGAACCGCACGGAGCTGCTCGTGCTGCTGACGCCGTATGTGCTGAAGACGCCGGATGAAGCGATCACCGAAACAAAGCGCCTCTATCACAACTCCAGGAACGAATCGAGTCCCTGGCACAAGGGTTGGTCCGACAGCACGCTGCCGAAGAAAGCCATCACGGTGAAGAGTGACGGCACGATGATCAATGCCACGCCCGAGGAGGGCGAACGTGAGCGTCCCCGCCGCGAAACGCTCCTCAACACGTTCGGCTTCGAGGAGACCGAGGACGTCAAGCCGCCGGCGAAGGTTATTATGGAGTCGGATGTAGTGCCTGAAGCAGTCGTCGAACCCGAACCGGAGATTGTCCCGGAGGTCGAACCTGAACCCGCGGCCGTCATCCAGCCAGAAGTCGAAATGACAGAACCGCCAGCGGAACTCATGGCCGAAGCTCCGGCCGTCGTGGAAATCGTGGAGTCGACAGATCCCGCCCCCGTGCTGGAACCCGAATCCGCACCGGAGCCTGCGGTTGAGCCTGTACCCGATGAACCGGCGGTCGAGTCATCGGATGCTCCGGCTTCCGATGCCCCCGTGCCCCGCTAAAGGGTGCGGAGTCGGACTCGCGGAATGAGAATTGCAGACGCGAAACATTACCTGATCACCGCGTCGCTCAAGCGCGACCGGATTGCTTCGTTCGATGAGTACCCGTACTCGCTTCCCGTCTGCAGGCATCTCAAGACGCTTGAGTTTCACCCCGCCGTGACCTTCCTGGTTGGCGAAAACGGCACAGGCAAATCCACCCTGCTGGAAGCGATCGCCGTTGCGTCAGGCTTCAATGCCGAAGGCGGCTCGCGAAACCTCAACTTCTCGACGCGATCCTCCCACTCGCCGCTTCACGAGACCCTGGCGCTCGTCAAGGGCCTGAAACGGCCACGCGACGGGTATTTTCTTCGCGCCGAAAGCTTCTTCAACGTGGCAACGGAAATTGAACATCTGGATGAAGAGCCGGCTGCTGCACCTCCTTTGATCAACTCGTACGGAGGGCACTCGCTTCATGAGCAGTCCCACGGCGAGTCCTTCATGAAACTCATCATGGAGCGCTTCGGTGGCCAGGGGCTCTACCTGCTCGACGAACCCGAGGCGGCCCTGTCGCCAACGCGACAGCTTGCCTTGCTTTCCAGGATGCACGACCTTGTGAAGCAGCGTTCGCAATTCATCGTGGCCACCCATTCACCCATCATCATGGCCTATCCCAAGGCGACCATCTATCTGCTTGGCCAGGACTCGATCCGTCGCGTCAAGTACACGGAGACCGAGCACTACGCGATCACCAGGGGCTTCCTGAACAAGCATGAGCACATGCTCAAGGAACTGCTAAGCGAGTGAAGGCAATCCGTATCATCCTGTTCCGCGTGTCGGTCGTGCTCAGCGTCGCACTCAGCAGCTGCAGCAAGAAGAAGGAGCGCGAACACGAGGCAGGGGCGGTGAGCGTGTCAACGAGCGCCCCGGCGTCCGCACTCCCACACATCACGCCGCGGTGGAGCAAGCCGGGTTACGGCGAGACTTGGCCGAAGGACATTGTTCTTCAAATCGGGGGCGATATCGAGCCGCTGACCTACCACGTAGCTGCGCGTGATGGGTCTGTCGTGGCGACAGGTGTGGTCCACGCGGCGAGGGATGAGACGGGAGGATCCGCTCTAGCCTCCATTGACCTTCACCGTGTCAACGGCCCGGGGGAATACACGCTGGCGCTGAGCAGCGCCGGAAGCCTTGCTACAGCCATTTCGATTCGCGTTGTTTCCAACCTCGTTGAGACGCTCGTGGATTCCCAAATCGCCTTTCTGCGCGCCTCGCGATGCGGCGAGGTCTGTCATCGCGAAACATCGGTCGCGGGCGGCTATCACGACAGTACCGCCGACTACAGTTCCCGGATGAGCACTGCAGCGTGGGTTGTATGGTCGCTTTCGCGCTACGTGGAGAAGTACCCCGGTAGCCCACTCGCGCTTCAGGAATTGCAACGGGCTGTCGAGTGGTGTCTGCGCATGCAGGCGGAGGACGGGTCCGTGTACGCAGCGGTCGTGAGTGAAGCCGCGGCGGGTGATGTCCTTCCGCGGGCGTGGGAAGACAAGAGGAAGCGAACGGTCGACATAACCTATTCGCCTGCGGACACTGCACTCTTTGCCGCGGCCCTCGGTCGCGCCGCACCCATCCTGCGAGAACGCGTGGATCGCCAGCATGGCTTGAAGGTTCTCACGGCGGCGGAACGTGCGTTTATCCGGCTGAGCCATGACTCGATCCTCACGAAAGAAGCGCTGGGCGCCCGCCTGTTTGCCGCGGCAGAATTGTTTGTCAGCACGAAGGATCCCGTCTTTGCCTACAGCGCGCGGGACGATATCCGGTCGCTTCTTTCAAGGACGAACGGGTTCGAGGATGTCGCGGGTGTCATGGGATTGCTCGTTGTGCAGGAATCGGTCGATGAAAGCGATCCCCTGCAAAAGTCCGCCGGCAAGACGCTGGATTCCTTCATCTCGGGCGCGGCTCAGCGCGCGGAAATCTCACCGTATCACCTTGCGGGAACGAAGACCGCGGGAGCTTCGGCCATGGCCCTATTGCTCGGAAGGAGGTCGGCGGCATCCGGTGACGCGATAATGCGAGCGCTGGCCTTGAGGCAGGTCACCTATCTGCTCGGGGTCAACGCTGAGGGGTTTTGTGCCGTGGCGGGAATTGTTGAAGAGCCCGGACGTGATGCGATTCGCGGGGGGATCTACGACGCAGGCGAGGCACTCCTGATCCGCTCGGCCTATCTACTCGGCGCGCTTTCGGAACTCTAGTTCGCCACCGAGCGAATCCAGCCCGTAGCTACGACGCACAGGGCACCCATCAACGCGGCCGCGGGGATCGTCAGGACCCATGCAATGATCACGCTGCGGGCGACTCCCCATCGTACGGCGGACAATCGCTGGACGCTTCCGACGCCGATGATCGCGCCGGTGATCGTGTGGGTGGTGCTGACGGGGATGCCCAGCTTCGTGGACGCAAAGAGCGTGATGGCCGCGGCGGTCTCGGCGCATGCACCGCCATGCGGCTTGAGCTTGGTGATCTTCATACCCATGGTTTTGACGATTCGCCAACCGCCCGCCATGGTGCCGGCGCTGATGGTCAGGAAACAGATCAAGGCGATCCAGAAGGGGAACTCGACTTTGCCAGCCGTGAAGGCGGATTGCTGGTCCTGCCAGACGGACGTGTAAAGAAGGACAGCGATGATGCCCATGGTCTTCTGCGCATCGTTTGTGCCGTGTCCCATGCTGTAGAGGGCGGCCGAACCGAGCTGGACGAAGCGGAAGAGGCGATCCACCTTGCGCGGCGTGGTCAGGCGAAGAATCCAGAGGAGTATGGTGATGAACACGACGCCGAGCGCGAGTCCGATCATGGGGGCGATGACGATGAACTTTACCGTCTTCATCACGTTGTCCATGTAGAGGACTCCCGTGAATGAAGCGGCCTGCCCGATGGCCGCTCCGCAGACGCCGCCGAGCAAGGCGTGGGACGAGCTGCTGGGAAGGCCCCAATACCAGGTGATCAGGTTCCAGATGATTGCGCCGACAAGGCCGGAGAAGATCACGTCCTGGTTCACATACTCCAGATGCACCCATTTCGCGACGGTGTTGGCGACGTGAAAGCCGAAGACCCACAGGGCGATGAAGTTCCAGAAGGCTGCCCAGACCACAGCTTGGGAGGGACGGAGGACGCGCGTGCCGACAATGGTGGCGATGGAATTCGCGGCATCGTGGAAGCCGTTGACGAAGTCGAAGACGAGGGCAATCAGGATGATGAAGGCCACGTAGGGGTGCTGGAGGATCGAGGCGATGTCGTTCAGGAAGGAATCCATGGCCGTTCCTGCGTCACGCGTTCTTCACGACGATGCCCTGGACCACGTTGGCCGCGTCTTCGCAGCAGTCCGTCACGGTCTCAAGCACCTGGTAGAGCTCTTTCCAGCGAAGCAGCTCGATGGGATTCGTCTCCTTCTCGAAAAGGCTGCCGATCAGGTTCTTGCTCAGATCGTCGGCGAGATTCTCAAGGCGGTGAATTTCAATGCAGTCGTTGGAGACCATGGCGAAATGCTTTGGATTGCGAAGGCGTCCCACGGCCGACTGAAGCAGCTTGGTCTGTTGCAGGATGATTTCGGCAAACTCGATGACAGGAGGACGGGGCGCCGTGATGCGGAATATCTGCATGCGGGATGCCGCGGCCGTGGTCATGTCGATCACATCATCGAGCCTCAGCACCAACTCGTGGATGTCTTCGCGGTCGATCGGCGTGATGAACGTGGTCTCGAGGCGCTCCAGCGTGGTGTGGGTGACCTGGTCGCACGCATGTTCGACTCCGTTGATGCGATCGATCTTCTTGTCGAGGTCCGTATAGTCCTTGGCGAAGTCGAGGAGTAGTACGGCACCTTCCACAAGGTACTGCGCCGAGCGCTCAATCAGGTCAAAGAACTGCTCTTCGCGCGGAATGAAGCTGATTTTCATCTGGATCCCTTGCTTTTGGAGAATCGCGAGCCCTAAACAATCGCGCTGAAGTCTGGAAAACGGGGCGCAGTTTGTCAAAGGCAGATGCTAACCGAAACCTAACCGAGGCGGAGCGACAATCTGACGCCCCGGGTGCGAACGGACGCTTGATTCGCGGGCAAACCTGTTGAGAATGCGCCAATGTCCCTCGCCCACATGCATGGCAAACTGCTTCGCTCATTCCTGCCCGTTGTGCTGGGCAGCCTGCTGTTGCTCCTGGTCTATCTCTTCCAGATCCAGCGTGACTTCGCGGCGCACGAGATTGTAGCCCACCTTGAGTCCATGGCCAGGCTCGTGGTGGCGGACATCGAGGATGTCCTCGACCACACGGATCAAGCGGTCCTTCAGAAGCGTCTTACACGGGCCGGAGCGGAAGCCGGGGTGCGGATCACGGTGGTTGATTCAAGCGGGCGCGTGCTTATCGATTCAGAACGCGAACCCTCCGAACTCGAGAATCATGGCACACGGGAGGAGATCCTTGCGGCGCTTGCCGGTCGTACCGGACACGCAAAGCGTTACAGCCGCAGCGTGGGGCGAGACCTGGTGTATGTCGCGGTTCCCTTGCGACAAGCCGACGGTGTGCGCGCGGTCGTAAGGACATCCGCGCCGGAGCGAAACCTCGCCGAGTTGATCAAGCCCCTCCAGAGGAAGGTCATGCTTGCGGCGCTGGTCCTTCTTCTCCTTGCGGCCCTGGTAAGTTACGCGCTCGCGCGGCAGCTCAGCCGGCCGCTGGTGCATATGACGGATGTCGCGGAACGCTTTGCCAATGGCGACCTGAATGTGCGGGCGAACGCGGACGATACGAAGGAAACCGCCGCGCTCGCGCGATCGCTGAATCGCATGGCCGCGAACCTTGAGAGGGAAATGAAGAACCTGTCCCTGCTGCTTGACGAACAGCGCGCGGTCTTCAACGGGATGGAAGAGGGCCTGCTCGTGATTGATGACCGGGAGCGCGTGGCCGAGATGAACCCAGCCGCGGAGCGGTTGCTGAATGTCAACGCGGTGGCTTCCAGGGATCGCAGCCTGCTCGAGATCGTTCGCAACTCGGTGCTCCAGGGCCTCGTGACGCGTGCGGTGACGGCGAAGCTATCCGGCGAGGGCGACATTGTGCTCTACGGCGAGGTCGAGCGGCATGTCCGGGTCCGCGCGACCCCGGTAGCCCGTTCACAGTCCGGCGCGCCGGGCGCCCTTGTCGTACTGGCCGATATCACCCGCCTGAAGAAGCTTGAGGAGATGCGCCGCGATTTCGTCGCCAATGCTTCTCACGAATTAAAAACGCCCGTGACTTCCATCAAGGGCTTCTCGGAGACCCTGCTCGGCGGCGACTTGCCGGAGGGTGACACGCGGAGGTTCGTAGAGATCATTGCCCGCCAGGCGGACCAACTCGCGTCGCTAATCGATGACTTGCTCGACCTGACACGGATCGAATACACGAACGAGCGGGGCGACCTCGAACTGGAGCAGTGTCCGCTTGTCCACGTCATTGAGGACGCTGTTCGCTTCTGCGAGGACGAGGCGAAGTTGAAGGATATCGAAGTGTCTGTCAGTTGTCCGGAAAGCCTGGAGGCGAAAGTCGAGCCGCAGTTGCTGCTCCGAGCCGTGGCGAACCTCGTCGAGAACGCAGTGAAGTACAGCGAGGCGGGCAAGAAGGTGTTTGTCGAAGCGCGATCCGACAAATCCAATGCCTGGATCACCGTTCGCGACGAGGGCCCCGGCATCGCGTCCGAACATCTGCCCCGGATCTTCGAACGTTTCTACCGCGTGGACAAGGCCCGCAGCCGGAAGCTTGGCGGAACAGGACTCGGTCTCGCTATCGTGAAGCACGTGATCCAGGCCCACCGCGGCGATGTCGCGGTTGAAAGCCGGATAGGTCATGGAAGTACGTTCACGCTGCGCTTGCCGCTCCAATAAGGCTTGCTTGTACATCCGGCGTCGCCGTGGGTACCATGTCATAGGCGGCTAGTGCTTGAGCGCAGGAGGAGCACATGACAAAGCAAATCCAAGTTTCATCCGAGATTCAGCCCGGCGACATCGTCTTCAATTGTCCGCAGTGCGGAAAGAGCCTCGCCATCGACCCGCAGGGCGCAGGCCTAGTGGTGACGTGCCCGGATTGCCAAACGGAACTCCAAGTGCCTGTGGCTGCAACGGAATCTTCCGAACCGACCGTGCTCGAACGACTCGAGCACTTGAGTAACCAGCTTGCTCGCATAGAAAAAGGCCGCTCTCTGGACAAGGAACGATTCGAACTGATCGGTGCAGAGGCTGCGTTGATGCAGGCATCGCTTGATCGCATTGTCGGTATCATTCAGGACGCGCTCGCTCCAGAATCACCGAAATCCGACTCATCTGACGGCTCGTGATATCCACAGCCTGTCGATCGTCGTGCGACGCGAAAATCGGCCTGTTTTTCCCGCGTAATTCGCTCTAATCCCTTTTTTTCGCACAACGATTGTTGATAAATGCCCCCATGCCGTCCATTCGACCAGGGGGCGCGCAATCGATTCGGGGATAAGCGTTTACGCGAATTCTGCTCCAGATCTCAAAAAATCTGTTAACAGGCGATCCCTTCGTCTGTGGATAACTCTGGCAAGCAGAAGTTACGCAATGTTTTGGGACGCGGGCTTGAGGCGTTTCAGGAAACGTTCGAGGCGTAGCATGGCCTCTTTGAGGTCATCCATCGACGTCGCATACGCGCAGCGCACGAAGCCCTCGCCGCAACTACCAAACGCCGACCCGGGAACCACGGCGACGCGCTCCTCGTCGAGAAGGCGGAGCGCGAATTCTTTCGACGACAGACCGTACGCTTTCACATTCGGGAACGCATAGAACGCGCCGAGCGGTTTGTGACAGGGAAGACCCATGGCCGCGAACGAGTTGTGGAGGAAATTGCGGCGACGCGCGTATTCATCACGCATCTCGC
The DNA here is from genome assembly GCA_964503335.1 of uncultured Verrucomicrobiota bacterium. GTDB lineage: Bacteria > Verrucomicrobiota > Kiritimatiellia > CAIVKH01 > CAIVKH01 > CAZCZZ01. Next base: position 43,964 of record CAZCZZ010000007.1, read on the forward strand.
TGATATCTTCCTCGGGCTTTTCGAGCGCTTCAAGGGCGGCTTCCTGGCTCGTAATGGGGGCACAGAGCATCGTGTACTGATGAATCTTCATCATCGCTTCCGTCAGTTCCGGCGGCGCGCACGTGTAACCCATGCGGAAGCCCGTCATCGCCCAGGCCTTGGAGAATCCATGGAAGAAAATCGTGCGCTCCTTCATGCCGGGCAAGGAAGCGATGCTGACGTGTTTGCTGTCGTACGTGAGTTCCGCGTAGATCTCGTCGGCGAGCACGATCAGGTCGTGCTCTCTCGCGAACGCGGCAATCTCTTCGAGATCACTCCGGCTCATGACGCCGCCGGTGGGGTTGTTCGGATAATTCAGCATCAACAGCTTGGTGCGCTTTGTGACCTTCGCCTCAAGTTGCGCGCGCGTGACCCGGAAACCGTCCTCGCCGCGCGTTTCAACGGCAACCGGTTTGCCGTATGCAAAGATGATCACAGGTCGGTAGGAGACGTAGCAGGGCTCGTGATAGAGCACTTCGTCGCCCGGTTCCAGCAGGGCGCGGACCGCGAGATCGAGCGCTTCGCTCACGCCCACGGTGATCAGAATTTCCGTCTCGGGGTCGTACTTCACGCCGAAGGTCTTGTCGACATACCCGGCCAGCGCACGGCGCAGCTCGATCAGCCCCATGTTCGATGTGTAGCTCGTGTTGCCGCGTTCGAGACCGTTGATGGCGGCTTCGCGGACATGCCAAGGCGTGTCGAAATCGGGTTCTCCGATGCCAAGGCTGATGACGTCCTTCATCGTGCTGACGATGTCGAAGAAGTCCCTGATGCCGGAGCGCGGGATGTCGCGGACGTGCGGCGCAATGCGGTTACGGAGAGACTTTGAGTCGTTCGTGCTCATCGTGCTTCTCCATCAAAACGCCGTGATGTTTGTAGGTCTTCAACATGAAGTGGGTTGCCGTGGAAACCACACCTTTGATTGTGGCCAGCTTCTCGCTGACGAAGAACGCCACTTCGCGGAGGTCCCTGCCGCCCACGAAAAGCAGCAGGTCGAAGGCGCCTGACATCAGGTAGACCGATTCGACTTCCGAAAACTTGCTGATGCGATCGGCGACGTAGTTGAATCCGCCCTCGCGCTCGGGCGTCACTTTGACCTCAATCACCGCCGTTACGCGGCGAAGGTCGAGCTGGTCTTCGTTTACGACAGCCTGATAGCCGCGGATGATGCCCTTGTGTTCGTACTCGGCGATGCGTGCCTTCACGTCCTCGACGGACATGTTCAGCATCTTCGCCAGGTTCTCCGGCGTTTCGAGGGCGTTGCGCTTCAGTACTTTCAGTAGCTCATCCATGGACATATCTCCTGCAAGAGCCGAGACGTATAGCGGTACGGCGCGGATGCGCCAAGGTGATTTTCGGGGCAGGGGAGCGTCAGGTTGTCGCTTCGCCCTGCACCGCAAGGGGTTCGAAGATCTCGACCTCGTCGGTGCGTCCGCGAACGACCACGGAGGCGATGCGACGGGTTGAAATGCAGTGCGCCACGCGATCCCTGGTCGCCTTGCTGATCAGGATCGATGTCCCGTAAGTCTTGTTCAGCGGCTCAAGGCGTGCGGCGACGTTCACGGCATCACCCAGCACCGTGTATTGAAATCGCTGGTTGGACCCCATGTTGCCGGCCACGACCTTGCCGCTGTTGATACCGATGCGTAGCCGGACCTCGACCCCGTAACGATCCCGCCAGCTCCTTGTATGCCCTTCCATGGCGCTCATGATTTCCAAGGCTGCGCGGCAGGCGCGTTCGGCGTGGTCGGACGCAGGTCGGGGCACGCCCCATTCCGCCATCACCATGTCGCCGACGTACTTGTCCACATAGCCGCCCCAGCGAAGGATGATCTCCGTGATGACGCTCAGGTACTCGTTCGTGAGCAGCGTGAGGTTCCGCGGATCGAGCGTTTCCGCGATGTGGCTGAAACCGGTGACGTCGGCGAAAAGGATCGAGACCTCCGCCTCTTCTCCCGCCGTGTGCAGATCCGCCGCATGTTCCTCAAGATAGGTGAGCACATCCGGCGACACCATCGCGCCGAAGGTTTCCCTGATCCACGCTTCCCTTCGTTCGCGCTGTGCGTAGCGGATGGTGGTCAGCACGGGGAAAATGAGCAGACCCGCCACGGCGGCATGAACCGGGAGAAAGAGGATGCCGCGATCGCGAAACAGGTTCTCGGAGAGCACCACAAGCGCAAGGATAAGAACCAGCGTGACGGCGAAACTTCCCCAGGAGCTTAGCCGGATCGCAGCCAGTGTCGCCAGGCCACCAAACAGGATGATGGCCAGAAACTCGGCGATGCGCATATCCAGCGAATGTTGGAGCGCGTCCCCGCTGAGCAGATTGTCCACGACATTGGCCTGGATCTCGACGCCCGAGGTATCGCGAGCGATCGGCGTCGCCCGCAAGTCGCGCAGCCCGGCGGCGGATGTGCCGATGAATACGATCCGGCCACGTAGCGCGTCACCGGCCAGGGTCTCGTTCAAGACATCGGCCGCAGAGAAGCGGGGATACGACGAGCCGGGAACGGATTTACGGAAATTGATCGTCAGTCTTCCGCCGGAATCCGTCGGGACAAGGTCCTCGCCGATGCGCACACCCGTGATGCCCCTCTCGTCATGCTCTATGAGCACGTGGTCGACGCCCTTCTGCAAGCGGACGGCCTCCAGGGCGAGGGATGGAACGAAGCGATCATCCGGAAGCAGCCACACCAAGGGTGTGCGACGAACGATGCTATCGAAGTCGGGCAGGGTGTTGATGAAAGCCTCCGACTTGGCCGCGCTGGCCAGCGCGGGAATGGATACCGTGGCGGCGAGAGCACGGGGCACCTGTCGTGAAGGATCGCCGTGACCTCGCGTGATAACCGATGACGATCGCGGAAATCCACGCTTTCCTTCGGGCGCTTCATTTGGCGTGAGCTGCATGAAACAGCCGAGGATGGATTGCGACTCCTTCAAGGCCGTCGCGAAAAGCGTATCGAAATCTCGAAGGTGCTCTGCGGTCTCGTCAATCGGGAATCCCGAACCAAAGCGACGTTGAAGTCCCGCATTCAGGGTGGCCGGAGATGAGCGGTCGGATTCCGGGAACATGACATCGAACGCGATGACTTTCGCTCCGGCCTGATCCAGTTTCCGCGTCAGATCCGCGAGCACGTAGCGCGGCCATGGCCACTGGCCCTCCTGCGCGAGGCTGGCCTCGTCGATGTCCACGATGGCGATGAGATCGGATTGCGGGGGCTTCGCGTGGCGCTGCAGCAGGAAATCGTGCGCGACCAACTCAAGGCGCTGCGAATACAGCGCGCAGCTTATGAAAGTGAGAACCGCGCCTGCGATGACGACGGATTTCGTCATGCGTCACTTAGAAATCCGCGCCTCCGGCGCCGGCGACCCGGGTACCGTCAGCGTGATCGAATCCGAACTTCACTACAGCGCCGCTGACCGGCTTGAGCAGACCGCCATTTCCTGTCAGACGTCCCTCCACTTCCGACCTCGTAAGCGTTCCCTGGCTGTAGCCCTTGCTAAAAGCCTGCAGGGCATAGGAAGACGGTGCGCCAGTCAGCCGGCCGAGCGAGTCGATGCCGCCCGCATCGACGGCGAAGTTGAGCGTGCTTCCACCGCCACTCATGTTGAACGCTCCCTTCCAGCCCTGGCTGCTGAGCAGGCCACCGATCGTTACATTCAGTGTCGCCGTGCCCTGCATGACGCTGCGCTGGCTGCCGGAGACGACGACGGCACCCGCGGGTCCTGTTCCGGTCAGCTTCCGCTGCACGAGGCCGTTGATCAGTGACGCAATCAAGCCCTGATCGAGGAAGTTGCCCTGGATCGCTGCTCCGGCATCGTACGTCTTCACTTCCTCGCCATTGACGAGGTCGATTTTCTCCTGCTCCCACACGCCCCAGGACCAGTCTGTTCCGTTCCCGCGAAGTTTTACATCGATGGGTTTGAGGATGGGGTAGGTCGTGCCGGATCCCGACCCAGAACCGCTTCCTGAGCCAGAGCCTGAAGAATCGGACGTGTCTTCCGGCTCCGGCGTGACCACAACTTGGTCCTCAGCATCCTCGATCAGGTCATCAACAAGCTCGGTCAACTCGTCCTCGCTTGGGCCGGATTGATTCGCTGTTTCGGTAATCGGATCGACGACGGTTGTCGCGGGCTCGTTAATCGTTTGCACCGAGGTGGGGAGCGCCTGTGTCTCCTTCACGGCCGGAGTGGTCGTGGTGGTCTCGATGACGGGGGAATTGGGGACAGAACTTCCGGTGAGCGATGTGGGCCTTGTCGTGGAACTGCTGGTTGTCGTGACGGGCGTGCTTTCCGTGCCCGACGTTGTGTTTCGGGCTGTCGGCTGCGTGCTTGTGGACGATGTATCGGAACTTGTCGCTGCGGGCGTCTCTGTTTCTGACGCAACGCTCGTCTTCTCCTGGCGCGCTGCTTTTGTTTTCGCCTCTTCGCTTTCGTCCGAAGCCTCCGGTGCCGTGGTTTCCTGTTCAGCGGTTGCTGGCGCGGGTGCTTCATCCTCTGTAGTAACCGTCGTCTCAAGCAGCTTCCGGCGTTCGAGTTCAGTCAGTGGGCGAATGGCGAGCCGTCCGGTCCTGCTGATGGATACCACCTGGCCGTCGTCGGTAACTTCCATGGTAGGCCGGTCACCATGGTCAGACTGCACCACGACGCGATCTGCTGTGTGGAGGGCAAGGATGTAGATTTCATCCTGGTCACCCGCGAGAGAGAATCCCAGGTCACAGCCGCGAATGCCGATCGTGCCGTAGGTCGTCTTGACCTCGAATCGTTCCGGACTGATCTTCGTAATCTGATCGGTGACGAACCGGAACACGCCGCGGATGAGGCGAAACTTCGCCTCGCTCTGTTCCGGTTTGCCTTCGGCGAAGGCATATCGCGCAACAACCATCTCGCTTTCGGGCCCCTGTCCGATCATGGAGTTGTCGATCATCTGAATCCGCACGCTGGATTCGGGGCCCGTCTTCACGGTGTCATCGACAAACACAGCTGCGGCGACCGCAAGGTCACGCGAGCCCGCGGCGGGGCGTTGAGCCGTCACATCGCCGCGGCGTTCCTTCACGCTGCCGGCGACCCGATCCTCGCCATGCGCGAGCAACGCGCCGGACATGATCATGCACGCGATGAGTCTTTTCATAGGAACTCCTACCACTGCCCTTGCACCCCTGCGGACCAGAAATTGCGCTCGTAATCGTACAAGTCGAACGAAGAGGAGTTCTTCGTGAACTCGTAGGCCAGGAACAAGGCGAGGCGTTGCGAAATTGCCTTCTGCAGTTCCGCGCCCGTGCTGAACTCGCGATCGTCACGGTCTTCGGGCGCGAGCGGCTCCCGGTCGTCGTACCACTCGCCTCGCAGCCGCGCATACACCATCGCCTGAATGTCCCACGGCAGGAGTTGCTGCACATCGACAGATGCTTCGCCGCCGCCGTTGCTGTATGCGTCGTCGTCCGCATCTTCGCGGAAGAGGGCAAGGGACGCGCCGGCTGTCCGGCTGGCACCCCAGGCCTTGCGCAGGGTCTGGAGGAGCTCCGTGTAGAGGGCATCGAGGTTGTCCGCTTCATCGTAATCCCTGTACTCAACCCGGAGCGCAGTGCCCGCAGAGGCCGTGTCGCCTACAGCCCATTCGCCCGAAGGTTGAAGCCCGGCGATGATCGCGAGCGGTTCGTGGCCCTGCCGCACATAGTCGACCCTTACCGGCACCGTGATGATCCGACGCTCGCTGACGTGGCGTGGTGCCGCTTGGAAGCTGAGGTAAGCGGTCTCGAAATCCGTCACACGCTCGAGCCAGGTCTGGTAGTACAGCCCCGAGAGGAGCGCCTGCCACCCTCCGGAAGGCTGCGGGTCGTACAGTGTCGCGACCTGCATCTGGGCGAAGAGCCCGGCGGACGATTGGGGTTGGCTCGACGAGTCCACGCTCAGCTCCTCGATGCTGGCCGACAGGACGTCGACAGGACGGATGCGGACTCGTTCCGAGACGGGCCCGAAGTTCACGTTGTCATCGTGCGTGCCGCCCACGCGGACACCCAAGGAACTCTGCCATGGAGAGCGCTGTGCCTTGATCGCGTCGAGATACGTGTCGATGTTGGCGACGACGGAAGGGGGAGGGCCGGAGCGACGCACGGCTTCAAACTCCGTGGCGGACTCTTTCAGTGCGCCCATCGTGTACAAGGCGCGGGCGAGTTCAAGGCGCGCACGCTCGTTGGACGGGTCCAGTTCCAGGACATGCCGGAACAACTCGACAGCGGATGGCGTTTCACCCGCTTGAGCGGCCATCAGTCCCAGTTCCAGGTACTTGCCTGCCAAGAGGCGGTCGACCTTGCCCGAGGCATCCTCAAGTTTGCCCTTCTGAATCAGGTCCCGGATCTCCACCAGTACTTCCCGGTCTCCACTCTTCGCGGGCGCCCCGGTATCTGCACATGCCCAGCCCGCCAGCACGGCGAATAGGGACAGAGCGACCCTGTAAGTCGACATTAGAGAACCCCCTTCACGCATATCGCCTCCTATACTGCAAGTGGCATGCCACCCTCCCGCACTGTGGGGGGTTCCTCTTGGCATGCCCTCTGCTACCCGATATCCGGGCAATCATGTCGAAAACGGATATCCATTCTCCAACATCGCGCGGCACGCTCCGCATCGGTGATCGAACGATCGCCACGGATGATGTCTTCCGCATCGTTATCGACCACTTTCCGGACATTGTCCACTCCGTGGATGCGGAGGGCAAAATCGTATTCACCAACCGTCAGGCAGAGAAACTCCTTGGGTATACGCGGGATGAGCTGGTCGGCATGCCGGTGAAGAACATCTATGCCGATGACATTGTCGCCGCCATGGAGAAGGGGTTCAAGGCGCTCCAGCAGAAGGGTGAGAAGACCGTCGAAAGCGCGTTGAAAGACCGCTATGGGAACAGGATTCCCGTGGAAATCCGGTCCTTTGCCATCTACGACGATGCCGGAAGCTTCCTGCGCACGTTCTCGATTCTGCGCGATATCAGGGCTGTAAAGGAGCTCCAGGACGGCCTGGTCCACGCCGAAAGACTGGCCGCCATCGGCGAGCTTTCCGCGGGCATCGTGCACGATATCAACAATCCGCTGACTGTCATCGCGGGCTATACCGCCATGATCCGGGATGAGCTGGCAGGACACAAATCAGGCGAGCCCTGTGACCTTGCGGCGTTGGATACCATGATGGCCGATGTTCAGAGGGCTACGCAGTCCCTGGAGAAACTCGTCGGTCACCTGCGCGAATTCTCACGTCAGGTCAAAGAGGATCCCCGACCGTTCGATATCGCGAAATGTGTCGGTGAAGCCCTGTTCCTGCTCCAGAACAAGCTTCGCAAAGTGGGCGTAACCGTATCTAACAATGTTCAAGAACGTACACATTACGCCTTGGGCGAGCCGAACCATCTGGAGCAGGTCTTCGCGAACATCATCTCCAATGCCTGTGACGCCATGGAAGGGCGGGAGCAGCGCTGTATCACGGTCCGCATGAAGACCATCGAGCGCGATGGCGACCCGTTCTGGCAATGCGACGTCGCGGACACGGGGTGCGGGATTCCCGAGCCGGTCTTGAAGCAGATGTTTACCCCGTTCTTTACAACAAAGCCGAAGGGCAAGGGAACGGGCCTCGGCCTTTCCATCTCCCGCGCGATCATCCGCGATCACAACGGCGATATCATGGTCCAGTCCGAGCAGGGTCGGGGCACTGTCTTTTCCATCATCCTTCCCGCGATTCCTCCTCCACCACCCGGCTAGTTTCCGCTAGGATGAGCCCCGTGTTGCGCTCAATGCCATGAAACCGGCGAACGAAGCCTCGGTCCCGCGGTTTGGTCAACGCCTCAAGGCCTTGCTGAAGGCCGGTGTTCAACGTGCCGGCCGGCAAGTGCGTCCGACGTATGTTCGCGTGCCCGCCCGCATTCTTGTCGCCGTCATTGGATTCCTACTCGCGCTGCGTCTGAGCGAAACGCAACTGCTGCAGAAATTTGAGCACCTTGTTTATGACGCACGGGTCAAGCTCCTCTCCGCGCAGATTGCGCCGGATCCCGACATCGTGCTCATTGCCATCGACGAGCAAAGTCTCTCGCGGCTGGATCCGCATCTCGGTCGCTGGCCGTGGCCGCGCGCCGCCTTCGCGACGGTCCTCGACTACTGCAGCGAAGCGAGCGTGATCGCGTTCGACGTCCTCTTCCCGGAGAGCGATCGCAAGCTCATTGCGAGCGACAAGCTCTTCGTCGAGACCGTGGGCAATCTCGGAAACATCGTGAATGCGATCTACTTCACCGCGTCGGCCCCCCCTGTGAACCGATCAACTGGCGACACACGATTCGAATTGTCGCGATCGTTTGACATCCTGACGCCGATTGCGGAAGGAACCGGCAGCGTACGACCGCTGGCCGACCTGCTCGCAGCCAGCGCGGCTGTCGGTCACGTCAATCCCGCCTACGACAGCGATGGGTCCGTACGGCAACTCCCGATCGTGGCCAGGAATCAAGGCCCGGCTTATCCGTCGCTGGCTACCGCCGCGTGGCTGCACCACGCAAAGATTGCCCTTGGTTCTATCACGCTGGATGAACAATACAGACTGCACGCGGGTGCCCGGATTCTGCCTCTGACGGAGCATGGCCTGATGCGGCTTTGTCCCAGTCGCTGGCCGCACCGTGTCTACTCGATAGCTGATATCATCGCCTCGTGGCAGGCCGAGGCAGCGGGAGAGGAAGTCCTCATTACGCGCGATGCGTTGAGCGGCAAGATGGTCTTTATCGGGTCCTTTGCCACGGGATTGCTGGAAGACAAGAAGGCCACGGCGCTGTCGCCGGCCACCGCAGGGGTGGAAATCATTGCCACGGCGGCGGACAACCTGATGAATGGACGCTACATCAGCGTTCCGCCTAAGTCGGTGTGGGTCGCCCTTGTTGCACTGCTTGCGATCCTGCCGGCTGCGCGCACGTTGGGACGACCCCAGTTGATGTTGCCCGGCGCGTTTCTTGCAGGCGTCGCTTACATCGTGGTTGCAGTGGCGGTGTGCTACTCCAAGACCCTGATGCTTCCCGTGGCCACACCGCTTCTTGCGCTCTTCCTCGTCGCGGGAACGCTATCGTCGCTGATGTGGTACGCCGAGGTGAAACAACGCGCGCGGCTGGAAGCGATTGACGAGGCGCGCGAACGCTTCACGGATATGCTGGTGCACGACATGCGCAACCATATCGGCCCCCTGATGATGGGCGCGCAGCTGATCAAGGCGTATCCCGATGATCCGCAGGCGCAGGTCGATGCGACGAATGCCATCGAATCCTCGGCGCGCCGGCTGCTTTCCGAGATCAACGCCCTGCTCGATATCCGGCGCATGGAGGAGGGCCATCTCCACATCGAGCGCAGGGAGATGAAGGCGAGCGAGCTCTTCGACTTCATCCTGAAAGACTACGGCCCCATCGCGACCCGAAGCGGACGGAAGATCGTCTGCACGCTGGAACGCGCTGATGATATCGACTTGCACATCGACGTCGGCTTGTTCCGTCGCGTCCTGGAGAACCTGGTCTGGAACGCCATCAAGTACGGCAGCGCCAACACAGACATCGAACTCGGTGGTAAACTCGAGAATGGCCGGTTCGTCGTCATGGTCGGCAATCGCGGAAATCCGCTGTCCCCGGAGAAGAAGAAGCTCCTGTTCCAAGCCTTTCAGACCGGTTCGCAGGTGACCGCGGTGGAGAACTTCCCGTCGACGGGCATCGGGCTGACTTTCTGCAAGATGGTCATGGAGGAACACGGGGGATCGATTCGTGTGGAATCTCCATGGCCTCAATACGGCGAAGGTGTCATGATCCTGTTGCAGGTGCCGCCCGCAGCGACTTAACGGAGGCGTTCGACATGTACGTCACAAACGCGATGAGATGCCGGCCACTGATGATGGCGCTGCTTTTCCTGTCGCTCCATTTCACGGCGCAGGGGCAATCCGACGCCGAGAAGCGAACGCTTGTTTACACCCTGCAGAAGGGAGAGGGCATCGCTGACGTGGCTGAGCGCTTTCTGGGCGACGCCAGCCTTGCGACGGAACTGCTCAACTTGAACCGGATTGCCAATCCCGCAGCGCTCGTCCCCGGCATGCTGATCGCGCTCCCTGGTGAAGAGCGCGAGAAAGCGCTGGCCGCTCTAGATGAAGCCGTGAACGCCTTGACAGCGGCCACGACGAACGGGGCCCCCGAATTTGCGAAGATGGAGCTGGACCGCGCCACGGCATCGTTTCTCCACGCCGAGCAGTCCTTCAATGAAGCCGCGTATGACAAGGCCAACTCCCTGGCCCGGGTCGCCGTGGAAGCAGCGCGTCTCGCGTCGGCCCTTGCCGACAAGAGGGCAGCCAGTCATCCGGAAGCGGTGGTGAAGTCCGTGTATGGCCGTGTCGAAGCCTCGCGCGATGGCGATACGTGGGAGACCGTCGCCGCGGGAAGGAAACTGGCCGCAAACGACTCCGTGCGCACGGGCGACAAGTCCCGCGCCGAAATCCGGCTCCCTGAAGGCAGCATTATCTCGATCACGGAAAACTCGCACATCCGGCTCGACGAACTTTTCGAAGACCTTCGTCAGGGACGGACGCGCATGATGATGCGCCTGCTCATGGGCGACATCATGGGTCGCATTACTCCTAAGAAGACGCCCGACTCGAAGTTTGAACTCAAGGTTCGTGATTCAGCCGTCGCCATTCGCGGAACGGTCTTGCGCGTCGGTGCAGATGAAGACGAGAAGACGCGAATCATGCTGGACGAGGGCGAGGTAAGCGCCACGGCCAAGCGAAAGGCTGTGAAAATCGAAGAAGGCATGGGCTTAACGATCAAGAGAGGCCAGACGCCCGGCACCCCGGTGCCGCTTCTGCCGGCACCTGCCATGACGAAGGACTGGGGAAGCACCGTGGGCACAGCGGATCAGACGGTGCTACTCGACTGGAGATCGACGGGAGAAGCTCGCGAAGAGGCCTTCCGGGTTGAGGTGGCAGGCGACGAAGCATTCCAGAAGATCCTCATCAACGAACGAACGCGGGATCCGAGCTGGACCACGGTGGCGTTAAAGGACGGAAACTACTTCTGGCGCGTATGCGCCATCGACGGTCAAGGCCTAGAGGGCACCTGGAGCAAGCCCGCGGCATTCTCGGTGGCACGGAATCTCGAAATCAAAACAGAAGTGGCCGGCCATTTGCACACGGCGAACGGTGTTACCTATGCCTTGCCCGGCGTCAGCATCGTCGCGACACCGGCTCGCGATGACACCAGCGTGGAACACCTGGAAGCCAGCGTGAATCGCGCGGCGTTCGCGGCCATGGATGAGGGCACGCTCGTCCTGCGTGATGCGGGAACCTATCTCGTGGATGTGCGGGGCGTCGGTGCGGATGGCGAGACGGGTCCTTGGAAACAGACCCGCGTAACCGTCGATGGCGAGCCCCCGCTTGTTTCCGTCCGGTCCAGCGTCGATCCGGGCAAGGGCAAACTCACCGTCGAACTGGACGCCAGGGATGACGCGGGCGTCGCCGTGACCCGCTATGATGTTGTGCGCAAGGGAATGCCGGTGCTGCAGAAGTTTGTCGCGCGTGATGTGAGGATGTTGGATAGCCGTCAACTCTACGCGCACTACGCAAACCCCATCGTGCTCGATTGGCCGGGCGAGTATGAAGTCCATGTCCGCGCCGCGGACATCCTGGGCAACACAACGGACTTCCTTGTCTACAAGGTCGCGGCCGACGGGTCCATTCGCGCACCTTGAATACACCGCGAGTTGCGTATCCACATTCCCGCGGAACATGGTATGAAGCGGTGTCATGTTTACGAAGGGACAGCTTCTCGAAATCGATATCACCGACCAGGCGGAAGGGCACAAGTGCTTCGGCCGCATGCCGGATGGTTTGGCGGTGTTCGTTGAAGGCCTCGCGGCGGTAGGCGACCGCGTCACCGCGAGCATCTTTAAGATCAAGAAGAACTACCTGGAGGCCCGCCTCGTCAGCGTGCTTACACCCTCGGCTGCCCGCGTGCAGCCCGCATGCACCCACTTCGGTTCCTGCGGTGGCTGCAAGTGGCAGCACCTTTCCTATCCCGAACAGCTTCGCATCAAACGCAAGATGGTCGCAGACGCCCTGGTTCACATCGGTGGTTTCGCGGATGTTCGTGTCGACGAGGCGATCGGATCACCACGTCCGTATGCGTATCGCAACAAAGTCGAATTCTCATTTGGAAGGAAACGGTACCTGCTGCCCGACGAAATGAAGTCCGACGCCGCTACCTTCCGGAAGCCCGTTGATTTCGCGGTCGGCTTCCATGCGCCGGGCATGTTCGACAAGGTGGTGGATGTCGATCAGTGCCACATCGCCACCGACGAGATGAACACCGTGCTTCGCGTGAGCAAGGCGTTCGCGGTCGAGCGAGGGATCGCGGCGTACAACACCGACACCGGCGAAGGCTTGCTGCGACATCTCGTGGTCCGGCACGCGCATTTCACCAAGCAGTTGATGGTGAATGTCGTGACATCGCGGCATGAACCCGACTTGATGGCTGCGCTTCTCGGTCGACTCCAAGAAGCGCTCGGCGACAAGCTGACGACGTTCATCAATGGATTGACGGCCAGGCGCAGCGATGTGGCCTACTCCGATGACCAGGTCGTCATGCTCGGGCGTGGCATCATTGTGGAACAGCTCGGCCGGTGGCACTTTGACATCTCGCCCAATTCGTTCTTCCAGACCAACTCGGAGCAGGCGCTGTGCCTGTATGAGACGACGCGAAAGGCGGCCGGATTGTCGGGCCGCGAGGTCGTTTACGATTTGTACTGCGGCACGGGATCGATCGGCATCTTCGTTTCTGTTGCGTGCAGCCGTGTGGTCGGCTTCGAGCAGGAAGTCAGTTCGGTGCGGGATGCGACGGCCAATGCGAAGGCAAACGGCGTGTCCAACGCCGAGTTCGTGCAGGTGGACTTGAAGCACTTTGACGCAGCTCGAGAAGGACGGCCGCTTCCCGACGTGGTTATCACGGACCCTCCAAGGGCCGGCATGCACGCCGACACGGTCAAAGCCCTGCTGCGCGTGAATCCGCGACGCATCGTTTATGTGAGCTGCAATCCGGCGAGCCTGGCACGCGACGCCAAGCTGTTGTGCGAATCCGGGGCGTATCGACTCGAAGAGGTGCAGCCCGTGGATCTCTTCCCGCACACCTACCACATCGAATCGGTCGCACGGCTGGAACGGGTGGACGGGTAGGGTCGGGACTCCGCTCCCGACCGCTTGTTCTGCGGGAAGTCGGACGGCACGGAGTGCCGTCCCTACCTCTGAGCAACTTCCGTCAGCACTTGCAACGTGCGGTCGACGTTTTGCTCAAGACTGAAGTCGGCGACGGACGCCGAGATGGCTTCCGGGGCAACGGAGCGACCGATCTTCGCCGCGTCGAGCAAGGCGACGCGCAGTTCATCGATCGCATCCGGCCGACCGGCGACGCTACCGTTCACTCCCGGCACGATGAGCTCGTGGACCCCTGCGAATCGCGTCGCGACCAGCGGCGTGCCGCAGGCCATGGCTTCAAGTCCGACAAAGCCGAATGAGTCGAACCATGTCGGCAATGCCACGATCTCCGCCGCTTGGTAGCACGCGACGATGTCGTCGGTGGGTTCCACAAAGTGCGTTCGTCGTTCCATGTCGTCCATGCGGCGCGCGATGCATTTCCATGGCTCGGCACGATCGCGACCGATGACGACGAGTTGCATGTCCGGGACACCCGACACGGCCTCCATCAACTCGCGGAGTCCTTTGCGGTGGAATCCGCTTCCCACGAAGAGCGTCACAGGCACATCCGGCGAGAGGTTCCATCCGGCACGAACGCGCGACCGGTTCGCCGTGCGATTCGCGGTCGAGAATCGAACCAGATCGATCCCGTTGTGGATGATTTCAAGTCGTCCATTCCACGCCGGGTAATAGGCGCGGATATCTTCAGCCACCATTTTCGAATTCGCGATGATGACGCGGGTGTTGGTGACACAGGCGAGCTCGAGGCGGAGCAGGGTTCGCTGAGCGGGGCTGATCCAATTCAAGGCGGAGCGAAGGGGCGATTCGAACGTGCGGCGCCGGTCGAGCCAGACCTGGTGCACGCCCTCGCCGGCCCGCCAGACATCCTGCTTCTCTGTGCGGTCCAGACTCATGACGACATCGAAAGGATTTGCGGTCACGAAGTCGGCCACGCGTTTGGAGAAGCTGGAGAAGCGCGCGCCGCGCGTCACCGTGATTGCGCCGAGGGCGTGAACCTGAAACGCGCTCGCGGCATCCTCTGGCCATGCCGTTGTGATGAGGTGCGGCTCGTGCCCGCGTTCAGAGCACGCCGCCATCAGGCGGGCGAGATAGCCTTCCCCGCCGCCATGGGGCACGTGCTTGAATTTGACGAAGGCGATTTTCATCGATCCACGCAGGATGCTGGCGTTTGGGCGCGGAACCGTCAAAAAGAAAGGCCCGCCTTGTGAGCGGGCCTTTCATCAATCCTTTGCGGAAGATTTACTTCTTCAGCAGGTCACGGATCTCCGTGAGTAGGACCACATCCGCAGGAGGTGCCGCGGGTGCAGCCGGCGCTGCGGCCTGCTTCTTCTTCAACTTGTTCATGGCCTTGATGACCATGAAGAGGGCGAAGGCGACAATCGTGAAGTCGATCACGGTGTTGATGAATAGGCCATAGTTTAGCGACACGGCCGGAGTTGTGACAACGCCTGCGGCATCGACGACCGCCTGCTTGAGCACGACCACCTTGTCCTTGAAGTCGATACCGCCGAGGACGACGCCGAGAGGCGGCATCAGGATATCGTTCACGAGCGACGTGGTGATTTTGCCGAAAGCTCCACCGATGATAACGCCAACGGCCATATCTACGACGTTGCCGCGCATGGCGAAGTCTTTGAACTCTTGAAGCATGGACATGTTTGATTTCCCCTTTTGGTTGAAAGGCCGCAAGATAGAGCAATAACGGATTAGATCAACACCTATGTCGAAGCAGGAAAGAGCCAAAATCATTCGCAAAGAGCTTGAAAACCTCTATCCCGTGGTGCGTCCGCCCCTCGTGTATAGCGATCCGTACACCTTGCTGATATCCGTCCTGCTCTCGGCGCAATGCACCGATGCCCGCGTGAATCTCGTCACGCCCCATCTCTTCGCGAAGGCGAAAACACCGGCCGACATGGTGAAGCTGAGCGTGGCGGAAATCCGGTCGATCATCCGCCCCTGCGGCCTGTCGCCCACCAAGGCCAAAGCCATTCACGCGTTGTCAGGCCTGCTGCTTAAGCACCATGGCGGACAAGTCCCCCGGACCTTTGCAGCGCTGGAGGAACTTCCGGGCGTCGGCCACAAGACCGCTTCCGTCGTCATGAGCCAGGCCTTCGGAGAACCCGCCTTCCCGGTCGACACGCACATCCACCGCCTCGCAAAGCGGTGGAAACTCACGCGGGGCAAGAACGTGGTCGAAACCGAGCGCGACCTGAAGAAGCTCTTCCCGCGCGCCCTGTGGAACAAACTCCACCTCCAAATCATCTTCTACGGCCGCGCGCATTGCAGCGCGCGCGGGTGCAATGGGAAGACGTGCCCGATCTGCGCGAAGCTGAACTCAAGGCGGTAGGGCTGAAGCAGAGTCCCGAAAGATTGTTTGCCCACGGAATACACGGATACCGAGGGAAATCCGGATCGAAAGAAGTTGCGGGTTCAAGATCGGAAATCAAAATCGGTCATTTGCCAACGCGCTGCAGCACGTCGGATGGATGTTTCGGCGTTTCACGGTCCGGAAAATGAGGACGATCAACCTGCGGCAGAAAAAGCGGCGCAGGCATCGGCCACGATCGACACGGCTTCGCGGATGTGTGTGGTTGTGATGGTCAGGGGGGGGACGAAGCGGATGACGGTTTCGTGGGTGGCGATGGTGATGAGGCCGCGGGCCAGCATGAGTTTTTCGAGTTCTTTTGCGGGGCGATCGAGGACCAGGCCGACCATGAGGCCGCGGCCGCGGACTTCCTTCACGAAGGGGAACTGAGCGGTGGCGGCCCTGAGGTCGTGCATGAATTGTTCGCCGAGGCAGGCCGCGTTGGCCAATGCTTCTTCATCCTCGAGGATGTTCAGGACCTCAAGCGCCGCAGCACACGCGAGCGGGTTGCCGCCGAAGGTCGTGGCGTGGTTGCCGGGTTGGAAGATGTCGGCGATCTTCGGCGATACCACGAAGGCTCCGATCGGGAAGCCGCCGCCGAGTCCCTTGGCCAGCGAGAAGCCGTCGGGCTTGATGCCGTAGCCTTGGAATCCGAACCAATTTCCTGTGCGACCCATGCCGCACTGGACTTCGTCGCAGATGAGCAGGATATCGCGTTCATCGCAGAGGGCGCGAAGGCCCTTCATGAACTCAGGGGTCGCGGGAAGGACACCGCCTTCGCCTTGCACGGCTTCGACGAAGATCGCGACGGTCTTTTCGTTCACGAGGGCGCGGACGGAATCGAGGTTGTTGAAGTCGGCGTAGAGGAATCCCGCGGGCAGTGGATCGAATCCCTTCTGGTACTTCGGCTGACCCGTCGCGGTGATCGCGGCGAGGGTGCGTCCGTGAAACGAATTCCGCATGGAGATGATCTCAAACTTGCCGCGGGTGTGACCCCAAAGCCGCGCGAGCTTGATCAGGCCCTCGTTGGCTTCCGCACCTGAATTGCAGAAAAAGGCGCGGCCGCCGCCGAACAGGTTCACCAGACGTTCCGCAAGGCGCGGCTGGTTCTCGTTGTAGAAGAGGTTTGAGACGTGCATCAGCTTCGCCGCCTGGTCGCTGATCGCTTTCACGAGGCGCGGGTGACAGTGACCGACGCTGATCACGGCGATGCCGGCGAGGAAATCGAGGTAGCGCTGGCCCTTGTCATCCCAGACGTAGGGCCCTTCACCGCGAACGAGGACGAGGCCCGGGGCGTAGGTGTTGACGACGAATTGCTTGTGAAGGGAGGGGAGATCCATGGGTGGGCAGAGATTTGAATTGTGAGATGCGAGATTCGAAAGTCGGATTACAGATTACGGGTCACAGGTCACGGATCACTTCTTCACAATCTCCGTCCCAACGCCCTTCTCGGTGAAGAGTTCGAGGAGGAGGGAGTGGGGGAGGTTGGCGTCGATGAAGTGGACCTTCCGGACGCCGGACTTGATGGCGCGGACGGAGCCGGTGACTTTCGGGATCATGCCGCCGGAGATGATGCCCTTTTCGATCAGGCCATCGACCTCGGCCACCTTGAGCGTTGAGATCAGTGTCGATTTGTCGTTCGGGTCCTTGAGCAGTCCGGGTACGTCCGACAGGTAAACCAGCTTGCGTGCCTTCAGCGTTTGCGCGATCGCGGACGCCGCGTCGTCCGCGTTGATGTTGTAGACGTGGTCGCCATCGCCGCGTCCGAGCGGTGTGATGACGGGAACGATGTGCGAGTGGAGGTAGGCGAGGATCGGATCGTCGTCCACGTCCGTGACATCACCGACATAGCCCCAGTCGAGCGTATTGCCCGATTTGTCGTCCTTCTCGACGTGTTTTGAAACACGGAGGATGTCTTCGCCGTGGATGCCGCGGGCTGTGCAACCGTGCTTCTCGAGCACCTGCACGAGTTCCGGATTCACCTCGCGATTGAGAACCTGCTCGACGACTTCCATCGAAGCTTCATCGGTGACGCGGAGGCCTTTGACGAAATTTGCGCTGAGTCCCTTTTCCTGGATGCGCTTGGAGATGGCTTTTCCGCCACCGTGGACTACGACGGGCCTGAGACCGACGCAGGCCATGAAGGCGATGTCCTTCAGCACGCTTTCCGTGCCGGCCTTCTCTTCCATTGTGCTGCCGCCGACTTTGACGACGATGATTTCGCCGCGAAATTTCTGGATGTAGGGCAACGCCTCGATGAGGACGTTGGCTTTCTCAATCATGTTCTGCATGGGCGAACCTCAAAGACACGGACCGCACGGAGTGCGGTCCCTACCAACTAGACGTTGATGTCGATGTAGGGGTGGCCGCAATCGCAGGCATATACGTACGACGAACCGCGTCCGACGCCAAGATCGATATTGAGCGTAAACTGTTCCTGCGCCGTGACCTTGTCGAGCGCATCGCGCGGCGCGCCGGCGGGGCGTCCGTTGCGGACGGCGAGCACATCGTCGTAGAAGATGCGGACGCGACCTTCGTCAACCTTCGCTTCGGAATAGCCGAGGGCATCCATCACACGGCCCCAGTTGCAGCGTCCGCCGTTCCAGGACGTTTTGACGAGGAGCGAATTGGCGACGGCGCGGCCGGCCTTTTCGGCGTCGGCTTCCGTCTTTGCGCCCGTGACGCGGATCGTGACGAGCTTCGTGGCGCCTTCGCCATCCTTGACCATGCTCAGGGCCAGCTTGAGTGTGATTGCGCGGACGGCGGCGACGAAGTGTTTCCACTCCTTGCTGCGGGTTGTGAGCGGTGTGTTCTCCGCAGCGCCGTTCGCGAAGAACAGGACGGTGTCGTTTGTACTCATGTCGCCATCGACCGAGATCCGGTTGAACGAATCCTTAACGGCATCGCTCAGGCACGTCTGCAGCGACTTCGCATCGACGACGCCATCCGTGAGCAAGTAGCAAAGCATCGTGGCCATGTTTGGCTCGATCATGCCGGCGCCCTTGGCGAAGGCGGAAATCGTGATGGGCTGGCCATCGATCTTCAGTTGGACCGTGGCGCATTTCGGCCAGCGGTCGGTCGTGAGGATGCCCTGCATCGCATCGTTTCCGCCATCGTGCGAGACCTTCTTCGCGAGGGCATCGATACCGGCGCGAATTTTGTCCATGGGCATCGGGACGCCGATGGAGCCGGTGGACGACACATAGACGTCCTTGGGATTCAGGCCGAGTTTCTCGGCTGCGCGCGCGGCCATATCGGTGGCGTCGCGCAGGCCTTGTTCGCCGTTGCAGGCGTTTGCATTGCCGCTGTTGACGACGATGGCCCGTCCGGTCCTGCGCTTCAGGCGTTCCATGCAGAGTTTGACGGTTGCGGCCTTGATCTGGTTCGTGGTGAACGTCCCGGCGACGACCGCGGGACGATCGGAGACGACGAGGGACATGTCTTTGCCCCCGTTGCGTTTGATGCCGGCGGCGGTGCCGGCGGCGGTGAACCCCCGGGGCAGGATCAGCTTGTCTTCGATTTTCATACGTTGGTCTCCCCAAAAAGAAACCCCGAATGCCAGAGACATCCGGGGTTTCTCAAAATCCGAACAAGGTCGGTTAGCGCTTCGAGAACTGGAACCGCTTGCGCGCTCCCGGCTGGCCCGACTTCTTGCGTTCCTTCATGCGGGGATCGCGTGTAAGGAAGCCGGCGCTCTTCAGTGAGGCCCTGAACGTCTCATCGGCCTGCACCAGCGCACGAGCGATGCCGTGGCGGATGGCGCCCGCCTGGCCGGACAATCCGCCGCCGTCCACAAGGGCCGTGACGTTGTACTGACCGATACGCTCCACAAGCTTCAAAGGCTGCATCGCGAGATTGCGCAGCGTGGCGAGGGGGAAATACTTGTCGGAAGCGACGCCATTGACGACGACCTTGCCGTCACCCTGGACGAGGCGAACGCGGGCTACGGACGTCTTGCGGCGACCAGTGGCGGAGTGAACTGCGGGCTTGTGCGCGACCATTTTTTATCTTCCTCAGACTGAAAGGGGTTGGGGCTTCTGGGCGCTGTGCGGGTGTTCGCCGCCGGCATAGACCTTGAGGCGCGTGATCGTGTGCTTGGCCAGCTTGTTGCGGGGCAGCATGCCCTTGACGGCCTGGTGAATGATGCGCTCGGGATCGCGCTCGCGGATGACGCTGGCGGGGCGCTGCTTGAGTCCACCGGGGAAGCCGGAGAAGTTCTTGTAGATCTTCTGCTCTTCCTTGTTGCCGGTCAGCTTGACCTTCTCCGCATTGATCACGATGACGAATGCACCGGTATCGACGTGGGGCGTGTACGTGGGCTTGTCCTTGCCGCGGAGGACATCCGCGATCTTGACAGCAATGCGGCCCGCGGGTTTTTCGGCGGCGTCCACGATGAACCAGGAGCGCTCGACATCAGCAATATTGGCAACAGTGGTCTTCATATCCCTCGATCTCAAAAAGAGTGGGGGAAGCTAGCGAAGCCCGCCGTAGGTGTCAATCGTTGGTTCTGATCTTTTTTCGTTCCACCGCCCGCCGGTACTCGGCCGCGCCCTCCAGTTCGCCCTTGGCGGAGAGCTCGATGGCGCGGTTGGAGAGGAACTCGGAGGCCGTTTTGACATCCATCCCTCTCATGCCCAGGGCGAGATAGAAGGCCTGTGCGGCGTCGGTGTACATCCCGCGCCGCTCGTAAACCAACGCAAGTTGTTCCTGTGCAGGGCGGAACGCAGGGTTATAGGCCAAGGCTCTTGCGAAGTGCTCGCCCGCCGCGGGCAGGTCGCCCTTGCGATCGAGGGCGATGCCGAGGTTATACAGGATGAGGGGAAAGTCGGGTCTCAGTTCCAAGGCGCGGCGATAGAGCATGATGGCGTCGTCGATGTGGCCCTGCTGCATCTGGAGGTTGGCGTAGTTCGAAAGGGCCTCGTAGTGGCGGGGATTGTAGCGCAGGGCTTCCTCGAAATGGTGTACCGCCCCGGCGAGGTCGCCTTTGTTCAGCAGGCTCGCGCCGAGGTTGTTGTGCACCATCCACGCGCCCTTGTTCTTGTCCAGCGTGTCGCGCCAGAGGGCCTCTTCACTCTTGAACGCATGCGCGTGATCCCATGCAGCAACGCAACAAGCGGCGAGGATCACGCCGCAGAGCGGAGCGCGGATGCGTCCTGCGTAGGATAATGCGGCGCCGACGCAAGCGAAGAGCGGCAGCGTGGCGAGGTAGGCGAAATGGTCCGCCACGAAGGCGTAGCGCATGTAGTAGATGTTGAAGAGGCCCAGGACCGGGAAGACGAGCGCGAGGTAGAGGAGTGTCACGGCGAGGCCGATGCGTCCGATGCCCTGCCTCATCCACCAGAGCGTGCCGAGCAGGAGACCTCCGCCGATGAGGGGCAGCCATGCGCGAATCGTGTGGGTGTCGATGTGCCATTGCGGATAGACGAAGATCAGCGGATGCGGCCAGACCAGCTTTGCGGGATAGAACCACGCCACGTGGCCGGCGAGGGCGAGGCGGTAGAACGGGCCGCCGGACCATTCGAAGCCGGATGCGCCTGAGCTGTGCCGCTGCTCCCAGATGGTCCAACCGGACGCCAGCAGTGCGATGAGGAAGAAGGGCACAGTCCAATCGATGGATGCCCAGCCCTTGAGGTGTCCACGCCACCAGACCAGCACCACGATCACGGCCGGCAGCATGACCGTGCTCGTTTTGCTCAGGATCGCGGCGACGAATAGAACCATGGCGGCGATCTGCCAGAAGCGAACGCGGGGTACGTGATCCTCCGCTTCAAGGAATCCGCCCCGTTCCAGCGCGAGCAGGCTCAACAGGAAGAAGACGCACGATTGCGTGTTCTTCAGCTCGCTCAACCACGCGACGGATTCCACCTGCATCGGATGGATGGCGAACAGCATTGCCGCGACCCATCCTCCGCGGACGCGCAGCCGCATGAGCAGGTACCAGAAGAGAATCGCGCCCGCGATGTGCATGCCCAGCGTGACGAGGTGGTACGGGGGTGTCCACGTCCCGAAGAGCTGGAACAGCGTCCAGAACGTGGTCAGCGTCAGCGGAAAGTAGAAGGCCGAACGGGAGGTCCAGATCTCGAACAAGCCTCGCCAGCCATGCATGTTCGGATTGCCCGAAAAATGCGCCGCGTCATCCCACAGAATGCCCCCGCGAAGCGCGGGTGAGTAGACGAAGAGGCTGACGAACACGAGGACGGCGACACCAGCCAGCGTCGTGAGATGAACATGCCACTGTCGATCATTAGGCGCCCGATCCATCGCGCCATCTTCCAAGGATTGGAACTTCAAGTCGAGCCGAGTTCCAAGGGTTGGAAGAAGAAGAGGAGGATTAACCGCAGAGGTCGCAGAGAGCGCAGAGAAGAAGTTTTATCACGAACTCAGGAAAGCAGGAAAACAGAGGGGGTTCTTCACTCCTGAATTCGTGATTTCCTGATTCAAATCTTCTCCGCGCCCTCTGCGGTTAAGTCTTTCGAAGCTCGTGGCTACTCGTCCCGCGGCCGGCGCTTTTCCATGCGATCGCGGGCCTGGTCCAGTTCGCCCTGACTGAGCTGGCCGTCGTTGTTGGAGTCGATGTTCCGGAATCGCTTTTCGAGGGACTTCTGGTGGGACTCTACAAACTCGCCGAGCGACACCGTGCCGTCGTTGTTGGTGTCCATTTCTTCAAACGAAGGCGGACGATGATCGCCGCCTTTGCCGCCAGGACCTTGTCCCTGACCGCCTCCCGGCTCCGCATAAACCACACCGCCCAATGCCACGATGCTCGCGAGAATCCATCGATACGATTTCATGCTTCGATCTCCTTCTGGTTGGATAACGGATACCCGCGCAACATATTGCAGAATACGTGATAATCATACTTGAGAAAGTGACAAGATCGGGGTATGCTATCTCTCGTGAAGAGGGAAGCCACAGCGTGGAGAGCTGATCATCAAGGGTTTACGCTGATTGAGGTGATGATCGTGGTGGCGATCATCGGGCTTCTGGCGATGATCGCCCTGCCGTCCTTCGCCAACGCCCGTACGCAATCACACCGCACCCTTTGCGTAAACAATCTCACGCAGATCTCCCGCGCGAAGGATCAATATGCGTTCGATCACAACAACATCAGGCCACGCGCGATGACTGACTTGGTGCCGGTCTATGTCTTAAGGACGCCGCAATGTCCGCTGCGCGGAACCTATCAGTTGCGCGGCCTCGGTCGCGACCCGCGCTGCACCCAGGCTGTCCAGGGTCACACGATCTGATGGCTCCTGACCGGGAGGGGCACGCTGCGCGTGCCTGCGGGCAGACGCAATCAGCCCTTCAAACATTGCTGGATGCTTGCATCCAGTCCGTCGAGGAAGACTTGAACGCTGAAGCGTTCGGCATTGCGCCGGATCGCGATCGCGTCCCATGAAGTCGCGGCGGCCTCTTCGACGGCGGCGATCATGGATGCCGTGGTTGGCTCGTCGAAGAAGGTCCCGGTCTGGTTTGCGATGATCGATTCCGTGACGCCGCCGCGATTGAAGGCGACGACCGGTTTGCCACAGGCCTGCGCTTCTACTGGAACGATGCCGAAATCCTCTTCTCCGGGGAAAACGAGCAGGCGGCAACCGCGATACAGGTCGCGGATGACTCCGTCGGGCTGCCAGCCGAGGAACTCGATATTCTTTCCCGCGCCGGCCTGCAGCTTGTCGCGCTCGGTGCCCGAACCGACAATCTTCAGCGGGAAGCCGAGCTGGTTGTATGCGGCGATGGCGAGGTCGAGTCGCTTGTAAGGAACCAGGGCCGACACGATCAAGTCGAACGGGGGCGGGGCGTCCCCGCTCCTGTCCGACGATGCCGGGGTGTAGAACTCCGTATTGACCGGCGGGTACACGACGTCGGACTCGCGTCCGTACGCGCTGCGAATCCGGTCCTGCACGTGGCGGCTGATGGCGACGAAGCGATCGACGCGTGCTGACGCGGCCTTGTCCCATGATCGCAGCCCCGCCAGCGTGGGCTTCAGCAGCAGCTTCTTCACAGGGTTCGTGCCGAAGTATTCATCGTAGAACGTCCACGCGTAGCGCATCGGCGTGAAGCAGTAGCAGAGGTGCTTCATGCCAGGCCCCGGCTTCAGGCCCTTTGCGGCGCAGTGGCTTGTGCTGATGAGCAGGTCGCCGGCGGGAGGACGCATCGTCGCGATCGCGGCGGGAAAGAGTGGGAGAAAATAACGGTAGCGCCTGAAGATGCCCGGCATCTTCTGCAGCGGCGAGGCGGTGATCGTGTGGCGATTGATGCTGTCGGAAATCGCGCCTTTGTTGTGGATCAGCGTGTAGAGCTGCGCCGATGGGAAGCCGTCGCAGAGCAGCTCGAGCACGCGTTCCCCGCCGCGCATGCCGGTCAGCCAGTCATGCACGAGGGCGACGCGGAGCTTCGACCAATCCTCTGGAAACCGATGCATCACGATCTCTGCGACATCAACTTCTCGTACGCTTCCAGCGTATCGCGCGCCGTCCGCTCCCACGTGAAGAGCCCGGCCCGACGAAGCCCCTGTGCGCTCAGTTCGCTGGCGAGGTCCCTGTCCGTCAGCACGTCTTCCATCGCTTTCGTGAGCGCGTCAACCTGTCCGGGTTCCACGAGGATTGCCGCGTCGCCCACGACTTCCGGCAGCGAACTCGTCCGGCTGCATACCACCGGCGTGCCACAGGCCATGGCCTCGAGCACGGTCAGGCCGAAACCCTCGTAGCGGGACGGCAGCACAAAGAGATCAGCCGTCTGATACGCCTGCACGAGGGCTTCGGGCGATGCGTAGCCGATCCACTCAATCTCCGTGAAGATGCCCAGCTCCCGCGCGCGACGCGGCGCCTCGGGGTAGCGCTCATCCGCAGGGCCGATGATCTTCAACTTGGCGCGTACACCGCGCGCGAGCAGTCGGGCAAAGGCTTCAACCAGGAGAGGCAGGTTCTTGTATGGATCGCGCCGGCCCACGAAAAGAATCACGGGCGGATTGTTCACCGGCCGCGAGAAGGGCGGGCGATACTCCGAACGAACGCCCTCAAGCGTCGTGCAGATCTTGCCAAGCGGAACGCGCAGCGTGTCGACGATGTCCACGCGCGTCGCGTCGCTCACCGCGATAATCATGTCCGCGCTGTGAGCCACGCGGCACATCAGTCTCTTGTAGAGGGGAAAGAACCGTTCCTTCCGTGACCGCGGGGCGTGGTCACGGAAGAGCAGGGGTATCAAGTCGTGGATTGTGACGACGCGTTTCACGTATCCGGTCGACAACAGCGGCATCATCCAGTTGGTTGAGTGGAAGATGTCGGCGCCGATCCCCTTCAGCATCGGCGGAAGGCGTAGCTGCCCCTTCGGCGAAAAGGGTCCGTAGGGCACGATGCGCGCCTCGAAATTCTTCGCCCCGCCGAGTTCGGCTTCCGACCATGTACGGTCTCGCAGCGCCGCCTCCTGGAACAGCAGGACATACTGGTTGTCGTGATCGATCGACGCGAGGGCGCGAATCAGCTCCTGTGTATACAGGCCGATTCCCGACATCTCATGGAATATCCACCGGGCATCAATGACCACTTTCATGCGGCGGGCAGGGTTGCGCAGAGCGGGCGCAAAAACAAGGCGAACTCGTGAGTCGAAATGACAACCTGCTCAAGTTCAAGCAGTTGCATTCAGATTCAGGAGTGCTTCCGCAATAGCTTGGCTTTACCATCGCGACGGGAATCGCTACGATGCGGGCATGATGCGGCGCGTAGTTACCAAGTATCGCCTGACGGATGATCGCTCCCGACACGACGATCTCCAGTATTGGCTAAATCAGCCGCCGCAAAATCGCATCGCTGCCGTCGAGCAACTTCGCAGGGAGTTTTATGGACCTTCAGCCAGACTTCAAAGAACTGCTCGAGTTGTTCAACGCTCACGGGGTTGAGTATCTTGTCGTAGGGGCCTACGCATTGGCCTTCCACGGTTCGCCGAGAAATACCGGCGATATTGACCTCCTTGTGCGTGTGCATCCTGAAAACGCCAAGAGAATCGTTAGCGCTCTGACCGCGTTTGGGTTCGGCTCCCTCGGACTCAAGGAGGGTGACTTCCTGTTGCCAGACCAGGTCGTTCAATTGGGGGTGCCGCCCGTCCGCGTCGACATCCTCACATCGTTGTCCGGAGTTTCCTGGGAAGAGGCGTTTTCGGGACGCATCTCCGGCAACTACGGTGATGTGCCGATCTTCTTTATCGGTAAGAATGAGTACATCAAGAACAAGCGGGCGACTGGACGGAAGAAGGATGCCGCTGATATCGAAGCACTGGGGTCCGAGTGAATGTCAAATGGAGGAGTCGAGTCGCCTTGGTAGTCGTAACTCAATGCGGATGATGCATGAACACCGTGATACAATACTATCTGTCCGAGGAAATCCTCTGGCGACTTGTTGGACAAGGAACGCATCCGAAGGCTCGGGAGGCTGTAGATAGATTCAGGAGCATCAAGGATTCTGGGGGGAGCCCCAAATGCTACTTCAGTGAATTCCATGGATTCACAGTTCTTGATGAGGATGTGCCTGATCAAATGCGACTGAGCATCGCGATCGAGAAGAGATCAAAAATCTTCCCAATGTAACTGAGGGCGAAGTCGAATAGCTGCGGACGCCCAGCCGTTGGCGAAAAAGGGTTGCATGCGACTGTGCAGTCGCGATGATCGAACTGATGAACAAGTGGCGAGCCATCGTCGTTGCGACACTGGTCGTGGTCGGACTCCGATACCGAACCCACAGGCTTGAGCAGCAGAGCGAGCTGGCTGTGGCCAAACTGGTCAGCTCCGGGAAATTCGATGCGATACTGGATCGAGTGACAAATTCACTTCCTGCACAGCTACAAAGTACTGGTCAGACGTATTTGGATCCTGACTTGGGTTTCTCAATTGTTTTTCCCTCAGGATGGACAGTGAAGCAGCCGAAGTACAGCGATGCTATTGCAGTCAAGGCCGTTCGGCTTGGTACTAACAACCAGATGGCATCCTTGAACATATATGCTTGGCAGCGCGATGACGCCAAAGACGTCATCTCGATGAGTCCGAGTGAGGTGTTCGAACAAGCCTACGCGGATCAGGGGCAACTTCTTGATTCGGGAACCGAAAGCATTAATGGAAATCGTGTAATTTGGATGAAGATGAAGCTGGTTTCATCGGGTCTGACTGGATTTGCGCTCACGTATGCACTGGCACGCGATGACATCCTGTTTTCTCTCCACGGCATGACGGTGTTTGGGGATATGACGTGGTTTGAAGAGAACGAGTCCGACATCCGTGAATCGATACACACGTTCAAGTTCACAAAGTAGGGAATGGCGGGTAGCCGAAGGCCGAGCTGGATAAGTGTTGGCGGCCATATGTGGCGGGTGTGTGTGACAGTGTACGAAAGTTCGATAGACGCTTGAATCACAAGCCGGAGTTGTCATTCGTGTACACCACCAGCGGCACGGCGAGGTTCGGGGACCAGTTGGTGACGTGCGTTCGATCGGACAACTCAGCGGCACTCGATAGGACAGCGTAGTAATACGCCGCGGCGAAGCTCGTGTTGGTGTAGCTCCACGACAAGGCATCGCCCCAATTCGAAGGCTGGGTATTCGCGGCGTTGTCCGGTGATACCGCGCCGAAGGATGGGCTGAGCGAACTCGCGTATGCGCGGTCGGGGTTCAAGCGTGTCCACAAACCAGCGCTGCGATAGCCGTCGTAGGCTTGATGCATGTGCGGCTTGTCGGCGGCGCCTTGAGAATGATCCTCGTACGCAAAATGCAGCAGCACCTTCAGGTTGGTACAGGCAACGCCGATTTGAGCATAGCGGTCGGGTGAATTGCGGATGGACCAGAACGTTTCGCTTTCGAGCGGGTTCGCAAAATTCGTCGGCCACGTCGCGAGTGTGAAGATTCCATTGTTGGTGAGGGCGCGGCAGAGATCCGGGGAGTAGTAGCGTTTGCCGCCAAGCGACGGAATGCCCTGGCCCATCAGGTAGTCGGACCCCGCGTCGGCCACGCCGTTGCTGTTGATGTCGAAATACGCCGACTGCTCACCTGCGAAGTTCGTCGTCCAGCGCACGAGGTCGTAATCGATGAGCAGGCGGTTTGTGGCGTAACCGGCCGGATAAGCGTAAGCGCGATTGCTCACGATGCCCGCGCCGGTGTCGGAACTGCCCGCTTCCTTTGTGACGAGGGCGGGGCAGGTCGGGTTTTCGCCGCCGATGAGATACGCCACGCGGTTGCTGAACGTCGCTCCATGGGTCGCGAGGACATTTGCGGCGGCGATGCCGGGATGCGAAAACGTGTTCAGGCCGACGTTGTCGTAGAGCGGCTCCACTTCCACGAGATCGTGCAGGTAGTGTCCGTTCAAGTCGGGTGTCATGCCGAGCGCGAAGCGGACGACGGCTGCCAGGCCTGCGATGGAGTTGGTTCCTCCGTAGTCAATCTCACCGTCGCTTCGCACACCCACGGAATCGCTGTTGCCCGGAAACAGGTGACGGAGATGCAACAGGCCCACGTCCTCGAATGCCGCGTCGCCTGTGAAGTTGTCGTTGCCGATGATCCACGTCGAAACGGTGAGGACCACGCCCGCGGAATTGGTGTAGCGCGGAAAGCGCGGAGTCACGATCTCCACCACCATGTTGCCGCCCGCGGGATGCGGAACAAACGTGATCATCCGCTCGCCGCCCGCAAGTTTGTTGGTCAGGGAAACGAGGCGGTAGAACACCGTGCTGTTCGAAACGGATTCGCGAAAGGCGCCATTCGTCCCGTTCGGCCAGAGCGTGAGCAGCGAAGACCAGGCCGTGTTCGTAAGGTCTTGCGCCCGCTCCACGCGATACGCTGTCGCCGCATCCGGTGACCATGACAAGGCAACCGTCGGACCGTTCATCGTGACCGAATCAATTTCACCCGTGGTTTGGCCGGGCGCTGCGATGGGCAGCGCCAGCAGAAGAAGAGCGAAAATTCTGCGCATGGTCCAAGAACGTTTCACGATGTATCTTATTGTAGCCGGGGTCGCTGACCCCGGTCTGAGAGCTTCCGGGGTCAGCGACCCCGGCTACAGGTTACAGGCTCCGATAGAGCTGCCAGGTCTTGGCGGCGGTGTCGGACCACTGGAAGTTGCGGACGTGGGCGAGGCCTTTTTCCGCGAGCGCGGCGCGGCGGGCGTCGTCGTGGAGGATGTATTCCACGTCGCGGACCCACAGCTCGGGGTCAAAGCCGTGGACGAGCAGGGCGGCGTCGCCGAGGACTTCGGGGAGCGAACCGGTATCGGCGGAGACAACGGGTACGCCGACGGCCATCGATTCCATCGGCGTGAAACCGAACCCTTCGTAGAGACTGGGGAAGAGGAACACCTCGGCGCCGGCGTAG
Organism: uncultured Verrucomicrobiota bacterium; assembly: GCA_964503335.1. GTDB lineage: Bacteria > Verrucomicrobiota > Kiritimatiellia > CAIVKH01 > CAIVKH01 > CAZCZZ01. Next base: position 72,972 of record CAZCZZ010000007.1, read on the forward strand.
AGCGACGGGAGCAGGCCGTCGTCAACGTACTCCAGGTAGCGGATGCGTCCGGCACGGCTCGATGTGCGGATGCGTTCCATGATCGGTTCGCACTTCCATCCCTTCATGCCTGCGATCACAAGGTCGCCGTTGAAGGCCGTGAGGCGTTCGAACACGTCGATGGCGAACGGAATATTCTTTCGCGGTTCCAATGTTCCGACGGTCAGGAGGTACGGCTGGTCCAGCTCCAGCGCGCGCCGCATCCTTGTCACGTCGTGCGGCGTGGGAATCGAGGCCGGGAGGTCGAGCCCGGACCGGATCGGAATCACGCGCTCGGGCGGCACATGGAGGAGTTCGACGACTTCGCGCGCCGTGAAATCCGAAACGGTGATGATCGCGTCGGCGCGCTCCACGGTCTTGTGGATATGGGACATGAGGAAGCGGTAGTTCCCTTCCTCGATCGTTTCCGGCAGACGCAGGAACGCGAGGTCGTGGATGGTGACAACGGCCTTGCCGCGCCGCAGGGGCGGACAGATGAAGTTCGGGAAGTGGTACACATCCGCGTCGCCCGCGAAGGTGTCGAAGGAAGGCCAGCCGAGCGTGCGCCACGAACGCTGCGCGATCCGGCCCGGAACCCAGCGAACCGTGCGACGCGTTGCGCCCGGCGCATTCAACGTGTCGCCCCGCCGCTTGAAATCAAAGTAGAACAGCGACAGCGCGTCGCCGTTTGTCTGGGGCGCAAGGTGTTCAACCAGGCGATGCGTATAGCGTCCCACCCCGGCGCGCTGGGCCACGGCGGACTGGATGTCGATGCAAACCGAGGGCATACCATGAGTGTACGCAGTCGCCGCGGATTGTCGGCAGAAAATCTTGGCTTCGTCCAAAAACACGCAAAATAAAGCGGTCCACAAAACCCGTGTGCAGGTTGGGTTGGTCTCCCGGGGATTGCCGCAGTCGGTTTTGGGCAACACGCCGTCAAGACCTGACCCTTATCGCCTCTTATCGACCGTCCTTATCGACCCTGGGGTCAGGCTTAATCGGTTTTAAAGCTTCCCGGGGTACGGATTGTTGCAAGTCCAAGCAGCGAGCACGCACATCTTCCTTGGTGGTACGCTTCTGGATCTCGACTATCGCATCCCATGCATCTCGCTGTATATGCGTTGGAGTGGAGGTGTCTGAAGCAACTTCCGCCAAACTCTCAACACTTTGAATGGTGCCAATGTGCTGGAGGCCTCGAAGAGCCAATGGCCGTTGGACAAGTACATCACCATCGCGGAGAACAGCCACAAGATAGGGGATCGCTTTATCACTGCTGAAGTAGCCTAGCAGTTCTGTTTGGAATCGCGCTTGCTCCACGGATAGCCCGCCGCTGAAGATGTCGCGCTTGATTTCATCGAGAACTTCGGTCAGGTCGTCACCCGAATCGGTGACAACTGACACTTCAGCTGACGCCTCCAAGGCTTGGTCAGGAAGAAGGACAGACCAATGAATTCGATATAATCCGGCCTGAAGTGGTGAGTTGCACCACCGGTTGAGGATAACTGTGTCTTCATAGGACTCCCGAGGCCGTATTTCCACACGACCAAGCCGGCTCACGCCGCGGACCACAATGCGTGATTTGGCACATAGCGCGTTGCTCGAGACGTCGGTTACATCGACGCTGAAAGCACCAATCCTGTCCGCTCCTAAGTCAACGTCGAGCGGAGCATCCGCAGTGTTCTGAAGTCGAACCTTGAGAACACATGGCTCGCCGACAATGATCTCTGCTTTCGATGGAATGATCTGCAAGATCGGGGTTGTGTCGGCCTGTCCAAAACAGGGCAAAGCAATCGCACAGATGACGGACATCACGATTGCGGGCAAGAGTTGCTGGTTACGCGTCGTTATCATATCACCCTCCTAAGGCTTGCAGTCTGGGAGATCGTTTATAATGGCTTCTGATCCGCCACGCGATATGCGGTAGCGCCAGTACATGGTGTTGGGCAGAACGATAATCGGCTCCACGATGCGGAAAATCGTGAGCGGACCCTCAAGGGCAATACCCCAGTTCAAATCCTGCGGATCATCAGAAAGGTTGGGTGTTCCGGATTTTTGACAGCGCAAGCAACGTTGACGATAGTACTGCGTGGTCAGGTGTTGGGTAACCGGTCCATCCAAGACACAGTCGCCAGACTCAAAGTTGTTGAGAAGATTGTCCTGCAATGCCCCCGCATAACCCAGTGGACCGTCGCGGTGATTCGGATATGTATCCGGCGAATTCCAATCAAACGGCGGGTTCGGAGTCGGACCGCTTGCTGTGAACCATTCGTCAACTTGAACGGCACCAAGGTCTGGCAGGTAGCCCGAATCCGATTCCCAAGCGTATTCAAAATGCAGCACACCGCCGGGTTCGGCGGATGCGTCTGTTTGTTGGAAATCTGTCACATGCGAACACACCGCGAAGGGCCGCGAAAATGAGCAGCCTTCACCCTGTCCGTCAAGACGAGCGCGGATTATCAGCTGTGGACCGACGCCACTATCCGTCACCTCAAGAGAGCCACTTGCCTCCACGGTGATAGTTCCACTACTCGTGCGCGTCTTGGTTCCCGAGGTGATGTGAGCAAAGCCATGAGCGCTGCTGCTATGAATGACATCGAATTCAATGAAGCGACTTGTGCCGGATAAGTCCGGCTGGATTGTGACGTTTACCTCTCGCGTTTGATGAGGCGCAATGCCATCGGGAAAAGGTGCGCGGTCAAGCGGGTCGATCTCCACCTTAAGGACGTTGTTGGTGTACCCAGCGAAACTCAACCAGTGACCCGAGCTGTTCCCATCGCTTTCGGTCGTGAACGAATAGCTCGGCCACGTGAAGTCAGCCCCGCTTATCGTGTAGGATTGATTCAGCACAATCGGCACAATAAACGCCACGTTACCGTTGTACCAGAATCCCGACTGACCGCGGAACGTGATGTTGCTGGGGTTGATGGACGTATTTGGTGGCCTGCCGTATTCCAGATCGAGGAACTGGAACACGACAAGCTGCGTCGCCTGGGTCGCCGCCACCTTCACGAACTCAAGGCTGTCATCGTAATGATCTGTACTGCCTGTGCCCTCATAGTTGCAGGGCTCGGCCAAGCCCGAGCTGGCGACGGCGTAGCCTGATGACACGACGGTTGGAGGGCTGAGGGCTTCCCACACCTCATGCTGCCAGTTGGTTGTCAGGGAATGATCGCCTTTGAGGGGTGTGTTCGTCTCGAAGTAGCTCTCGTCAAGGGTCCGCGACCATGTGCAGGAAGCGGCATCCCACGACTGCATGGTCAGCGATTCATATTCGCTGCGTATAAGGTACGGTGGCTGGTAAGGGTTTGGTGGCGGGCCATCGAGATACCCGCCGCAGGTCAGTAGGCTCGACCAGCCCAGATGCTCATGCCGACTGTCCCAACGCCGCGTCTCGTAGTGCGCCACATCGGGATCGCAGAAGTAGATGCGTCCGCCCGCGATGGCCTGCCCCTTCAAGGCCGTCAACCGGTCAGATAGTGGGACCGGGGCGTCTGTTGCGAACTCGACGCGGTTGCTCAGCACATTGAGTGTGCAGGAGATACCGTTGACCATGATGATGGCGTTCGTGAAGCGGAGGTCCGCTACACCACTGACGACCACCCCGGTGTCGTGGACCGCCTCATAAGGCAACGGGTTTGTAATCGCAAAAAGGAGATTGGTGTCGCGAATAATCGTGCGCGAAACAACGCCTGTGTTTCCCGCCGCGTCGACTCCCGATAGAACCAGCGTATTCGTGCCGGGAACCAGGGACACGGTCATCCAGAGTTGTGCGCCCGCCTGGACAACCGTGCCGATGAGAATGCCACCCGCTGAATCTTCCGACACCAAGAGGAAGTCCGCCGTCTCGTCATCGGATGTGCCTTGGACGTAAAGCAGATCGTCCGACGGTAGCGTTGTGGTGGAAAGCGTGTTTGTGACACCCTCGATCACCTCGGCATCGTAGGGCAAGGCAAGCGACAACAAAGGCGCGTTGGTGTCGCCGGCGGTTTCTTGCACTGCGTGCACGAGCTGGGTCGTCACATTGCCCGCTGCGTCGGTGCCCGTGAGTGTGATCGTGTTCGCGCCGTTCGTGAGAACTACGCGGCTATGGTGGAACGACCCACCGGCTACGCCATCCGCCCATTCACCGTTGATGCGTACCGACACGGCACTGACACCGTCCGTCGCAGTGCCATGCAGCGACACCCATCGGGCGTTCGTGACCACGCCATCGGGGAAGTTGGTGACCGAAAGCGACGGCGCAATCGTGTCGAGGATGCAATTGGCGGTCATCACCGGGCTCATGTTCGTGCCTCGCATCAGGTATGCGAAGATCCTCTTCAGCCCGTTGGATTCGCTGGTGAGTGAATAGGCCACGGTCTCGGTAAATGCGTTGGTGCTCGCGAAGGCGTTCGTGACGCCTTCCTTCACCGACACGGTATCCGCCTGAATCCCTGTGAAATGGAGCGTCACGTTGGTCGAGTTGACGTAGAAGGCTCCCCCATTGATGAGGAAACCCAGAGGCAGCGCGACCTCCGAGTCCGTCGGATTGGAGCCGTAGCCGACTTCGTACAAATCCGTGAACCAGTCGCCGTCGGTGTTTGGATTCAGGGCGTTCAGGCCGTAGCGATAAATCTCCTCGCCGTCGGTGAGTCCGTCGCCGTCCGTGTCGTTCGTGGCGACGGAGGTTCCGTAAATCAATATCTCCCGCGCGTCAGACAACCCGTCGCCGTCCTGGTCGAACCCTGCATCGCCCGCAGCGAGCGCGACGCTTTCGTTGGTCCAAGGGCAGTCCCACATCAGCGGATCGGTGCCGTGACTCAGCCCGGAAACGAGAGTCCAACCGAGCGGCGCGACCAAATCCAGAGAACGAAAAAGATCGATCTGAACGACATTGGTCGGGGCGTGAACCCATGCGCGCACCGCGCCGTCCGCAAGCTCCGTCTTCACAAACGCAATGTCGTTGCTGTAGAGGCTCAAGAGGGGGACGTCGTTCGTGCCGTCCCACACCGAGCCAATGCTGTTGGTCAGCATCGCCAGATACGCCGCCACTGACGAGGTGCTTATCAAGTCCACGAGCACTTGCTGTCGGGCCGGATCGCGCTCGGTGTACCAGTTCGTGAGGGTCTCGCCGGAAAGCCAGACCGGCGGCTGACCGTATGTTTCCCGGGCCACCGCCTGCCAATCATATCCGCCGGGCACCGCCGCCACCTGTACGAGACCCCCCGTGACATTGAAGTAACCTCTCTCGCGAGGCTCGGTGTTTGATTCGACGGCTGTAACTGGAAAACGCGTCACACCGCCGTTGGTCAGCGGAACAAGGGCATTGAGGAAATTCGTATCGAACGCGGCGTCGAAGGCGATGGCGCCGAGGGATGAGCGGAACGGCGCTGACGACGGTGGATATATCTTGCTGGCGGCCGTGTTCGTCCATGTCGCGTGAGCGATGGCATGCAAATCGTTCGTGGTCGAGATGACGGGAATGTTCTGGCCTTGCGTGAAGCCAAGCGGGAGCAGCAGGACGGCGGACAGAAGACACGACAACCGAGCACCGGAAGACATGGAGCACCTCGTATTTCGTGAGGACCACACTAACACGAGAACGCTGCATCACAACACATCTTCTGCATCTTATTCATTGTTCGGGGAATCCCCGATGACATTGAGAGTAACCTATTCGCTTGTAATTAGAATCACGATAGCAATGAACATTGGTTATAGGGGGCGGTGTGCAACGCGGGCAGCCACGTCTGCACATCCAGAAGAAGGGGAATACTGAACGGCTTTACGCATGGGCTCTTACCAGATACGCTCACTCTGACAAAAAAAGAGGCACACCCTGATCACGTTCCAGATTTCATTCGCGAAGGACATGTTGTGAAGACCCGTTCCTTGGTACTTCCGGCGGGGCGGTCGATGGGATACCTGCATGCGCGCTCCGGCGATTATCCGTACACGTTCCACGGCCGGTTTAAGAAGGAGGGCGGGCTCCTGGAGGGGATTTCGAATCCCGGTTGGGAGCTTCTCGGCGGCGCTTTCGGGCAGACGGAGGTAGACGATGACTGTGTCCTGCTTGAAGTGATGGCGGAGCCCGCGCGGGATCTTTCGCCGCTATTGCGACTCAAACCGGACGATTTGGATGCGATCTGGCTGGGCAATACCTGGGTCGATGACACCCAGCTGCGCTACCTGGGCCATCTCACCGGACTGCGCTGGCTGAACGTGGAGAACAACGCGAACGTGACCGATGCGGGGCTGGCCGAGTTGGCTTCACTCACGTCCCTTCTTCACCTGGGCATACGCTGGACGCGCGTTACCGATGCGGGGCTCCTGCACTTGCAGAGTCTAAAGAAACTCCAGTTTCTCGACGTCCGGGGCTGCAACGTCACAGCGCCTGCGCTGGCGGAGCTGAAGGCCCGTCTTCCTAAGTGCCTCATTCGCACGGAGTGAGCGATGCCGCGCGGATCGACGCGGAGATCAGGCATTTCCTGACCCGCTTATTCCGGCGGAAGGCATGAATCTAGCTACATACGGGTGTTTGGATGAACGTGAGTCTCCTAGCCGTATGATAACGCGTCCTACAAACCCGGCGCCCGGCGCAATGCCGTCCCCGCAGGGAACCGGCGGACCAAGCCCGGAAGTGCTTGCCCTCGTCAGCGGATTTGGAAAAGCGCTCAATGTGGCGTCCCTCTACGGGCCGGATCATGCCTTGACCTTGTCCACGATCGCCGAGGTCGAACCCCTCGTGCTCAAGGTGTGGTCGCGCAAGCCGCGGCTTGATATCTCGGTGGTGGACGGGGCGCTTCAGGTGGATGGCCGACCGGTCGACGCCAGGGTGCCGATGACGGCCGCTCTCGTTGCGAAGATGCGCGACCTGGATTTGTCCGGGTTCACCTTGACGACGGGCATGACGGGTGATGAGTTCCGCAAACTGATCACGCTGCTGGCCGCGTCGAGTTCAAAAACGCCGAAGGGCTTCTCGCAGGATGCCTTCGAGCGCGCCGGGCTGAAGCATGTGACCCGGGAGAAGGCTATCTACAAGCGCGTTTCGGCGACAGAAGCCGCGGCGGGTGAGGCCTATTCGCCGGCGGGCGCGATCCATGTGAAGCCTGTCGATGTCGAGGCGCCGCGCATGGTGGTCGGACAGATCCTCGCGTTCCTCAAGGGCGATGCGATCGCCAGTTCCTCCGAAGTGCCGGACGCGGTAAGGAACATGGCTTCGTCTCCGGAGAAGCTCGCTCAGATGATCATGGAGGCGACCGCGATAAGCCAGAGTCCATCCAGCGTGGCCAGCGGCGAGTCACTGGCCGACCTCGTCGTCGGATGCCTGCGCCGGGTGGTGGACACGGTGGTGACGGACGCCGGCCAGCAAACGCCCGATGAGCGGATCAACATCAAGAAGTCCCTCCTCGTCCTTGAGAAGTGCGTTCTCGATAAACTCCACCGGCAAAGCCAGAACACGAAGCCGGAGACCGACCGGGCTATCGCGAAAATGTTCCGGCGGGCCCAGGATGAAATCGAATTCACGACGGCTTCTGCAGAGTACGCCCGCCGTCGCGAGTCGCTGGAGAAGGTCGAGCGCTGGATGGTTTCCTATGTGCAGGCCAGGCCCGAGCAAGCCTCGCCGGGCGGTCCCCTGGAGCAGCGCCTGCGCGCGGCGGGCATACCGGAGAATGACATCCAGCAGATTATTTCCCAAGGCAGCACCGGGGGGAGCAGCGCGAACGTGAATCCAGGCGGTGCGAATACGGCTGCATCGCCTGTGCCCGCAGAACTGGGTGTGCTCGCCGTGCTGCTTGCGCAGTTGGACGAGCTGATGAAGAAGGACGCCGATCCCCGGCGCGTCGTGTCCGTGGCCGAGGAAGCGCAGCGGCAATCAGAAAGTCTCGCACCGAAGACCGCGGCAAAGATCGATGAACTGGGCACCGGCTTCATACCATCAGGTGATGTGCCAAAGGGCAGGCCCGCAAACGAATTGCTCGCGGAAATTGCCCAGGAACTGGCCCAGCCTGTTTCTGTCATCAACTGTGCCGTCGATATGCTCTCGCGCGGCGGCCTTGGTCCTGTCTCCCCCGCGCAAGTTGAAATGCTGACGGTCGCGCATGAATGTGGACTCCGCGTAGCGAAGCTGCTGAGGCAGTTCCGCCAGGTCATTGGACTACCCCACACCCTGCGCCCGATGAGCAAGGGGGAGATCGCCGCGAAAGTCCGTGGATGATCGCGCTACCAGCTTCTCCCCAACTCCCGCCACTGTGTACCCGCCAGCGTGTATGTGCTGAAGGCCCCATAGGAGAGCAGATCGTTATCGACCCAGATCGTTCCACCGGGTTGCACCCGGACAGTATTGCCCCAGACCGCGCCGAAGAAGTCGCCCTGCGGTTGAATCCGTACTTCCAGCGAGAAGGGAGCGTAGACAAAGCCTGAGAAGTCCGTCCTGGGCTGAAGCCGGATCGGTGCCGTTGAGTTGGAATACAGGCGGAACTGCGCCGGAGTCGACCCGATGCTGATCGAACTGCTCGGCGAAGTGTCCATGCCGCCCGTGAGGTAGATCGTGACCGGGCCGGCCGTCGCCAGCGTGGCGTTGTTCCGGACGTTGATGCTGGAAAGATAGTAGGTGCCCGCGGGGAGCGTCACCGATTTGCCGTTTCCCACAGTCAGGTTTCCGTCCACGATCCCGGGAACGGCTCCGTTGTCATTGGACGTTTGTGCCGCGAGGAATTCATCGGCAAGCGGGCCGCCGATTGCCCCGAGCGGGTCCGGATCAATCCAGCCTGAGTAGGCCTGGTCGAGATCGGTCGTCGGGCATTGCGTACATGCCGCCGGTGTTCCATTTGTGGATTCCCCGAGAAGGATCATTCCATCCACGGTGACACCGGGCGCGAGATCCACGGAGATGTTCGAACCGATCGTTGCTTCGTGCGTGGAGATGGTGGGGGGGTATTCGTTCGCCCCCTTGAAGCTTCTAACGATCACGTCAGGTTGCATGGTCAATGAGCGGTTTCCGAATACGCCCGCTGTTATGGCGGGCTTCTGCGTAATGTGGAGTTCCACCGCCGCGCGGGCACCGCCTTGTGAGACGCCTTCGGACACGATTACGTACGACGGCGTCGGGGCGCCGAAGACATCGCTGACGGTGACCTGGAAATGTCCACGCGCCGTGCTTCCGGTCCAGCTCCGGTCCTCCGTGACCGGAAAGGCCTCGCTCTTGCGCCACACGTTCTTGTTCTTCCACGCGCGTGCCTTGGCCGTCTCGATACCCGCTTCCGCGGTCCAGAAGGCCTGCGCATCGGTGACCCACTTGGCGGTCTCCAGAGAACACGCTGCACTGAGCCGCAGCAGCCCCGCGCCGATTGCGCCCACCATCAGCATCGCGATAAGCGCGATGGGGAGAATCGCGCCCTCGCCTTTTCCGCCTCTCGTGGTGTTCATGACGGCTCTCCTCATGGGCTGTTCCTGAAGGCAATTGTCGATTGCACGACGGTGGTGCTGGTGCCGGTCACAGTTCGTAACAACAGGCGAAGGTTGCTGCCCGATAGCGATGGCTCGAAGGCTTCGAGCCTGCCGCGAACGAGCGGGATTGCGTTGGCCGGGGAGCCCGCATCGGGATCCATCATAAGGTCGTCGCCCGAAGAGTACACCGTCGCGCTGCCCGCCTCGCGCGAGACCGTGACCCGGTTCGTACTCACGGCGATTCCGTACCTTGAAGCGGGGCGCACTAGGTGATCGATCGCCTGCAGCGCGGCTGTGACATCGCGTTGCCCGTCGATGACCTGCCGGTTGTACGTCATCGCCGAGAAGGAAGCCGTCAGCATGATCCCGAACGTGAGCAGGAGAATGGACGCAGCGGCGAGCGCGACAAGCAGCTCCACAAGGGAGAAGGCTCCGGAAGATTCATAGCGGCGCATCGAAACTCTCCAGTACTATGGTGTCCGCCGAACGATCGCGATACGCGACCGACACGCTCAGCGCGACATGGTCGTAGCTCGGTGTTTCGCCATCCACATCCAGGTACCTGCATGTTGAGACGATCCTGAACAGGCGACCGTTCAGGTTCGTCGTTTCACCCGGATTCGAGAGGGACTGGGCCCAGCCCGAGCCCGAGGGAGCGAGGTACCGTGCCGCGTAATCAAGTCCCGTCGGCTTGATAGCCGAATAGCCTGCCGCCCGCAGCGCCTCCATCCGGCTGCCGGCTACATCCAGCGCAACACGGCGGTGCTTCTGGTTCGCGGCCTCACTGCACGAGCGCTCAATGTAGGCTCCGCCCGCGACGGCGAGAAGGGACAGCAGCAGCGTGGCCACGAGCACTTCGACGAGCGTCGTGCCGCATCTCCCGCAGCCGGGCGTTCTATGGGGCCTTGTTATACTGGTCGAGGTCTTCGTCCAGGCGGAGCTCATGTTCGCCTCCCTGGTCATCCACCACCGTCACGGAGTTCGTTGCGATGGACACCACCTCGAAGCTGTCGAGCATGGTGCCGGGTTCTGCGATCAGGTCATTCACGACGGCGACCCTTTCTCCGGTGCGATAGGCGATGCCGCGGAGTCGCCATCGCGCGAGTCGGGCCGGGATATCGTCCGGCGCGGTCACTGCCACGGGAGCTTCCACAGCACCTTCCGGTTCGCCGGCTTCACCCGCTTTGTCGAGATGCTCCTCCAGCCGCTCCATCGGGCGCGACAGCGCGAGTGTCTCTTCGATCCTGTCCAGCCTCTGGTTCACGATGCGGACCAGTTCCAGGCCTTTGTCTTCCGCGCCGGCCTGGAGGTGAGCGGGCAGGAGCACGAAGCACAGCAGCATGACGCTGCGCTGGGTTTCACGGCACATGGTGGTACCTCAGGAGCATTTCAATCCTGCACGGCGGGTCGCGGCCCGTGATCCTCTGCGTGCCAACCTGCAGGCGCTCGACATGCAGCATGGGCTCCGCTCCCTGCAGTTCATTCAGGAAGAGCGCGCCCGCCCGGACACTGCCCTCGAGCGTGACCGCGAAAGCGAGCGTTGAACCTGCAAGGCCCTCAGGCGCAGGCTGGTCGCTTCGCGCGAAAGAAATCAATGTGAGATCCCTTCGCGGCGCGGCGATGCCGACATGTTCTCCGATGCGGGCGGCGACATCCGCCTCCTTCATCGGGCCGGCCGGGATATCCGCGAGCACGTCGTTTGCGCGCTTGAGCGCTGCTTCCATCGCCGGCACGGAATCCCGCAGGCCGCGGAGCCTTTCTGCATGCTCGTTCATGTGGCGGTCGTAGGCATTTACGCCGACGTGAATCGCCACGGCAAGGGCCGGCGGTACGATGATCCACATCGCCAGCCTGTACCATGTGCGGTTGAACTTACTGAGGTCCATCCGGCACCCCGCTCTTTCCCGTCTTTAATTTTCCGACGAAGCGATGCACCAGCACTGGACGATTCTCCATCGCCGTGCGTGATGAGGCCTGGGGTTGGATGTCCGCGACCTGCGAGGTGAACAGCGTATTGCTCATCCATGCCGCATTCAGTTCCCGTGTGTTGGGCCCCGCGTGGTCCGCGACCGCCGGCACGGCCAGATTCAGGGAAAGCGAGCCCGCCATCTCGTCGTACTGGACCCCGGTGATCATCGCGGAGCGGGGAAGGGATTCCACGACGCCGGCGAGTATACGTGCGGGAAGCACCCTGTGACGAAGGATCGCATCCAGGTTCTCGATGCGCGTGGCCTGTTTCTCCAGATCCGCGCATAGTTGTGCGGCGAGATCCTCCAATCCCGCCGCATTCGAGCGGGTGGCGAGGAATGCGGCCTCAGAGCGCGCGACGTCGACGCGGGTCCGGCCTATGGACTCCATCACGCGCGCCGTGCGGTTTGCCACCCAGGCAAGAAGCATGCCCATGAGGGCCAGATACAGGATCATGGCGAGGTAGAGCGCCTTGCGCTGGCGAATCGGCAGCACCATGCCGCGAAGCAGGTTGATGGAAGGTACCTGCATGTCAGCCTCCCCTCACAGATAGGGCGAAAGCCGTCGCAAGGATGCCGCCTTTCCCCTGCGCCTCGGATAAGCCGCGGAGGCTGATGCGTGGCGCGCGGGCCAGTGTTTGCAGAGGGTTCCACTCTGTCACGGCCAGGCCGCTCTCCGCCTGCAGCTGCCGGGCAAAAGAATCGGCAATCCCGGGTCGGCCCGTGACAAGGATCGTCGAGGCGGGCTGCCCATGCAGCTTGAACTGCACGTACTTGAGGTTCTCGCAGACCGAATGGATGAGGAAATCCCCGTTCTTGTCCGTTCCGGGCGAACGCGCCGTCATGGACCTCGCATAGCAGATGCCGTCTCGCGTGAGGATGCCGAGGTCTGCGCTGTGGGCTCCGGCGTGGACCAGGCAAACCGGGTCCGGGGTATTGTCGCGCGACTGCACGGCGCGGGCGAGGGTCAGGAGGGCCGCCGCGCCGGTATCGACCGCCACGGGGTACAGCCCCGCTTCGCGCAGCACGCGGACGAACCGATCAAGGTCCTGCCGCGGCACCGCCACAAGCAGGCCTTCCAGTGTCGTGCCCGGCCCGCCTGCCCTTCGTCGGACAAACCAGTCCAGCGCGATGTCGGAAGGCGGAAGCTGCAGAGACGCCTCTGCCTCCAGCCGCACGACCTTGGGAAGCTCCTTCTCGTCGAGATGTTCGTAACGGAAATAGCGGGTGAGCAGGGAAGGGGCGCGGAGACACGCGCGGACCGTCCGTGTTGAAAAGCGCGCCGTGCGCCACAGCTGCCGGATCTGGCGGGCGAGCTCGTGGTCGCCGGACGCCACCTCGCCTTCGTGCCATGCCGCATTGATGAGTTTCCAGCGCCCGTTCCTTTCGCAGCCCGCATGGACGGCGCAGAGGTAACCATCCCCCATGTCGATGCCCACGACCTGCTCGCGCAGGCCCCAGAAGCTGCAGCCCATGGCCACACGCTGCTCCCGCGGCTTGACGCCCGGACCCCCCGAAGGCCGGCCCGGGCGAAGGCCGCATGGTGAACGGCTAGATTCCGCTGCGTGTCAGTTCGCCATCCTCATCCATCGTGATGACGACGCCGGCGACTTCCGTATTCTTCGTCGCGGTCGAATCGTCACCCTTCGCCTGGATGACGTAGTTGCTGGCCGTGATCGATGTGATCGTATAGGCCTCGTCGCTGAACCAGCGGCCATCGAGGTCGCCGGCCCGGATTCCGGGAACCACACCCGCGATCGAACCCGCCACGATGGCGTTGCCGTTGATGTCCACGTTGTAGGCCTCGGTCTCCGCCAACAGGGCGCGCATCGCGCTGCGAACGGTGCCCAGGGCAGACTCCGCCTCCGTGACACGCGCTCGCATCTTGTTTGCGCTCATCAGCGGGATGGCCACGGCAGCAAGGATCGCCACGATGACTGCCACGACCATGAGTTCCACGAGGGTGAAGCCCTCACAGTTCTTCCGATTTCGCGTACTCATCTCTTCTTCTCCTTTTCCGCGTTCTTCACGCGCTTCATTTCTCTCAACCGACGGGCGCTGTGCACAGTCGTCCCACGCGGGGCGTTTCCTACTGCACGGCTCTCGCCACGGTAAAAATCGGCATGTAGATCGCCATCACGAGCAACAGCACGAATCCGCCCAGCACGCAGATCGCCATGGGCTCGAAAAGGGACGTGGCCACGGTGATCGATCCCTCCACCTGGTCCTCGTACCCGTCCGCCACCTTCTCAAGAACCTGTGGCAACTGGCCGGAGGATTCGCCGACGGCGATCATGCGGACGACCAGTCGCGGGTAAGCGGCCTCCTCGCCCAGGCTGTTTGAAATATTCTGGCCACGCACCACGCGGTCGCGGGCCCGGAGCAGGCCGCCGCGAATGACCCGGTTGGATGACACATCGGCGCTCACTTCCATCGCCGTGGTCACGGCCACGCCGCCGCGGAGCATGATGCCCAGCGTCCGCGACATGCGGGCGATGTTGTACTTGCTGATGATCGGACCGAAGAAGGGCAGCTTCAGCAGCAGGCGATCCCGCTGAAACCTTCCGAAGGGTGTGCGCACGAACGCGACCACCAGCACGACGACCGCCACCGTCCCGAGGCACAGCTCCAGCAGGTGATCGAGAATGAACCGGTTTGTGTCGAGGACGTGCTGCGTCAGCGCCGGCAGCCTGGCCTCGAACTCCGCGAACGCTTCCTCGAATTGCGGCAGGACGAAGACGGTCATGATGACGCAGATCACAAAAAAGAAGCCGATGACGAACAGCGGGTAGGCCAGGATGCTCCGGATCTTCCGGGCAAGCCGCTCGCTGCGTTCGAGGTACGTGGCGAGCTGTTCCAGGGTCTGGGGCATGCTGCCGGATTCCTCTGCGGCGCGGATGAGGGCGACGAAGAGCGGACCGAACACGCGCTGCTGCCGGTTCAGGGACGTCGAGAACTGGTCGCCCTGGTGAAGGTCGCGGATCACGTCTCCGAGGATGCGTCGTAGCATGCTGTGCTCGAGGTCGAGGTGGATGGCTTCAAGCGCCTCGCGGATCGGCAAGCCAGCGTTCACCGAGATCGAGAGCTGGCGGCAGAAGAGGGCAAGGTCCAGCCGCGACACGCGCGTCAGCCGGCCGGGGCGGAGATTCCGCTTCGTTCGCACCGTCTCCGCAACGTGGGCTGTGGCATCCGTGTCGTAGATGTCCACGACAACGAGCCCGTCCATCTTCAGCGCGGAAAGCGCCTGGTGCCGGGTCGGCGCTTCGAACGTTGCCCGGACCACCTTCCCCTCCACGTCCTTTGCGATGTAGTTGAAGAGCGACATGGTTCACCTACGAAGGCCCGGTATCGCCCGGTGTCCAGATGGTGCCCAGTTCCTCGATGGTCGTATGGCCCTGCCGGATCTTGTCGAGTCCATCGAGGACCAGCGGACGCATGCCTTGTTCCAGGGCCCGCGCCTTGATCGTTAGATCATCGGTGCGTTCCGCGATGAGGCGGCGGACAGCGTCGGTGACCTCGAGAAATTCAACGGCGGCGATGCGTCCGCGATACCCCGTGTGCCCGCAGGCGTCGCAACCCCGCCCGCGCCAGAAGGTCCATGTGCGGGCGTCCGGCGCCAGGCCTTCGATCAAGTCCACGTTGGCCGGCACACGGTCGAGCGGCTCGCGGCAGTGCGCGCAGATGCGGCGGACGAGACGTTGCGAGATGACAAGCTTCACCGTCGCGGCGATGAGATACGTCTCGATGCCGATGTCGCGCAACCGGCTGAAGGCCGAGACCGCATCGTTCGTGTGCAGGGTGCTGAGGACCAGGTGACCCGTCAGCGAAGAGCGCATCGCCATGCGGGCTGTCTCCACGTCGCGGATTTCCCCGATCATGATGATGTCGGGGTCCTGTCGGAGGATCGACCGGAGCGACGATGCGAAATCGAGCCCGATCTTCTCCTTCACCTGCATCTGGTTGATGCCCGGGATGAGATACTCCACGGGGTCCTCGACGGTCTGGATGTTCACGGAGGGGTCCCGCAAATGGGTGAGGGCGCTGTACAGCGTCGTGGTCTTGCCGCTGCCTGTCGGACCGGTCAGCAGGATGATCCCGTTCGGCGAAGCCAGGATCCGTTTGAATCGTTTCACGATGGCGGGGTCGAAGCCGATGTCCTCCATCGTTTCCACGCGACCGGCCTTGTCGAGGATGCGGAGCACCAGCTTCTCGCCGAACACTTCCGGCAGCGATGAAACGCGCACGTCGATCAACCGGTCGCTGACCTTGAACTTGAAGCGACCATCCAGCGGAAGCCTTCGCTCCGCGATGTCCATGTTCGCGAGGATCTTCACGCGCGTGACCACGGCCTGGTACAGGGCCTTTGGCGGCGGAGTGACCTTGCGGAGGTAACCATCCACCCGCAGGCGCACACCGACTTCGCGTTCACCGGGCTCGAAATGGATGTCGCTTGCGCCGTCACGCACCGCGTTCATGAGCAGCAGGTTCACGAAGCGCACGACCGGCGCATCGTTGGCCAGGACGCGCAGTTGGTCCGCATCGACGGATCCGTCTTCCCTCGCCACGTCGACGCCGCGCTCCTCCACGTCGACAATGTCCCGCAGGTTCTGCTCGATGTGGGCATCCTCGCGGTAGAAGCGATCGATGACCGCCTGGATGTGTGCCCCGGTGCTGACGGCCTTCTGCACATCCAATCGCGTGAGCGAGCGGACGGTATCGAGCGCGTCGAGATCCAGCGGGTCCTTCATGACGACCGTCACCACGGGCCGGTTGTCATGTCGAACAGGGAACAGATGGAAACGCCGCGCGACGGCTTCGGGCACCAGCGCCACCTCCTCGCGGGAGAGGCGGAAATCCTCGCCG
The DNA here is from genome assembly GCA_964503335.1 of uncultured Verrucomicrobiota bacterium. Lineage (GTDB taxonomy): Bacteria > Verrucomicrobiota > Kiritimatiellia > CAIVKH01 > CAIVKH01 > CAZCZZ01. The sequence continues at coordinate 89,249 of CAZCZZ010000007.1, forward strand.
ATTTCGAAGTAGGGCACATCCAGCTGGGCCGCAAGGGCGCGCGCGAGGTCTTCTTCCGACACCGCACCCATGCCGAGGAGAATGTCGCCGAGCGGCTGCGCGCTGGTGTCCTGCCTCGCCACCGCGGTGGAGAGCTGGTTCTCCGTGATCTTGCCGCCCTCCAACAGAATCGAACCCAGTCTGGACGTATTCATGGCCTGTCTTCTTCTGCTTCAGCCACCTCGCCGGGCAGGGACACGCAGTTCGAGCAGCTGTCGTAATTCCTTGGGACGCGGCGATCGCGCGAGCGCAGTGTCCGTATCCACAAGGTCCAGCCGGCAAAGCTGCAGGAGGCTCTCGTTCATCGTCGTCATGTCGTCGGCTTTCCCGGTTTGGATCACAGAGTAAATCTGCTGGACCTCCGCTTCGCGGATCAGGTTCCGGATCGCGTGGTTCACCTTCATCACTTCGCACGCGAGCACGCGACGTCGCATATCCTTCGTGCGGAGCAGTTGCTGCGACACGACGCCCATCAGCACCAGCGAAAGCTGCATGTAGACCTGCTCCTGCTGGTTGGACGGGAAGGAGTCCGCGATGCGGTTGACCGCATGCGTCGCGTCCTGGGTGTGCAGCGTCGAGAGGATGAGGTGTCCGGTTTCCGCGAGCGTGAGCGCGAGTTGCATCGTCTCGAGGTCGCGCATCTCGCCGATCATGATCACGTCGGGCGTCTGCCGGAACACGCTCCGGAGCGCTTCGGGAAACGAGCGCGCGTCGGTCCCGATCTCACGCTGTGCGATCGTGCACCGCTCGTGCTGGTGGATGTATTCGATCGGGTCCTCGATGCAGATGATGTGGGCCTGGCGCCGGTGGTTGATGTAGTCGAGCATCGCCGCGAGCGTCGTGGACTTGCCGCTGCCGGCCGGGCCGGTGATGAGGACAAGACCGTGGGGCAGGGACGCAAGTTCCGCGATCACGGGCGGCAGGCCGAGTTCGGCGAACGACGGAATCTGGGAAGGAATCAGCCGCGCCGCCAAGGCGACGGAATCGCGCTGGTGATACACACTGAAGCGGAATCGCGCCGTCCCGAAGGCCTTGGAGAAGTCGAGATACCGCGTGGTTTCCAGCGCTTGGATCTGCGCGGGTTCGAGAAGGCTGTAAGCCAGCTCACGGGACTGTTCGGCTGTAAGGGGAGTGGTCTCGACAGGTTCAAGCGCGCCGAGCACGCGCAACTGGGGTCGTTGTCCGGCGGTAAGGATCAGATCGGAGCCCCCGCGATCCTGGAGAAGGCCGAGTAGTTGCTGGATAGTAAACCCACTCACTCGCTCGAAATCCCCTGCACCCGATTTGCCCCTCGGGCCACGTATCCAGTAGAGCAGGATTGCGCGAACTCGCCTATAGGACGGCGTCCCCCAGACGCCCATAGTGGAAAGCCTGAGATGTTTAGAGTAGTTGTTCCGCGCGGTGCATTCAACCGGTGCACTATTAGTAAAACGCGTTTGTCACCACACATAGTGTCTATGGGACATCAATAATCCCTGAACAAACCCGGGCACCGAAGTGTAACGTTTTACACAGAATCGGGAGTTCATCATGGATCGATCCATCAAACTGGCGGCACTTCTTGCAACGTTGGCCGCGCCTTTCGCCGTTGAAGCCAACAACAACGTGAAGGTTTCACGTTTCTGGCATAATCATCAGCCGATCTACTGGCCCGAATGGAATGGCAACGGCTCGCAGACGGAGCGCGTGCAGTTTGCGTGGGACTCGATCGTCCTCAAGCCCGGCCAGGACTACAACAACTCCGGCAGCCTGCATCCGGAAAACGACTTGAACGCGATCTTCGGTGTCGATGATCGCAAGAAGGCGTATCAGGACGGTCCGAAGAACTCCCTCTCCATGGTGAATTCATCCGGCGGCTATGCGATGAGCTATTCCGGCTCGTTGATGGACAACGTGTGGAGCTTCGGCAACGCGAATCAGCTCGGGTACAGCGGCAACTGGTGGGGCGGCAATCGCGAGGCGCGCACGTGGCTGACTCCGGGCGGCAGCCGGCGCATGGACCTCGTTGGATTCACCTATCATCATTCCCTCGGCGCTGTGTTGCCGAAGTCGGTCTTTCGCAAGGAAGTCCAGATCTTCCATGAAGCGGCCTACAAGGCGTGGAACACCGGAAGCATCACGAATCGCTCGAAGGGCTTCTTCCCGACCGAGATGGCGTTCTCCCGCCACATGATCGATGTGCTGGCGGACGAAGGGTACGAGTGGGTTATCGTGGCAAGCCATCACGTGAGCCGCACGAGCCCGACGTACAACCAGAAGGCGAATCCCGAAGGCAGCTACAACATCTTCTCCAGCCCGCCGAACAAGGCGGACCAGCTCGGCCCGACCCAGGCGAACGGCTGGTGGTTCGGAACCGGCAACGTCGGCGAGACCGCGTGGAACCTCGCGCCGTTCGCGTACCAGTTGCACAGGGCGAAGTATGTCGATCCCGAAACGGGCGCCGAGAAAACGATCATCATGGTGCCGTCGGACGACGTCCAGAGCTACAAGGCGGGCTACTCAGGATGGCAGAAGGGTTTGATTGATGCCAACATCTCGCCATTTGCCACGGACCCGGCCCGGCCCTGCATCGTGATGCCTTCGACGGATGGCGACAACGCGTGGGGCGGCGGTTCGTCCTCATGGGATGGCGATGCGCCTTCGCTCATGAACAACGGCACCTATCCCGGCGTGGCCGTGCAGGACTTCGTCAACCAGTTCGGCGGCGCGGCCGATACCATCCATGTGGAAGACGGCGCGTGGATCTTCCCCGAGAGCGATTACGGTTCGCCGCAGTTCCTCAAGTGGGTGGAGCCGCCGGTGGCCAATGCGACGGCGACGAATCGCGTCTTCAACACGCAGGTCGACATCGAGACGCCCGGTTTCGCGACGAAGTTCTACAGCTGGGCCCCGGTCATCTCCGGCGCCAACTGGTGCGAAACGGCCGAGCAGATGTGGGAAGACCAGAACGGCGCGGGCAGCGTTGCCGCATGGAAGATCCAGGCCCCCTACAACAACTTCGCGGGCGGCGCTCACACGGCGCCCAACATCGTCGAACGCGCCTGGCACATCTACCTTTGCGGCCTGGACTCCGGCTTCAACTACTACGGTGGTCTCGGCAACGACGACGAGGTCAAGGCCTCGCTCGCGACGCGCCGTGCGGTGGAGATCCTGCAGACGTATGTGAATGCGAACAAGGCGACGAGCGACAACACGGCGCCCACGGTCTTCAAGCCCCAGCGCTTCCCGTACAACCCCGGCTGGTACACGTTCGGCTGGTTCAACAGCATTCCCGGCAACAACAGCGCGCTGAAGAAGATGCGCTCGGAGTTCTATGTCTGGACGCACGCGTATGACGTGTCCGGCATCACGAACATCGTCGTGAAGATCCGCAAGGACAACGACGGCACAAATCCGCTCGGAAGCAACCAGAACGAAACCTATGCCGGCGGTGGCGAGGTGGGCTCATGGGTCTCGATCAACATGACCAAGCGCGTTCTCCCGCAGACCGCGACCGGCCTCACCGCGGCGGCGAACAACTCTCAGATCAAGTACTTCCCCGAAGCCGTGTCGCCCGAGGTGGCCGACTACTACTTCGCGAAGATCAACGACAGCAGCTTCCCGAACTTCCGCGGCAACCTGTTCGACTACTACATCGAAGCGACGGACGGGCGCGGCAATGTGTCCAAGTCCGATATCCAGCACGTCTGGGTCGAAGACGATGGCCTCGGCGGTCCTCCTCCTTCCTCGGCAACGTTCTCCTCGGACCCGCGCGATTGCGCACCGCTGACTGTGACGTACACCGCGAACAGCGGGCCGCTGAGCAATTCCACACCGGTCAAGCTGTGGCTCAGCTTCAACGAGGGCGTGACCTTCTCGAACTACACGATGACGGCCACCGGCGGCGGCACGTCGACCTACACGGTTGCGACGGTCCCGGACAACGCGCCGAGCGCGATCGTCTATTTCCAGAACAACGCGGAGACGATTACTGACAACCGCAGCGGCCAGAACTGGTCCACGACGATCCGCGATTGCGATGCGCCGACGGGGCCCAGCTCGGTCACCTTCTCGAACGCGCCCGCCTGCCAACCGGTGACGATTGACTACAGGCCCAACAGCCATCCGCTCCAGACCGCGACGCAGGTCTATGCGCACATCGGCTTCAACGACTACGCGATCGTGCGCCCCAGCCAGGTCATGACGAAGATCACGAACAACCTGTGGCGGTTGATCCTCACGCCGACGACGGACGTGACGCAGCTCGACGTGGTCTTCAACAACGGCGCGGGCACATGGGACAATAACAGCGGCGCCGATTGGGCGTTTGCGCTGAACGAGTGCGATGGCCCGCAATTGCCCACCGGTTTCTCCATCACGAATCCGCCCACCGACATCGCCGTGGGCAATGCCACGACGACGTACACGCTCTCCGGCATCGGTGAGAGCGTCGTGGGCCTCCTCGCGTGGACGAACGCCCTCACGGGTGGCTCCGGAACGACCTTCGCAGGCATCGGGTGGGAGATCAGCTCCATACCGCTGGGCGTAGGCTCGAATGTCATCACGGTGGTCGGCACGAATGTGTCTTCCGACGTGGTCACGAATGCATCAGATAGCGGCAGCAGCGGAGTCTATGGCGACGGCTGGGCCGAGAGCGACAACGGCGGATTCGGGTTCGGCGGCTGGCAATTGTATGTGAGCACGAACGACAGCTCCAAGGCCGGACGCTTCATGGCGAATAGCGCCGCGGTCACGATCGGTGTCCCCGCGTGGGGCATGTACGCAAACAGCGGCCATCTCTCCGAGGCCAAGCGCTACTTCACCAATGCGCTGACCACGGGGCGGACCTTCTCCGTGAACTTTGAAAACGGCTTCATCGACACCGGTTCCGGCGCCGGAGTCGCGCTGCAGAACAGCCAGGGGAACACGCTCTGGGAATTCTTCTTCAACGGCGGCGACACGTTCTACAGCCTCAGCGGCGGAACGACGGATATCGGCTTCACCAGCAGCGGCATCGCGATCGAGTTCTTCCTGACGGGTCCCACGAGCTACACGGCGCGCATCACGCCGCAGGGTGGATCCATGCGCACGCTGAACGGGAATCTCCAGCCGAACACGAACTCCGCCATCACGCTGTTCCGCGCGTGGAACAACAACGCGGGCCAGGATTCCGTGCGCGACGTGTTCTTCAACAACCTGAAGCTGCTCGGCGCGGGCAGCGGTTCGGGCATTACCACCAGCGACACCGTGACAATCACGCGCGCTGCCGCTGCGGACGACACGGACGGCGACGGATTGCCCGACACGTGGGAACAGCAGCATTTCGGTTCCACGACCGGCGGCGTGTCAGGCGCTGATGGCGATGCCGATGGCGCCAGCAACTGGGAAGAGTACATCGCCGACACTGTCCCTACGAACAATGCATCCGTGTTCTCGAATCGCATCGTCAACGTGCTCGGCGTGGGCCCCCTGAATCTGACCGTGCCCGGCCCCACGACCAACAGCCGCGTGTACGACGCCTGGTACTCCACCTCGCTCCTCAGCCAGGCCTGGACCCCGCTGAATCTCAACGTCCCCGGCGCAGCCAACGGCGGCCCCGTCACCCTGAACGTGACGAACACGCTCGACGTCCTGCACTACCGGACCTCCGTCGGCCTGCCTCCGTAACCGAAGACGCGTCGCAGGCGCTCCGCGCTCTACGACATGCTCGCATCCGGTCATGGAGCGCGGAGCGCCTGCGACGCGATTGCGTGCCATTGGACGGCCCGAAACGCATTGCACTGTGGTGGTCGACCGTCGGGGAACATTGCCGCGTCACGGCTTCTCGGGAGGCTGCGCTTCAAACCGAAACACGACATCCTCGGCTTCCCAGCGTTGGCTTGATGGTTTGTCACCGGCGTATGAGCCGGGCACCAGGGTCGATCCGCCCGAGTCTTTCACGTCTTTTCCAACAGCGTAGACAAGGCCTTCAGCTGGAGCGTAGCGGAAGGGTTCACCGTCATACGGATCAAGGGGCACAGCCGCAAGATAGGCAGGCACGAGGTCGGCGAGCTCGCCGGGAACGTGTCCCGTATCCTTCTTAAACAGATTAATGCCGGCGATCAGGAGCGTGGCGTTGGCGCTGCACTCCAACCGGCACTTCCTCTCGAGAATGTTATCCAAGGCGGGAACAACCAAGTCGCCGAGAAGAGATCCCACGGCATTCGGACGGACGACCCGGGGCAGGCGGTCTGAGACGGTGCCGACAAATGCATCCGTGTCATACTTCTTCATCGCGGAGTATGTCAGCGGGACATTCGTGATCGCATCGCGATACAGCGTGGCGAAATCGTTCAGGGTTTTGTTGGGCTGGAAGAAGTAGCCGGGGAGTCGACGTCCTTTCCCGATGTGACGGAGCCAACCGTCTCCAAGGATGTCGCTCAGGCTGAACCGGCCGGCCACGAAGTCATCGACCGTTTGGGCCACGACCCTGAATTCCACCTTGATGGCTCGCACGAGGCCGGGAGCAAAAGGTCCCACCTCGGTCAGTGCTACAACGAGCCGTTTCAGATCGTCCCGGGGAAGCGCCGTGTCGCATGCGAGATCGCGCGCCTGGTTCAGGCCAAGCTCCACTATGCTTATTCCAACAAGGTAATCGATGAGGCAGCCCGCGTCCGTCTGAACCAAATCGCCGAACCTCAGAAGCGTGACGCATGCGTCGGTGGCCTCAGCGTAGCGACCCGCGAGGCGATCATACCGGGTCATGAGCGCCATGAACTTCCCCATGTTTCGCCACGGACTGAGATACGGGGTCAACGTGTCAAAGCTCGTGACCTCGGGCGTGAGACATACACCGCAGTCCGCGCCCTGCCGGATCACATCGATGAGACCCGCATTTTCTGCAGCGAGGTTGGCAATCAACTCTTCCGAAACGGGCTGTCCATCGAGGTAGTCTGCGACGAAGGTTGAATTGGTCGGCCAGAAGAAGCCGTTCGTCGCGGCAAGGAAATGGGTGTAGGAATTCGCCTCGGGCGCGATATCCGGCCGTTCGAGCACGAAGTCGGTCACATCGGGCGCGGCGATGTCGCGCCCGGCGCGTGCGAAAAGGATGACCACTGCGGCGATACCCAGTGCGGCGAACGCCGCAAGACCAGCCCAGTACCTATTCATCGTCTACGCACCTCATGATGGCCCATGACACACCTCCGCGCGCGCGTCGTCCATGCCAAAGAGTCCACGCTGTACGGTGCGCTGCGATGTGTCCGGTGCTTGGAACACCCGTCACATGAGAAGAACAGAATGGATGAAGAAAAATTTGAACGAAACCCGGCTCCACGCTTTCTAACCCTCCGAGCCTGAAGCAATCGGGCTGTGAATCCGGAGGAGTATGATACCGAAGACGTATATGGTTTATCGGCCGCTCGGCAGCACGCGGCTCCGCACGACGACGCTTTGCAGCGATTTGACCCAGGCGCAGATGAGCGACCCCGACCTCGCATGCAGCCCCCCGCGTTTCGTTCTTCGCATCGTGAACAAGCTCCACTGCGGGTGGCGGTGGAACTACAGGCGCCGCAGGCGTTCCTCTCCGCGGCTCAGATTCCTGTTCCGCTGACCGGCCGAACCGTCGCTCCTTGTTGCACGCCTCGTGCTTCGATATAGTCCCGAAGTATGTCGAAGGACGGCTATAAGGTCATGATCCTCTCCGCCAGCGCGGGGACGGGTCACCTGCGCGCGGCGGATGCGTTGTCGGCAGTCTGCGCGACGCATCCCCGGATCGGCGAGGTCATGAACGTCGATGCGTTGACGTATACGAACAAGCTCTTTCGCGACTTCTACTCGAAGCTCTACATCCAGATGGTGAAGAAGACGCCTACGTTTCTCGGCTGGTGGTACGACAAGTTTGACGAGCCGTGGCGCACGGCGAAGACGCGGCTGATGATGAACCGGCTGAATACGCGCACGCTCGTGAAGCAGATCCACGAGTTCAATCCCGACATCACAATCTGCACGCACTTCCTGCCGGCGGAAATCATCTCGCACCTGATCACGGAGAAGAAGATCAGCACGCGGCTTTCCATCGTCGTCACCGATTTCGACGTGCACGCGATGTGGCTGTGCAAGGCCTTCCACCACTACTTTGTCGCGCTCGAAGAAAGCCGCGAGCACCTCAAGGCGATGGGCTTCCCCGAAAAGCGCATCACCGTGTCGGGCATCCCGATCAGCCCCGAATTCGCCCTTGCCCACGACCGCGCGGCCCTTCGGGCCAGGCACGGGCTCTCGATGGATCGACCCGTGATCCTGCTTTCCGCCGGCGCCCTCAGCGTGGGTCCCGCCGAGTTCATCGTGCGCGCCCTTGCCCGCATGAAGACGCCGGCTCAGGTCGTGGTGATCTGCGGGAAGAACGAGGAGCTGAAGGCGAGGGTGGAGGAGCAGGTGAAGAGCCACAGGGATTCTCCGGTCACCTATACGATCTTGGGCTACACGAACGTGATGCACGAATGGATGGCGTTGTCGGACCTTTACCTCGGCAAGCCCGGTGGTCTAACGACGGCGGAATCGCTTGCGGCGAATCTGCCCATGCTGATCTTCCAGCCCATTCCCGGCCAGGAAGAACGCAACGCGGATCATCTGCTTGAGGAAGGCGCCGCGATCCGCTGCAATCAGATCACGACCATGGCGTACAAGATCGATCTGCTATTCCAGGACCCGGAACGACTCAAGTCGATGGCCGACGCCGCAAGACGGATCGCCCGCCCCCACGCCGCACAGACCGTCGTGGACACCCTCGTAGACCAGATCAACGTCTCGCCCATTCGTGTGCCGCGGAAAAGGCAGAAGATGATGATCGATGTGGTGAGGACGGAGTA
>CAZCZZ010000008.1:0-8444 GCA_964503335.1 uncultured Verrucomicrobiota bacterium
GACCATCGTATGGTCTCAGGATCGGCCTTGCCCCCTCTTTTGATGGAGAGCCAAGCCGGACCCGATATGAGCCAGCGCGTTTGGAATTTCGAGAGGCAGTCCGCCAATCGCAAATCGCAACTCGAAAACCGCAAATTCCGTCCCTACCCGTGCGCCGTCGCCTTGCTGCCCCGGCCCACCTTGGCCAGCGCGTTCTGCAGGTCGGCTCGCATAAACGGTTTCTCGAGGAGCAGGTCCACATGCGGGGTCTCTTCGCCGCGAACCTTCATCAGTTCGGCGAAGCCGGTGAGCATGATGATGGGAAGGCCCGCGTGTTTTGACTTCACCATGCGGGCGAGTTCGAATCCGTTCATGTGCGGCATGGCGCGGTCGCAAAGCAGGACGTCGTACTTGCGGATTTCGAGTCGCTCCATCACCTGACGCGGGTCGGTGCACGCGTCCACGATGTGTCCGTCCAGTTGGAGCATCTCCGTGATGAGTTCCATCGTCGGGCCGTTGTCGTCCACGGCCAGGACCATCATCGGTGGAGGTGTGGCGGTCTGCTTCTTTGCCTCGGGTCGCGCGGCTGCGCGCGCTGTAGGGAGCTCAAGCACGGCGGTTGTGCCCTGGCCGCGCGTGCTGCGCACGCCGAAGCGGACACCGTTGCTGCGGGCCATGGCGGACACGACGGCGAGGCCCATGCCTGCGGAGCCTTCCCGGGTCGTGAAGAAGGGCTCGCAGCAGACGCGAACCGCTTCCTCGCCCATGCCTTCGCCCTGATCGTGCACAGTCAGCATGACCGTGCCCTGCGAGCCCTTCTGGGCTTCCAGCGTGATGCTTCCACCCATCGGCATGGCATCGACGGCATTATCGAGGATGTACACGAGCATCTCCAGAAGGTCGCCGCGATCCATTGTCACAGTGATGTCATCCGCGCAGGCCACCGCGATGCGAAGGGAGGAGCCATTCGAAAGGGCCTCGTCCTTCCAGCGTGGTTCTGTCGCAAGGACTGTATCGTCCAAAAGCTCGCGGAGCTTGAAGGACGTGACGGAACGTTCGCGACGACCTGACAGCTGCGCATAGAGGCCCATGCGATGCTTCAGTTCCTTTGCAGCCGCAATAAGCCTGATCGAGGCGGGCGTGGATTCGCCGGGCGTGACAATGAATTCAAGCTGTTCGTTAAACTCGCGGCAGGCGCCCGCGAAGAGGCGTCCCAAGGCGGCCGATCGCGTGCGCTGCATCATGGACTGTTCCGCCCGTCGCAAGCGCTCCAGGCAGTCGGCGACCCGTATCTCATTCTTCCTGAGTTCGTCCGCGACCTTCTGCGTGTGAAGGCTCTCGGCCTGCAAAGCTTCGTACGAACGGGATAGCTCGGATTGCCGCTGGGAGACGTCCCGGATGCTGAGCAGCGCATCGGATACGACGTCAAACTCATCGCCCTTCTTCGTCGTGTCGGAGGGGGCCGGTTTGTCGCTGTCGCCCGTGGCGGATGCGAGTTCAATCAGGTGATCGATCCGGTTCGCGAGGGTCGTGGCATAGCGATACATGAAGCCCGCGAGGAGGAGGGCGGCGGTCCCGCCGATCGAGCCGAGCATGATCATGCGAAGGGTGGACCCCGATGTCAGGTCGCGGCCCGCGAACGCGAGGGACCAGACGAGGATGATGGCGGTGGCGACAACAATCGGAACCGCGGAACCAGCAAGCAAACGTGAGCGAACTGCCATGGCAAGACCCTGCTTTCTGAGAAGCGATTTAGCAGGTCATGTGCCATTCCGGCCGCCCGGGAAAGGCGCCGCGGCGGAGGCATTGCATCAAATCGGGCGATCTGCTTAACTCCGCGCCGCTTGTGCGTATTCCGCGGGTTGCGGATTCTCGCCGGCACGGGGAGGTAGACATGGAGTTTCTTCATCAATTTGTAGATTTGTTCCTGCATCTGGACGACCATCTGGCCGATGTGATCTCCAAGTACGGGACCGCCACGTACATCATCCTCTTCACCATCATCTTCTGTGAGACGGGCCTGGTTGTGACGCCGATCCTGCCCGGTGATTCGCTGCTCTTCGCCGCGGGTTCGATGGCCGCCATCGGGGCGCTGAATCCCCATCTCCTGTTCGTGCTGCTCACCATTGCAGCGATCATCGGCGACACGGTGAACTACCTCATCGGGAAGAAGCTCGGGACGGCGGCCTTCGATAAATATCCGAAGATCTTCAGGCCGGAGTATCTCGAAAAGACGCAAGCGTTCTATGCCAAGTATGGCGGCAAGACGATCATCATCGCCCGCTTCGTCCCCATCGTTCGCACGTTCGCTCCGTTCGTCGCGGGCGTGGGCACCATGACCTACTCGAAGTTCATCATGTTCAACATCGTCGGTGGCATCGTGTGGGTATCGAGCCTGACCTACGCCGGATATTTCTTCGGCAACATCCCCTTCGTGAAGAAGCATTTCGAGTTGGTGATCCTCGGAATCATCTTCCTCTCGATCCTTCCTCCGATCATTGAAGTCGTGAAGCACAAGATGGCCGCGAAGAAGGCCTGAGCCCAGGCGATCTTTGCGCCCGTAGCTCAACTGGACAGAGCACCAGACTTCGAATCTGGGGGTTGGGGGTTCGAATCCCTCCGGACGCACCATTCGACTCGCATAGCTCGCTCATGGCAGGCCATCGACTCGTCTTGCCTGTTTGTGGCGGGGCTATCAGAATTATCGCCTTGTCAATCGACGGTCGGCCGGTATCGTACGCGGCATGAAATTCGGTTGGTGGCATCATCTCGTGGTGGCAGGGGTTCCGGACAGAACCTGAGCGAGATGGTCTGTCTACGTAGCCCCGGTCATGTACCGGGGCTTTTTTGTTTTCAGGGTAGGAGAAGATTTTACCGCAGAGACGCGGAAGACGCAGAGACTTGAATAGGAAATCTGGAATTTGGTTTCCAACCTCAGCGCTCTTCGTGCCTCTGCGGTGAAGAGATTTTCGTATGTTGGCGAAACGAATCATACCGTGCCTGGACATTGCGGGCGGCCGCGTCGTGAAGGGCGTGAAGTTTGTGGAGTTGCGGGACGCCGGCGATCCCGTGGAGGCGGCGCGTGCCTACGAGGCGCAGGGGGCCGACGAGTTGACGTTCCTTGACATCACGGCGTCCCACGAGCAGCGCGATACGATTGTCGAAGTCGTCAAAGCCGTGGCGAAGCAGGTCTTTATGCCGTTGACGGTGGGTGGTGGAATACGCGTGGCAGCCGATGTGCGCAAGATGCTGCTCGCAGGCGCCGACAAGGTGTCGCTCAACACCGCCGCGCTGAACAACCCCGACATCATCAACGACACCTCACGCCAGTTCGGCAGCCAGTGCATTGTCCTCGCGATCGACGCGCGACGCAATCCGGACGGTCCGGGGTGGGGCGTCTATACGCACGGCGGACGCAAACCGGCGGAACGCGATGCGGTGAAGTGGGCGATCGAAGGCGTGCAGCGCGGTGCAGGCGAGATCCTGCTGACGAGCATGGATGCCGACGGGACGAAGAACGGCTATGACCTCGAATTGACACGGGCAATTGCGGAAGCCGTGGGCGTGCCGGTCATCGCGTCGGGCGGCGCAGGCACCCTGAAACACCTGTTGGAAGCGATCACCATCGGCAAGGCCGACGCGGTGCTGGCGGCATCCATCTTTCACTTTGGCGAGTTCACGATCCCGGCGGTGAAGGCGTATTTGCGAGAGCATGGCGTGGAAGTCAGGTTGTGATCTGTGACTCGTGATCCGTAATCTGTAAGCTGACGAAGAGAAGAGGCGAGTATGAGCAAAGAGTTGGAAGAGGGCGTAAAACTTCAGTTGGATTTCGACAAGCTGGCGAAGGCGGCGAAATGTCCCGGGGTCATGCCCGTTGCCGTTCAGCATGTCGACACGAAGGAGGTCATCCTTGTGGCCTACATCAACGAGTTGGCGTTGAAGAAATCCATCGAAACGAAATCCGCCGTCTTCTGGAGCACCTCGCGCAATGAGCTGTGGGAAAAGGGCAAGACTTCCGGCGAGACCTTCGACTTGTTGGAGATCCGGGTGAATTGCGAGCAGAACTCGCTGCTTTTCGTCGTCAGGCCCCGCCGCGGCGGCATTTGCCATACGAAGAACAAGAGCGGACAGCCGAGGAACTGCTATTATCGCAGGATCAATGTGGAGACGATGGAACTGGAGAATCTGGATCCGTAGAAGAATGGTTGAGGGTTGATGGTTCATGAAGAAACCATCAACCATTCACCATAAACCATTTCGGTACTGCCATGAGCTACTTTCCGGACAGGAAGACATTCGTTGAAAAGGCGGCCCGCGGGAATCTTGTTCCCGTGTGGAAGGAGCTGGTCGCCGACCAGGAGACGCCGGTTTCGGCGTACGCACGGTTGCGCACGGCGCTGCGGGCGCGCGGCGGCAAGGCCTACACGTTTCTGCTCGAGAGCGTGGAAGGCGGCGAGCATATCGGACGCTATTCGTTCCTCGGCGGCGATCCGCGTGTGATCTTTCGCGCACGGGGCCGGAGCGTGGAAATCGTCCACACGGGCGGCGAAACGAAGCACCTGCGCGACGTGGACCCGCTGAACGAGCTCAAGGCGTTGATGGCCCAGTACAAGCCGGTGCCCGATCCTGCGCTGCCGCGTTTCTTCGGCGGAGCCGTGGGCTATCTGGGTTACGACGCGATATGCCAGTTCGAGCCGCGGGTTCCGCTTAGCAAGGGTGCGGATCACGGCATGCCGGACATGGAGTACGCGATCACCGACACGATCCTGATTTTCGATCGCGTTCGCCACACGGTTAAAGTCGTCGTAAATGCCACGATTGATGGGAACGCGGAGAAGGCCTATGGCGATGCCGTCAAACGAATCGATGAGCTGTGCGCGCATCTTTCCCAGCCCGTGCCGAACGTATTGATGGATGCGCACGAAAAGGCTGCGCCGCTTGAAGCGAAATCCAACATGACGCGCGAGGAGTTCGTTGCCGCTGTACTGAAGGGCAAGGAGTACATCAAGGCCGGAGACATTATCCAGGTCGTGCTCTCCCAGCGTTTCCAGGTCGACTACGACGGCGATCCGCTGGACCTTTATCGTGCGATCCGGTCGTTGAACCCGTCGCCTTACCAGTACTGTCTCGAATTCGGTGAACTCTCGGTTGTCGGTTCGTCACCCGAAGTCCACGTGCGTTGCGAAGATGGACTGGCCGAGGTGCGTCCGATCGCGGGCACGCGTCCGCGCGGCGCAGACGTTGCGCGCGACAATCAACTTGCAGAGGAGTTGCTGGCCGACCCGAAGGAGCGGGCTGAGCACATCATGCTCGTCGATCTCGGTCGCAACGACCTGGGTCGGGTTTGCACCTACGGCTCCGTCCGCGTCCCCGAACTCATGGTCATCGAACGCTACAGCCACGTGATGCACATCGTCTCGGATGTGACCGGCACACTCTCTTCGGAATACGACGCCTACGACCTTATGCGTGCTACATTTCCGGCGGGAACCGTAAGCGGCGCGCCCAAGATTCGTGCTATGGAGATCATCGCCGAACTCGAGAAGGATCGCCGCGGCCTTTACTCGGGCACCGTCGGCTACTTCAGCTTCACCGGCAACCTGGACTCATGCATCACGATCCGGACGGCGATTCTCGACGGGAAGCGCGCCTACGTTCAGGCGGGTGCGGGCATTGTGGCGGATTCGAACCCGGACAGTGAATATGAAGAAACGCGCAACAAGGCGCGGGGCATGCTCACCGCGCTGGCGCTGGCGCCGGCATTCGCCAAGGCCCGGAAGGGGGGATCGCCGTCATGATCCTGATGATCGACAACTACGACTCATTCACGTTCAACATCGTGCAGTACCTGGGTGAGCTTGGCGCCGAGGTGAAGGTTGTTCGGAACGACCAGATCACTGTGGAGGAGGCGGAGAAGCTTCGTCCGACCAAGATTCTCGTCAGTCCAGGACCCTGTTCTCCGGCTGAAGCCGGTGTTTCCTGTGACATCATCCGTCACTTCGGATCGAAGCTGCCTGTATTCGGCGTCTGCCTCGGCCATCAGGCGCTTGGCTATGTGTACGGCGGGAAGGTGATTCGCGCCGACCGGCTGATGCATGGGAAGACGTCGCCGATCCTGCACTCGGGCAAGGGTGTGCTGAAGGGCATGCCGAACCCGTTTGACGCGATTCGCTATCATTCGCTGTTGGTGGAGCGCAAGAGCCTGCCGGCCGAACTCGAAATCACGGCCGAGACGAAGGAGGGTGAGATCATGGGCCTCCAGCATCGTACCCTCCCGGTGTACGGTGTGCAGTTCCATCCGGAGTCCATCCTCACGCAGGACGGCAAACGCATCCTCCAGAACTTCCTCGAAATCTAGCTTGTCGGGGCTAAGCTACAGGTGGAATGGACGAACTTCGGGATATCTACAAGAAGGCGGATGATTCGGGGGAGACCCAGAAGGTGCTTCCCTCGTATGAGCTGACGCCCGACGAGATGCGGTCCCGCGTAAGGAAGCAGGTAGTCAGCCTCACGGTGATCATGCTGGTCCTGCTCGGGGGAGCCGTTTCCTACTTCTACTCCCAGGAAGCCGACTACGAGGACAATGAGCTCCTGTTGGCGCTCAAGTCTCCGATCCCGACGAACAAACCGAGCATGCTCATCCCCGAGCCTGATGTGACGCTTGCGGATCTGGACGTGCCAACTGCTGCGGAGTTTGAGCAGGAAAAGAGCGCGGAGAGGGATATTTCACCCCAGAAGATGTCTGAAGCTATGGGCGAAATCCGCATCGCCAGCGAGGCGATGAAGCAGCGCGATTGGGATGCGGCGGAAGAGCGTCTCCGGAAAGCCCTCGCAATCTGGCCTGACATGAACGTGGCCTTGAGGCTCATGGGACATCTATACACTCAGCGGGGACAGTTCGATCAGGCTATTGTGATTTTTGAACGTGCGCGGAAGGGCGATCCGTTCAATGCCGAAATCTACAACAACCTCGCCGCCGCTTTCCTGCACAAGCGGGCCTTTGAACGCGCCGAGGAATTGCTGACCACGGCGCTCCAGATCCGGCCCGGCTTTGCGCCAGCGCACCTGAACATGGGTCTCCTGTACCTCGTCTGGGGCCGGTACGACCAGGCCATCGAGCACTTCCAGAACGCCCTGGTGACTATGCCGTCCAATCCGAGCCTCCTCAATAACATGGGCGTCGCTATGCTGCGAACGGGGCGCTACGACGAGGCGCGCGAGCAATTCAAGGCCATCATTGATCGCTCCGTGGATGCATCTGCCGCCTACTTCAACATGGCCATCACCTATGCCCTTGAGGGGGATCCGGCGGAGGCCATGGAATGGATCAAACGCGGGGCCACCCACTGTTCTCCCGCCGTGGCGCAGGGCTACCTCAAGGATTCGGATTTCGATTCGCTTCGCGGAATGCCCGAGTTCCAGTCTTTCGTCCGCGATATGTACCCCGACCTTCCCCGGGGCCCGCAGGGAACCTGACACATGGCAAATCTTCGACAGATTCTCGAGGACGTGCAGGCAGGTCGCCTGGCGCCGGATGCGGCGGAGCAACTCCTGCACAGCGACAGTGAGGTGGATCTCGGTTTTGCACGGTTGGATATCTCTCGCGAACACCGGCGCGGAATGCCCGAAGTGATCTACTGTGCAGGGAAGACCCCGGATCAAGTGGTCAAGATCGTCGCAGCCATGCGTGACTCAAAGAACAACATCCTTGGCACGCGCATAACACCCGAAGCAGCAGCGGCGGTTCTCGACGCAAACCCTGATGCCCGCCACCACGAGCTGGCTCGCTGCATTACCGTGGACGTCAAGCCGCGGCCGGACCCGATCGGGCTTGTTGTTGTCGTGACGGCTGGTACGTCCGATCTGCCCGTCGCCGAGGAGGCCGCGCTGACCGCGGAGTGGATGGGGGCACGTGTTGAGAAGGTCTTCGATGTCGGCGTGGCAGGGCTTCACCGCTTGATGCGACACCTCCCGTTGCTTCGTTCTGCGAGGGCGGTTGTCGTGGTCGCCGGCATGGAAGGCGCGCTGCCTTCCGTGGTGGGCGGTTTGATCGACAAGCCCCTGGTCGCTGTTCCAACCAGCATCGGATACGGGATGAACCTTGGCGGCGTCACCGCCCTGCTCGCGATGTTGAACTCCTGCGCCCCCGGTGTGTCCGTGGTCAATGTGGACAACGGCTTCGGTGCCGGCGTGTGCGCGGCGATGATCAATCGCGTCGGGGAAACGACATGAAGATCCTGCGATTCGACAGCGTAGGCGGTGCAAGCGGGGATATGATCCTCGGCTCGTTGATCGGACTCGGCGTGGATGCCCATGCCTTGTCGCACTCGCTTGAAGCGCTGGGTGCCGGCGAATTCACGATCGAGGTATCGCCATTCGAAAGCCATGGCATTCACGGTGTGCGGGCCAGCGTTCGCCTCGGCGGCCATCACCATGGGCATGACCACGCCCACGAGCATCACCAC
>CAZCZZ010000008.1:8544-90881 GCA_964503335.1 uncultured Verrucomicrobiota bacterium
CGTTCGCCTCGGCGGCCATCACCATGGGCATGACCACGCCCACGAGCATCACCACGCCCACGAGCATCACCACCATGACCACGCACACGCAGGTCACGATCATCGCGGCTGGATAGAGATCAGGGACATGATCGAAGGATCAACCCTGCCGCAAGCGGTGAAGGAGCAGAGTGTGGCCGTGTTTCGTCGCATCGCCGAGGTCGAGGCGCGGATTCACGGCACGACGATGGAGAAGATCCATTTTCACGAAGTGGGTGCGATGGATTCGATCGTCGATATTGTGGGCAGCTGCCTCGCCTTGCATCAATTGGATGTCGATCAGCTTGTTGTATCGCCGCTGCCCATCGGCCACGGCACCGTGACGTGCGCCCACGGTGTCTACCCGTCGCCCACACCGGCCACGCTGGATCTGCTGAAGGGGTTGCCTCTCGTTGCCGTGGACGAGCCGTTTGAGACCGTGACGCCGACGGGAGCAGCACTGCTTTCGACCTGGAAGAATGCCGATTCGATTCCGGCCGGTTCCATGGTGAAGGCCTCTTCGTACAGCTTCGGCCAGCGCAAGCTGAAGGGACGTCCCAATCTCCTGCGCGCGACACTGCTTGAGTCGTCGGAATCGGACACGACCGACCGCTGCACGGTCCTGGAATGCAATATCGACGATTCGACACCCGAAATCATCGGTGTGCTCACGGAGCGACTCTTCGCAGCCGGCGCGCTGGATGTCTTCACCGCGGGTGTGCAGATGAAGAAGCAGCGACCGGGCGTGCTGGTCACGGTCCTTGCCACCGCGGAAACGGTCGATGCCTTGAAGGATGTACTCTTCCGCGAAAGCACCACGTTCGGCTTTCGCGCATACGAAACCGAGCGGACCGTTCTCGCCCGACGCTGGATCACGGTGAACACGGAATGGGGTTCCATTCGTGTGAAAATCGGCACATGGCGCGGCGACGATGTAACGATCGCCCCGGAAATGGATGACTGCGTCAAGGCGGCAACCGAACATCGGGTGCCGGTAAGGAAAGTCTACGACGCAGCGCGTCGCGCTGCAGGAACGTAGGGGCAGAAATACGAAATGTGAGACTTGAAATTCGAAATGCAGATTCGGATTCAGATCTCAGATTTCAGATGTCGCATTTCTCGTCAGGGTTTCGTGCTCGATCCGCGCCACTGCAACTTGGTGCGAAGCACCTGGAAGTAGCTGTAGCCGGGCAGATGGATGAAGCGGACGCCGTGCGGGCTTCGCGAAATCTCCAGCCGGTCGCCCTGTCGAACCGGGCTCACTTCCTGTCCATCGACGGACAGCAACAGGTTGTCAGCTGTCACGCCGGCGGTAATGGCGATGACGCTTTCGTCGGGAACAACCAGAGGCCTCGTGCTCAATGTGTGTGGACAAATCACATTCAGGAGAAGGTCCTTCGCTTCCGGATGCAGAATGGGCCCGCCGGCCGAGAGCGAGTGCGCGGTTGATCCTGTCGGCGTCGACACGATCAGGCCGTCGCAGCGATACGACGTCAGGTCCTCTCCGTTGATTGCAACGTCGAGCGTGATGATGCGTGATGATTGGCCCCAGCCGATGACGACATCGTTCAATCCCCGGTAGGAGCCGAGCTTCCTTCGTCCACGGAAGTGGTTGCATACCGCCACCGTGCGGACGGACAGGTGATAGTTTCCTCGCGCAATGACTTCGAGCGCTTGCTCCAGGTTCTCGAGCGTGACGCTGGTGAGGAAGCCGAGGTTGCCCAGGTTTACACCGACGATGGGTGTGTCCGTCGCGCCGATCAACCGCGTGGCATGCAGGAGTGTGCCGTCTCCGCCCAATGCGACGATGGCATCCACGGACCGCGCAAGGCGTGTCGCCGGCACGACGCGAGCTTTGGGCAGAATCTTTGCGGTCTCACCCGATGTGACCAGCTTCATGCCCAGCGACTTGGCCTTGTTGGAGAGTCGACGAAGCACGTGGGCGGCTTCCGCCTTGTTGCAGTTTGCGATGACGCCGAGAGATTTCATGGTTTGGTCCAGGCTGCGAGAAATTCGACATTGCCGGCGGGCCCAAGGATCGGTGACGGGCAAACACCATCCCATCGAAGTCCTGCTTCGTTGGTCCCGAATTGCCGGATGCGCTGAATTACGTCCTGATGCACTTGAGGATCCCGCACGACACCGCCTTTGCCGACCTGCTCGCGTCCCGCCTCGAACTGCGGCTTAATGAGGGTCACAAGCCGCGCAGGCGACGCCAGAACGTTTATGACCGCGGGCAGGACGAGGGTCAAGGAGATGAACGATACGTCGACGCAGGCAAATGACGGCGTCTCGGGAATGAGTTCCTTGGGGAGACTTCGCGCGTTCACGCTGTCGTGTGCAATAACGCGCGGGTCGCGGCGAATCCTGTCGTGCAGCTGCCCCCGGCCCACATCGATGGCGTAAACGCGTGTGGCGCCGTGCTGGAGCAGGCAGTCCGTGAACCCGCCCGTGGAGGCTCCGACATCGAGGCAGATGAGGCCCGTTACATCGACCTGAAAATGGACGAGGGCGTGTTCCAGCTTCTCGCCGCCGCGGCTCACGAAGCGCTCGGGCTGTTCGACGGCAACCTCTGCATCATCAGGAAAGGTGTGCCCTGGCTTCGTGGCGAGGGAGCCCGCAACGCGGACTGCCCCGGCGCGAATAAGCCGCTGGGCCTTCTCGCGGCTTTCGGAGAGACCGCGAGATACAAGCAGTTGGTCGAGCCGCGTGGCCATGCGAGGGATGTTCACATCACCCGAGACCGCATTCAATGCAGAGTTTATCGCTGGCGGTAACGGAGTGTCGGCGCAGGCATCCGTCCCGTAGGGATGGAGAACTCGATGTCCTTGTCACCGCGGGAAACGCGCAGTGTGACCTCCGAACCAACGAGGCGACGGAGGATGCTGCGCTGCACGTCGCGTGGCTCCGTAATGTTCTTGCCGTCCACGACCCTGAGTATGTCGCCAGCCATGATGCCGGCCTCTGCCGCCGGGGAGTTCTCTACGACTTCTTCGACAAGGACATCGCCGGCCCGCGTGGCCATGGAAATTCCAATCCACGGCCTTTCCCATGAACCATTCTTCATGATGGCCTGCGCCACGGTCATCGCAAGGTTGGCGGGGACCGCGAAGCTGATGCCGACGCTGCCCTGGGAGTAGCCCGCCGTCTGGATCATCGTGTTCACGCCGACCATGTTGCCGTCGATGTCCACCAGCGGGCCGCCGCTGTTGCCGGGGTTCACGGCGGCGTCGGACTGGATGAAGTCCTCGTAAGGAAGCGCGCCGATGGAGCGTCCCTTCTGGCTGACGATGCCGGCCGTGACACTGCTGGCGAGGCTGAACGGCGAGCCGATGGCGATGACGAACTCGCCCACGCGCAGCGAATCGGAATCGCCGATCTCGATGGGATCAAAGGCGTAATCACCCGGGTCATCGATCTTCACCACCGCGATGTCCGTATGCGGGTCCTTGCCGATCAACCGCGCAGGGAATTTCGTGCCGTCATCGAGGACGATTTCGATCTGCTGGGCTTCGTCGATCACGTGGCTGTTGGTGAGGATGTAGCCGTCTTTGCTGATGACCATGCCCGAGCCCTGGCCTGCCAGTCGCTCAGGAATCCCGTACATCTGGCCGAAGTACCAATCCTGGGCGATCTTATAGCGGGTAGCCTCGGTACGCACGACGACGACGGAGGGCATCACCTTTTCCACCGCATCCGCAATCGAGGTTCCAAGTTGTTTGGCTATGCTGGGTGATGCCGCGTCGGCCATGCTGCCGGCGACAATTGCAGTAAGCAGATAACAGAGTCTTGCATTCATAGTGTGACGCTTTAGACACAGCGCCATCGCATGTGTTCAAAAAAAGTTATGAATCTTCCTGATCTCCCTCCGCGGGCTTGAAGGGGTGGGTGGTGACCTCCGAACCCTTCTTCACGAGGACTTCGATCTTCTTCTCCACATCGTTGAGCTGCTTGGTGCAGAAGGCGACGAGTTGGGTTCCCTCTTCGAAGAGCCCCATCATCTTGTCGAGTCCGAGGTTGCCCCCCTCCATCTCCCGCACAAGGGCTTCGAGACGGGTCAGGGCTTTCTCAAACGTCTGTGCTGATTCACGATCCTTGTCGGCCATGGTCACGCTCCTTGGATGTCTTCGATACCTCTGAAACGATGGAACCGCGCGCGAGCAGTGTTTCGATCTCGTCGCCCTTCTCAAGGTCCGCAAAGGATTTTACCACACCGCCACCCGCTTTTCGGGTGATGCTGAAGCCGCGGTCCAGGACCGCAAGGGGGCTGAGCGCCTGAAGCTGGGCCGCAAGGCGTTTCACGCGTTCACCCGACCGGCCTGAAAGCATCTGGATCGCGTGGGTCATTCGCATCCCGGCCTCGTCCACGCGCTGATGCCGCTCCGTCACGGTATTCTGCAACTCGGTCTTCAGACTCCTGCGCATCAGCTCAAGTCGTTGCCTGTGACGCAGCAGCAGGTTTGCGGGTTCCTTGAAAACGTAGCTCCTGCTGGCGCGGGTCAATCGGTTGTGAAGCTCCAACACCCGTGTTTGCAGGGCGCTCGCGAGGTGCCGGGATAAACCGCTCAGCTGTTCCTCGAACGCCGCCTTGGGTTGCACGACGAGTTCGGCGGCGGCAGAAGGAGTGGGGGCGCGCAGGTCGGCGACGAAGTCGCTGATCGTAAAATCGACTTCGTGGCCTACCGCGGAGATGACAGGAATCCGCGAGCGTGCGATGGCCCGGGCGACCACTTCCTCATTGAATGACCAGAGGTCCTCAAGGCTTCCGCCGCCGCGACCCACGATCAGGACATCGTATCCGCCACGCACATTGAGAAAGTCGATCGCATCCGCAATCTCTGCCGCAGCTCCTTCGCCCTGCACGCGGACGGGGGCAATCTGGATGTGGAGATTGGGGAACCGGCGTCCGAGGATGTTGAGCATGTCGCGGATTGCGGCGCCGGATGGCGAGGTGACGATGCCGATACGCCGTGGCAGCAGGGGAAGGGGCTTCTTGCGCGAGGACTCGAACAGGCCCTCCTTGGCCAGCTTCTCCTTCAGCAGTTCGAATTGTTCTTGTAGCGATCCCTTGCCGGCCAGTTCGACACGACGAACGAGCATCTGATATTGGCCGCTCTTCTCGTAAACGGTAATGTTGCCCTGCACGCGGATCTTCAAGCCGTCCTTGATTTCCACGCGAAGGCTGGCCTGGTTGCCGCGGAACAGGACGGCTTTGATCTGCGCCACTTCGTCCTTCAGGGTGAAATACAAATGGCCCGAAGCGGGACGGCTGAGATTGGATACCTCACCTTCGAGCCACACGATGCCGACCTCGTCTTCGAGGATGGCCTTGATGCGTCGGGTCAGTTCTCCAACCTGATAGATCTTCCGGCGATCCGATGCATCGGACTCTAGCGGGGAAACCATGGCCTACTCCACGTGCTCGCGGACGCGTTTGATCTTCTTCGCGCGGCCGGTCTTCGGGTCGACCGTGATGATGGCGCCTTCCAGCGAAACATCCTTCGAGCCTACTTCAAATTTGGTCGGCATGCCTGAGAGGAAGCGCGGGATCACTGTCTTGATGTCCATTCCGATCACGCCATCCTTGGGTCCCGTCATGCCGAGGTCGGTCAGATACGCCGTGCCGCGCGGCAGGATCGTGTCGTCCGAAGTCTGCACATGCGTGTGCGTGCCCACGACGGAGGCCACTCGACCATCAAGGTAGCGCCCCATGGCGACCTTCTCCGACGTCGCCTCCGCGTGAATTTCCACGAGAACAATCGGTCCCAAGTCGCCCCGCTTCAGGATCGCATCGACCGTGCGGAAGGGACAATCCGCCGGCGGCAGGAAGACGCGGCCGATGAGGACGATGACCGAGAGCTTTCCGGCCGGAGTGTCCACCGTCACCACGCCGCGGCCCGGACAATCCGGCGCATAGTTCGCGGGCCTTGCGATGCGCGTTTCGATGGCGAGGTGCGGGATGATTTCCTTCTGGTCCCAGACGTGGTCGCCGAGCGTGATGATGTTGGCGCCCGCCGCGAACAGCTCATCGCAAATATCCGGCGTGATGCCCCGGCCCGCCGCCGAATTCTCTGCATTCACGACCACGAAATCGATCTGCTTGGCAGCCCGGAGGCGACCGGTGACCTGCGAAAAGGCGCGCCGCCCGGGAGATCCGACAATGTCACCGACGTAGAGGATATTCATGGGGGGGCGCTAGCGAGCGTATTCCGTGCAACGCGTTTCGCGGACGACGGTTACGCGGATTTGGCCGGGGTACTCGAGGTTGTCTTCGATGGCCTTTGATATCTGCCGCGCGAGGGCGAGGGCGGCTTGGTCGTCGATGACATCGGGTTTGACGATGACGCGCACTTCGCGACCGGCCTGGATGGCGAAGGATTTTTCGACGCCGTCGAAGCTGTTGGCGATGCGCTCAAGTTTTTCCAGTCGTTGGAGATAAATCTCCGTGCTCTCCACACGCGCGCCGGGGCGGGAGGCCGTGATGGCGTCACCGGCTTTCGTCAGTACCGCATAAATGCTTTCGGCAGGCATCTCGTCATGATGGGCGGCGACGGCGTTGCAGACCACGTCCGACTCACCGCGTTTGCGCAGGAACTCCGCGCCGACCAGGGCATGGCTGCCGCTGTTGCCCTGGTCGATGGCTTTGCCGATATCGTGGAATATCCCGGCGCGCTTCGCGATCACGGGATCGGCTCCAAGCTCCGCGGCGATCATGCCCATGATGTGTGCCATCTCGATGGAGTGCTTGAGGACATTCTGACCGTAGCTATGCCGGTAGTTCAGGCTTCCGAGCACGCGAAGCACTTCAGGTTCAGCCCGTTCCAGTCCAAGCGCGGCCAAGGCGGCTTCACCGGCCTGCGTGGCAGCATTTTCGAGTTCCTCCTTCGCCTTCGCGACGATCTCCTCGATGCGGGTGGGCTGGATGCGGCCATCCTGGACAAGCCGCGACAACGCGACGCTGGCGATTTCGCGCCGGAGAGGATCAAAGCCGGATATCACGACGATGCCCGGTGTATCGTCGATGACTACATTCACCCCGGTTGCGGCTTCCAGTGCACGGATATTGCGGCCGTCCTTCCCGATGATGCGACCCTTCATCTCTTCGTTCGGGATGTGAATCGTGGTCGTGGTCATCTCGCTGATCTGGTCCGCCGCATACCGTTCCACGGCAGCCGCGATGATCTCTCTCGCGGTCTTCTCGGCCGTGGCTTTGGCCTGCTCCTGGGCTCGCCGCACAAGTTCGGCACCCTCGTCGCTCAGGTTGGATTCAAGGCGGTTCAGGACTTCACGCCGGAGATCTTCGGGGTTCAGCCCGGCCAGTTTCTGTATCCGCTCGAGTTCCTGCTGCTGGCATTGCTCCGCGGCCTTCATACGCTCGGCAAACTCCTCGTGCTCCCTGCGAAGCGACTTGAGCGTTTCCTCCACGGCCTGGTCTCGCCGATCAATCATCTGGGCACGGCCTTCAAGGGCAATCTCGCGCTGGTTGATGCGATCCTCGACGGCGAGGAGTTCCTGCCGTCTCGACCAGGACTCCTTCTCGAAAGTCTCGCGAACCTTCAGCGACTCGTCCCGAGCCTGCAGTTGGCCCTCGCGGACAATGGAGGCCGCCTCACGCCGCGCATTCTCGATCTGCGCCTGCGCCACGACCTCGGACTGCTTGAACTTCTCGCGCGCAAGGTACCAGAGGACGCCATAGCCAAAGCCGACGCCGAGGATCCAATACAGCGGCAGCATCAGCCACGGAATCTCTACAAAGGTCTGTTCCATTCGCTTCTCAGATCAGCTTCGGGTCGTAGATCTTCTTCTCGGTGATCACCAGGTCCATCTCCACATCGTGTACTTCCGACGGCACGACAGTCACGCGCTGGCTCTCGAAGGCGAGGCACAGCTTCATGCCCTGATGCTCGGCCAGCAGCCGGTCATAATATCCGCCACCATGCCCGAGCCGGCGCCCGTAGGCATCGAAAGCAACACAAGGCACAATCATCACATCCACATCGCTTGTGCTCACCCAGCGTGGTTTGATCGGCTCCATGAGCCCCCATGCCGCTTCGCGCATCGGCTCATGTTCGGATAGCGAGCACATCTCGTACCGGTTGTAGGCCCGCTTCAGGGCGGGAACGCAGACAGCTTTGCCGCTTGCGCGACACGCCGCGACGATGGCGTCCGTCTGTACTTCGCGCGGAAGGGCGAGGTAGAGGCCAACCGTTGATGCATCGCGGAAGGCCTTCTGCTGCAGGACGAACTGCTGGATGACCTCGCTGCTCTTTTTGATCCAGGCCGTGTCCAGCTTGCGGCGGAGGAGTCGCATCTGCTGGCGCATCGATTCCTTCGGTGAGAGGTCTAGCCGGCGGAATCCTGCTTCTGCTGCTTTCTCAGTAGTGCCCATTGCTCAAGTCTCTTTCGTATCCTGTCTTCGTAACCTTGCGTCGTAGGACGATAATATATCTTCGAGGTCGGTGCATACTCCTGATCTACGACGTGTCCATCGTAGTCATGGGCGTACTTGTAGCCCTCGTGACCCAGTTCTTTCGCGCCACGATACGACCCGTCGCGAAGATGCTTCGGGACCGGAAGTGTGCGGCCCGATTTGATGTCCTCCAGCGCCTCCTCGATCCCGAGATAGGCTGCGTTGCTCTTCGGCGAGCAGGCCAGGAATGTCGTGGCCTGCGCGAGGATGATCCGCGCCTCGGGCATGCCGACGAAATCCACGGCGCCCATGGCATCAACAGCCAGGCTGAGGGCTGTGGGATCGGCGTTCCCGATGTCCTCGGATGCGAGTATGACAAGTCGCCGCGCGATGAACCGGGGGTCCTCGCCCGCGTAGATCATCTTGGCCAGCCAGTACAATGCGGCGTTCGGGTCCGACCCGCGCACACTCTTGATGAACGCCGAGATCGTGTCGTAGTGCCCGTCCTCATCGTGGTCGTACACGACGGCCTTCGTCTGCACCGACTCCTCGGTCACGGAGCGTGTGATGTGAATTACGCCGTCTTCGGAGGGCTTCGTGGTGAGCGCCGCGATCTCGAGCGCGTTAAGTGCACGCCTTGCGTCGCCTTCGCAAACCGCTGCGAGATGCGCCAACGCGTCGTCGTCGGCTTTGATCGTCAGGTACCCGAGTCCGTCAGGATGCGTGATCGCGCGCTGGAGCAGCGTCACAATATCGGCCTCGCGAATCGGCTCGAGCTGGAAGATCTGGGAGCGCGAGGTGAGCGGGCTGTTGATGAAGAAGAACGGGTTGTGCGTCGTGGCCCCGATCAACGTGACTGCGCCTTCTTCGACATAAGGCAGCAGCACGTCTTGCTGGGCCTTGTTGAAACGATGAATTTCGTCGATGAAAAGAATCGTCTCCTCGCGGCGGATTTTGTTGCGGGTCTGCGCGGCCTCCAGCAATTCGCGCAGCGTGGCGACATTGGCCATGACTCCGCTCGTGCGCTCGAAACGACGGCGGGTTACGCGGGCGATGACTTCGGCCAGCGAGGTCTTGCCGCAGCCGGGCGGGCCGTAGAGGATCACGCTACCGAGCCGGTCGGCTTCGATGGCGCGGCGGAGCAACTTGCCGTCACCGAGAATATGTTGCTGGCCGGCGATATCTTCGAGGGTTCGGGGACGCATGCGCGCCGCGAGCGGGGCGCGATCGTTCGTGCCCGCATCCGGTCGAGATTTGCTGTCCTGGTCAAATAGATCCACGTTCGCCTTTCCGCATGAACCGTGGACAAAAAAATACCCCACCACAAGTCGTTAAGGGAACTGCTCTAACACCCCGTTTGCGAGGTGGGTGCCCGGGTTGTCGGGTTCCAAGTCCCCCGAAGGGGCATGTGGGTGCCGACACCTTTAATGGGCTCCCTTTCAACAATATATCGGGTCAGAGACGTGTCCCAATCACGAACCAGGCAGGGTATTTAAAATGGTTGCCCCGCTCTCAAAGAACAACAGGCGTCAAGCTCGCCTGCTCTGAAGGCAGAGTACACCGATGGTTATCGGATTTCAACCTGAAGCTCGCGCTGCAACGCCTGTTTCACGCGGTCGTGGAATCCGTTGGCTTCCTCGTCAGTGAGCGTGCGGGCGTTCGAGCGGAACGTGAGGGAATACGCCACGCTCCGGCTGCCGGCAGCGATGCCTTTGCCGCGGAATACGTCGAAGAGCTCAATGCTTTCCAGTTCGGGTGGCGCGTTCTTCTTGATGATCTTCACGATGTCCTCGTGACGGAATTCATCGCGCACCAGCATCGCCACATCGCGCACGACGCTCGGGAATGACGGCACGGCCGCGTAGGCGGGAATTGCTTCGACGTTGGCCATCAAGAGTTCGGCGCCGATTTCGAGCACGCCCACCGGGTCGGAAATACGCCACTCGCGACGAATCGAATTCTTCACAAGACCCAGCACACCGAGCGATTTGCCGCGTGCACGAATTGAGACCGCGTAGCCCGGCTCAGCCCAGAGCGCATCCGCAGCGGCGATCTGCACGCCCTGAAGGCGCTGCGAAGCAACGAGGCGCTCAAACACGCCCTTGATCCAAAGGAACATCTCGTCGCCGTCCACGGGTTTGCGCGTGTCGAAGCCGATACGTCCTATAGGACCCATAAGACCTACGCAAAGCCTCAGCTCCTCCGCGCTCTTTCCATCCTTCAGCTCAAACACGCGACCGAGTTCGAAAAGTCCTGCCTTGGTGACTTGGCGCGCGCGGTTGCGGCCGAGGCTTTCCATCAATTGTGGAATGAGCGAGGTGCGCAGCACCGATTGATCGGCGCTGATCGGGTTCGGAAGCACAATGCGCCTTGTCGCGTCGGCTGGGTCGAACAGATCCAGCTGCTTCGGGGCCAGCAGGCTGTAGTTCATCGTTTCCTGCAGGCCAAGACCCGTGAGGGTTGAACGAAGCGCGGAGCGCGCCAAAGCCTTGCTGTCATCGGCGCCAGCTTCGCGCTGCGCCCGCGGCGCGCGCAACGGGATCTTGTCCAGTCCGTTCAGCCGCGCGAATTCCTCGATCAGGTCGATTTCCTTTTCAAGGTCGTGACGGAACGTCGGCGCGACGATCATGCAGTTCTCGCTGGTGATATTCTCGATGCCCACGCCAAGCCCGCGCCAGAGCTGGATCATCGTGTCGTTCGATGCCTCGACGCCGACGACGGAGCGCACGCGGTCGAAGCGACACAGAATGCGCCGCTGTTCCGTTGCTTTCGGATACACATCAATAACGCCTGCGGCACAGGTCGCCCCGGCGTGCTGTGTCATGAGCGAAGCGGCCCTGCGGCTGGCCCACTCAATGCCCCCGACATCGACTTTGCGCTCGAAGCGGTAGGAGGACTCGGTGGATAGCCCGAGCTTGCGTGCCGTGGCGCGAATGTCGGACGAGCGAAAGGCAGCGCTTTCAAGGAGCACCGTCGCTGTGTTGTCGCGAATCTCACTTCCCGCGCCGCCCATGACGCCAGCCACCGCAACGGGATGCGTGGCATCTGCGATCACAAGCATGGATGGGTTAAGTTCTCGTTCGATTCCGTCGAGCGTTGCCATCTTCTCGCCCTGTTTTGCGCGACGAACGACAATGCGTCCTTCCGCCAGCAGGGCTTGATCGAACGCGTGCAGCGGTTGTCCGCATTCGAGCATCACGTAGTTCGTGATATCGACGACGTTGTTGATCGAGCGGATGCCTGCGTATTCGAGCCGGTTTTTCATCCAATCGGGCGACGGGCCGAGCTTCACGTTCTTAAGGACACGGGCTGTGTAGCGCGGGCAGCCTTCCGTGTCTTCGACGCTGACACGCGTGGCCTTCTCGACAGACCACGCTGCTTCTTCCGTCAGATTGATTTCCGGGATGCGGAGCGTCCGGCCGTACATCGCCGCGATTTCGCGAGCGATGCCGATCATGCCAAGGCAGTCGGGCCGGTTCGGTGTGATCTCCAGGGTTAGGACGGTCTCAGGCGGACCCATGATTGTCGCGAGCTGTGTTCCGGGCGTCAGCGACGGATCGAGCGTGAGCAGTCCTTCGTGACCGCCGACGATGCCCAATTCATCCGGCGCGCAGAGCATACCGAACGATTCTGTTCCGCGCACCTTACGCTTCTCGATCGTAAGGTTCGCCGCGGGCAGATGGGTGCCGATGGGGGCGAATGGATACTTCCCGCCCGCCTTCACGTTGGGCGCGCCGCAAACGACCTGGTGCTCCTGCGTCCCGTCGAACACGCGGCAGACCGTCAGCTTGTCCGCATTCGGATGCTTCTCGGTGCTACGCACCTCGGCGACGATGATGCCGTCGAAGTTCCCGCCGAATATCTCGATGGCCTCGACTTCGATTCCCGCAAACGTCAACCGGTCGGCGACATCCGCCACCGATGCCTCAAGGTCCACGTATTCTTTCAGCCAGCTAAGGGGTACGCGCATGGTCGTTCCGTTACGTTAGAATTGCCCCAGGAATCGGACATCGTTTTCGTAGAGCATCCGGATATCCGGAATGCCGTAGAGGATCATGGCGATGCGTTCGAGGCCGACGCCGAAGGCGTATCCAGTGTAGAGTTCTGGGTCGTAGCCCACGGCTGTGAAGACGTTGGGATGGACCATGCCGGCACCGCCGATTTCGATCCAGCCGCTCTGCTTGCAGACGCGGCAGGGACCTTTCGTCGTCGATCCCTTGCCGTCGCATACATGACACGAGAAATCGACTTCGACACTCGGCTCGGTGAACGGGAAGAAGTGCGGGCGCATACGCAGCTTCACATCGTGGCCCATCAACTCCTTCGCGAAGAAGGCGAGGTCGCTTTTCAGGTCCGACATGGAGACGCCGCGATCGACGTAGAGACATTCCAACTGATGGAAGTTCGCGCTGTGCGTGGCGTCGGTCGTGTCGCGCCGGTAGCAGCGACCCGGAGCGATGATGCGGACGGGCGGCTTGTGCGACATCATGTACCGGACCTGGACGGGCGACGTGTGCGTCCGGAGCAGTGTTCCGTCGGTCAGGTAGAACGTGTCCTTTGGATCGCGCGCCGGATGATCATAAGGGTGATTCAACGCATCGAAGTTGTTGAACACCGTGTCGATATCGGGTCCGTCCGCGACGCCGAAGCCGAGCGTGCGGAAGATGTCGGTCATGCGTTCGATGATCTGGGTCACGGGATGACGCGTGCCGGGCGTTTGCCAGCGGCCGGGTTGGGTCACATCGAACGCGCGCACCTGCTGGGACGACGCCTTCTCTTCCAGCTCGGCCTTGCGCGCGTCGATCGCCGCAGTGACCTCGGTTTTGAATTCATTCGCGCGCTGACCGAAGAGCTTGCGTTCAGACGGGTCGGCCTGGCCGATGCCCTTCATGATTTCCGGCAACATGCCGTTCCGGCCGAGAAACTTGATGCGCGCCGCTTCAAGGGTTGCACCATCGGCGGCAGCCTTCACCTCGGCCACGGCCGCATCCTTTGCCTGAATGATTTCGTTCGCGTTCATGATCGTTCCAACCCTTGGAAATCAGGCCTTTGCCGGGTTCCAAGGGTTGGAAGTTCTATCGGGCAGGCCCCCCTTTTGAAAGCATTTTCCGTGAACGGCGCGGGCAATTCGGGTATCTACCTGCGCATGCACGCCACACTTCGACTTCTTGCCGTATGCCTCGCCCTGATCGTCCCGGTCTCCGGTGCCATGGCCGCCAGTGACCAGGCGATCAAGGATGCGATCGTGAAGATCTATACGATTCACAATTCGCCCGATTACTACAACCCGTGGAGCATGCGCGGTCCGGCGGCGTCGACCGGGTCCGGCTGCGTCGTCAAAGGCAAGCGCATCCTGACCAACGCGCACGTGATCAGCGACCGCACGTACGTCCAGGTCCGGCGCAACGGCGAGGCCAAGCGGCACGAGGCGAAGGTGCTCTGGGTCTCGCATGAAGCCGACCTCGCGTTGCTGACCGTGGCGGATGAATCCTTCTTTGAAGGTATCGAACCCCTCGACCTCGGCGAGCTGCCGGATTCGCAGCAGGAGGTCCTCGTCTACGGCTTCCCGCTCGGCGGCGACACATTGAGCACAACCAAAGGCGTGATCTCGCGTTTGGAGCACCAAGTGTATGTGCACAGCTCGTGCTACCTCTTCGCCGGACAGATCGACGCGGCGATCAATCCCGGGAACAGCGGCGGGCCGGTCCTCGAGGACGGCAAGATCGCCGGCGTCGTCATGCAGTCGATGAGCCAGGCCGACAACATCGGGTACATGGTGCCGGTGAACGTCGTGCGCCACTTCTTCGACGACATCGCGGACGGATCCTACGACGGATTCCCGAGCCTCGGCGTGGCGATGCAGGACATGCAGAGCGACGACCTGAAGCGCATGAGCAAGATGCCGAAGGATGAGACCGGCATGCTGATCTATCGCATCGTTCCGGGCTCGCCCGCCGAGGGCCAGCTGAACGTGGGCGACGTGCTCACGCATGTGGACGGGAACAATGTCGCGGACGACGGCACCGTGGAGTTCCGTCCGAAGGAACGCACCGCCGTGGCGTTCCATATCCAGAAGTACCAGGTAGGCGACGACCTTAAGCTTCGCGTTTTGCGCGATGGGCAACCGATGGAGATGTCGTTGAAGCTTGATCGCCCGATGTGGCACGACTGGCTCGTGCCCCAGGAACGCTACGACGTGATGCCGACCTACTACATCTTCGGCGGCGTTGTGTTCGTTCCGCTCACCAAGAACTACATCGAGCAGTGGGGCCCCAACTGGTGGCAGAACGCGCCCGACACCCTGACGGTGTTCCTCTCCGAGAACTTCCCCGAGAAGGAAGGCGAAGAAGTCGTCCTCGCCCTGAAGGTGCTGCCCAGCGACATCAACGAGGGCTACCACAGTGTGGCCAATTGGGTGATCGACGAGGTGAACGGGAAACCCATCAGCAACCTGAAGGAACTCATCGCCTCCGTCGAAAGTTCGAGCGATCCCTTCGTCACGTTCTCCGGCGGAACCGGCCAGAAGCTGGTGCTGGACCGCGAGAAGGCCGTGGGCGGCAAAGACGCGATCCTGAAGACCTATCGTGTCCTCGCCGACCGTTCTCCGGACCTGTTGCCCTGACGCTCATGCACGTCCTGATTGCAGGATGCGGTTATGTGGGTGTTCGGCTTGCCGCTTCGCTCCAGGAATCAGGATACGAGGTGACGGGCATCAAGCGCTCGGCCACGGAAGCGCACCCCGGGATCCAGTGGATTCAGGGCAACATCTGCGAGCCGGCGTCCATTCAGATCGCGAAACCCGTGGACCTGCTCGTGCTCGCGGCCGGATTGCGTCGAGACACCGCGGAAAACTATCAACGGCTTCTCGTGGACGGTTACCGCGGGCTGCTCAATGAACTGCGCAATCGCCGACACCCGATTCAGCGCGTCGTTCTGGTTTCGACCACCGCGGTCTTTGCCGAACACGATGGTGGCTGGGTGGATGAAACGTCTCCCGTGACGGACGACGGGCTGCCGGCTCGATATTTCCTGAACGCTGAGGCCGTTGTGCGCGCGAGCGGTTTTCAAGCCGTCGTGGTCAGGCTCGCGGGGCTCTACGGCCCCGGTCGCATTCGACTGATTCGTGAAGTGCGGGAGGGTAGGGCAGCGCATATGTCGCCTCCGGCGCAGTATCTCAACCAGCTCCATGCCGACGACGCGGCCGGAGCCCTCGCGCATATCGTGAGGCTTCACGACCCGGCTCCGCTTTACGTTGCGAGTGACCGCGATCCGGCGGATCGCAACGAAGTTCTCGCGTGGATCGCCGATCAACTTGGCGTGGGACCGTTGCCGCGCGCCGATGAGCTTGCACCGTCGACGGCACGTCGATCCGGCAACAAACGCTGCCGATCAATCCTCCTCGAACGTTCCGGCTACGCGTTTCGCTATCCAACGTATCGCGAGGGTTACGCGAACCTGCTGCGCGAG
Organism: uncultured Verrucomicrobiota bacterium; assembly: GCA_964503335.1. Taxonomy (GTDB): domain Bacteria; phylum Verrucomicrobiota; class Kiritimatiellia; order CAIVKH01; family CAIVKH01; genus CAZCZZ01. The sequence continues at coordinate 24,440 of CAZCZZ010000008.1, forward strand.
TAGTTGGACGCGACGGGGAAACTTCGCTACGATGCCAACGGCCGCAGGCATGAACTTCGATCTTCATCAGATGTTCGGCGCTGTCTTCATGGCTATCCTCGCCATGTCTTCCCTGATCCTTGGCGCCATGATCGGCGTCTACGCCAAGCCGTCCCGCCGTGTGACGGCCATCGTCATGGCCTTCGGCACCGGTGCACTGATTCACGCGCTGGCCCTGGAGCTGGCCTTCGAGGGCGCGGAGCGGCTCAAGCATGTGGCGCATCTTGGCGGGCTCACAAGCTGGGCCTGGGTTGCAGTCGGATTCGCTGCGGGCGGCATGCTGTATTATCTGGGGAACCGCCAGCTCGAGCAGTACGGGGCTGCGCTTCGTCATCCGGCGCTCACCAAACTTTTCCTGCTCGCGAAGAAGCGCGAAAAATCGGCCGCGCTGCTTGCGCATCTCGCGAAAGTGGACCTGCTCCGCGCCCTGCCGCCGGAGGAGATGGATGAAGTCGTCGTCTGCGCAGAGCCTGCGCATTTTGAGGCCGGTGAAACCATCTTCCGTCGCGGCGATGAGGGCGATGCGCTCTATATGATCGTAAGAGGCTCCGTCGAGGTTCGCGCCAATGGGGACGGAGCCGAACCCCTGGCGCGATTGGCTGCGGGGCAATCGTTCGGCGAGATGGCGCTGCTGAACGACGAGAAACGCACCGCGACCGTTGTGGCCATGACCGACGTCGAAGTGCTCAAGATCGAAAAGGAACCATTCAACGAACTGCTCGATGCGTCACCGCGTCTGCGTCGCGCCGTCGAAGCCCTCAACGCGCAACGCATCCTGGAGAATGTCGCTGCCCGGCAGCCCGCAGCCGAAGAAGCGGACTGGAAGAAGCTTGCATTGGCAAACATCAGGCGCCTGAACCGACATGAAGAAGCGTCCTTGATGGAGCAGCACGCGTCCAGCGGCGCGCCGCTTGCCTTGTTTCTCGGAGCGCTCTTGGATGGCATTCCCGAATCCCTCGTGATCGGATCGGCCTTCGACGGCCTCAGTTCGTTCCGCTTCACGTTTCTCGCCGCCGTGTTCGTCGCCAACCTGCCCGAGGCCATGAGCAGCGCCGTAAGCATGCTGCACGCGGGCTTCTCACCCAGGCGCATCTTCGGGCTCTGGGGTCTCCTCATCGTGGCGGGCGCAATAGCCGCGGCGATCGGGAGCGTATTCCTTGCGGGTGCGTCGCCCATCGCGGTGAGTCTGGTTGGCGCCATCGCAGGCGGAGGCATCCTCGCCATGGTCTCGTCGGTCATGATGCCCGAGGCGTACGAGAACGGAGGCCCTGCCGTGGGCCTCGCGACAATCGCTGGATTTCTCACAGCGCTTCTTTTCACCTTCATCTAACCGTGGCACCGATGAAGCGAATCGATTTTGTGATTTGCGGTACCCAGAAGGGCGGCACGACGGCGCTTCACACGATGTTGGAGTCTCATCCGGACGTCGGCATGGGATCGACCAAGGAAATCCACTACTTCGATGACGACGGCAGATTCTCCGGTGGTGACCTGACGTACGAGGAGTATCACGCGCACTTTACGTGGAACGGCGCGGCGCATCTTCGCGGTGAGACCACGCCAATCTACATGTACTGGGAACCCGCTCCGCGCAGGATGATGGAATACAACCGGGATCTGCGTTTGATCGTGATGCTCCGCAATCCCATCGACAGGGCATTCTCCCATTGGAACATGGAGCGCAATCGCAATGCTGAACCGCTGGAGTTTGCCGACGCCTTGCGCGCGGAGCCGGAGCGACTGAAGCGCGAGCGGTCCGGGCAGCACCGCGTGTTTTCCTATGCTGATCGCGGGCGATATGCACGGCAGCTCCAACGTCTCTGGGCCTTCTTCCCCCGCGAGCAGGTCCTTGTGCTCAAGAGTGAGTCCTTTCGCGAAGATCCCGGAAAAGGATTTGATGATGTATGTCGCTTCCTTGGACTTCGACAAATTCCCGCCAGCCCGCCGGCCAATCCCAATAGGGGGACCTACTCCTCGCGTATCGGGCAACGCGAGGAGCGCATGCTCGGCGATTTGTTTGCCGATGAGGTGCGACAGGTTGAAGATCTGCTGGGCTGGGATTGTAGTGACTGGAGGACGTCCAGCCCTTGAGTCAGTCATCGCTCGCGACCGAGAATGCCCTCGACATGTTTTCGTACCGCTGACATGTATTGAGCCCATGCGCTCACGTCGTTTCATCGCGTTCATGCTGGCCGCCGTCCTTCTCGGTGGTCACTGGGCTGCGCTGCAGTCGATCGCCTGGGCCGGTATGCTCGTTGCCCGCGTGCAAGTCATGAGCGTCAAGAAGGCCATTGAGACAACCTTTGATGGCGATCATCCGTGCTCCATGTGCAAGGCCATCAAGAAGGCGAAATCGTCGGAGCAGGAGCAGCAGAAACAGGACGCAACACCAAGCGACCCGGTGCGGCTTCCGCAGGCCATCCTCGCGTCGTCGCCGCACCTCCTTCAGCCGATGTGGACACGCAATATGCGATCCATGGAAGATTCAGACGTCCTCACGATAGACCTTGAGCCGACAGTTCCCCCTCCTCGAAGCGCAGCCTAGCTTCAGATTCCTGTCGTTTGAACCGGTAGAGAACCCCAAGGGGTTCCTCTACCAAACTATCGTTTTCCTGGAGGTTTCTTCCTGTGAGAAGAATCTGTCTTTTCGTGCTTATTACGCCGCTTGCTGTTCAAGCGGCCACCCTGACGTCTGTTCCCATGCAGGGCGGCATGCTTATGCCGATGATCTCCTACCAGGAGAGTCTTGGGAAACTGCAGGTGATGATGCCCCCGGAAACGCCGGAGCTGACACCGCTATTGATTAGCAACCCCAACGATACCTTTGACCCGCTCGATCCGTGGTTCGACACGCTCGACCCGGGTCGCCAAGGCCAGGGTTTCAGCCGCCGGTATGGCTTCGTCATGGATGCCATGGCCGATGATCTGCCGCCGGACACAGCCATCTGGATCCGTCGTCTCTCAGGGTCGCCTGAGGTGTCGGCTTACCGCTACTCGGGAAGCGCACCGAAGGCATGGGAGCCGATCTTCGGAACCGGTGGCACATCAAACGCCATGTACTGGAACGGCATGATGTTCCATCCGGCCTTCGCGGCGATACCGGGTACGAATGTCTACACGGTGACGTACGAGGCCTATCTGGTCGATACGACGACGGGTTCCGAGATACCGAATACGGGAACCGGTCCGATGGTGTTCAACTGGACCACGATACCGGATGGAAGACCCGACGTGAGCATGGCCCTCAGGGCTGTCATCGGCTGGTCCACATCGATCACCAACTACGCGGTTGAGCAGGCGACATCGCTGACCATTGGCGACTGGACTCTGGTCACGAACCAGCCCGTCGTCGTGGACGGACACAATGCCGTCCTGCTGGAAACCGGGCAGGCCGGGAAGGTGTATCGCATGCGGCGACTGCCCTGACCGGTGACCACGATCATGGCCACGCTGCTATGGAAGAAGCGCGGGACTTCCGGCGACTCGCCGGGAGCCCGCGAGGCTTTCACCCTTATCGAACTCCTGGTCGTCATCACGATCATCGGCATGCTTGCCGCTCTCATCGGCCCTGCGATCGCCCGCGGGCTGACTGCCGCCCGCGCTACGCAGTGTTCCGGCAACCTGCGGCAGCTTGCCATCGCCGTCGGCCTCTACGCCGATGATGCCAACGACTTCTTTCCGCGGAGCCAGCACTCAGCCTTTTCGCACAGGGACATTCCGTGGGAGCGATCGATCGCTCCGTACCTGGGATCATCCACGACAAGCTGGCGGGACTTGCTGCAGGGCGTCTACGTGTGCCCGTCCGATTCGCGGGCACAGACCATGGGATATGGGCTCAACGTCTATATGGAGCTGGGCCCGGACGACGACTACGAAGGCAAGCCGGACACCTGGCGGCGACGCATGGACATACCCATGCCGGAGAGCACGATCCTCTTTGCAGAGAACGCAAGCGCGGCGGACCACATCATGCCGAACTTCTGGACCTCGCCGCGCGATGCCGAGGATGTGGATGCCGGGCGACATGGCGGAGAGGCGAACTATGCGTTTGTCGACGGACATGTTACGCTCTTCGAGTTTTCGAATACGTTTTCTTCCGCCGTCGACCGCTGGAATCCGGGCAAGAATTACATGTTGAACCAGAAACAGGATGCTCCATGAAAACCACTACACTGACGCAAGAATCCATGATCGCGACAGACCAGGACTGGAAATCCATACCGGTCGCGTCGTTTCTCACAAACACATCGCCAGGGCATATGGCCAAGTGGCACCTCCTGCTGGCCTTGTTTTTCGGGGCGGTCGCCGTCATCGCCGCCGCGGCCCTTCGCGTTGAGCTGCTATCGCCAGCGCTTAACGCCATGCAGCCGCGCACGTTCGGGGCGCTACTGACGTTGCACGGGACGCTGCTCGTCTACTTCGTGGCCTTTCCCGCGTTTCCGGGAATCCTGGGTCACGCGATGTTGTCTGCCGTGCCCGGCTACCGGAGCGCATTCCCCAGGCTGGCGCCGCTGTCGTGGCAGCTTCTGGCGCTAGGCGGCGCGATCGTTCTCTCCGGATTCGTGATGGGTGGATCCGAAGTCGGGTGGAGTTTCGATGCGGCATTTAATGGTCGTTTTGACCAGCCCGGAGTCATCTCCATGGCGGGCGGAGTGCTCATCGCGGCCATTGCCATCGTGATCCTCGCCGTGGAGGCGATCGTTTCAGGCGTGATGATGCTCCGCGAACCGCAGCGGACCTCCCGATCACTCCCTCTCGTGCTCTCATCCCTTTGTGGGGCATGCATCATGGTCTTTGCAGCTCCGATCCTTGCCACGTGCATGGTTTCCATCCTGGCGGACGCCGTGTGGGGTCTTTCGCTCTTTCAGGTCGATGCGGGGGGTGATCCGCTCCTTTTCCTCGCGTTCATGCGTGCATTCCTTGTGCTGGTCCCGGGAGCCCTGCTGATCCAGGCCTTCGGCGTCGCCTTTGATGTGATCATCCAGCGCTGCCAGGTGCGCGAGCTGCCGCGCCTGCTGCTTCCCCTGATGGCGGTCATGACCTTGCTCACGCTGTCGGGTCCGTTCTGGGGCGGCTACTTCCTCCGGGATGCTGCAGCTTCGTCGCCTTCGACCATGGCCGGCATGAGCGCGCCATACCTCATTCTCAGTATCCTGATGCTGATCCAGCTTCAGCGCGTCATGCGAAGCGGGTTGAAGAAGGTCGACGCGCCGCTGATCTATGCCCTGGGTTTCTTTGTCACCCTGATCGAAGGGCTGGGGGCTGGCATGCTCCTGTCGCTCGCCTATGGAGGCGATTATCTCAATGGCACATTGTTCGTGACGGCACAAATGCACCTTGTCGTGCTTGCCGTCCTCGGCATGGGTTTCATCGCCGGCTTGTATGCATGCTGGCAGCGTCTCACAGGCCGCGTGGCTTTGGACTTCCCCTCAAGGCTCGGAGCCCTGCTCGTTATCGGCGGGACGCAGCTTACCTTTGTTCCGATGATGGCCCTGGGCTTCCGGGGTGCATCCTTCCGGGCCAACGCCTATCCCGGCGAGTTCCAGATCCTGCAGGTGATGATCACAGCCGGTTCGACGATCTTGATCGCGGGCCTCGCGATCGCCGCGTTGACCCTGCTCGTATCGAGGAAGTCTTCCCGGTTGGCGGCTACTTGACTGTAACGCTGTAGTCGGCGTGGTTGTTGTTGTCCCAAGACGCTACACCCGCATCGTCGGTCAGCTCCACGGCGTACTTGATGACCGTGCCTGCGGAATGGCTGCCGAGGCTTGCGCTCCACACGTCGTTGTTGCCGCTCACGCCGGTCCTTGTCATGGCCGTTGGTTTCCAGGTCGTTCCGCCATCTGCGCTGTACACCATGGCAGCCTTTGCGGCGCCGCCCTGTGGCCAGGTTTCGACGGATACCAGCATTTCCTCGTCGGCGCTGACATCCGACGCCGCGCCGTGGTCAACGCGAAGGCAGAAGAAGGCCTTTTCGCCGCCGCTCACCGTGCGGGTCGTGGAGTTGGATGACGCAGCAAACTGATCCACGGCAGTCCATGCCATCAGGTTCGAGCTCATGCAGACTGAATAGGTCACACCGTTCTTCAGGGTCTCCAGCGACAGGGACACCCGGTTGTCTGCCTGTTGAACCGCACTGCGAACGCCGGGTCGCTTGGTGCTGAAGTTCCGTGTGCTGCCATACCATTTCAGCGACGAGATGCGCTCATTCACGACGGCCGTGAAGTTGCTGCCGCCGTTGTTGGACCAGACTTCGATGCCGTCGGCATCGGCAACGTTCAGGGCATACTTCACGGTGGTCTTCGCCGCAAACTTGCCCAGCTTGACGTTCCAAAGGTCACCTTGCGTATTCGTACCGTTGCGCGACAGGGTTGCGGCCTTCCACGTAGCACCGTTGTCGGTGGTGTACACCACCGCTCCCGTAACGCCCGCCTTGAGCGGCCGCGACTCGATGTTCAGCCAGAGGTCCTCGTCAGAGTCGATTTCACCATTGGGCGGCCAGTGATACGTGTTCCCCGCAAAGCTCACGGGCGTGATGTTGGAATTGACCTTCACACTGAAGTTGCTCCCGCCGTTGTTGGCCCAGACATCGCCGTTGTCGCCGGAGAGTTTCAGCGCGAATTTCACGGTCTTGGAACTCCCGAACGTTCCAAGGTTTGCGTTCCAGGCATCGTTCTGTCCCTTCTTGCCGTTAGGGGCGAGTGCCTTGTTGGTCCACGTTGTGCCGCCGTCCGCGGAGAATACAACCTCGCCTTCCACGGCGGCGCCTTGCGGATACGACTCGATATCGACCCAGAGATCCTCGCCCACATCCAGTTGTCCCGCCGCGGGGAAGTGCGCCGTGTTGCCGACCCACGCGAGGATTTTCCCGGTCTTGCCGCAGCCCTTGATGTCCACGACCCAGTTCATATTGCCGTTGTTATCGTATGTGGGCGCGGGCGTCTTCTCGTCGTGGAACCAGAACGTCACGTCGTTCGTGGCGTTCGTGATGCTGTAGGAGAACTGCCACGTGTCGCCGTTCTTCGTCATGGCGCGGTCGATGATGTCCTTGTTGCCGTCGCGACCGATGCCGATATGGATCTGGCCGACGGCGTTGGAGAGCGGGCCACGGCCCGGTTTGTAGTTGATGAAGAACTGCGTCTTCGAGCAGGACGTTTCGACGACGGACTTCGCGCCGCCCGCGATGAAAATCTTCACGCCCTTGCTGCCGACGCTGACCGACAGCTTGCCGCCTGAGACGGTGGCGCTTTCCTGCGGGTCGAGCATGTTGACGTACTTCGTGCCGTCGGGTTTGCCGACTGAAGGCGTGCAGGATTTCTGGGACCAGTCGGTGTTCAGCACGACGAGCGCTTCCTCGCCGTTGAGGGCGCGCGTATAGGCGTACAGGCCTTTGCCGTCTTCCTGCCAGCGGGTGTTGAAGTCACCGCGCGTCAGGCAGGGATGAGCCGTGCGAAGTTCATTCAACTTCTTGATGAAGGCGTAGAGATCGCTCTGCTTGAAATTGTCGCCCCACGCGTTGCCGGGCTGGTACCCGTAATCGAACATGCACTCGCGCTGGTAGTCGCCGTCCTCGGACCCGTTGTTGCGCTTCCAACCCTGGTTGAAGCCCTGCTCCGTGCCGTAGTAGAGGCAAGGCACCGGCGTCGCCGTGTAGAGGTAGGCGAGGGCGGCTTTCAGCTTGGTATTCCACGAATCTCCGCATTCCAGCGCGATGCGGTCCACATCGTGGTTGTCCATGAAGCTGACGAGGTTGTTCTGCCCTGCGCCGTACACGCCGATGTTTCCGCGGCGCTCGCTCAGCTTCTTCGTGCCCTGCTCGTAGGCGAAGACTTCCTTGATGGTGAGTTGCATCGGGAAGTAGAGCGCGGAGTTCATGCCGTAGCCGGACTTGCAGTGCTCGGCGACGTTGTTGTCGTTGTAGTCGAAGTTCTCGCCGAAGAGGATGAAGTTGTTCTTTCCGAGCGACGCCGCGTGTTTGCGCATCGCATCGGCCCACGGCTGGAGGAAGGCATCCTTCTCCACGTGCTTGATCGCATCGACACGGAATCCGTCGCAGTCCGTGGCATCGATCAGGTTCTTGAACGCGGCGGTGAGGTGGTCGCGGACGAAGGGATCTTCCGTCTTCAGGTCATCGGTGCCGACGAACTGTCCGTTGAGCGCCTGCCAGTAGTCGCCGTAGTTCACGATCTTGCCGTTGTTGTGGAAGTACTTGAGGTCGTTGAGCGGCCACGCGTGCTTCTTGTCGCTCCACCATCGCAGGTCGCCTCCACCGAAGGCGTGGTAGTAGCCATCCTTGCCGTCGCCGAGTCCGTTTAGGTCGGCCATGTGGTTGATGACGACGTCGAGGATGATGTACATGCCGCGCCCGTGCGCATCGTCGATCAGGTTCTTCAGTTCCTGAAAGGTTCCGAACATCGGTTCGACGCGGTAGAAGTCGGACGGGTGATACGCGTGGTAGGGGGCGTAGCGTTTGTCGGATCCCTGTTCGTTGATCTGCACACCGGAGATCCAGACGGCCTTGACGCCCATGCCCTGCAGGTAGTCGAGCTTGTCCTGCACGCCCTTCCAGTCCCCGCCCATCGCATAGTGTCGGTAGCTGTCGGTCGTGTACCAACCGCGGACGTTGTTGTTGAGCTTGTTGCCGTCGTTAAAGCGGTCGGTGAACAGCTGGTACATGTTCACATCGCGCCAGTCAGCCGGGCTGGGAAAGTAGGAGTACCCGGCGTTCCCGGTCTTGCGCGACGAGAGGAAGAAGTCGTCGGCTGCATCGACGGGGGAAGTCGTGAAGAGAATTGTGGAGACGGCCGCCCACCGGAGGAATTGCATCGATTTCACGTTCTTGCCCTTTCCATTCACCCGACTTCCTTCCCCCGGCAGCCCGTCGGTCCCTTAACGAGATACCCGGTAAAACGCTTTTGTTAAGACTTTGTACCGGTTTAATGCGGCCAGAGCTTGACCCCTTGTTCGTCGAGCCCTTACAAGCGGCAACGATGTGGAAATTCATCCAGCGGCTGCTCGCCTTCTTCGGCCTTATCCTTCTCACGGCACTGGCCCTTTGCTTCACGCACTATCCCTGGCGTGCGTATCGTTGGCTGGGGACAGACGCCGCGGTGATGCCCGAGGAGCCGGACGTGATCGTGATGCTCGGTGGAGGCGGCATCCCGAGCGAGTCGGGCCTGATGCGCAGTTACATGGTTTCGGAAGCGGCCCGCCAGTATTCGAATGCCCTGGTCGCTGTGGCGATGCCCGACACCAACGACATCTCGTCCGTGCGCCTGAAGGATGAGTTGATCCTGCGCGGCATCAAGGCCGAGCGGATTGTCTGGGAGGACCGTGGACGCAACACGCGCGAGCAGGCCTTGCGATTGCGTGACATGCTCTATGCAGACGGTGCCGACCCGATCGTTCTCCTTGTCACATCGCCAGCTCACTTGAAGCGATCCATGCTGACTTTTCGAAAGGCGGGTTTCACACAGATCTTCGCGGTGACCGAGTTCGGCGTCTCGATCAAGACGGATCTCGAGTACGACGATCAGGACCTGGGCTCAAACCCGATCGTCCCCATGCCCGACATCGGCAGCAACGTCATTCTCCGCTACCACTTCTGGAACAACCTGGGCTTGGAAGCCCGTCTCGTTCACGAATGGGCGGCACTCGTCTACTACCGCCTCATGGGCTGGATCTAGAGCATCTTGGAATACTGTAGCCGCGACACCCTGTTGCCGCGCTCTTGGTGATACACGCCGGCGCCTTCGACTTGCTCAGGCCGGGCGAGTGTCGTGGCTACAACCCAGCTCAATTCTCTCTAGCGGCCTGTCACCCCCGCACGGCGTGGCGAGAGGGATCCTCTCGTAGAGCGGGGTGGAAGCAGGGGTCGTGGTGGATGTAGGCGGGCCAGCGTTTCGCAAAGACTTCGCCGTCGGTTGGGATATCCGACCTTGGCTTCGCCTCCGGCTTCCCGCGGCTCAGCGACTCGTAGTGATAGACCTTCACGTGCGGGACGCAGACGTTCTGGTAACCCATCTCGCGCACGCGGAGGCAGAAGTCCGTATCGTTGAATTCGACGGGCAGCTGTTCGTCGAAACCGCCGGCCTCGTCGAAGAGGGAGCGACGGACCATCATGCAGGCCGCGGTCACGGCGCTGAAGTTGCTGACGACATGGGGATAGTAGAAGTACCCCGGGTGGTCATCGGGGAGCCCCGTGAAAGCGTGGTCGGCCACTCCGCCGCTGAGGCCCATGATGACGCCGGCGTGCTGGACCTTGTGGTCCGGGTAGAGGAGTTTGACGCCGACGGCGCCCACGCTTTTCCGCTGGGCGTGCTCCACGAGGCCTTCAATCCAATCGGGCGTGATGATCTCGGTATCGTTGTTCAGGAACAGCAGGAACCCGCCATCGGTCGATGCCGCCCCGAGATTGACCAGCCGCGAAAAGTTGAACGGGCCCGTGGCCCTGACCCAGCGCAGGGGCATGCCCGCAGCCTGCGCATCGCGGAGGACCCGGAAGAACTCCGGCTCGTCGCTCATGTGGTCGATGACGAGGATCTCGTAGTTGCGCCAGGTCGTACGCTCGCGGATGGATCTCAAGCAGGTGTCGAGCACCGCGGATTGGTTGCGCGCGGGGATGATGATGCTGACCTTGCGCGGCTCGCGAATCTGGTAGCGGATCCGGTAGTAGCCGGGGTGCAGCATCGTGACCACGCCGGGTTCGGCGCGCCGGACGAGCGCTTCCTCGATCGCTTTGCGGGCCGCGTCGTAAGCATAAGGCTTCGCGTAACAGTCGTCCGCCACGGATCCCGCGACAACGCGCCAGTGATAGAGCAACCGGGGCACATGCAGGACCTTCGAGGTGCGCTCGGTGGCGCGGAGGATAAGGTCGTAGTCCTGGCTGCCTTCGAAGCCTGCGCGAAAGCCGCCGATTTCGCGGAAGAGGGTAGTCTTTATCACCACGGGGTGGCCAAGATAGTTACGGGAGAGAAGATTGTCCGGACACCAGTCCGGCTTGAGATGCGGATCGTGATGCCACCCGTCGGCATTGATCTTGTCCTCGTCGGCGTAAAGGATGTCCGCCTCCGGTTGACGGTTAATCGCTGCCGCCATCTCAAAAAGCGCGGTGTCGGCGATCATGTCATCGTGGTCCATGAAGAACAGGTAGTCGCCCGTGGCAAGGGCCGCGGCGGAGTTTGAGCATGCGACGATGTGGCCGTTGGACTTTCGGAATGTGACCTTGATCCGGTTGTCGGCCTTTGCGATCCGCTTCAGGAGGCGTTTCAGGCCCGGCGCAGTCGATCGGTCGTCCGCGATGCACAGCTCCCAATCCGGGTAGCCCTGCCGCCGCACGGACTCTATCGCATCCATCAGCACGGCCGGAGGCGTGTTGTAGACCGGCATGACGATGCTGAAGAGAGGCCGGATCGCAAGGGAGTTCACGCCCGGGTCAGGGGAAGGGAGCAGCGCGTGGTCGATCACATCCGCGGATTGCGCCTCCATCCACAAGTACAGGCGCTTGAAGCCCAGCGTCAGGAAGCGCCTTACGCCGAGCTGCACGTGTCGCCACGCCGATGGGGCACGGGTCGCAGGCTTGTCCGTCCTCCGGGCCATCAGTCCCGCCAGCACCGTGCGCGTCCGCCATACCAGGGTGTCCTCGATGCGGGCAATGTGCGCGCGAAGGGACTGCACCTCTGCGGCAAGGGCGGCGACGTGGGAGTCGCGCGCCGAGACGATTTCATCCGAGCGGAGCCTGGCTTCGATCAGGTGCTGCTCCTGCGCCTGATGCTCCTGCCGGAGCCTATGCGTCGCTGCAGCCGACCGGTCCTGCATCGCCACGACATCCTTTTCGAGCGCAGGGATGCGCTGCTGCAATCCCGCCGCGATTCCTTCCTGCATGGCGAGCAGGGCGTGAAGCTCCGCCGCCACGTGTGGCGCATGCCCTGCATAGAGGGCGGCGTGTTTGCGCGTCATGTACGCGACAAGGCGTCGCCTGTTCTCCGGGATGTTGCAGCCGGCGACCAGCGATCCGGAACGGGTCCTGTAGTGAAACAGGAAAGCGTCAAGGCGTTGTCCGGGCCAGCCAGCCGACGCCATCCTGATCCAGAGTTCCCAGTCCTCGTAGCCGAGCTGGTCCGGCATGTGCGCATCAAAGCCGCCAACGCGCTCGAACGCAGACTTCCGTATGACAGCGCAGGTGTCGATGTAGTTGGCTGCGAGCAAGGATGGAAGGCTGAAGTCAGGCGCAGTCCTTCGGGCAAACGAATTGCCGAAGAGGCGGGGTTGTGCATAGACAAAGCCGAGTCCGGGCTGCGCATCGAGTATTTCGATGGCAGCGTCGATATAGGCCGGCTCAATCATGTTGTCCGCATCGAGTGGAAGGATGTACGGCGCTCGTGCATGGCGGACCGCTTCGTTCCTTGTCGCCGCGACGCCGCGATGCGGGTTTCTCAGGACGATATGACCGCGCGCTTCCGCCCTCGCGAGTTCGTCCAGCGTCTGCGTATCGGCGGACCCGTCGTCAGACACGATGATCTCATAGTCCCTGAACAGCCTTCGTTCCACGCTGGCCAGGGCCTCCTCGAGATACCGGCCGTCATTGTGGGTCGGGACAATAATCGAGACGCGGACTTCGCCGGGCCTGGAGACATCCGACGGCAGATCGGCGTCTTGCTGCAGTCGCTGGAGGATATCCACGGCGACGGGATCTGAACGGAAGCGATCCAGGCCGGCGAACGAGACGCGAGGTCGCATGAGCGCCGGATCCAGCGACGCTTCGGCAGCCGGTGACGCGGCAAGCTCCAGTTCAAATCGTTCGCGCAGCAAGGCCACCAGGGCATGGGGCTGATGCAGGAAGGCGTTTGCGCTGGCGAGAACGCACCGGTCCTTGTGCTGACGATGGAAGGTGAGCAGTCGCTGGTTGTAGAAGATCCAAGCCCGCGAGGCGAAGGATGGATCCTTTGCGAACACATCCGCGCCGGAGTCATGGCAGGAAGCCTCGACCTCCCACGGGTCACGGAAGAGGAGCAGAAAGGAAGCGTCAGGAAGTCTTGTCGCCCAGAAATCCAGCAGCAGTGTCGACCGCGGATCCTTCCATCCCCACGCCTGTTCCCTTCTCAATGAAGTGACAAGCTCTTCCGACTCCGCCGCGAAATCCTCCAGACGACGCGCGTCCCAGTGTCCATCTCCCGTAAAGCCCCAGTCCGGCCATCCGCCTGTTCCACCGGAAGAAGCGGCCCGCACCATGCGGCGCTGCAGGTCGAGCATGCGGGTGTCTTCGTAGTACCCGTGGGGATTGCTGACATCTCCGTTGAGCAGCGAGTCGCCCATGTGGACTCCGCACCGGTGCAGGTAGCCGGCGACAAGCGAAGTGCCCGACCGGTGCATTCCGGCTATGATCAGCGGCCTCGTGCGACTACCCATGGCCGGAGACTAGCCCGATTCTCGAGCTGACTGCGATGCATTATTCGTCCCCCCCGGACTTCGATTTGCGGGGAGATCAAGCACCTGTGAGCCAAGTTTTCGCCTGACCGCGCAAGCACTTTCTGCGTAGGTTCTCCGTCGGAGGAGGCGGTCATGAGCAGGATCCGTGTCTTGGTGGGCACGCGCAAAGGCGCGTTTATTCTAACGTCGGACGGCAAGCGCAAGAAGTGGAAGGTGGACGGACCCCACTTCGGCGGCTGGGAGATCTATCACATCACGGGCTCGCCGGTGGACCCGGACCGGATCTATGTCTCGCAGACCAGCGGCTGGTTCGGGCAACTGATCCAGCGCTCGAACGACGGCGGGAAGACGTGGGAAACCGCGGGCAACAAGTTCGTATACGAAGGCACGCCTGGCACACACCTCTGGTACGACGGTACCCAGCACCCTTGGGAGTTCAAACGGATCTGGCATCTCGAACCGTCGTTGACCGATCCCGACACGGTGTACGCCGGCGGCGAAGACGCGGCCTTGTTCCGCACAACCGATGGCGGGCAGAACTGGACGGAGTTTCCCGGACTCCGCAAGGCGTCGGGCAACCTGTGGCAGCCCGGCGCGGGCGGCATGTGCCTTCATACCATCCTTCTCGATCCGAAGAACAAGGGCCGTATGTACATCGCCATCTCGGCGGCTGGCGCGTTCCGGAGCGATGACGAGGGCGCGTCGTGGCGTCCGATCAATAAAGGTCTGATCTCGCAGTATGAGCTTCCCGACCCGGATGCGAAGGTGGGCCACTGTGTCCATCGCATCGCCATGCACCCATCGCGTCCCGAGGTGCTGTTCATGCAGAAGCATTGGGACGTAATGCGCAGCGACAATGCCGGCGAGTTGTGGACGGACATTGGCGGCAACCTGCCGACGGATTTCGGGTTCCCGATCGCCGTCCACGCGCATGAGCCGGAGACGATCTACGTTGTACCGATCAAGAGCGACTCCGAGCACTATCCGCCGGATGCGAAGCTGCGCGTGTACCGCAGCCGGACCGGCGGCAACGAGTGGGAGGCACTGACGAAAGGCCTGCCGCAGAGCGATTGCTACGTGAATATCCTGCGCGAAGCAATGGCGGTCGATTCGATGGATCCGTGCGGCATCTACTTTGGAACAACAGGTGGACAGGTTTATGCATCGGCAAACTCCGGCGATAGCTGGGAACCGATTGTGCGTGATTTGCCGGCCGTGTTATCGGTGGAAGTGCAGATGGTGAAATAGGGTTTGAGAGGCGAGATGTGAGATCTAAGATTTGAGTGAGACGATACGAGTTATTATGCCGGCGCACCTGCGGACGCTGGCGAAGCATGGGGGCGAAGTGCTCTTGGAAGTCGGGAAACCGGTCACCATCCGTGCCGTGCTCGACGCCCTGGAAGCGCGCTATCCCATGCTGCGCGGCACGATCCGCGACCAGGTCACTCTCAAACGCCGCCCCTTCGTCCGCTTCTTCGCCTGCGAGCAGGACTGGTCCAACGAACCCACGGATACCGAACTCCCCGAACCCATCCTCACCGGCCAGGAACCCTTCATGATCGTCGGCGCGATGGCCGGCGGGTAGCTCCGCCTGTAGCCGGGGTCGGCTCCCCCCGGCTACAGTTCGGCTGATTTCCGAGTTCCCTCGCTATCCGTGTGTTCCGTGGGCAAATCTCCTCTCTTCCGGCCCACCGTGCCGACCTTGTGTCGCGGTTCCGGGTCGCGTATCCTTCCGGGTTCGGGGAATCGCACGTTTCGGACGTTATCATGAGCAAGGAATTCATTGTCGTTTCGGGGGCGCGGGAGCATAACCTGAAGAATATTACGGTTCGGATTCCTCGGGATTCGCTGACGGTGATTACGGGGTTGAGCGGGTCGGGGAAGTCTTCGCTGGCGTTTGACACGCTCTATGCCGAGGGGCAGCGGAAGTATGTGGAGAGCCTGTCCGTCTATGCCCGGCAGTTCCTTGAGCAGATGCAGAAGCCGGATGTGGACTTCATTGAAGGGTTGTCGCCGGCGATCTCCATTGAGCAGCGCACCGCCGGGTCGAATCCGCGTTCCATCGTGGCGACGACGACGGAGATTCATGATTACCTCCGACTCCTCTACGCGAGCGTTGGCAAGCCGCACTGCCCGACGTGCGGGCGTCCGATCACGAAGCAGACGGCTGAGCAGATCGTCGAATTGCTCCTGAAGCTCCCTGCGGACACCAAGCTCATGATCCTTGCACCGAAGGTGAAGGGGCGAAAGGGCGAGCACAGCGAAATCTTTGAAGCGCTGCGCAAGCAGGGCTTCGTGCGGGCCCGGGTCGATGGCGAGATTGTCGAGATCGAAAAGGTCAAGAAACTCGATAAGAAGAAGAGCCACACGATCGACATTGTCGTCGATCGCATCGTCGTCGGCGAGAAGGCGCGGACGCGATTGACGGATTCCGTCGAGACGGCGCTGCGGCAGGGCGAAGGACAGCTCCTCGCGCTCACCCAGGATGGCGCATCGTGGAAAGAATCGCTGTACTCCGAAAAGCAGGCCTGCGTGCATTGCGGAATCAGTTTCGACACGCTGACGCCGCGGTATTTCTCGTTCAACAGCCCGTACGGCGCGTGCCCGAAATGTCTGGGCCTGGGACAGATGTCCGTGTTCGACGAGGAACTGATCGTGCCGGACTGGGACCTGTCGCTCGAAGAGGGCGCGATTCATCCCTGGAAACGCGGCGGGCGTCGGCTTTCCATGTATCTCAAGGGAATCATCCGCGCCGTGGCGAAGCATTACGGGGTCGATACGGACATGCCCTACAAGAAGTTGCCCGAGGATTTCCGCCACGTGCTGATGCACGGGTCAGGCGAGACCGAGATTGCTTTCCAGCTCGCGCGGGGCGGCACGGCGCAGAAGTACAGCAAGCCGTTCGAGGGCGTGATTCCGAACCTGGTCCGACGCCAGGAGGAGACGAAGAGCAATTACATGCGCGAGAAGATGAAGGACTACATGAGCTATCAGCCGTGTACGTCCTGCAACGGTGCGCGGCTTCGTCCTGAATCGCTCTCCGTCTTCGTTGGCGGCAAATCCATCCTCGACGTGTGTCGCAGCTCGGTGCGAAACGCCCTCACGTTCTTCGGCGAGGTGTCGTTCACGCCGCAGGAGGAAGTGATCACGCGGGAAGTGGTGAAGGAAATCCGGCAGCGCCTGAAATTCCTCGCCGACGTCGGGCTCGACTACCTGACGCTCGATCGCGAGAGCGGAACGCTTTCTGGCGGCGAGGCGCAGCGCATCCGCCTTGCCACACAGATCGGTGCGGGACTTGTCGGTGTGCTCTACGTGCTCGACGAACCGAGCATCGGATTGCACCAGCGCGACAACGAGCGGCTGATCGAAACGATGAAGGGCCTGCGCGATCTCGGGAACACGGTCGTCGTGGTGGAGCATGACGAGCAGACAATCCGCGAGGCGAACTATGTCATCGACCTTGGCCCCGCGGCTGGAATCCATGGCGGCGAGTTAATGCACGCCGGTACCGTCGAGGAGCTGCTGCAGAACCAGCGCTCGCTCACGGCGCGCTACATGCGACGCGAGGTTGAGATCACG
The DNA here is from genome assembly GCA_964503335.1 of uncultured Verrucomicrobiota bacterium. Taxonomy (GTDB): domain Bacteria; phylum Verrucomicrobiota; class Kiritimatiellia; order CAIVKH01; family CAIVKH01; genus CAZCZZ01. The sequence continues at coordinate 41,486 of CAZCZZ010000008.1, forward strand.
ACGCCGACGACGCGCAACAAGCCGGGCGAGGGCTGGCTGCGCGTGACTGGCGCGGAAGAGAACAACCTGAAGAACATCGACGTGAATATCCCGCTCGGCCTGCTCGTGTGCATCACGGGTGTGTCGGGAAGCGGCAAGAGCACGTTGATGGATGACCTGTTGCGCAAGGCCTTATTCCGACACTTCTACAGCTCCAAGGACCGCCCTGGAAAACACAAGAAGCTCACCGGCCTGGAGTATCTCGACAAGGTCATCGTCATCGACCAGTCGCCGATCGGTCGCACGCCGCGCAGCAATCCTGTGACGTACACGGGCGCCTTCGGATTGATCCGCGACCTCTTCGCGATGCTGCCCGGGTCGAAGATCCGCGGCTATGGACCGGGCCGTTACAGTTTTAATGTGAAGGGCGGGCGCTGCGAGACGTGCAAGGGCGACGGCTTGATCAAGATCGAGATGCATTTCCTGCCCGACGTGTATGTCACCTGCGAACAATGTCGCGGCCGCCGCTACAACAGCGAAACGCTGGCCGTGAAATTCAACGGCAAGAGCATCGCGGACGTGCTCGACATGACAATCGAGGAAGGATGCGAGTTCTTCCGCAACGTGCAGGGCATTGAGAGGAAGCTGCGCACGCTCGCCGAGGTGGGCCTGGGCTACCTGCAACTCGGGCAGCCGGCGACCACGCTATCGGGCGGTGAGGCGCAGCGCGTCAAGCTGTCGGCCGAACTGAGCCGCGTGCAGACCGGGCGCACGCTCTACCTCATGGACGAGCCGACGACGGGACTTCACTTTGCGGATGTACACAAGCTGGTGCAAGTGCTGGAGCGGCTGCGGGATGCCGGGAACACGCTGGTCGTCATCGAACATAATCTCGACGTGATCAAGATGGCAGATTACATCCTTGATCTGGGGCCCGAGGGCGGCGAGGCCGGGGGCCGCATCGTAGCCCAGGGAACGCCGGAACAGGTTGCGAATACGCCGGGGTCGCACACAGGGCGCTACCTGGCCGAAGCGCTGTCGCAGACGGTGAATGGAATGCAAAAGACGTAAGACCTCGACCGATGGAGGATTTGCCCACGGAACACACGGAATACGCGGACGGAAGAGAAGATGGTTGCCCACGGAGGTCACGGATGAAGAGGATTTCCGAGGGAAGAGTTTCTATTCTCTTCTCTGAAATATCCTTCCTTATCCGTGACCTCCGTGGGCAAAACTCCTGTCGGTCTTCCGTGTAGTCCGTGTGTTCCGTGGGCAATATCGGCTCCTGGACGTCTTATCTGGAAAGCGGAACCTTCCTGGATACGTGTACATGACGAAGTGGCAATCATCGCGGTCGGTTTTGAAGAGCAAGGCCATCCTGGTCTTGGCCGGGTTTGCTTGCCTTCTTGCCCCTTTGGTGGTGGCCGCGCCACCGCTTGAAGATCGTGATCCTGCGTTTGTCGCGGGGCGCGCTGCGCTGGAGGACGGGCTTTACGACCTCGCGCAGAAGAAGTTTGAGGAGTTCATCCGCAAGTCGTACTTCCGCGGCAAGAGAGCCCTTGGTGCGCTCTATCTTGTCCAAGCCCTCAGCGCGCAGGGGAAGCATGAGGAGATTGCGACGTGGCTGGCGGAGAACAAGCGGCTGACGGACGATACGGCGGTGGCGGGTGGTCTCACGTACTGGCTGGCCAAGGCGCAGTTTGATCTGGCGCGGGCCGACGAAGCGCTGCTTACGCTTGAAGGATTCGAAACGCGCTTTCCCACGGACCCTTCCCGGGCACCGGCGGAACGTTTGCGCGCGGAGATTTATCGCTCGACGGGCCGGACCAACGAAGCGCTCGCGGCTTATGCGCGAGCGGCGTCCGTCGAATCGGACGACGCATTCGCCGTCGACAATCTGCTCGCGTGGTCGTCGCTGCTGCTCGAGGGCAAGATGAAAGACGATGCCGAGGACATCCTGCGGCGTGTGCTGAAGAACTATCCGGACACCCCGGGGTCCTTCGCGGCGAAGCTTTGGCTGGGCCAGATGCTGGTGGAGCGCAAGGATTGCGAGGAGGCGACGAAGCTGCTGGAAAGCGTTACGGCAGCGACAGAGGTTGCGCCGGACATGCGGGCGGGCGCCTTGATCGGGCTGTCTGCCTGCCACATCGCGAACTCGAATCTCGCCGAGGCGGCGTCGAACCTGCAACAGGCCGACGCCCTGGCGACGGAGGCAAAGATCCGCGTGCAATCCCGGATCGACCGCGCACGCGTGCTGCGTGACATGAATCGGACCGACGAAGCCGTGGCCTTGCTGGAAGAAACGATCCGGACCTTCACGGGTGATCCGGGCTTGGGTCCGGCCCAGATGGACCTCGCGAAGCTGCTGCTTCAGCAGCGTCACTTCACCAAGGCGCTCGATGCCTTCCAGCGCTATCTCGAGGCGTTCACGGATCCCGAAGGGGAAGCGCAGGCATTGATCGGTCGCAGTTGGTGTCTCTGGGAGTTGGGCCGTTTCGCCGAGGCCGCGGCTTCGTTTGAACGCTCCTACGAGGTATTGAAGTCGCCGGCAGAGCGCGAGATGGCGATGAAGAAGGCCGGCGATGCCTATTTCGCCAATGGCCAGTACAAGCTTGCCCTGGAGAAGTACCGCGAGTTCCGCGAAGCGTACATGAAGAGCCCGCAGCTTCCTGAAGTCCTGTTCCAGCTCGCCGAATGCGAAGGACGCCTCGGCGAATTCGAGAACGCGGAAGCGGGCTTTGTGCTCATCACGGACCAGTATCCGGAAAGTCCGCTTGCCGAGTCTGCCGTGTTCCGTCTTGCCGCCCTCAAGGAGCAGCAGGGCAAGTGGGATGAAGCCGCGCGGCATTACGATGATTTCATGCTGATGCACCCGAAGAGTTCGCAGTGGGTCGGGGCCTTGCTGGGTCGCGGCCAGGCACGCTACCGGGCGGGGCAGTTTGAGATGGCCTACAAGGACTTCGGAGAAGTCCTCGACATGTACCCGGCCACCGAGTGGGCCGAGCAGGCCTTCTACCTTCGCGGGTGGTGCCTCTACATGACGGGTGATACCGCGAAGGCGTTGCAGCTTTGCCGTCAATTCGTGGAGACCCTGCCGCAATCGCGGTGGGTGCCCGACGTGCGATTCTGGCTGGCGGAGCAGCTGTTCAACGCGAAGGAATACGACAAGGCGGAGGCGGCCTTCCTGGAAATCGTGTCGCTGCATCCAGCGAGCGAGCTCGCGGACGATGCCTTCTACTGGGCGGGGCGATCCGCCATGGCTGCCAACGACTACCGGCGATCCATCACGCATTTCAACGACATGCTGAAAACGTTCACGAACAGCTCTCGCCGGTGCGAGGCCCGGTTTGCGCAGGGCGATGCGCTGAGCGAACTCGGCGAGTTCTCGGGCGCGATCCTGGCGTTTGACGATGTGGTGAAGAGCTGCGCCGGATCGCCGATCGCGGATCGCGCGATGGGCCGCAAGGGCGACTGCCAGTACACGCTCGGCGCGGACAAGGCGGAGCGATACCAGGAAGCGCTCGCTTCCTACCAGTCCGTCCTCGACAGCCCGCTCGCGACGGCTGACGTGCGGATGCAGGGCGAGTTCAAGATGGGTCGCTGCCTGGAGAAGCTGGGGCGACGGACGGAGGCTCTGGAGCATTACATGAACGTTGTGTATAACTGGCTCCTCGAGCGGGACGCCGGGAACGAACCGGATGTGATCTGGTTTACGCGGTCCGCCTTTGGCGCCGCTGCCCTGAAGGAGAGCGAGGGGCGTTGGGACGAGGCGCTTAGGATCTACCAGCGCGTGGTAGATGCGGGTGTTCCGGCATCGCCCGATGCGCGCAACCGGATCGAGAAGATCCGCAACGAGAAGCAGCCGCGGCAGGCCTGAGGAGTTGACGCATGATGCATTTGATACAGCAGGGTGGCCCGATGACGCTGGTTATCATCGGGATCAGCTTCATCGCTGCCACGATTTTCTTTGAACGGGCATTCCATCTGCATCGCGCACAGATCCGGGCCGGCGATTTTCTCCAGGGCATCTTCAATATCATCGGTCGCGGCACCGGTGACGTGGGCGGCCGGCTCGTGGAAGCCATCAGTATCTGTGACGAGACGCCGGGGCCTGTTTCCCAGATGGTACGCGCCGCAATCCTCGCGCATGACCAGAGTCCCGCGCACATGCGCCAGGCCATGGAAACAGCGGGTCTGGCCGAGATACCGCGCCTGGAGAGGCATCTGGGCCTGCTGCTTTCCCTTGCGCAGGCGGCGCCCCTTTGCGGGCTGCTGGGAACCGTCCTTGGACTCATCGAAGTCCTCGGCACGATCCACGCGAAGGCGCCGCTCATTCATGCCGGCGATCTCGGCGGCGGGATGTGGCAGGCGTTGATCTCCAGCGCCGCCGGACTCATCGTCGCGATCCCGACCTATTTCGGCTACAACCTACTTGTCAGCCGCGTGGAATCCGTGGTCCTCGAGATGGAACGCGTCTTCCCCGAAGTGCTGACCTTCTTTCGCAACCGGGAAAACGGACAGGGCAAGTGATGGAGACCGACGAGCAGGTCCTGACGCAGCGGCTTTTCTACTTGCGCCGTCGCTACATGCCGCAACACCGCATGCTGCGCGGGATCATCGACGCGCCGTCGTGGGTGAATGTCGTCCTGCTCGTCCTCATGTTCTTCATCCTGCAATCCGGCTTCGTGCTGCAACCGGGCATTGTTGTGGATTTGCCTGCATCGCCGATGATCGACGGCGCCCGGTATGGCAGCCTCGTGGTGACGCTCGGCAGCGAGGGCATGATCTTCTTTGACGACGAGCGCACGACGATGGACGGGCTCGGCACGAAGATCATGCTCGCGGCAAAGGAGAATCCGGATTCCGCCCTCGTCATTGAAGCGGACGGGCGTGTCGCCCAGAGCCGGCTGGTGGAAGTGTACAACCTTGCGCTGAAGGCGGGCATTCGCAAAGTCGTGCTCGCCACGCGCATCGCGGCGCAGACCAAGCCATGACAGGCTCATCACCCATCGTCGCCGGCTCCCGGCAGCCCGCAGATCGCAACCTGTGGATCGCCGTGGCGCTTGCGTTGGGTCTCCACGCGCTGTGGTTCATCCGCGTTCCGGAATTTCCACTCGCGTTGGACAAGCCTCCGGCGGCACCCGTGTTGCAGACCATGTTCTTCCATGAAGATCCGGCAGAACTTCTGGAGAGGAAGCTAAGCGAAGACGTGCGAGCGCTCCAGTCCCCGTCCATGTTCTCCCTGCCTACGCCGATGGGTTTCAGCCGGCCATTCCTGGGCGAGAGGCGGTCACTCCGGCCACCGCTCGAGGGACCGGGACAGGAGCCGTCGCCATCGGGCATGCCCTCGAACGCGCTTCCGCAGGGTTCGCTCGCGACGGACGGACACGGCACGCTGCTTCGCGGCATCGAGTGGCAGCGGGCGGGGTCCGGCCATGAATCTGAGGCTTTCCCGGCGGCACCAGCCGCGACCGGGGCGGTGCTACGGATTGCGTGGATGGACTCTGTCAAAGGCCTCCGCAATCAATCGCGTCCGGTGGAGCCTGGCTCCGTATGGGATGACCCGAAGCCGTGGGAGGCGTTGGCCTACGTTGAATTTGACGATCTCGGCAATGTGAAGCACGTGCTGCTGGAAAAGCCGACATCCTCGCCCGCGCGCAACGAGGAGATCGTGCGCGCCCTTCGCGGTTATCACTCCAAGCCGGGCGCCTTGGGCCAGTCGGGCTATGTCACGTTGCGATATGCCGGGGCGGAATCCAAGGCGAAGGAGCGGCCGTGATGCAGTACGATCCAACGCTCTGGTGGGTTGGCCCCCTGGTGTTCAACCTTGTTGTCATGATTGGCGGCTGGCTATATTACAGCAACCGCACGTCGTGGTCCGTGGACGCTGAAAGGCCCCGCCAACTCTTTCGATGCCAGGCTTGCGGGCATGTTTATGTCGTCGCCCAGGAGTATCCCATCCTGCGCTGTCCGAAGTGCGGCGTGGACAATGAGGTGGTGAAACGGTGAGCGAGCGGAAGAAGAGTCCAGAGAGCGGCCAGATGACGCTCAGGAAAATTATGACGGAAGCCAGAACAGTTGAAGTGCGCGTCGCCAAGTGGACCACCTCCACGACCACCGGTCCCGTTGTCGAGTTTCTCGCGAGGCCTGCGTTCCTGCCCGAAGCCGAGGCGGCGGCGGGTGAGGTCCTGCAGGATGTCCGCGAACGCGGTGACGCGGCGATCGTCGACGCGGTTGCGAAGTTCGACGGCGCCAAGCTCACGCCTGCGAAGTTTGCGGTGACGAAGGCTGAGCGCATGGCCGTGATGGAGAAGGTGGACGCCGATTTCAAGCGCGCCTCTGCCGAGGCCCTGTCCCGTATTACAAAATTCGCCAAGAACGGCCTGCGCAAGGATTGGAGCATGCTCAGTCCCAAGGGCGGGACCATGGGCGAACAGTTTACGGCCCTTGATCGCGTCGGTGCCTACATTCCGGGCGGTGCTGCGCCGCTCGCATCGACCGCGTTGATGACGGTGGCGCTCGCGAAGGTCGCGGGTGTCCTCGAGATTGTGGCCTGCACCCCGTGCGACGAGGACGGCAAAGTGAATCCGTACATCGTCTATGCCCTCGATCTCGCGGGCGCAACAGAGATTTACCGCGTCGGCGGCATCCAGGCGATCGGTGCAATGGCCTTCGGCACGAAGACGATACGTCGAGTCCAGAAGATCGTGGGCCCGGGCGGTCCGTTCGTGACCGCGGCAAAGCGCGCGGTCTACGGGCATGTCGACCTGGACATGGTAGCCGGGCCGAGCGAAGTGGCGATTCTGGCCGATGACACCGCAAGGGCGAATCATGTCGCCGCAGATTTGCTCGCCCAAGCCGAGCACGGGACCGGACTCGAGAAAGCCCTGCTGATTACCAATTCATCCACGCTGGCCTATGCGGTCCAGGCCGAGTTGATCCGACAGATGGCGACCCTTCCCAAGCTTGAAGTCGTCAAGGATGTCCTGATGAACGGCACACTGATTGCCTTGGTGGACAACCTCGATATCGGCATGGAGCTCTGCAACCAGTTTGCGCCGGAGCATCTTGAGATCAACGTGCGGGAGCCCCGCATGTGGCTCAAGAAGGTGCGCCGCGCAGGCGCTGTGTTTATCGGACCTTGGACCCCGGAATCGGTCGGCGACTTTGTCGCGGGCCCGAGCCATGTCCTGCCCACCGGCGGCACGGCCGCGATGTTCTCCGGTTTGACGGTCGAATCGTTCCGGCGTCGGACGAGCTACGTTTCCTACACGCGTGCGGACCTGCAGGACGTGTTGCCGGTCATCGAGAGCTTCGGACGCGTTGAAGAGCTCGAAGGGCACGCACGCTCCGCGCGGATCCGCTTCGAGAAATAGCCGGGCAGGGCCACGCCATGATCCGCAAAGCCGTCGAGCAGCTATCCGCATACACTCCGGGCGAGCAACCGCGCGGCACGGGCGTGATCAAGCTCAACACGAACGAGAATCCCTATCCTCCGTCACCGAAGGTGGCGGGGGCCTTGAAGAACATCGATCCGGCCAAGCTTCGTCTCTATCCCGATCCCGTCTGCACATCCCTGCGGAAGAAGATCGCGACATATCACAGCTGTGGCGTCGAGCAGGTGTTCGTAGGGAACGGGTCCGACGAAGTGCTGGCGCTGGCCTTGCGGGCCTTTGTGGAGCGAAATGGCAGCGTGGGGTACTTCGATCCGTCCTACTCGCTCTACCCCGTGCTTGCGGCCATTGAGGGCATCCGGACCGCGCCGGTGTCGCTGGCGGACGACTTCGGCTGGACGCCGCCTTCACTGGCGGACACATCGCTCTTCTTCCTGACAAATCCAAACGCGCCGACAAGCCTCCTCTTTTCGAAGAGTGATGTGTCCGCGTTCTGCCGGTCTTATCCCGGTGTTGTGTTGATCGATGAAGCATATGTCGATTTCGCCCCGGGCCACTGCGTCGATCTTTCGCTTCAGTTGCCCAATGTGCTTTGCGCCCGGTCGCTATCGAAGTCCTTCTCCCTGGCCGGTCTTCGCATCGGTTACGCGGTGGGGTCGGTCGGCCTGATCGAGGCGCTGTACAAGATCAAGGACTCGTACAATGTGAGCTACCTCGCCCAGGAACTGGCGTCCGCCGCGATGGAGGACATCGCATGGATGCGGGCGAACGTGGAGCGAATCCGCACGACCCGCGATCGCGTCGCCGGCGTCCTGACCGGTTGGGGCAACTTCGTGTATCCGTCGGCGACAAACTTCATTTGGGTTCGACCTGCCGGCAAACCGGCGCGCGAGATCTTTGAGTCTCTGCGATCGCGGAACATCTTTGTGCGCTACTTCCCGGGGCCACGGACTGGCAATCACATCCGCATCACGATCGGCACGGATGAGCAAATGGACGCGTTTCTGGCCGCTTGGCGAGAGGTGACAGGTTAGCCATGCCGCGCTTGCCACTCATCGTTTGCATACTTGTCTTCGTGGTGGGGCAGGTTGGCGCCAGCCTCGTCTTTCGCGTGACCGCGATGAAGCAGGGATCAGACGCACTTCTTTGGTTCATCGGGGGCAACTGCCTCGGCTTCCTTTGTCCTGTCGCCCTCACGCTCGCCCTGCGGGGAGCGAATCCCAACGTGGTTTACGCCCTCTGCTTTGGCTCGGCATTCTGCGTACTGCAGTTCGGTTCCTGGATGCTGTTTCGCGAGCCGATAACCCTGCTCCAGTGGGCGGGCATCGGTCTTGTCGCCGTCGGCATCGTCCTCCTCCAAGTCAAAGCTTAGCGCTGGGAAGGCGCACGTTGTGCGTCGCAAAGCATTCAATAGCAATAGGCTATAGGACTATGCACAAAAGGTGATAAAACGTTTTACTAATCCGCAGGAGCGACGTATATTCTGTCTCAGTTTAAGCAATCAACCCGAACAGGGGACAAAGGGAAAAGGGAAGAATATGATCAAGAAACTGATGATGTTGGCCATGGTGGCAGCGGGCTTGATGGCCGCGCCGGTGAGCAGCAAGGGCGAGTCGATCTGGTACAAGGGATACGGCGATCGTTGGGACTACACCAAGTACGCGACCTACCAGTACACGAATCTCAAGGTTGATTTCGGTGTCTGGCCGATGGCTTATGGTCACACGGCTGGCGCGGTCTACACGGACGACGGATGGACGACGGTCAACTGGGGCACGGGCCAGTGGGTTGCCAATGTCGCGAACCCCTTCGGCGGCCAGGATGAAGCCTGGAAGGTCTATCTTCTCGGCGGTAACACCTGCGGGCAGATGGGCTGTGGTTTCACGCCCTTCACGTTCGAGTTCGCGCTCTACGTGAAGAACAGCGCCAACCAGACGTTCTGGAACAACAACGGCGGATCGAACTTCCGCATCACGTTGAACCAGTAGTTCGATAGGACAGCATTCAAGTAGCGGCTTCCGGCTTCGGCTGGAAGCCGCTATCTTTTTGTGTGGAGGTCTCATGATGTACCAGCTCGCGATCCTGCTGCTTCTCTCCGTCACCAGTCTTGCCGGTGAGACGAACGATGCCCCGAAGTCCGTGTGCGACGGCTGCGTTGCTGAAGTCGGCAGCGTTGAGATTCCGTACGACTGGCTCCTACACGAGTTCCGTTCGACCTTCTTCCGCTATCCGCAGGATAGCAACGTGCGCAGCCAGGTGTTCTCGAATCTGCTCGATCGCATGACGCTCTTCGCCGCCGCGAAGGAGTCCGGCGTGCAGGACGATGCGGCGCTTCAAGCCAGGATCACCGACCAGATTGAAAGCACGCGCGCCTTCATGAACTACCAGCTCGAGATGCGACGCATCGGCCTGATCGTGGAGGCGTACCTCAAGAAGTCCGGCCTGGATGTTTCGCAATTCAGCGTGACCGACGAAGAGCTCGCCGCGTTCTACAAAGGGAAATATGTCGGCCTGCCCGGCGCCCCGGCGACCGTCGAGGAAGCCCCGGCCGAAATCCGCCTCCAGATCCGCGAAGAAGCCGTCGCCGAGAAACAGAAGAAGGCGATCGAAGAGCACCTCTCCAGCCTCCGCGAGACGCTGCCCACGACGGTTGACGAAGAGAAGGTCCAATCTGTCCCGATGCCGAAGATGGAAGGCCACGTTCCACCCGGCATGTCTGACCCCGCGAGTCGTTAGACCTCGACGCTTCTGCGCTGGATGTTAGCCTTCGTCGCAGGAGGACGTGGCGATGAAGCAATGGATCGTAGTAATCGCAGCACTCGCGATGGCGACAGGATGCGGAAAGGGGTTGCGCACGGATTATGGCAAGCCCGCCGCGCAGTTTCTGGCGGCAGACGTTGCCGCGAAGGGCCTGGGCTTCGTGGGCCAGAAGATTTCGGTCAAGGGAACGGTGACGGGAGTGGATGCGAGCGATCCGGACCATGCGATTGTCACGCTTGAGCAGGGTATCCGGTGCGACTTCGGTGACCTCTCCGCGATGGCCAGAAGCAGGAGCGAAGGTACCGTTGCCGTTGTCGATGGTATTCTTGAGCGCTGCGCCCCGGGCGACATCCTGATCAAGCCCTCGCTGTATCGCGACCCGTCCGCACCGTTTGTTCCCACGCCGTAGCGTCAAACTGGGCGGGCAGGCTGTGCCTGCCCGCGGGTGGAGAGATGTGTATACCGTCCCGGAAGCAACGAGCGCTACATCCGCGGACTAATTCCAGGAATCCCTCTGGCCGCATACCAGACTCTGACGATGTCGATCCGCTTCTCCTTCGAATTCACACGATACACGACGCGACACGGAGGACGGATAATCTCACGCAGCGATGGGTCTGCGAATTCGGGCACGACGCGGCCCGAAGTCGGGAAACGTGCAAGGCGTTCAACGGAGTCGATGATATCGTTCGTGAACCGCTTTGCGGCACGAGGATTATCCTGCGCGATGAAAGTGCGGAGATCGATGAGGTCAAACCGGGCTGCGGGTGACCACGCTAGTCGGAATTCCACTCGGCAAATTCCTCTCTGACCCGATCATGAGGAATCCCCTTGCCGCCATCCAAATCCAGAAGCGATCTGCGCACACCGGCAACAAAATTGATACGCTCCTGAATATCCTCCCATGTTGCACCCTCGGGAAGCTCCGCAATGGTATGAATGGCAATTTCCTTCGTCGTCATGCTGATAACTCTACCACGCCCCATGCTCTCGGCAACAAGACTTAAGCGCGTGTAGGTTATGCCCGCGGGTTCAAATCGTATTCCGTCGCACTGATGTAGCAGCCGACTAGCGGTCTGCTCACTTCACTTTAACGTCGACCTTCAGTAGAAGGCTACATTCGGAGTCAAGAAGGGCACACGGTAGCGTACCCCTTGGACTGCAAAAGTTCCAAGGATTGGAAGTCTTGCACGAGAGAAGTTCCAATCGTTGGAACTTCTGCTCGACTCAGGGGGCGCGGTTGAAGAGGGCGGCCCAGTCGAGGTGGGTTTCGGCGTAGACGGTGTCGATGCCCTGGATGAAGGGCACGATCTGGGTTTCGTCCACGAGCCCGTAGGTGTGGGCGAGTTTGCTCAGGCGCTGATTCCGGTCGGTGCGGCTCAGTGAAATGATCTGACCCATGAGCTGATGCATCTGCATCTGGAACTCCTGGCTGTTCTCATCGATCTCACCGGCGTCGGCTTTCAGCCATAGGGCGTCGAGCGATTCGAGGCTGCCCTTGATGCGTTGGATCATCTTCATATCGTCCTCGTCCTGCGTAGTCTTCTCGCGGCTCTCGAGGCGGGCGAACTCCTGATCCATCTTCCGGTCAAAATCGGCCAGCCATTCCTTGCGGCGCTTGTCCTTTTCCTCGTCCGTTGCCTCGGGCGGCCTCTCGCCGGTTGGTCCGGGTGAAACGAAGATCGGTGTCGCGTTTCCGTCAGGCAGCGCGGGCTGAACGGGTGTCGGTTCCACAACGACGGGTTGAACCACCGGCGGTGCGATGGGCTGGACCCGTGAGGAAGCGGGTTCCGGCACAGGCTCGGCATGTGTAGTCACTGCCGCGGGCTGCGCGGACTTGAGCGCGGCAAGCTCCGCGCGGAGGGACTCTGCCTTGCGATGCTCGACAATCCCATAGCCCAGACAGAAGAGGGCTCCGATGGTCACCGCGACGATGTGCGTTCCTGTGTCGGCGCGGAACATACTAGGAAAGCGTGAGTCCGCAGAAAGCGGCAAGGGCCATGAGCACGATCGCGATCTTGCGCAGCGTATCGCCACGGGGTGACGACTTGCTGATGCCCAGCAGGGCACCGGTAGCCAGCAGGAATACAAACTTCAGCGCGATCACACCGTTGTAGTGAGGGCCCATGACATGGCCGCGTTTCATGCCGTACAGCAGAATGCCCGCCAGCAGGCCGATACCGAGCAGGATGTTGAAGACTTTGGAGGCGCGTCCGGCCACGTTAATCTCGCGCCGCAGCGACACGGGCACTACGAGTTGGAACGCCAGCAGGCCGCCGAAAGTCCCGACAACGCAGAGCAGATGAACCCAAAGCAGGGCTACATACGGAATGTTGATTTGCATGCGCGGAGTGTAGCGAAGCTTGATTCTGACGCAACCACGTGATGTGGTCTGAGGTAGGGACAGCACTCCGTGCTGTCCGTCGGGAAGAACCGGTCGGGAGCGGAGTCCCGATCCTACCTCGAACCAATCAGCCCTTGCGCTTGGTCGTCTCGGCGGCGATCAGTTCGTGGGCCTTTTCGGCGGAGTCGACCTTTTCAGCGTGGTCGACGAGCAAGTTGACTTCGTTGAGCTCGACTTCGATGACGCCCTGGCCGGTGACGAAAATCTTCTTCTCGCCGCTTGCGGCAACGGTGGTCATTCCGACCTTCAGGAACGCGATCATCGGAGCGTGGTGCGCGAGGACGCCGAGTTCGCCTTCGGAGCCTGGGGCAACGACGGACTCCGCAGGGCCTTCAAAGACCTTGCCTTGCGGACTCACGATGCAGAGGTTGAACGTTGCCATGATGCCGATGCCTTAGCTCGCGCGGAGCTTCTTCGCCTTCTCGACGACTTCCTCGATCTTGCCGACCATGTAGAACGCCTGTTCCGGCAGGTCATCGTGCTTGCCTTCGAGCACTTCCTTGAAGGAGCGAACCGTGTCGGCGATTTCGACGTAGGCGCCGTGGATGCCGGTAAACTGTTCGGCGACGTGGAAGGGCTGGGACAGGAAGCGCTGGATCTTGCGGGCGCGCTGCACCGTCGTGCGATCCTCTTCGGAGAGTTCGTCCATACCGAGAATCGCGATGATGTCCTGCAACTCCTTGTAACGCTGGAGAAGCTCCTTCACACCCTTCGCCACGGCGTAATGTTCGTCGCCGACGACTTCAGGCGTCAGGATCGTGGAGGACGACGCGAGAGGGTCCACGGCGGGATAAATGCCGAGCTCAGCGATCGGACGGGAAAGCTCCGTCGTGGCGTCGAGGTGAGCGAACGTCGTCGCGGGCGCGGGGTCCGAGTAATCGTCGGCCGGCACGTACACGGCCTGAATCGATGTGATCGACCCGTTCTTGGTCGACGTGATGCGTTCCTGCAGCTCACCCATGTCCGTCCCGAGTGTGGGCTGGTAACCCACGGCGGACGGGATACGACCGAGCAGCGCGGACACTTCGGAGCCGGCCTGCGTGAAGCGGAAGATGTTGTCCACGAACAGCAACACGTCCTGGCGCATTTCATCGCGGAAATGCTCGGCGATGGTCAGGGCGGACAAGGCGACGCGGGCGCGCGCACCCGGCGGCTCGTTCATCTGGCCGAACACCATCGAGGTCTTCTCGATAACGCCGGACTCCTTCATTTCGCGATAGAGCGCTGTGCCTTCGCGCGTACGTTCACCTACGCCGGCGAACACGGAATAGCCGCCGTGTTCCGTCGCGATGTTGCGGATAAGCTCCTGGATCAGCACGGTCTTTCCGACGCCTGCGCCGCCGAACAGACCGATCTTGCCGCCCTTCTTGTACGGGGCGAGCAGGTCAATGACCTTGATGCCGGTGACCAGCATCGAATCCTTCGTGTCCTGCTGGTCGAAGCTCGGGGCCGGGCGATGAATCGGGTCGCGCTTGTCGTGCTTCACGGGACCGGCGTTGTCGATCGGATCGCCCAGGAGGTTCAACACGCGACCCAGCGTTCCCACGCCCACGGGGACGGTGATTTCGTTGCCGGTGTTGATGACTTCGGTGCCGCGTACGAGACCGTCCGTCGTGTCCATGGCGATCGTACGCACCGCATTGTCGCCAAGGTGCTGTGCCACTTCGAGCGTAAGGTTGCCCGGCTCATTGCTGATGAAGGGGTTGCTCACCTTGAGGGCGGTGTACACGGCGGGAAGCGATCCGGCCGGAAATTCGACGTCCACGACGGCGCCCAGCACCTGCGTGATGCGGCCCGGTGCGATCTTCACATCAGCTTTCGTTGCAGTACTCATAGTTCTCTCCAAAATGGTTGATGGTTTATGGTTCATGGTTGATTTCACCATCAACCCTTAACCATCAACCATTGTCCCGGTTCGTCTCTTCCTCTATCCCTTCAGCGCCTCGGCGCCGGAGATGATTTCAATCAGTTCCTTGGTGATCGACGCCTGCCGTGCGCGGTTGCGGAGCAGGGTGTACAGGTCGATCATGGCGTTGGCGTTGTTCGTCGCGTTGTCCATCGCCGTCATGCGCGCGCCGTTTTCGCCGGCGGCGTTTTCCAGCAGCGCGTAGTAGATCTCGAACTCGACCGTCTTGGGCAGCAGGACCGACAGCAGTTCCGACTCTGCCGGCTCAAGGATGAAATTCGAAGCGACGCCCTTGTCGGCCACGCGTATCTCGTGGTGCTCGATCGGGAGCAGGAAATTCATCATGGGTTTTTGCGACAGCGGATTGATGAAGTGGTTGTAGGCGATGTAAACCTCGTCGTACTCGCCCGAGAGGAATGACTCGATGGCCTCGTTCGCGATCTTTACCGCGTGGCCGTAAGTCGGCTTCTGGGTGACACCGTCGTAGTTCGCCTTCATCTGGGCGCGGTTCCGGAAGGCCAGGAGGCCGCGACGGCCGATGAAGCTGAGGTCGATGCGGTCGTAAAGCTTCGGAGGACGCTCCATCCAGCGCGTGACGTATTTGATGAGGTTGTTGTTGAAGCCGCCGCACATGCCTTTGTCCGACGTGACCACGATCACGAGCGCCGTCTTCGGTTCCTCGCGACCCTGCAGGAGCGCGTGGGCGGTCGGATCCACCGACGCCGCGAGCTTCGCAATCATGTCGTGCAGCTTGGTCGCATAGACCGTCGCCTTCCGCTGCGCGTCCATCGTCTTGTAGAGCTTGCTGGCCGCGACCATTTTCATGGTCTTGGTCATCTTGCGCGTGTTGTGCAAGCTCTTCAGCTTATTCTTATATTCCTTCAGGGAAGGCATGGTTTAGAGAGATACGAGATGTGAAATGTGAGATTCGAAACTCGAAACTATTTGAAGGTGCGTTTGACTTCCTTGAGGAGGTCGTTGAGGGCCTTCTTGACGTCGTCGGTCATGGCCTTCTTGTCGTTGAAGAGCGTTACCCATGACTTGAAGGTGGAATCGAGCGACTGGTGCAGGTGGTTCTCGAACTCCTTCACACGGTTGACCGGCACGTCGTCGAGGAAGCCGTTGGTGCCCGCGTAGATGATCGCGACCTGCTTTGCGACGGACAGCGGGGTGCGGATGCCCTGCTTCATGACTTCCATGAGGCGAGCGCCGCGGTCGAGCTGCTTGCGCGTGGTCGCATCGAGGTCCGAAGCGAACTGCGAGAACGCGGCCAATTCGCGGAACTGAGCGAGATCGAGGCGGAGCGAACCGGAAGTCTGCTTCATGCCCTTGACCTGGGCGTCGCCGCCTACGCGTGACACCGAAAGACCGGCGTTCATGGCCGGACGCTGGCCGGCGTTGAAGAGGTCGGACTCCAGGAAGATCTGTCCGTCCGTGATCGAGATTACGTTCGTCGGGATGTAGGCCGACACGTCGTTCGCCTGCGTCTCGATGATCGGCAGGGCCGTGAGGCTTCCGCCGCCCTTTTCGGCGCTCATCTTCGCGGCGCGCTCGAGGAGACGGCTGTGCAAATAGAACACGTCGCCGGGGAACGCTTCGCGGCCCGGGGGACGACGGAGCAGCAGCGAGATCTGGCGGTACGCCTGCGACTGCTTGGTCAGATCGTCATAGATGATCAACGCGTGGCGTCCGCTGTCGCGGTAGTATTCGGCCATTGCGCAGCCGGTGTAGCCCGCGAGGAACTGCATCGGGGCGGGATCCGAAGCCGTGGCGGCGATAATCGTCGTGTACTCCATCGCGCCGTAGCGCTTCAGGGTCTCGTACACCTGTACGACCGTCGAGCGTTTCTGGCCGATGGCGACGTAGAAGCAGTGCACGTTCTCGCCGCGCTGGTTGATGATCGTGTCGATGGCGATCGTCGTCTTGCCCGTCTTGCGGTCGCCGATGATCAACTCGCGCTGGCCGCGGCCGATGGGCGTCAGGGCGTCGATGATCTTCAAGCCGGTCTGCATCGGCTCTTTGACGTCCTGGCGTTCGATGATGCCGGGGGCCTTGACTTCGATCGGGCGGAATTCCTTGGCCTGGATGGGTGCGCCGCCGTCGATGGCGCGGCCGAGGGCGTCCACGATACGGCCCGTCATGCAATCGCCGACCGGTGTCGATGCGATGCGCTCGGTGCGGCGAACCTGGTCGCCTTCGCGGACCGCGCTGTCTTCACCGAAGAGCGCGACGCCGACGTTGTCCTCTTCGAGGTTGAGCGCCATGCCCTGGATGCCGCCTTCGAACTCGACGAGCTCGCCGGCCATGACCTGGGAAAGGCCGTGCACGCGGGCGATGCCGTCGCCGACGGAAAGAACGCGACCGGTTTCGTACGTCTCCGACTTCACCTCGAAGTCAGCAAGCTGCTTCTTCAGGATGGATGAGACTTCTTCGGGTTTAAGTTGTAGCGCCATACAAGTGTCCTTCTAAGCCGTCGCCAATTTTCGATTCAAGCTCCGGAGCTGTGTCTCCAGGCTGCTGTCGTACACCGTGTCTCCCACCTTCACCTGAAAGCCGCCGAGGAGGGTGGGATTCTCCCCGTAGCTTGCTTCAATGCGCTTGCCGAACTTCGTCCCGAGCCGTTCCTTGAGCGCGGTCTGCTGCGCCGCCGTCAGCGGGATCGCCGACGTGACATCCACGCGGAGGATGCCGACATGCCTGTCGTAAAGGCTTTCGAACTCCGCGATGATCTCCTGCAGGAGGGGCATGCGCTTCTTCTCTTCCAGGAACAGCACAAACCGCGTGAGCAGGTTGTGGGCGTGGCCCCGCTTCTCGAGCAGGTCCCCGAGGATCTGGATGCGAAGATCCGGCGCCACGGAGAAGTTGCCGAGGAAACGGACCAGTTCCGGGCTGCCGGCAAGGCACTGCGAGAGCTCGACGAGGTCCGTGCGGACTTCGTCGACAGCCCCGGTCTCGACCGCGAGGTCGAAGAAAGCCTTTGCATAGCGTCTGGCAGCCTTGGATTGAGCCATGGTCCTACAGTTCCCGGATGAGTTTGTCGGTCAGCGCGCGGCTGCGCGCTTCGTCCAGGTTATCGCCAATCACCTTGCGGGCC
The DNA here is from genome assembly GCA_964503335.1 of uncultured Verrucomicrobiota bacterium. GTDB lineage: Bacteria > Verrucomicrobiota > Kiritimatiellia > CAIVKH01 > CAIVKH01 > CAZCZZ01. Next base: position 59,023 of record CAZCZZ010000008.1, read on the forward strand.
ATCTGGACCGCCAGGTCGGCGCTCTCCTTGCGGAGGGACGCGATCGCCTTTTCCTGGGCCGTGCGGATTTCGCGCTGGGCGTTCTCGAGAAGGATCTGCGATTCCTCGCGGGCCTTCTGTTCGATCACCGACGCGGCATCGACCGCGGCCTGGCGGGCGGAATCGACAATCTCGCGGGCCTTTGCGTCGGCCTCCGAGACGATCTTCTGGCGGGTCTCGTCGATCTTCGCCAGTTCCTCGCGCGTCTTCTGGGCGTTCTCGATCGCCTTGCGGAGATCCTCTTCGCGCTTTTCGAGCGCGCCGAGAATCGGCTTCCAGGCGACCTTGTACAACACGACGGCCATCAGGAGGAACGTGATCCAGGTCAGGCCCACCATCTGCGGTGTGACGCTGACAGGATTGCCGCCGCCGTGACCGCCCGAGTGGGCGTCGTGGGAGGCGGGCACCTCAACTGTGCCGTGCGTGGTTTCTTGTTCTACTGCCATGCTTGAGTTTCCCGCGCGACGCGGGACCCTTATCACTTACTTGTTCAGGGCAAGGAAGCAGATGACCGCGCCGAACAGCGCAACGCCTTCGATCAGCGCCGCTGCGATCAGCATGTTCACCTGAATTTTCGGTGTCGCCTCGGGCTGGCGGGCGATGCCTTCCATGGCCGAAGCGGCCAGCTTGCCGATGCCCAATCCGGTTCCGATCGCGACCAAACCCGCGCCGATCGCTGCAAATGTTCCTGGTGTCATGATTCTACCCTTTCTCTCTGTACTTACTGTGTTCTCTCAACCTGTTCCTAGTGCGCCGGATGATACATCTGTCCGATGAACATCGCGGAAAGCAGCGTAAAGATGTAGGCCTGCAGGAAGCAGACGAAAAGCTCCAGCAGGTAGATGCCGAGGGCGAGTCCGACCGCCGGCAGCGCGAACGCGCCGAAGCTGACGACGAGGCCGAGCAGGGCGAAGATGACGATATGGCCCGCGAGCATGTTCGCGAACAAACGGATGGTCAGCGCGAACGCCTTGATGAACATGCCCATGAACTCGATGGGCGTGATGATGAGGAGAACCGGCCAGGGGATGCCGTGCGGGATGAAGCACTTGAAGAACCCTACCACGCCGTTCTTGTACATCGCGCCAAAGATCATGAAGCACAGCGTGATCGAAGCCATCGCCAGCGTGACGCTGACGTTCGCCGTCGCCGTGGCGAACAGCGGGACCAGGCCCATCAGGTTGAGACCGAGGATAAAGAAGAAGAAGGAGCAGAAGATCGGCGTCATCTTGCGGCCGTCGTGATCGCCGAGGCTCGGGATGGCGATGTTGTCGCGAATGAAGAGGACGAGGACTTCAAGCGCATTGGTCAGGCCGCGCGGCACGACATCGTTCTTCCGGTAGAGCACCCCGAAGAGGAGGATCAGGAAGAAGGCGCACAGGATCACCATGACGCCGTGGAGGCTGATGAACTGGGGCAGGTGGAGTTTCACAAAGGGGAGGGCCCATTCCTGGCCATCCACGACGTGGTGCATGATGTACTCCTGCACCGCCGCGCTCTTTTCCGCCTGTGTTACGGCGGCCTCTGTGACTGCTTGTTCTGCCATGGCCCTTGGTTCCCGACATCCTATGCGTCAGGGGTACCCGGAGGCCGTACGTGCAGGCTGAGGACTTCTCCCGCCAGAAAGGCGAAATAGCCCACGAGTGCTACAGAAAGGAAGGCAGGAAAATCCCACACCCCAGAGCGCTCTATCCACACGAAGAGCCCCAGCAAAGCCGCCACACGCAACGCATTGAAGCACAAGCTCCAAAGAAAGAATCGCGTGGAATCCGGACCCACTGAATGCGCGGCTATAAATAGTGCAAGAATTCCATGTGTCAAGGACAAGATCAAAGCTGCGAAAAACTCCTTTCCGTGGAATTCCCCCGTATAGCTTTTCATGACTAATGGCCCGATCACCGTAGTTACCAGAAAACTACCGATCAGGAATGGGTCAAAAAGCAGCCTAAAACACGAAACATGGGGTTCGGCGGGTGACATGGGGTGTGCAAAATAGGTCAAAGGACGACGAATTGATAGGATAAGCGGGTTGGCCGCAAAGAGGCACAAAGTTGCAGCCCCCTATAGCCCTCAGATTCAGATGGGCTATAAGGGCTCCTATTTTGCGCCTCTTTGTGGCCAAAAATAAGATTCCTCATTTCTTCTCGTTGTCCGGGTCTTGTTCCTGCAGCACACGGATCAGCTTCCAGACCTCGTAACCCCCATAGAACATGCCGAGGAAGATGCCGATGAGGGTGAACGCATTGCCGCCTCCGCGCTTTTTGTCGATCCAGTAGCCGAGCCCGGCGAAGACGACCATGCCAACGGCGAGCTGAATGCCCAGGGACAAGCCTATGGACAGGATGCGGCGCTGGTTCTCGTTCTTGGGGTCAATCGGGATCATGGGCGCGGCCTCATAAGGGTTTCCCTGAAGCCATCATCATGACGGTTTCACTATGGAAGAATATCGCCGTAACGTGCATGATATCAACTAGAGAGAACAACGGAGGACGCCATGGAAACGAACGTCGTGAGCGATCAGGGGAGACCCGTGGACCACGCCGCATTACTCCGTCAGTATTTCGCTCAGCGACGCAGCCGCGCCGCGAGTTTTGTCGGCTTCCCTTTCGTCACTATCTCCCGCCAAGCCGGTGCCGGCGGCCATACGCTGGCCCGCGAGATCATCCGCGAAATCCAACACACCATGCCGGAAGACGTCTCCACGGGATGGGAAGTCTTTGATCACAAGCTCTGCGTCATGCTGGCCCAGGACCCGGAACTCAATGTTTCGTTCAATGGCCTCCTCGCCGAACAGTACCGCACGGAAGTCACACAATTCGTCTACGAGCTGATTGCCGGTGAAACACGGCAGTACAATACCTACAAGAAGCTCTTCGAAATCATCCGCGGCCTCGCGACCGTAGGGAAAGTCGTCATAGTCGGCCGCGGCGGCAATTTCCTCACGAAACGCATGCCCCTCGGCGTCCGCATACGACTCGTTGCCAGTCCAGAAACCCGCACCCAGAACATGATGCAGTTGCTCGATATCAACAAAGAGAAGGCGATGGCCCAAATGAAGGAACAGGATCGTGATCGCAGCCACATGATCCGCGACTTCTTCGGCAAGGATATCGAGGATCCCCTCGGCTATGACTGTGTCATTAACGCGGACGCCGTGAGTATGCAGGACGCCGCCGCCCTCGTCGCCCACATGGTCAAAACCAAGTGGGACCGCTACGCCAAACGACATGTTTGAGACTGATGAGACGGAGTTTTAACCACGAATGGACACGAATTAACACGAATGGAGGAGCTGATCTCCTCAGGGCTTACCTCTTAAATTCGTGTGTATTCCCGTCCATTCGTGGTTAAACAATCTCTTCTCACTTCTTTTACTACTTATACCGCAACCGCTTACAATGCAGTTGTGCCACATTTGCGATATTGAGAAAATATCCTCTTAACCCGATTGGATTCGTGGGTATGTACTTCCCTGAGGTCGGTTGTACATGGGAAACCTTCGAATTGTCTGTATCGGGTTGATCTTGCTGGCGGCGGGAGTTCCCGCTCGCGCCCAGATGGGTTCTGCGCCATTCGTTCAGGACCCGCTGGCGGATGGACTGATCACCTTCGAGGCGGAGAACTACCACTCGATGATTGTGACGAATGGACGGTCGTGGGTGCCGGTCACGAATGGCAACTTCTCGGGCGGGTTGGCCATGCAGGTCCTGCCGAACACGGGTGCCAATTTCAATGTGCTCTTCGGCCTCACCGCGCCGCGACTGGATTACCGGATCCAGTTCAATCGCACCGGTCCGCATGTCATTACGATTCGGGGTGTGGGGATCACGGGAAGCGATGACTCGGTTCATGCCGGCTTCGACAACGCCTATGTCAGCACGAGCGATCGCATCTATGGGTTCGACGGCACACCGCGCTGGTCGGCGTCGACACTGGATGGTCCGATCGCCATCGTGAATGTTCCCTCCGTCGGCGAGCACACAGTGAATGTGTGGATGCGCGAGGACGGGTTCATCATCGACAAGATATCCGTCAGCGCGAACACGAATTTCCTGCCGCAAGGACTTGGGCCGCCCGAAAGCGACCACGTCGGTTCGACCGGGACCTCGTCGGCCGACCCCATGTCCACCTTCATCACCTCCATGGTGATGACCAATGGCGCGCTGCAGGTCGGCTTCACGCCGGTGCCCGACGCCGATACCTACTCGGCTGGCGTCGGGAGCAACACGACGCAACTTGCGGACGGCGCATGGGCCAATGGCTACGCTCTCACGCTTCCGCTGGACAACGAGGCCGGAAAATTCGTCGCCGTGAAAGCGACGCCTGTCGATTCAAACTATGTTGCCGCGGTCAACGCGCTGAATCGCCTTGCGTACGGTCCAACGCCGGACGAGCTCCTTCGCGTGGCCGCAGGTCCCGGCGCGATCGGCGCGGCGGCCTTCGTCGCGGAGCAGATCTCGCCGGAACTGCTGACGGAGACGGCGGATGCCGATCCGCAGATCACCACGCTTGCGAACGAGATCGAATCGATCGCGGCCGACATCACCGACTTGCAGGCGTGGCATCTCTTGCGCGCGGTGAAGGCGAAGCGCCAGTTGCTTGAGACGCTGATGCAGTTCACCGACAACCATTTCACGACGTACTACTGGAAGTCGCGCTGGACCATCGATGCGTGGGGCCCGACCTGGGACGAGGCGGGCTACATCGCGGCGGAGCTTGAATACCGCGAGTTGGAGAAGTGGCGCCAGGTGCTGCTGGATCCCAACGGGACCTTCTACGACCTGTTGAAGATCAGCGCCGAAAGCCCTGCGATGCTGATCTACCTCGACTCCATCACGAGCGTCCTCGGCGCGCCAAATGAGAACTACTCGCGCGAGATCATGGAGCTCTTCTGCATGGGCGTGGACAACGGATACGACCAGAGCGACATCGTGGCGATGGCCCCGGCGTGGACGGGCTGGACTGTCAAGCGCGTCCAACCGATTGACGCCTCCAATCCGCATGCGACGGTGAACACCAACTCCGCCGTGCTTCTGCCGCGCGCTTCAGCCGGTTGGTCGTATCGGAAGGGAACGTCCGAGCCCCCCGTGGGCTGGCAGAATCCGGGCTTTGTGGAAGGCGCGGAATGGCTCACCGGCCAGGCCGGCATCGGCTACGCGGACGGTGACGACAACACGATCCTCGCCGACATGTCGAACGGCTACACGACGGTCTATTTCCGGAAGCCGTTTGTGGTGAGCAATCTCGCCGAAGTGGCGACGCTCAACCTGAAGATGTTCATCGATGACGGCGCCGTGGTGTATCTCAACGGCACCGAAATTGTCCGATCGCGGGCGCCTTCGGGAAACCTAACGTTCACTAACCGAGCAACCTCGTCATCGCCTGAGCCCACGGCGTGGTTGAACATGACGACGACCGGCGCGGTGTCGCTGCTGCAGCAAGGCACAAACATCCTGGCGATCCACGGCTTGAACCAGTCGATCCGCAACACCGACTTCTCGATGGACGCGGAAATCCTTGCGCCGCCGGTTTGGAGCTTCGTGTTCGATCCGGCGACGCACGAGACGACCAACAAGACGATTTTCGCCGGCAAGAAGATCCACGCGCGCTTCGGGCCGCCGTACGCTGGCCAGCCCTATCAGCTCGTGCTGCCGGTTCGCACGGGCACGAACGGAATCCAGGACGGGTATGACATCGTCGCGCACCTCGCCAACCTGCCGTACACGCAGGAGTACATCAGCATGAAACTGTGCCGGCTCTTCGTGAGCGAGGAATTCGAGAAAGGCGGCTACTACAACCAGACCAAACTCACGCCCGAGGAACAGCTCATCAAGGATTGCATGACGGCTTGGGACACGCCGGGGCCGGACGGACGGAAGGGGAATATCCGCGCGGTGCTCGGCACCATCTTCGACTCGGACCTCTTCCGCTCGCGCTCGGCGCTGCGGCAGAAAGTGAAGACGCCGATGGAGTACACCGTCAGCGCGATCCGGTCGCTGCGCGCCGATATCGGTGGCGGAACCTTCACGGCCTCGACGGACGGGTACGATCTCATTGATGCCATGTGGTACGCGGGCATGGAACTCTTCGCCCGCGAGTTCCCCGACGGCTGGCCGGAGAATGGACGCAGCTGGATAGATACTGGGACGATCAATGAACGACTCCGCTTCGTGGAGAACTTCCTGATGCAGCCGAGCGACCCGTTGAAGGCTGTCGATTACGAGAGCTGGGGAGTGCACAACATCAGCGACCCCGTGGCGCTCCTCATGAACCGGCTCTCCGGCGCCCAGTGGACCGACCCCGTCGCGGTCACGCAATACTTCCTCGGCATCATCCTGCCGGCGGAAGGGTGGGGCAACCTCGATACCGATCTCGACGAGTGCGTGAACCTGCTCAACTCGGATGACACGGGGACGCCGGGCACGTCACCTTTCAACGCGCTCACGCCGGGAACGCCCGCTTACGATTTGCGCGTGCGATCGTTGGTAGGATTCCTGCTCTCTAATCCGAAGTTCCACGAGCAATGAGGACGTCACCATGCACCTTGTAACACGTCGATCGTTCATGAAGCGGAGCCTCGCGGGCGCCATCGGCACCGCGCTCGGCTCGATGCTCAACGTGCCCGGCTTCCTGCGCAGCGCGATGGCCGACGGCGTCGTGTCGTGGAACGGCAACAAGATGCTCTTCATCTTCCTTCGCGGTGGCAACGATGCGCTGAACACACTCATCCCCACGGGCGATACCGCCTACAGCGCATCGTTGCGTCCCACCTTGTACATTCCCGGACCGTCAGACCCCCTGACAACCGGAGGCCAGGCTCCGCTAAACCCGGAGCCTGGCCGCGCAATCGACCTCGGCAACGGGTTCGCGACGATGCATCCGTCGCTTCGCGACGCCATTCCGGTCTACAACGCGGGCGAGCTCGCCATCATTCATCGCGTGGGCTACCCCAACCAGTCCCGCTCGCATTTCGACTCGCAGCGCTACTGGGAAACCGGCCTTCCGCTCGACGATTCGGAACAGGACGGCATGCTGTATCGCGCGATCATCGAGACCGGGCTCCATGAAACGCAGCTCCTGCCCGCCGTCTCCATGCAGAGCACGATGCCGCAGATTATCCGTGGCGAGATTCCGTTCGCGAACATCGTCGATCCCGCGCGCTACGACCTGCTCGGCGTCTATGCATCGGCCCGCCAGAAACACATCGACTACATCGCGAAGATCCACGGCATCCCGTATCCTGCAAAGAACAACCGCGACCTCATGTTCCCGACCGGCAAGCGCTTCGTGAACTCGATCAACCAGATCGTCGGCATCGACTTCGACAACAACGGCCGCGACTCGAACAACAACAAGATTCTCGGTTCGCCGTTCCTCGACGATGACGTGAACCTCACACACCTGTTCCCGATCGATCCCGAGAGCGATGACAAGGGGTTCAACGACTGGAGCGCCTACAGCTTCTTCAGGAGCCTGAAGTACTCTGCCCAAGTCCTCGCTGGAACGGACTCGGTGATCTCCGGCCTCGAACTCGACGGCTTCGACACGCACAACGACCAGGGCGCCCTGACCGGCGGGCACGCCGCGCGCATGGAGTGGATCGGCTGGGCGATGTATGCGCTGAAGAAGTACCTCTCGCACCCCAGCGTGAATCTCTGGGACAAGATGAGCGTCGTCACGATGTCGGAATTCGGCCGCACGTCCGAGGAGAACGGCTCGTTCGGCACCGACCACGCCGAAGCCGGCGTCATGTTCGTTGCCGGCGGTTCCATCAACGGCGGCGTGAAGCAATGCGACCCGAACAGCGCCGTGACCCCATGGGAAGTCGGCGACCCCGGCACGATGTTCAACGCCAACGGCCGCTACCTGCAGCGCAGCGTCGATTATCGCTCCGTCATAGGCGAACTCATCCGCGACCACCTCGGCGCCTCGCAAGCCCAACTCGACAAAATCATCCCCGGCTACTCCAACTCCAGCGAGTTCCTCCTCAGCGGCGGCACCTCCATCGACGGCGTCTCCATCGCCGGCGAACTCGGCCTCGTCTGATTCAATTCACCGCCGAGGCGCGGAGTGCGCAGAGAAGTTCCTGAAATCATTCAAGTCTTTGCCTTGCTTACCCGGCTATCGCGGGCAGACTGCCACATCATGCGGAGCATCTACTTGTGATCCCACAGCCGGAACCCTGGGAAAATACGAAATGGCCTCGTGTTGTCATCGTGGGCGCGGGATTCGGCGGACTTGCGGCGGCGCGGGCGTTGCGTGATGCGCCGGTTCGCGTCGTCTTGATCGATCGCTCGAACCATTTTCTGTTTCAGCCGTTGCTTTATCAGGTTGCCACGGCGGATCTCGCGCCGGCGGAAATTGCGACACCGATTCGCTATCTCCTGCGCGATCAGCCGAATGCCCTCGTGGCGATTGCCGAGATCACGGAGGTGGATGAGGCGGAGAAGCTGGTGAAGGTGAATTATCTCGATCGCGTGAACTCACCGTTTCACTACGACTACCTGGTCCTCGCCACCGGCGCGCGCCACAGCTATTTCGGTCGCGATGAATTTGCGCCGTTTGCCCCGGGCCTCAAAACCCTGGGCGATGCGACGGCGGTGCGGAATCATGTGCTGCGCGCTTTTGAGCGAGCGGAGTTGGAACCGAGTCCGTCACGGCACAAGGAACTGCTGACGTTCGTCATCGTAGGTGGCGGACCGACCGGCGTGGAAATGGCGGGTGCGCTGGCGGAACTTCGTCGCTTTACGCTCAGGTCCGATTTCCGGCGTATCGATCCCGAGACCGCGCGTGTCATCCTGATTCAATCGGGACCGCGCATCCTGCCGTCCTTCCCCGAATCTCTCGCGGCGAAAGCACGGGCACGACTCGAACGCCTCGGTGTGGAAGTCCGCTGCGGACCGCGCGTGGAGACGGTGGACGCCGAGGGGGTGATCGTCGGCGGCGAGCGAATCGCGTCCCACACCGTGCTTTGGGCGGCAGGTGTGCAACCCTCGCCAGCTGCGCGCTGGTTGGCTGCGCCGGCCGACAAGGCTGGTCGTGTCATCATAGCGCCGGATTGCAGCGTCCCGGGGCGACCGGAAGTTTTCGTAATCGGAGATACGGCCTCGCTCGAGCAGGACGGCCAGCCCCTTCCGGGCGTCGCGCAGGTTGCGCTACAGCAGGGCAAGTACGTCGCAAAAGTCATTCGCAGTCGCGTGGAGGGGCGCCCGGCGCCGAGACCTTTCAGGTACCGCGACCGGGGCAGCCTGGCCATCGTCGGCCGCAATTTCGCCGTACTCCATCTTGGACGACTGCGCATGAGCGGTTATCTGGCTTTCTGCGTCTGGGCCCTGATCCACGTGATGTACCTGGCCGCCGGCTCCAACCGCTTCCGCGTCGTCGCGCAATGGATCTGGTCCTACTTCACCCGGCAGCGCGGGTCGCGACTGATTCTTGACGGACGAACAGGGTAGACTCAGTCCTTCGTCGCGGGCGCCTTTTCGCTGTCCCGTAGTTGTTGTCGGAGTTGCTCCAGCTTTGCGTGGTAGTCGGTGGGGTCGCCAAAGGGGAGGAAGTCAGCGTGGCGGTGATGTTGGCCTTTGGCTGTCAGGGCGTGGCGGATGGGACAGAAGTAGAGCTCGGTGCGCGACGCCACTTCGCGGACGTAGGCGATAAGGCCGTTGAAGTATGCGCAGTAGTCGCAGTTGATGCGCTCGATCAGGTTCAAGTAGCGCAGCCTGTGCCGGTCGAGCACGATGTAGTCACTCCTCTTGACCTTCGGAATGCGGTACACGGGGAAACACACCCACTGATAGAAGCTCGTGAAGAGATCGAGCAGCACCGCTGGGATCATCATGGAGTAGACCACCGGCGACACCAGCAGGGACGGGATCGAGGATTCCATGAGGAACCGGTGAATGCTCACCTTGAGGGCGCGGTGCCGCTTTAGCACCTCTTTCTCGAAGATGACCTTCCGGTTCTTGACCGAATACAGAAGCTCGCTTTCCTTCTGCTTCAGTTGCCTGACAACCGACTCTTCCAGTTGCCGGATTTCTTCCAGCAACACCTGCAGGTTTATTTCCACACAAGCTCCCGTCGTTGTTGGACTGTGTTCCTCATGGCCCATATTCACAAGGGATTACGTGCTTGCAGAAGAGGGGGGGCGCGGCGGGTTAAGCAATCTTAAGCATGTTCACATAGCACGCGCGACGGATCCGGACAGAATCAAGGCATGAGATGGCTTTGGCGTATTCGAAACGGCGAAGAAAGGGCGATTGTCATGAGAAACTATGGATGGCTGGTTGCGACTATGTTGATCGTATGTTCCGCCTCTGCGGATCGGCGAGATGACCGGGATTTCGACGGAGATGGGAAGTGCGACATCACAGTCTACAATGCGGCTTCGGGAAACTGGTACGTGCTGGGCAGTAGCGGCTCTCAGGAGATCCAGAACTGGGGATGGAGCGCAGCCGAACCGGTGCCCGGGGATTACGACGGCGATGACACGGCTGACCACGCCGTCTATCACTCGTCCAGTGGTAACTGGTACATCGACGAGAGCGACGATGACGATCAACGCATCGTGCAGTGGGGATGGGGTGAGGCCGATCCCGTTCCTGGTGACTATGATGGCGACGGGACAAATGACATTGCCGTATATCACCCCGCCAGTGGCAACTGGTACATCCACTACAGCAGCGGTTCGAACCGGGTTCAGAACTGGGGCTGGAGCGATGCAGAGCCGCAACCGAACGACTACGACGGAGACGGCAAGACAGACATTGCCGTCTATAACGCGGCGAGCGGCAACTGGTATGTGATCAACAGCAGCAATGGCTCGCCGCGAATTCAGAATTGGGGCTGGTACGCGGCTCGTGCCGTCTCCGACGACTACGATGGCGACGGTCGAGCGGATCTGTGCGTCTATCATCCCGATTCTGGAAACTGGTATGTTGCGAACAGCAGTAACGGCAGCACACGAATTCAAAACTGGGGCTTCAAGCAGGCTCAGCCGGTCCCGGGATACTACGATGACGATAGCCGGTGCGACATCGGGGTATATCACCCCGAAGCTGGCGCGTGGTACATCATCAATAGCAGCAACGGTAGCACGCGGGTGGAGCATTGGGGGTGGAGTGAAGCCGAGCCCATGGACGGAATCTGCGAGAGCGATGACGACGGATACTCGAGTTCGTACGACCACGAATACCACCACGACTACGATGACGATTATTACGAGGGAGACGAACACGGCCACAGTGATGACGACGACCAGCCCGACGATCACGGCGGCGACGACAGCGGCCCGGATGATTCATCGCATCCCGACGATCACACTTAAGAAGTGCAAGATTCACCGGTATGGAGGCGGGACTGCACAGTCCCGCCTCCGTCAGCTGGATGACTGTAGAAGCCGACCAATGGTCGGCTTTTTTCATTCGTTCGATGTGATGCATTCAACTAGCCTTTGAACAGTTCCGCTCCCGGAGCCATCACATGTCACAAGCCACCGCATCTAAGCGCAGCATCTTCGGGTTGCTGGGCATGGTTGTGCTTGTGGGGATGGGGGAGCATATGGCAGAGCGGTTTCTTCCGCTCTATCTCCAACAACTCGCGCAGGCGTCGACGGCGGTGATGGCGATCGGGCTTCTCGCGGGGATGGATGATCTGTTGTCGGCGCTCTACTCCTTTCCGGGCGGGTATCTGAGCGACCGTTTGGGCACAAAGCGCGCGCTGCTCTTCTTCAATGTACTTTCGATGGCGGGCTACCTGTGCGTCATCCTGATTCCGACATGGTGGGCCGTCTTGCTCGGCGCGGCATTCTTCATTTCCTGGTCGGCGATTTCGTTGCCCGCCACGATGGATCTGCTCGCCAAGATCGTGCCGAAGAACAGGCGCACGATGGGCGTCTCCGTCCTCGCGCTGGTGCGACGGGTGCCGAAGATGCTCGGCCCGGTCGCGGGCGGCGCCTGCATCGCGGTGTGGGGTGTGGAGCAAGGTGTGCGTGCGGCGTTCATCTTCGCGCTGGTCCTTGCGCTCGCCGCTTCCGTGTTGCAGCAACGGTTCATTGCCGATGATTCACAGGACAGCAAGGAAGCCGAAGCCAGTCCGTTGCGGCTGTGGGGCGAGATGCCGGACAGCCTTCGCAACCTGCTCTGGTCCGACATCCTCATTCGCTTCTGCGAACGCATCCCGGACGCCTTCGTGGTGATCTGGGCCACGCGTTACGTGCTGCATCCCGTTTCAGAGCTCACCTTTGGCTGGCTCTCCGCGATCGAGAATATAACGGCCGTGCTGGTCTATGTTCCCGTCGCCTACATGGCCGACCGCTTCGGAAAGAAGCCCTTCGTGCTGATCACCTTCGCCTTCTTCACCTGCTTCCCGCTGGCCTTGATGCATGCCCATTCTCTGGGACCCCTCATCGCGGCATTTGTGTTGCGCGGACTAAAGGAATTCGGCGAACCGACGCGCAAGGCCCTCATCATGGATCTCGCGCCAGAGGGCAGGAAAGCGGCGATGTTCGGTCTGTACTATCTGGTGCGCGACGTCCTCGTCGCCTTCGCCGCTTTCGGCGGCGCACTGCTCTGGCAGATATCGCCTGAACTCAACCTGATGGTTGCATTCTGCTTCGGAGTGCTCGGTACCCTCTGGTTCGCATGGCGCGGGCGCGACTGCGTCGCACCATCGGGGTCTGCTACCTAGTCTTTGCTCGTTCACCTGTGAGCGGCACAAAGCGGACAGGCATGACGTTGTTGGTGAGCATGGTGCCGTCCTCGTTCTTTGTGAGGAGTTGCAGCCATTGGGCTTCACCCGATTCGCCGACGGGGATGACCATGCGGGCGCCGGGTTTGAGTTGATCGACGAGGGGCTGGGGGACGTGATCGGCGCCGCACGTGACGAGGATCGCGTCGAAGGGTGCGTGTTCGGGCCAGCCGATATATCCATCGCCCGCCTTCACAGTAGTGTTGGTGTAGCCTAGCGCTTTGAGACGTTCCGCTGCGGAGGTGGCGAGCGGTTCGACGATTTCAATCGTGAACACCTTTGCGCCGATCGCATCGAGCACCGCAGCCTGATATCCGGAACCGGTCCCGACTTCGAAGACGCTGTCTCCCGGCTTCACGCGGGCAAGTTCCGTCATCGCAGCGACGATATACGGCTGCGAGATGGTCTGGTCCATGCCGATCGGGAGCGGGTGGTCATCGTACGCCCGGTGCATGAGGCCGGGCTGGACAAAGAGATGTCGCGGCACGGAGCGCATGGCATCGAGGACGAGAGGGTCACGCACGCCGCGCGCTTCAATCTGGAACTTCACCATGGCGTGGCGATCCTCGACGTAGGCATCGCGCCCCGCTGGATCCGCCGCTTTGCCGCAGCTTGTGGCCATCAGGGTGCCTCCAACAACCAAGCTCGTGAACCACCGTCGCACGGTCGAATCCTGGCATTTTTCCCGCACAAAGCCAAGTCGCCTATATGCCGCACTCGATGCCCTGTGTACATTTAACCCATGCGACGCGTGGCGTTCATCCTGTTGTCCTGTGCCCTGGTTTCTGCGACCAGTGCCGAGATGGTTGAGATCATTGCTTCAAAGGACACGACGATCTACAGCGACGCCACATCGACACCGCTCAGCAACGGCTCCGGACAATATCTGTTCGCCGGCAATACGGGAGAGAACGACAGCTTCGCCATCCGCCGGGGACTCGTGCACTTCGACCTCGCGTCGTACCTGCCCGCGGGCGTGGTGGTGACCAGTGCGACGCTGCGGCTGTACGTCACGCGTCGGCCGCCTACATCGAATCCGACGGACCCGATTTATGCGCACCTTGCAGCCGCAGACTGGGGCGAGGGCGCGTCGGATCCATCCGGCCCCGAGGGGTCCGGCGCGGGCGCAGAAGTCAACGACGCCACCTGGTTCCACTCGTTCTACTCGACAAGCCTCTGGTCCACGGCGGGTGGCGACTTTGCCGCCACGGCCAGCGGGGTGGTCGATGTCGGCGATGTGGGCGCATACTTCATGGAGTCTGCGGGTCTCGCCGCGGATGCCCAGTTCTGGTACGCAAACCCCACCCAGAATTACGGCTGGTTCCTGCTCGGTCAGGAAGGCACGCCACAGACAGCACGCCGCTTCTCGTCTTTGAATTCAGGTGATCCTGATACAGCCCCGACGCTGATTCTGGGGTATGCCGTTGTCCCCGAACCGTCAGCCCTGTTGCTCATCTCGCTAGGCTCCATCGCCTTGGTAGGGTCGGGACTCCGCTCCCGACCGTTCTCACGCTAACGCCACTCCGCACGGAGTGCGGACCCTACCTACCGGAAGTCTCAACAAACCATCAATATTGAACAGTTCAACCGCTTTAGCAGTTGCAATGGAGTCCGATCTGGACTAGTAAAGCGTTTCACTTGTGATTCTTCTACTTCGCGATAGCGTGGCGGAAGTTGTCATTTTCGACCTTACCGGGCAACGCGCGGAGGCTTCCGCGCCAAAGAAAGACAGAAGAACATGTATCAGAAGTCCCATCGAATGGCGGTCCCCTTGCGGGCTGCGCTGGCAGCGATCACGCTCGCCTTCACCACGACACCACTCCTCGTCCAAGCCGAAGCGCCTGCGCTTCTGGGCGGTCCTTCCCTGACACTGGACAAGATCCCTGCGAGCGCGTTCAGGTCCGAGCTGGAAAGATTGACCCCCGCCGCGCAGCAGCAGGCGATGGAGAAGCTCCGCACGGTTGGATTCCCGGCAGCCGACGTCGATCACCTTCGGGTCGACAAGGATGGCGGCGTTCTCTATGCATGCGCATTCGAGCAACCACCGACTTCTGCGGAACCGTTGCCCGAGGTCGCGCCCGGGGTCGAAGAGGCCAGCGTCCCGGTATCACCGTTCCCGAATTCGCTGAAGTTCCATAGCCGGCCCGGTGCGACGAATGTCATCTACTTGGATTTCGATGGCGAGACGACCGGCTTCAACGCCTGGTTCTCGAGCACGAACTACTACGCACTGGCGTTCTCGATCGACACGAACTATGCGCAGTACAGCGACGCCGAGCAGCGGTCCATCAAGGACGTCTGGAAGCATGTCGCGGAGGACTATGCGCCGTTCAACGTGGACGTAACGACCGAGCGTCCGGCGACGATGCATAACAACGTCGCGCACACGCTCATCACCAAGAGCACGGACGCGCGCGGTTTCGTGCATCCCTACAGCTACGCCGGAGGCGTGGCCTACGTGGGCGTGTTCGGCAACTCGAACTACCAGTCGTTCTATGCCCCGGCGTGGGTGTTCTACGAGAACCTCAGCTATACCGAGTCGTATATCGCCGAGGCCGCGTCACACGAAGTCGGTCATAACCTCGGTTTGAGCCATGACGGCCAGACGAACGGGGTGGGCTACTACTCCGGACACGGGTCGGGCGAAACGTCGTGGTCCGCGATCATGGGCGTCGGCTACTACGTGAACGTCTCGCAGTGGAGCCGCGGAGAGTACCACATGGCGAACAACACGCAGGACGACCTTTCGATCATTGCGACGGACCTGGGTTACCGCCCCGACGACCACTCGAACACGCGCACGTCGGGCACTCCGATCCAGTTCACGGGTGTCACGAACATCGTCAGCACGACCCCGGAGAACGACCCGGCGAACACGAATACAGCCAACAAGGGCATTATCAACAACACGAACGATGTCGACTGGTTCTCCCTCACGGCATCGGGAGCTGTCCACATTACGGTCAGCACGCTGAACATCACGTCGGCCTGGAACAACGGCGGCAACCTCGATGTGGAAGCTGGACTCTATAACTCCAGCGGAACACTGATCCTGCAGAGCAGCCCGACCAACACGGTTACAGCGACGCTCAGCACGAACGTCCCGAACGGCACGTACTACCTTCGCGTTCGCGGTGTCGGATTCGGCAGCCCGCTGGCAACAAATCCCCTCGGTTTCACAGCCTATGCGAGCGGTGGCCAGTACTTCATCACGGGCCGCAAGGGCGGCAGCGGTGGTGGATCGTTCCTCTCGAGCTACAGCAACATGACCGTTGCGGGCACGTTCCAGGGATGGAACCAATTGGCGAACAACATGTCGCTTGTTGCCAACTACACATGGCAGTACGACGTCAACCTGGTCAACGCCGCGGCGCCCGCCTTCAAGTTCGTTGCCAACAACAACTGGGGCATCAACTGGGGCGAGCAGAACCAGAGCGACTTCGATGTGCCGGCGAGCGGCACGGCCGAGTTGGGCAACTTCGGCAACATCTCGATCAACCACACGCTGAACGGTTCGTACCGGATCACGTTCAACGAGCAGACCCGCGCGTATAGCGTGACGCAGATGATCGTGGATACGGACGGCGACGGCTTGCCGGATTCATGGGAAATCCAATACTTCGGCAACCTCTCGCAGGGCCCGAATGGCGACCCCGACGGTGACGGCAAGAGCAACATGACCGAGTACCTCGCCGGTTGGGATCCGACGGTCCCGAACTACCTGAGCAACTACTCGACCATGACGGTTGCCGGCACGTTCCAGGGCTGGAACCAGAACGCGAACAACATGAGCATGACGGCGGACTACACGTGGGTTTCGACGCAGACGTTGAACAATGCGACGGGCGTCCGCTTCAAGTTCGTGGCGAATGCGAACTGGGGCATCAACTGGGGCGAGAGCAACCAGTCGGACCTCGATATCCCGATTCTCGGCCAGACCGCCGAGAGCGGAAATGGCGACATCCTTGCCAACGGCACGCTGAATGGAACCTATGTGTTCACGTTCAATGAGCAGACTCGTGCGTATACGGTCACGCGCATCGGCGGAGGCTTCATCAGCAACTACTCGTCGATGACGGTCGCCGGCACGTTCCAGGGCTGGAACCAGAACGCGAACAACATGAGCATGACGGCGGACTACACGTGGGTTTCGACGCAGACGTTGAACAATGCGACGGGCGTCCGCTTCAAGTTCGTGGCGAATGCGAACTGGGGCATCAACTGGGGCGAGAGCAACCAGTCGGACCTCGATATCCCGATTCTCGGCCAGACCGCCGAGAGCGGAAATGGCGACATCCTTGCCAACGGCACGCTGAATGGAACCTATGTGTTCACGTTCAATGAGCAGACTCGTGCGTATACGGTGGTCCGTATTGGCGGCGGCTTCATCAGCAACTACAGCAGCATGACCGCTGCCGGTACGTTCAATGGATGGAACCAGGCGGCCAACAACATGACGCTGGTCGGGGACTATGTCTGGGAAGGCACGTTGCCGGTCAACGCCACGAACCCCGAGTTCAAGTTCGTCGCGAATGCGAACTGGGGCAACAACTGGGGCGAGAGCGACCAGAGCGACTTCACGATCCCGATGATGACCGGTGCCGAAGTGGGCGCCGGGAACATCCGGATCCTCCAAGCCTTGAACGCGAACATCAAGTTCTCGTTCAACGAGCAGACGCGTACGTATATCGTGACGCAGCCGTAGTTTGCGGAGACGCGCCAGCAGAGTGGCGTGGCTACATCTAGAAAGAGGCCGCCCTTCACGGGGCGGCCTTTTCTAGTTTCGGGCTGCTGCGACGGCCAGCGTGATCCAGCCGATGATGAAGCAGAGGCCGCCAAGCGGAGTGACGGGGCCGAGCCAGGTCCAGGACTTGAGGGCGAGCAGGTAGAGCGACCCCGAAAAGAGCGCGATTCCCGCGAGGAAAAACCAGCCGGAGGCTACGGCCGCAGATGAGGGCGATCTCGCCAGCAGGCTCGCGACGGCGATCAGCGCGAAGACGTGATACATCTGGTATCGTACGCCGGTTTCGAATGTGGCTAGTTGATCGACGCCGAGTTTCGACTTCAAGGCGTGTGCCCCGAAGGCACCGAGGATGACGCCGAGGGCGCCGAGGCTTGCTGCGACGGTGAAGAAGATGCGGGACGTGTTCATGAATCCTTTCCGAGCGTGTGACGCAGCGCGGGTTCGAGGTCCGGATACTCGAACCGATAGCCACTGAGCCTCAGCTTCGTGGGTTCCACGCGCGAGCTGGCGAGAAACATATCGCGGCCCATGCCGCCTGGAAGAAGTCGCAACACGGGAGACGGCACTGGAAGCACTGCGGGACGACCCAGCACCCGCCCGAGCGACTTCGTGAACTCGCGGTTGGTGACGGGGTGGGGGGCTGTGAAGTTCACGGGGCCTTCAAGGGTATCCGTGACAAGGACGTGCTGCAGAGCCATCGCCACATCATCGATTGCAATCCAACTCATGTACTGCCGACCCATGCCGATGGGACCACCGAGCCCGGTCTGGAAAACGGGAAGCATGGCCTTCAGCGCGCCGCCGCGATCGCTCAACACGATGCCGAGACGAATGTGCACGACGCGGATGCCAGCGGTTCTTGCGATGCCCGTGGCCTTCTCCCAGTCCTCGCACAATTCGGCCAGGAATCCGTGGCCCGGCTTCGAACTTTCGCTCAACCATTCTTCGCCGCGATCGCCGTAGAAACCAATGGCCGATGCGCTAACGAAGACCTTCGGCTTCTCGTTCAGTCCCGCGAGCGCTTCGGCGAGGAACGATGTCGATTGGACACGGCTCATGACGAGTCGCTGTTTGGCTGAAGCTGTCCAAGGTGTCATCAGGCTCGCACCGCCGAGATGTACGACCGCGTCGAAGCCCTCGAGCTTGGATCGTTCGGTGCGTCCCGTCACGGGATCCCACACCAGATCGCCACGCTCGCGCACCGGGTTGGAACGGACAAGGCGGTTCACGTAGTGACCCGCAGCCGTGAGTTGTGTTACCGCGGCGGAGCCGACGAGACCGGATGAACCTGAGATCAAGACTTTCATGGACCGTGTGCGGAGAATCTGCGAGGGTAAGGTCCGTTAGTCAAGTGATGGCGGATACCGCTCATGGAGCGGCTACTACACAGGCAAAGCTGTAGTAGCGCCTCCATGAGGCGCAGGTCGAAGAGTTCCAATCCATGGAAAAGAAGCGACAGGGAATTCCAATCATTGGAGACACGGCCGCGCTGATGCGCGATCCGGATTTTCATGTGCCTGCGGGTGGCCCGCCCCAAGGTGTTGGTCCGAGCCGCGAGATCTTTGACCTCATGGGAGAAGAGAACATTTTCCGCATGTGTCGCGATTTCTATAAAGAGATCGAGCATTCGACGATCCGCCCGATGTTCTCGCCTGATCTTCCTGCGGCATCAGAGAAAATCGCGGCGTTTCTGGTCGGACTGTTCGGTGGTCCGCCTCTCTACATGCAGCGGTTTGGCAATCCGATGATGCGTGCGCGGCATCTCCCCTTTGCCATTGATGAGGCGGCACGACAGGAATGGCTTCGCTGTTTCAAGGCGACACTTGTGGACGCAGAGGTGAAGTACAACTTCCCGAAACAGCACCTGCCCGGCTTCATCACCTTTCTCGATGAGTTCTCGGCGTGGATGGTGAACCGGAAGAAGGGCTAAATCCCGAGGTCCAACTGCGCTTCCGTTGCCGCAGGTTCCGGCATTTCGGCCTTCATCTTGCGCAGGCCGAGGAAGAGTTCGCGGCTCATCCACGCATCGGTCGCAGCATACGTGATTTGCGCGGGCGTAAGGTCTTCGCGGGCCCAGTTGGAACGTTGCTCGCGCTTGGATATGCGGTAGCCAAAGAGCATGGCGGTTAGAGGGCGGAGCCCTGTCTGCTTGAGGCCCAACGCTTTACAGTAATAGCCGAGTTCCTCGAAACCCGCCGGTTCGAACTCAAACACGCCTTTGAGCTTCTTGATGTCGTCACCGAGAGCTACCCCGGCCTTGATGACGTTCGGATTGCTCAGGAGGCTTGCGATGGCGGTATAGTCGGTCATCCGAAGTAGTTGGATAATCACAACCTCTTTTTCCGCAGCAAATTGCATCAACGCAGGAGGATGGGATACACCCTTTACAAAAACCGGTTTAGTCTCCGTGTCGAAGCCCAGGATGGCTTCACGGGACAGGCGATCAACGGCCTTGGCCACGTCATGCGGTTGGTAAATGACCCGCACGGGCCCGTCATACGCGTACAAGGGCAGCTTGTTGATGTCCTCTTTGGAAATTGATTCGTTTTCCATCCGTTGGACCTTGTTTTAGTACGGTAGACCATACACTGAAAAGAGCAAATCTTGACCGATCGGCCCCGGGAACCGCTTTCAACTGTCCTCGGGACCAATGCGCGACTAGGATCGCGTCGAAATCTGTGTGAAATGAAGCAGCATAACAATCTCTGGGAGAAGGTCTTACCTCTCATGTACGTGGCGTGGATGGTCATCTACCCGGGTGAGATGACGGCGTTTGAGCTGACACCGGACGAGGGCGTGAATCTGGTCAAAGCCCTGCTGATGACCCAAGGTCACGCCCTCTATTCGGCCATCTGGAGTGATCAGCCGCCAGTGCTGACCTGTCTTCTCCGCGTCGTGGTCGAGCTATTCGGAGTCGGAATCGCCGCGCCCCGGACATTCATGCTGGCCTTGACGGGCTTCTTCCTTTGGGGGATCGGCCGCTTCGTGCGGACAACCTACGGTCAGCCCCATGCCGTGCTGACCCAGACTTTTATGCTCACTCAGCCTGAGTTCCTGGCCCTCAGCCCTGCCGTCCTCATCGGATTGCCCGCGATCTACCTGGCATTCCTTGCCCTCGCTATGCTCTCCAAGGGTCTTGAATCCGGCAGTCGATTTTGGATTGGTTTGTCTGCGTCGATGCTCGCGCTGTCTGCGATGACGAAGCTCTTTACGCTGGTTGTAGTCCCGGTTGTCTTCATCCTGTTGATCGCCCGCGCGGTGATGAAATCAGACCGACTGCATATCATGGCTGTCTGGCTGATCCCGTTCTCTGCGGTCCTGGGTTTCATCCTCCTGGTGTTTGTCGGTCCTGAAAACGTTCATCAACTCCTTGATGTACATATCAAGGCGCGTGACGGTGTGATGGGTCCAGCGTTCGACGGGCTGACCCTCGGCTCGCATCTCGCGAAACTTCCATGGCTTATCCTTCTCGCTGCGCTCGGCGGAGTCATCGCCGCACTGAAGCGCGATGGATTCGGGATGCTTCTCCTCGGCTGGCTGGTTGCCGCATGTGTGAGCCTTCATTTCCATGCCCCGGTGTGGCCCCACCAGCAGTTCCTCGTGACCCTGCCTGCCGCGGTGCTGTCTGGCCTGGGTGCCGGCGCAATGCTGGCGAGATACCTGCCCGGATTTCCGGCACCGCTTCTTGCAGCGCTATGCGTCGCCGCTTCGGCGACCGGCATGATGCGCTCTGGATTGCCCACGGTGAACGACGACGGATCATGGCGAGAGACCTTGGAGAGCGTTCGACACCATGCGGAGGAGAATCCGTCGATCGTTTCCGATCGTCCCATGTTTGTCTATCGCGCCGGCCTCATCACGCCACCATGGCTCGGCGCCATCACGCATAAGCGGATCTCCGCGGATGCACTCACGGAGCGGGACATCGAGGCTGCCATTCTGGAGGATCGTCCCCATCAGGTCCTGCTCGGCCGCTTTGAATTACCCGGCCTGCGTGCGAGACTCGCGGAAGACTACCGCATCGTGTCCACCAACCGGGCGGCGACTTTATACGTAAGGCGCATGGAAGCGGGGGAGGTGGACACCGTGGACCCGACGTGGAGGTCGTGGGTGGACATCTTGCAGCGACCGGCTGACTGGTGCCACTCCAGCGACGCAAAGCATCTCGCCGACATGATCCTGCGTGCGCAGGGACCTCACGGCGGCTGGTCCAAACACTTCGCGCCGGTCATCAGCACCAACGTCGCTGCACGAGCGACGCAGGAGGGCGAAGAGACGTTCGACAATGGAGCAACGGTTTCCCAGCTCCGGTACCTGATGAAGATGAGGGACGAAGGCGGAATGACAAACGTGACTGCCGCGATCCAACGAGGCGTCGAGTTCATGCTCCGCAGCCAATATGCCAGTGGCGGCTGGCCGCAAATCTACCCTCCGCCACAAACCTATGAGGCCTATGCAACGTTGAACGACGACGCCATGGTCGAGATCCTGCGCCTGCTGAGGGTGGTCGGTCCCTTTCCCGGAACGAATGACGACAGGGACGCGGCGAATCGGATCACCCTGGCGACGGAACGCGCGTTGGACTTTCTCATGCGCACGCAGGTTATCGTTGACGGACGGAAGACCGTTTGGTGCCAACAGTATGATCCTGTGACGCTGGAGCCACGCCCGGCGCGGCCGTTCGAACCTGCAGCGCTTGCCAGCAGGGAATCTGTCGGCGTGGTTCAGTATCTGATGTCGCTGGAACAGCAATCGGAGGAGGTCAAGGAGGCGGTCCATGCGGCTTGCGCGTGGTTCGCGGAAGCGGAGATTACGGGAATCCGGCTGCAGGAGTCGCCAGACGACAACCTGCCACATGGCCGCAACCGAACCGAAGTTTCTGATCCCGCCGCTCCCCCGGTTTGGGCTCGTTTCTACGACCTTCGCGACGGGCGTCCGTTGTTCGCGGGCCGCGACGGGATCATCAAGCAGCGATACAACGACATCGAGGCGGAGCGCCGTGCGGGCTACGATTACTACACGCGCAAGCCCTCCACGCTTCTTTCATGGGACTATCCCCGGTGGCGCATGCGGACTCAGGAGCCCTTGCCCCATGTCGATACATCGGGCAACTGACCGTAGAGGATGCGATGGGACATCCGGCCCGGTCAGGCGCAAACTCCGGGGCTTTACCCTGAAACCGGGCGCGCCTATGCTGCCGGACGGAAAGGCTCTGCCACGGAGACCTGCATGGCGCTGGAGATCGAAAGAAAGTTCCTCGTCCGCGGCTCGTCCATGCTCGATGGCTTGGAAGGCATCCGCATGGTCCAGGGCTATGCACCCAGTCCCACGGCCACCTTGCGCATACGCATCGCCGGGTCCAAGGCGTTCCTGACCGTGAAGGGGACCTCCAAGGGCATCACGCGTACCGAGTTCGAGTACCCCATCCCCGTGGCCGATGCCGAGGCGCTGCTGCCGCTGTTGTGCCAGGGCGCGAGGGTCGAGAAGACGCGCTACCGGATCGATCACGGCGACCACACGTGGGAAGTGGATGTCTTCCATGGCGCAAACGAAGGGCTCGTACTTGCGGAAGTGGAGTTGGAGGACGAGAGTGAGCAGGTTGAGTTGCCCGACTGGGCGGGTGATGAAGTTTCTCATGATGCGCGCTATTACAGTTCAAACCTTGCCAGGAACCCGTTCCAACGATGGGGCAAACCGGAGAGCGTGAAGTGATTCGATATCTCCTTGTGGCCCTGATCTTCGCGCCACGTGCCCTTTGGGCCGGGCTGATTGCCTATACCTACACGTCCAGCCTGGGCGGCGGCATAGCGCTGGTCGAAGTCGACGAAGCCGCAGGCAAGTTCCGCGATCACCGCGTCCTGCTCGTCGATGCCGACCTGGACAAGCCGATGAAGGTCCGCTTTACCGCGAGCGGCAAGCGGGTCGTAATGACGAATGAATCCGAGTCGAGACCGCTTTTGATTTCATCCACGCTGGCGTGTGGCGACGTGCATCGCATCGTCCTGCCCGAAAAGCCCGACGAAGCGCGCACGTTCGGCGAGAAGATCATCGCGACCTGCGGCGACTACGTGATTGTGGCGGACGCGGTGAGCGGCGTGATCGAGCGACGCATGTATTCCGAATCCGACATGTCGCCCGGCGGCAAAAGTCCGGAGGACATCTTCGTCCTTTCCGGCGGGAACGAGGCGCTGGTGAGCTTCCAGAAGGACAGCAAGAAGGGAAAGAACCTGGGAAACCGTCTTGGGTTGTTCGCGCTGCCGGAACTGAAGCAAACAGCGGATATCGCCATCCCGCGCGACAGGCCTTCGCTCCATATCGATGGCAATCCGAAGGAGCAGGGACCGGGTCCCGAAATCGTGCTGATCGCCGAATCGGCCGACACGGGCCTCGTCACACTCGATCTTTACGGTGCCGTCGGGCTCTTCGACTGGTCCGGTGTTCGCGAGGGCAAGCTGAACGGATACGCCACACTCAGCACGGCGCTTGATGGATCGTGGGGCAATTCATTCCCGGACCGGGCGTGCCTGTTCGAGCGCGAAGGGAAAGCGTGGGCCTTGGTGTGCAATGCGGGCGAAGCCGGGGGAACGGTGCTCATTGACCTCGGGGGCCGCACTATTCTGCAGTCCTGGGCGACGCCGCCCGGGCTTGAGCATCCCGAGTATCTGAAGAGCGTGGATCGTGCCGTGACGGTTTGCTCGGGCAAGATCAAGTCGCGTGGGGAAGGCGGAACCGACAAAGCCAGGCAACCGGGCAACGAAGTGTTCATCCTGCCTGCACCCGGCAGCGGGGCGGATCTCATTCGCATGGACGGAGGCGGCACGATGTACCAGTTCGCCAGTGTCCACAAGGATCGCAGTCCCTTGATTGTTGCCGCGCTCGAAAGCGATGCCGGGCTTGAGATGATCCTGGTGGACGTGCAGAAGGCAACGATTGTCGATCGCAGTCCCTCGAAGGGTCGCATTCAGAAAATGGAGTCGAATCCAACCGCGGATCCCTGATGCCCGGGAAACGACAAAGCGATCCTGTTCCGGGCGAAGCCGAATGCCTCGCGATGCTGGACGAGACCGGAGTCGGTGCGGACTTGCGCGTTCATATCCTGAAGGTGACCGATGTGGCCGTCCGCCTTGCCCGGGCCCTTCAAGCCAGGGGCGTTTCCCTTGATCTCGATCTCGTTCGCGCGGGGGCGCTCTTGCATGACGTCGCAAAGGGAAAGCCTGACCACGAGGCCGAAGGCGCGCGGCGTGTGAGGGAGCGGGGATGGATTCGCACAGCAGTGATCGTTGCTCAACATGCGGATCTGCCGTGGGACGAAGGGTCGATGCTGGACGAAGCCGCCGTGGTCTACTACGCGGACCGGTTGGTGGGCGGGCCTGAGTTGCTGGGTGTGGAAGAACGCTTCCGGCGTCAACGCGCAAAGTACGGAAACGACGCCGTGAAGATACGCCGCGTCGACGCAAAAGAGAAACACGCGCGCTTCATTGAATCCATCTTCGCGCGTGCGCTCGGGGCTGACCCGATGGACATCGTGAAAGAATCCTATTCGAAGGAAATATCGACGTCGTAGTCGTCGTCGAATCCATCGACTTCCACATCGAGCACGGTCAGGCGACCGTCGAGCACATCCACATCGTCACGGAAATCGCGGGACGTGTCGTCGCCGTCGAGAATTACGCGATGCACCCCGGGGGTCGCATCAAACACGCGGTCGGTGTAGTCACTGACCTGGCCCACGGCGACGCCATCGATAAAGACCTCGATGTCATCCGCGGTATTGTTGTCCACGAGGATCGCGCCGAAGCCGGCGGGCGGACTGTAGTCGTCGTCATCATCGTCGTCGTATTCGCAGCCGACGAAGACCGTGGCGGGGATGAGCAAGACAGCGAGCAGCTTCAGTAGTGTTTTCATGGCACGTCCTTCGACGAAGACTACTTCAGATCTATTCAGCGTACAAGAAGCTCCCTGTAGTCCTTGGCGATATGGCTGGCGCCGGGGTGTTCCCTGAGTTCGTGGGCGTCATAGCCTGTTTCCAGAAGCACGGCGCGCATGCCTGCCCGGCGGGCAGCTTCGAGGCCGGCTTTTGCGTCTTCGAAGACGATGCAGTCCCGCGGATCGACGCCCTCAAGCGCTGCGGCCTTGAGGAAGACCTCGGGGTCAGGCTTGCTGCGCGAAATATCACCGGCGCAGACGATGCCATCGAAGGCGTCCGCCAAACCGAGTCCTTCCAGGACAAAGTCGATGTTCGCGCGGATGGCTGCGCTGCCAATCATGAAGCGGATGCCCGCAGTGCGTCCCCGGTCGAGAAACTCAACGAGTCCGGGGAGGGGTGCAAGGTGGGGCTTGTACATCTCGCGGTAAAGAACCTCCTTGTCAGCGGCATACGCTGCAACCTGTGCTTCCGTGAGAGACTGGCCGAGAATGTGGCGGACCACGTCCGTGGCGGTCTTTCCCGACATGTATGCCTTGAGGTACTCGAGGTCCACGTCGTGACCCTTCCTGCGGAAGAACTCCACCCAGGCTAGCTCATGGTGTCCCATGTTATCCACCAGCGTACCGTCCAGATCAAAGATCCAGGCCTTGGCGTTGAAGCAATCCATGACAGCCTCAAGCGCTTGCGCGGATGACAAGCTTGGGGTCCACGATCTTGATGAGGCCATTCTCGCGATGGCGGATCATGGAGACGACGGCTTTCACCTTTTGGCCCAGCCCCTGGTCGATCGTTGTCAATTGCGGGTGAACGAGGCGCGAAACGGGCAGGTTGTCGTAGCCCACAATCGCCACATCCTCCGGCACGCGTTTGCCGGCGATTTCGAGACCTTCGACGATGCCCGCCGCGATGATATCGGCTGAGGCGACAACACCATCGGCGCCGATGCGAAGAATCTCCTCCGCGGCCTTGAGTCCGGCCTCATAGGAAGGACTCACATCGATCGCGACGATGGGATCCACCTCGGCCAACTCGCAGGCCTTCACGGCGCCGCGGTGGCGCATCACGTTCACGTCATCCTTGCGTCCGCTCTTCAGGTCGCCCGCAAACACAATCTTCCGGCGCTTGATGTCGAGCAGTCGCTCTGCGGCGAGATAGCCACCCTTCACTTCATTCGTGCGAACATGGCTGTGCCGGATGTCCTCTTCGAAGGAGTCGTAAAGTACGCAGTACACGTTTTCTCGTTCGAGGACTTTGGGGAGTCCGCTTTCGGGGACGCCGACGAGGATCGCCGTGTCCACGCTGCGCTCGATCAGGAAGTTGACGTAGTCCTTCTCCTGTCCGCCATGCACGCAGAGCGCATAGCCGTGCAGGCGCGCCTCGTGCTCCAGGCGGAACGTGAACTCGCCGTAGAACGGATTGATCTCGTGGTCATCCGAGATCGTGTCCTGTCCCCCGTAGATGCCCGGAATGATCACGGCCACGAGTTTCGACTTCTGGCCGGATAGCGAAGCCGCGGCCATGTTCTTCACATAGTTCAACTCGCGCACAGCCTTCATCACGCGTTCCGCCGTGGCGGGCGAAACCTCCGTGGTCCGGTTGTTCAATACATACGACACCGTCGCCACGGACACTTCGGCTAAACGCGCCACATCACTGATGGTCGGTTTCGTCGTTTTCCCGCGATGCAACTTAAATGGTTCAGCTTGAATGGTCATTTTTCACCCCGTCCGCCCGGATTCTGCACGTCCTTGAAAATCAATGGTTTAACCTTAACCCGGCTTAATCCTCCTGTACAGTGAGAAAATGACGCTAAAAATGTCCTAAAAATCAATTGACAATCGGACTGAAAGGGTTAAGTTAAGCGACGAAATACGAATGAGGCACTGGTCGAGTGACTGGTGCCTCTTTAAGGGGAGCAAGACTTAATCGATTCAGTTAACGATAAGGGGAACATCATGAAGAACGGGATGAAAAAGGGGTTCTTGGGGTTGGTGGTTGGCGTCCTCGGCATGGTTGCTCAGGCTGCGCCGTGGATGGGGTATCTGACGGTCTACGATCCGGTCGTGTGGCCGGGTGGATCGCTCGGAAACTACGAGACGGTCAAGTACTACATTGATGAGTCGCAGACGAACACGATTCCGGTGGATGTGTACGTCGAAGTGTGGCCGGACGGAAATCCGTCCTCCACCATTCAGGTGGAAACGTTCAGCAATCTGAACCGCCGCGATTTCGCGAAGGTGTATGAGAGCCCGAACGATGCGGGTGGCAGCAACAGCTACTACCAGACGTATTCCATGACGTATGTCGGCGCATCGCCGGCCCGTCCGCAGCACTACCTCTACAAGGCGACGATCAACGTGTCGAAGTGCGGTGCGTACCGCCTGACGACGCGTTTTCGTGTAAACGGCGGCGCCTGGCAGTGGCACAACGACTTCCAGTTCGGCGGCGCGAACCAGCGCGACCTCGCGGTCGTGGTCTCGCCCAAGAAGGTGCAGGCCCTTTCGATCTATGAGGTGAATCCCCTCGTGGTCGAAGCGACCTCGGGCGGCACGTTCAACCAGCGCAGCACGTTCGACGACTTCACGAACCACGACACGGACGGCTATGACCCGTTCAACTTGAACTACGTGAAGAACACGCTCGGCTTTAACACGATGTGGATCATGCCGATCTTCCCGGTCACGCAGTACCGCTGGGATCCGTCGGTCTGGAACTGGACCTCGAACTACTCGCCCGGCAGCCCGTACTCGGCGCGCGACTACTGGTCCGTGAACGAGACCTTGTCACAGTCGAACAACCAGGCTGCCGCGAAGAACGAATTCGCCTACATGGTCAGCCAGGCGGAAAGTCTCGGCCTCAACGTCTTCATCGACATGGCCCTCAATCACGCGGGTCGCGATGTAAAGTACGGCCAGGGCGCCGTGGATCTCGGCCTCTGCCAGACGTGGGAGAAGGATTACTGGATTCGCGAGTCGCGCTCCGCGTGGTGCACGCGCTGGTCCGATCCCGCGAACTGCAACAACCACTACCGCGAGCACGCGCCGAACGGCTACGAAGCCGCGCTGTATGCGCCCGCCGACCGTCTTGGCGAACACCAGTGGTGGGACGCGAATGTCGACTTCTTCTTCGGCGACTACTCGTCGCTCGGCCCTAAGCCCGGTTCCTGCTACGACAGCAAGGGTGGCGCATTGGATGAGCGTGACCTGTTCTACACGGATCTCGATCCGGCCGGCGGCTATGATTACGAAGTCGAGAACGTCATCAAGTACTTCGGCTATCTCCTGCAGTACTGGCTGAATGCCACGAGCAACCAGCTTGACGGTATCCGCGCCGACTTCGCGCAGGGTCTTCCCCCGCAGGCGTGGGAATACATCATCAACAAGACGCGCCAGTCCAAGTGGGACTTCGTGTTCCTCGCGGAAGTACTCGATCCGACGGAGGTCATCTACCGCGCAAACCGTCACTTCGACGTGATGACGACGGTGGATCACTGGCTGTACCGCAAGGACGACGTAACGATGAGCCAGCTCTATGGCAGCCAGGAGAACGAATCCTGGATCTACGGCTACAACGCCACGATGATGCACAACGGCACGAGCCACGATGAAGACGGCAACGGCAACAAGTGGCTAATGGTCGCCCGTCACGCGGTTTCGGCCGCGGCGTACGGTGTTCCGATGGCGTTCATGGGCCAGCCCCTGGGCGTCCCGCACAAGATCAACTTCCAGACCGCGTGGTCGGAAATGAGCGGGTACTGGAACAACGCCGACGCCAACGTCGCCGCGCAGTACAAGAAGATCAACGAAGCCCGCGACCAGAATGCGGCCCTTCGCTCGACGAAGCGCTACTACCTGGGCAAGAAGTCCGACGGCCAGTTCCGCCAGGACATCTTCTCGATTGCCCGATGGGAAGGCAGCGGCTCGAGCGCGAACATCGTGCTCGCGTTCGTCAACCTGCGTGACTGGAACGTCGGCTCCGACACGTTCGGCATCCCGTCGGCTGTCCCGGTTGATTCCTCGAAGACGTACCAATGCTACAACCTCGCAGGGAACCCGAGCCAGCCCCTGTGGGGATCGGGCCGCACGGGTGCTGACATCCTGAACAACGGTGTCTACGTCGGCTTCAACTACGGCAACGAGGTCCAGTACCTCAAACTAGTCGCAACCAACTAATCCGCCGGGGGGGGGCGGCTATCCGGTGCGCGGCGTCCGAAAGGGCGCCGCGCACTCTTTTGTCCGCAGGTGGCTGCGAGACATCCCGGAGTGCCTAGGACATTAATGCGGCTCAGCCGGAGGCTTCGCCCTACCTGAGGACGGATTCGACCGACTCGCGGAACACTACCGTGTGGTGATCCACATCGGCTTCCGTGGTGTCAGGCGAGATCAGCGCCATGTTGTGGAACGGGGTCATCAGGATGCCGCGGTTCAACGCGCAAAGGTGCATGTAGCGATCGAGTTCGGCATCGATGGCCGCCGCCGCTTCCGCGCCGTTGCGGGGCGGGGTGGGGCGGAACCAGTACTCGGCCCGGCATCCCAACTGCTTCACGATCCAAGGCAGGCCGAATTCACGAATTACGGATTCCACACCAGCGGTGAATCGATCCGCCAACGGAATGGTCTTTGCATAGGTTGCGGGTGTCAGAACCTGCTCCAGCGTGGCACGAACCGCGGCGAGGGCCAGCGCGTTGCCCGACAGCGTTCCACCGATTCCTCCCGTATCTGACACATCCTTGTCGGTCATCCTCTGCACGCGCTCCGCGACGGCGGCGCTCATGCCGTAGGCGGCGACGGGCATGCCTCCGCCGATAGCCTTTCCAACCGTCAGGAAGTCCGGCTCCAAACCGTGCGCCTTCGTGTACCCGCCGGGACCGGTGCACATCGTATGGGTCTCGTCGATGACCAGCAGCGTACCGCTCTTGCGCGTGAGATCACGCAGCGCAGCATGGAAGCCGGGTTCAGGATGCACGATGCCGATATTGGTCATGACCGGTTCGCAAAGCACACACGCGACGTCCCCGTGTTTCAGCGCCGCTACGAGGGCGGGGAGATCGTTGAACTCCACGACGCGGGTGGTAACCGGAGGATTAACGGGTGGGCCCTGGTTGCCCGCGCGCGGTCCGCTTGATCCGTCGGGCTGCAACGTGATGAAAGTCTCGTCCACGGTGCCGTGATAGCACCAGTTGAAGACCAGGATTTTCGGACGTCCGGTGATGTGTCGGGCCAGGCGGATGACAAACCGGTTGGCGTCGGTCGCCGACATCGCAATCTGCCAGAAGGGAAGGCCGAAGCGGCGCTTCAGCTCGTGGCCGACCCGGATCGC
This sequence comes from uncultured Verrucomicrobiota bacterium, assembly GCA_964503335.1. Taxonomy (GTDB): domain Bacteria; phylum Verrucomicrobiota; class Kiritimatiellia; order CAIVKH01; family CAIVKH01; genus CAZCZZ01. Next base: position 89,796 of record CAZCZZ010000008.1, read on the forward strand.
GTCCTCGCCGGGCAGCATGAAGGTCAGGCCGCGATCGAGTTGCGCCTTCATCGCGTCGATCGTCGGCTGCGGCGCATGACCCGTCATCGCGCCCGTATCGCCGAGGCAGAAGTCGATGTAGGAGTGTCCGTCGACATCCGTAAAGCGCGCGCCCTTGCCCGACGCGACAAAAAGCGGAAAGTCGCCGGCCCAACGGACCATCCAATTCATCGGTACGCCCCCGAGCAGGGAGGCTTTTGCTTCCTCGAAAAGGCGGCGTGATTGCGGATGTTCCGCCGTAAAGCGCTCCCGTTCCTCGGTGAGCAGCTCTCCCAGCAGGCGGCGATCAATGGTTCGCATGGCGATTTAGAGGATACCCAGTTGCGGGTGATGTTGCTATATTTCGCGCGTTGCGTTTTTTCCTGAGGAGTTGAGTTGTATGATTACCCTTGTTTCTGGTCTGCCCCGTTCGGGCACGTCGTTGATGATGCAGATGCTTTACGATGGCGGCATGCCCGTGCTTGCCGACGGACTTCGCGAAGCCGACGCGAACAATCCCCGCGGCTACCTTGAGTTCGAAAAGGTCAAGCAGCTCAAGCGCGACGACTCGTGGCTGCCCGAGGCCGAGGGCAAGGTCGTGAAGATCATCTCACACCTGATCTATGAGCTGCCCACGGACCGGGAGTACCGCGTGGTCTTCATGCTGCGCCCCGTGAGCGAAGTTCGCTCGTCACAGGAATCGATGCTGAAACGCCTCGGCCGTCAGGGCGCGCCTGTATCGCCCGCGCAGTTGGAAAAGGTATTCGCCCAGCATCTCGAAGAAGTGAAGGCGTGGCTCGCCAAGCATCCGACGTTCAACGTGCACTACATCCAATACCACGACATCCTCAAGGATCCCCAAACCGAAGCCGAAAAGCTCAACACCTTCCTCGGCGGCAATCTCGACATCAAGAAAATGGTCGCCGCCGTCGACCCCTCGCTCTACCGCGAGCGCAAAGCGACAGGATAATAGAAGTCAGATTTGAGATGTGAGATTCGAGATTCGAATCCGACATCCGTGCTATCCGTGTCGGTAATGTGGTGTGTCAGCGGGACTGGAAAGGCTGG
>CAZCZZ010000009.1:0-30779 GCA_964503335.1 uncultured Verrucomicrobiota bacterium
CGAGGTAGGAGCTCGGCGCGGCCTTGGCGCCGAAGATGAACGTGCGGGGCACGTTGTCGATGTTCGGGTCGGCCTTGATGCGATGGTAGAGCGTGATGATGTGCATCGCATTCAGGAGCTGGCGCTTGTACTCGTGCAGGCGCTTGATCTGGACGTCGAACAGCGACTTCGGGTCGACCCATTCGCCGGTCAACTCGCGGATGACATTCGCGAGGCGCACCTTGTTCTGGTGCTTCACGTCGGCGAACTCTTCCTGGAAACCCTTGTCCGTCGCGAACGGCTCAAGCTGCCTGAGCTGCGTCGGCTCCTTCACCCAGCCATCGCCGATGCGGGACGAGATGAGGTCGGACAACTTCGGATTGCAGACCAGCATCCAGCGGCGATGCGTGATGCCGTTGGTCTTGTTGTTGATCTTCTCGGGGGTCATCTCGGCGAAGTCAGGGATGACGAGCTCCTTGAGCAGTTCCGTGTGCAGCGCGGATACGCCGTTCACGGAGTGACTGCCGACGATGGCGAGGTTGGCCATGCGGACCTGGCGATGGTCGCCCTCTTCCACGAGCGAAACATTCTTCACCCGTTCCTCGTCGCCGGGATACCGCAGGCGCACCTGCTGCAGGAAGCGATGGTTAATCTCGTAGATGATCTGGAGATGGCGCGGCAGGACTTTCTCCATGAGCTGCACGGGCCACTTCTCGAGCGCTTCGGGCAGGAGCGTGTGGTTCGTGTAGGCGAAGGTGGACGTCGTGATCTCCCACGCCTTTTCCCACGGGATATCGGTCTCGTCGACAAAGTAGCGCATGAGCTCGGCGACGCCGAGGGCCGGATGCGTGTCGTTGAGCTGGATCGCGTTCTTCTCGGCGAACTGGCCCCAGGTGGAGTGATTCTTGCGGTAGCGACGGATCACGTCGCGGATCGTGCAGCACACGAGGAAGTATTCCTGGATGAGGCGCAGCTCCTTGCCCTGGTGCGTGGCGTCGGAGGGATACAGCACCTTCGTGATCGTCTCGGCCCAGTTCTTCTCTTCCACGGCCCGGACGTATTCGCCCTGGTTGAAGACATCGAGGCGGAAGCTCTCCGTCGCGCGCGAGCTCCAGAGGCGGAGCATGTTGACGGTGTTGACGCCGAAGCCGATGACCGGCACGTCGTACGGAACGCCTTCGAACATCTGCCAGTCGACCCACACCGGCTTCTTGCCGCCGCCGGAGACCGGCAGGTAATCGACGCGCCCGTACACCATGACCGGGATCGCATACTCGGGACGGATCAGCTCCCAGGCGTTGCCGAACTTGAGCCAGTCGTCGGGACGCTCCTTCTGCCAGCCATTATCGAACTCCTGGCGGAACAGACCGTGCTCGTAGCGCAGGCCGTAGCCGTAGCCGGGGTATTCGAGCGAAGCGAGCGAATCGAGGAAGCAGGCGGCGAGGCGACCGAGGCCACCGTTGCCGAGGCCTGCGTCGGGCTCCTGCTGGCAGAGGTTGTCGAGGTCGAGATCGAGGTCCTTAAGCGCCTTGCGGGCCTGGTCCATGACGCCGAGGGCGGCGATGTTGTTCTCGAGCAGGCGGCCGAGGAGGAACTCCATGGAGAGGTAGTACACGCGCTTTACGTCCTCATCGAGGTACGTGCGCTGCGTCGCGATCATGCGGTCCATCGCCAGCTCGCGCATGGCGTTGGCGAAGCTGACTTCCTTGTCGTAATCCGTTGCCGTGCGCCAGTCTTTGCAGCGGGTGTAGTTCAGGTGATAGATGATCCGGTCGCGGATCTCCTTCGCCGTGATCTTCGTATTCACCCAGGGTGCCACTTTTTCTCGCTTGCTGACCATAAAGCCTCCCGATCCATCCGGAATCAAAACGCGTGACGGTAGAAAAACGGCGGCTTTACCGCCAGAACTTTGTTGAGTTCAAGTCCCTGCAGAACAGACTTTTCCAATCCTTGGAACCTTGCGCGTGCTGCTTTTCCAATCGTTGGAACTTACTTGGGGCGCGCGGCTTCGATGCGGTCCACCACGTCGTCCGGCACGGAAAGGTTGCCGAAACCGGTGCCCATGCGGGTGTTCGGCGACACGGCGCCGTGGAAGTCGGACCCGCCTGTCGCGATCAAGCCGAACTCCTCCGCCATCTTCACGTAGGTCTTCACCATGTCGCCACTGTGCTCGGTGTAGTAACACTCAAGGCCCAGCAGGCCGTGGTCGGCGAGCGTCTTGAGCAGGGCGCGGAGTTCGACGTTGGAGAGCTTGAGCGAGAACGGGTGCGCGATCGTGGGGACGCCCTTGGCGCGTCGGATCAGCTCGATGGTTTCCTCGGGTCCGAGGCGACGACGCTCGCAGTAGGCCGGCTTGCCGCGGGCGAGGTAGCGATCGAACGCCTCCTTCTTGTCCTTCACGTAGCCCTTCTCGATCATGACCTGCGAAAAGTGGGGCCGCGCCACAATGTCGCCACCAGCCTTCGCGGCGACTTCCTCCATCGTGATGCGCATGCCGAGCTGGTTGAGCTTCTGGAGGATCTCCGTGTTGCGCTCTTCGCGGCCGGCGCGGATCCACTCGAGGTGACGGTTGAAGTCGGCGTCGGTGACGTCGACGCAGTAGCCCAGGACATGCATCGTGCCGGAGGGAGGATCGGCGCTGACCTCGACACCGGTGATCGCCTTCATGCCCTCGGCGGCCGCAGCCGCGAGGAAGCGCGGGACGCCGCCGGTCGTGTCGTGATCGGTGAGCGCCATCGCCTTGAGTCCGATCTTCTTTCCGTGAGCGATGAGCTCCTCGGGGGTAAACGTCCCGTCCGAGAAGATCGAATGCATATGCAGGTCAATCACGTTAAAATCTCCAAATTGCCGTGACTATGTCCCGTTATGCGGAGCGGAAGCAATCCTCTTGTGCCGCAGCGCAAGGCTGTAGGCTGTAGACTTTTAGGTCTTTAGGTCTTTAGGCGATCTGAACCTACAGCCTAAACCCCTACAGCCTATAGCCTCGTGCGCTGCCGCGCTACTTCGGCTTGAGGATCACGTAGGTGGGCAGGCCTAGCGCCTGGAAGTGGTCGAGGACTTCGACGGCGGGGGATGCGCCGGGATCTTCGGCCTGGTACTTGAGCACGATGAGTTCCGAGAAGCGGCGCATGACCTCGGGGTCCTTGAACGTCGTCTTCTCCATCGCGTGGCAGTTCTTGCACCACGTCGCCCAGAAATCGATGAAGATGGGTTTGCCGGTCGCTTTCGATTCGATCAAGGCCTCGCGGAACTTCTCCGTCGATGCCACGGCGGGATCGCCCCCTGCCCCGCCCACCACTTCGGCCTGCGTGCTGCGGATGCGGAAGCCTTCGTAGGCGAGCCAGCCGTAATACGCGGCAAACCCGAGGATCATGACACCGAAAACCATCTTCACGCGCGTCATCCACGCCCCGGGTTTGGGAAGGAACGAGAGCCCCGCCCCGGCGAACGGCCACGGCAGGCCCATGCCGAGGCCAAGAAGGAACGGGAGCGCCAGCGCGGCCTGAACGCCTTGGGCATAGAGTGTGCTCGCGAGGAGGAGCGTGGAAATCAGGACCGGTGCGACACACGCGCCGGCGAGCAACGCAGCGACTGCACCCATGGAGAACGCGGCCAGGTAGCGACCGCCGGTGCCCTGCCCCGCGCCGCCGGTGCGTCCTTGGAACCGGGAGAAATCCACGGCCAGGATGTCGAACATCGCGAGCGCCATCACGACAAACACGATGGCGATCACGGCGTTGAACCATGGCGACGAATTAAGCGCACCGAACTTGGACCCGGTCAGCACGACGGCGAGTCCGAGCAGGCCGTAAACCAGCGCCATCGCCAAACCGTACAGACCGCCCAAGGCAAACCCTTCGCCGCGGCTGCGCGCCTTGTTGCCCGCGCCGAGGATTGCGAGGTTGATCGGGATGAGCGGAAGAACACAGGGCGTCAAGTTCAGCGCCACGCCGCCCACAAGCAGGATCAGCACGGTGACCCAGAGTCCGCGGCGCTGGAAGTCGGCCAACGCGTTGTCCGTGCCCGCACCGGCAGCCCCACCCTTGGCGCCATCGAGGAACGCAAGGAACTCGGGAGCCCGGACATAGCCGGCCGCCTGCGCGACGACTTCGAAATCGCCGATCAAGTCCTGCCACTTCGCCGCCGGTGCCGCAATGGAATCCGATTCAACAAGATCATTCACCACGGCCGCAGTCGCGGCCGACCCGGCCACGGCGAGTTCGAAAGGCTTCTTCTGCGGGAAGAAGCAAACCGACTCATCGCAGCCCTGATACTTCACGAGAACCTTGAGCGGGTTCTGCGCGCCTTCGACGCGATAGACGAACGCAACGTCTTCCACGTAGACCTTCTTTAACTCGTCGGTGAACGTATCGTGCTTCTCCAGCGGCGCGGGAATGTCCTGTTCCACGAGTTTCGCGGGCGCATCGGCCTTCACCGAGATCGTTTCCTGATAGAGGAAGTGTTTTGGTGGGACGGTGAAGCGGACGGTAAGAAGCGTCGCGCCGCCTTCCTCGCGTATCTCGGCGGCGACAGTGAACGGATTCTGTCCGAACTGGGCCTTGGCCTGCGGTAGGACGCAGAAGCACAGCGCCATGACGGCGGCGAATAGCGTGGTGGAGAAACGACGCATTACGGCTCCGCCAGGAGCGCGGTGATGTCTTCGCGCATTTGGGCGTCGGTCGCCAGCCCCGCGTACTGCTTCCGCACGGCGCCCCGCTTGTCGAGGAGGATACGCGTCGGCATGGCGCGGACGTTGCCAAAGGACTTCAGGAGATCGTCACTGGCGAACGACACCGGGTATGGCAGCCCGAGGCCCCGGATCGTTTCTGCCGCAGCCGCCTGGTCGGCCCGCTCGACGGCAAGGCCCACCACGGTAAAGGGCTGCGACTGGAGATCCTGATGAAGCTTCTTCATGACGGGAAGCTCGGCCATGGACTGCGCGTTCCAGGGCGCCCAGAAGTCGAGCAGGACGACTTTATTCGCATAGGCTGCAGCGGAAAATGCGGGCAGGTGCTGGGATGCGGGATCCGCTGACACAGTTCCCGGGGCCTCGGATTTGGCGGTCTTGGCATTGGATCCATCCGTCTGTTCCGGCGTCTTAACCTGACACCCCGACATGACAATCGTCAGGGACAGCACCGCAAACCACGAAAATGCACGTGTCATCGAAGGCTCCTTCCTACGTCAACCCACAACCGGAGAAGATGTTAAACTCAAGCATGTTACACCATGACGCGACCGTGATTCGATCTTGTTTTCCAAACCCTGATCATCATACTTTGGCTCGTTTCGGTCAACGGTTAGGCAATTTCGGTAAAGGGCTCAACATATCATGGCTAAGACGAAAGCGTGGTCGACACCCGGCTGGCCTTGGGAACTCGAAATCCCAACGATCATCTTTGCCCTGGCCGCCATCTCCGCACCGCTTTATGTCAACTCGCTGTTCCATGTCGAAGCGCCGCCGGCGATCCTGCTCAGCTCCGTTCCCCACAACGCCGCGGCCCAGTCGCTGCAGCAACAGTACGGAATCCTGTGGGGTGTGGGCATTATCGGCCTGTACATCCTGCACTTCGTGTTCTCCCTCGGCTCCGTAACCAACATTTCGACCCCGTTCTCAAGCATCGCCTCGCCCACGGTCTTTGCTGCCCTAGCATACTACAGGGTGCACGATGTCGCGACCGACGCGGGTAGGAATGTGGCCGTCATGACAAATTCCGTCGGTCAGATCATCCTCGGTTTCACAATGGTCATACTCTTTTCCCTGCTGCTCGCGCGTCTCCGCATGGCGAGGCAGCTCCTGCACTACCGGGATGAGAAATGGGACATGGTGTCGCCGGCCAAGTACGACTCGTCGTATTTTGAGCTCATCGCCCAGATGAACCCGCTGATCTACCCGCCGCGGGTCTATCGCGCCAGCGAGAACGGCATCCTGATCGAAGGCTGGTACTACTTCATCCCCGTCCTCCACTCCGAGACGCACTCCATCAGCGCGGTCAGCAAGGCCGTGCTCGCGACGCGCGGACACTACCTCGCATCGTCCACCCATAACCTGATCCGGATGGAACTGGCCGACTCGCAGACTCCGGTATTCATCTCCCCCACGGATCGCGAAGGGTTCCTCAAGTATTGCGCCCACTTCATCGCCCGCCACCGTCCGCCGACACACAGCGGGACGCGCCCCGGCACAAACAACCACGGCACGCACGGCAGCCGACTCTATTCGGCCCAAACTGCCGCAAGTCATAAACCACCTACCGCGTCCTGATTCTCACGGCTGACGTGTCGTGCAACCAACCACACCGGGTCCCGAAGAGCTCCTAAGCCGGGCAGAAGCTATGGTCCGGATCCTGCGCACCGCAGGGTTTGAAGCCTACTGGGCCGGCGGCAGCGTGAGGGACCAGCTCATGGGCCGAACGCCCAAGGATGTCGATATCGCCACGGCTGCTCCGCCCGACGTCATCGAGAAGCTTTTTCCGAAGACCCGTGAAGTCGGCAAGGCCTTCGGCGTGATGCTCGTCATCGACGACCCCTTCGTCTTCGAGGTCGCCACCTTCCGCCGCGACCTGGCCTACCTCGACGGACGGCGCCCCTCCTCCGTCGCATTCGCGAGCGCGGAAGAGGATGCGCGACGCCGCGACTTCACGGTCAACGGCCTCTTCTTCGACCCGATCGAGAAGAAGGTCATCGATTTCGTGGACGGTCGCAGCGACCTCAAGCGCCGCGTGATCCGCGCGATCGGCAATCCGGACGAGCGCTTCGAGGAGGACCACCTCCGCCTGCTTCGCGCGGTCCGCTTCGCCTGTGTGCTCGATTTCGACATCGATCCCGCGACGATGGCTTCCATTCAAAAAAACGCGCCGAAGCTGGGACTGATCAGCGCCGAGCGCATCCAGCAGGAACTCTCCCGCATGCTGCTCGAATCGCCGCGCGCCGGGCGCGTCCTGCGGCTCCTGGACGAGACGCAGCTTCTGCCGGTCTTCCTGCCCGAGCTTGTGGCCATGAAGGGCTGCGAGCAGCCGCCGAAGTATCATCCCGAAGGCGACGTGTTCGTGCACACGGCCTTGATGCTCGACGGCATGACGGAGAAACGCGATCTCGTGCTCGCGCTGTCGGTGCTGCTGCACGACGTGGCCAAGCCGCCCACGATGAAGCGGGTGATCCAGGAGGACGGCACGGAACGCATCCGCTTCGACGGACACGCCGAACTCGGCGCGACGATGGCAGAGTCCATCCTCAGCCGCCTGCGCTATCCCAACCAGGTCATTGAAGATGTCGTCCACTGCGTACGCGGCCACATGCGCTTCATGCACGTGCAGGATATGCGTCGCAGCACCCTGCGCCGCTTGATGGGGTCGCCAACCTTCCCCGCTGAACTGGAACTCCACCGGCTCGACTGCCAATCCAGCCACAACGACTTGAGCAACTTCACCTTTCTTCAAGAGCAGTTCGCCGCCATGCAAAGCGAACCGGCATTGCCGGAGCCATGGGTATCGGGAAGAGATATCATCGCGCTGGGGATTCCGGAGGGACGCGAAGTCGGCCACTGGCGCAAGCTCGCCTACGACGCTCAACTGGAGAGCCGCTTCGAAAACAGGGATGCCCTCCTTGCGTGGCTGGCCTCCGAAATCAAGTCGAAGACCTGAACCGCGACACTCGCGGAGCGGCTACTACACACTCTACAAGCAATGTAGTAGCGCCTCCGTGAGGCGCAGGCGTGGAGGGTTCGCCCTATCCCGGATCAGTTGCCGAAGCTGAAACGCCACCGGCCACCGGGCGACTTCGGCAAACCAGGCGTCGGTTCCAACAGACGGGGCGCCAGATCTTCAAGCCTCAGCGATCCGACAAGGACACCGTCCGCTACGACGGGAAACGACGTTTGACCGATGCGCGTGGTATCATCCAGCAACGCCACGGCCGGTGTATCCGGACGCAGGGCGACAAAGCGTCGCTGCATGACCGCCGTGACCGGTGTTTCGGGACCGGAAAGCTCAATCGCCGGACGCCAGACGCGCTCGGGCAGCCAGCCGATAATTTCCGCGCCGTGCACGACGGCAAAATCCGCGCGGCCCCTGGTGAGCAGTTCCTTCAGACAGTCACGAAGCACCGCATCAGCGGGAAGCATGGACGCGGGCTTCATGATCCTGTCCACCGCAAGCCCCTCCAAGCCGTGCTTCGTCGAAACCATTCGCGCTTCCATCCCCGCACCCCAGAAAACGAAGACCCCGATGAGCACCAAGAACGGATTAATCACCAAACCTGCCAGCATCAGGAGCACCGCCATGAAGCGGCCGATCGCCGCGGCAATCCGGGTCGCCTCGTGGAACGGCAGCTTCATCGCGAGCAGGCTCCGCAGGATGCGTCCACCGTCCATGGGGAATGCAGGCAGCAAATTGAAGACCACCAGCATCACATTCGCGCGCAGGATGTGGTCGGCGAATGAGCCGATGCTGTCCGGGATCGCCCCCATGTCCCCGCCCCAAGCCGACCAGCCGCGAAACGTCACAAGCACCGCCGCGATCACGACGTTGACGAGCGGACCGGCGATCGCGATGAGGAATTCATGCAGAGGCCGCTCCGGGATGCGCGACATCTGGGCCACGCCGCCGACCGGCAGCAGAAGGATGGAGTGCACGGTCACGCCCAGGCGCTGCGCAACGAGCGAATGGCCGAACTCGTGCAACACGACGCACAGGAAGACCGTCGCGATCAGCATGACCGACCAGCAAAGCGCAGGAATTCCCCCGAGGTCGTAGCCAAGCCAGCCCACCCATGCGAGGAGCAGGAAGAATGTGAAGTGTATGCGGAGCCTGATGCCCGCCACGCGGAAGAGATGAAGCGACCAGGAGCGCATCATGTCGTCCTGGTTTTAAGCCCCATCCAGATGCTTGCGGCACAGCTCATGAGCAGCGACAGCAGCATGAAGATCTCGGTGTCGCCGAAGTTGTATTCCACGCACCCGTTGATCATAAGCCCGGCGAATCCGCCGAAGACGCCCAGCGATAGTGCAGCCAGCGCGCCGCCCTCGCGTCGTCCGGCGATCGCGTTCGAAACCATCACCCACAGCGCGCGACCCATCCACAGCAGCCACGCCACGAGCCCGGCCCAGCCGAGTTCCACGAGGATCTGCAGTGGCGTGTTGTGCAGGTGATTGAGCCCGCGCTGCACATGCGGTGTCTCGCTGCGCAAACGTTCGTACGTCAGCGTCTTCCAGCCCAGGCCAGTCGGATACTTCCTGATCAGCTTCGGCGCCGCCTCGGTCCACAGCGGAAAGCGCCCGCCAAGGTCGCGCGTGAATTCAAAACGCAGGAGGGACAAGCGTTCGCGCACCTGCGGGACCGCCATCGTCGCGACCGCCGCGATCACGAAAATCAACAAGGCACGGCGGTTTCCCGCCACCAGCAGCATGATCAGGCAGGCCGCGGCAAACGCGATCCACGCGCCGCGCTTGAAATGAACGAGCAGTCCCGCCGCGTTGAGAACCAGCGCGACCGTTACCAGGCGACGCCGCTGCGGCCAGAGTCCGAAGACCAGCGCGGCGACCAGAAGGCAGGTCGAAACGAGGTACATCTGCGGATCGCGCATGTTGCCCATGGCAAAGAGCGCCTGCCACGGCGACGTGACCATCGTGGAGTCCACTATGCCCGTCTCCACCTGCGCGGGCTCCAGGTGAATCAACGCCCAACCGAAACGCACACAGTCATAAGCAGCGCGCGCGGTGATGCCGGCGAGGAAACAGGCTACAAACTTCGCGATGCGATCCCAGTCTGCCTTGCCTTCGCGCAGGCAAACGACCGGCATGGCAAAGACCGCCCCCATCAGGGCGAAGCGCGTAATCTTGTCGAAACTCCTGATCGGATTGACGCCCAGCGCCGATGCAATAAAGACCGCGCCGACGAAGACCGGGATCACCATGCGGAAGGGGTTCGCAGGAAGCGGGGCTGCACCGGGGGCCACCCGTAACGACAGCAGCCACAGCAGAAACACAATGAAGCCCGCAGGTTCACCAACCGCGATCGAGACGGGAATGCCGAAGGCGAACACGCACAGGCCGTACTCCATCCATACGTTGACCCGCGATGGAAGATCCTTACTGCCCGTCATCGGCCGCCATCCCCCTGAAGCGTGGCGGGATCCAGAGGACTATGGGCCTTCACATAGTCGATCACCGCGGTGCGCGTATCCACATTCAGGACCTCAAGCCGGCACTCCGGTATGGCCACAAGGCGACGCACCGACGGGAAGCGCTCACCGCCCGAAGCCAGCACGTAGCTGTTCAGCGCGACTTTGAAGCGCTTGCGCGGATGCGGCAGCGAGCCATCCGGCAGGCGCAGGTTCGTGACATGAACTTGTCCCGCCGTGTCCTTCTCCACATCAAACGTCATGCCGTAGCAGCCCATCAAATGGATCGTCCCTTGTCGCGCCGCGCTTTCTTCGAGAATGGCGGTGATCTCCGACGCCGTGAGTTGGAGCAAACCAATCCGGTTCTCGTATGGCACGATGTTCCAGATGTGCTCCATCCGGATCGCACCCGCGGCAAGGTCATCCTCTGAAAGCACACCATGAAGGACTACGTCCGCCTTCGAGGCCGCCTTTATGGCCCGCGCCAGCAGCACCTGAACGGGTGAATTCCCCTTCATGTCCACGGCGGCGGTAATCTTTGCGGAAGCGGTACCGATCTCCTCGGCCATGTAAGCCCTCGCGCGATCGATGTCTTCTTTCAAGAACTCCGCCAGGGCAGGATCCTGCTCCACATCCGTGCGAACATTCAGCAGGCGCGCTTCCTTGCGTATGATTTCCCGCGTGACGGTGTCGAAGGCGATGTCCACGCAGCCGAGCCATATCCCGTGGTAGCCGGCCTGTGAATACAGCGTGTCGCCAATCATGACGTGCTCCATCGGCTTGTGTGTGTGGCCGCCGAGGATCACGTCGATCTCCGGAAAATTCTTCGCAATGGCGTTGATTTCATTGGCCGAGTCATCGCCACGATCCTTGTAGCCCTGATGGGTCGTCAGGATGATGACATCCGGATCGGCCTCGCGCAGGGCCGGCATGATGTCTTTCAGCGATTCCACCGAACGGCGGAACTCCAGCGGGCCGAGGAGATCCGGCAGCGACCACGTCGGGACGCCCGGCGTGATCAGCCCGATGATCGCCACGCGAACACCGTCGAGTTCCTTGATGACATAGGGCGCCACTGCTGGAAGCGGCGTCTTGTTCCCCGGCGTGGCCCGCACATTGGCCGCCAGCACGCTGAACGTCGCGCCCTGTACCACCGGGCTGAGTTTGTGCAGTCCCCAGTCGAACTCGTGATTGCCGAGCGTCCATGCGTCGTACTTCAGCCACGCCATCGCGCGCGGCATGATCTCGCCGCCGGTAAGTAGACCCTCGGGACTCCCCTGGAAAAGGTCGCCGCTATCGACAAGCAACGTGTTGTCCCTCTCCGCGCGAAGTTGCCGGATCAACGTGGAGCAGCGAAGAAGTCCCCCGACGTTTTCGTTCCCGTCGTAGTCGCGCGTCGGAAGGATATGCCCGTGCAGGTCCGTCGTGTGGATCACGCGGATCTCGACACGACGCGCCACGGCATCACAGGAAAGGAGCGCAAGGAAGGTCAGCGTAAGCGCGGCGAAAAGGCGATCGGAGCGTTGAGTCATGTTGATACCGGTCCGGGCGCAACGATGACGTGGATTGGCGGGTAGCTCAAGCGATCTTGAGCGACTCGTCATCGAGTCCAAGCGCCGTCCGCTGTCCCGCGACAATGGACTTCGTCACGCGATACTCGCGGATGTTGCCCTTCATCGGAACGTCGTACATCACGTCGAGCATGATGTGTTCGAGGATCGCGCGCAGGCCGCGGGCGCCCGTGCCCTTCTGGCAGGCGATGCGGGAAAGCTCGCGAAGCGATGATTCGGTGAACGACAGCGCCACGTTCTCCATGCCGAGCAGCTTCGTGTACTGCTTGGTCATCGCGTTCTTCGGCTCCGTCAGGATGCGGTACAGCTCGTCTTCGGACAATCCATCGAGCATCACCGACACGGGCAGGCGACCGATGAATTCCGGGATCAGCCCGTAGCGAACGAGGTCTTCCGGTTCGACACGGATGTGCGACTTCTTGATCGTATCGGCACTCGCGCCCGGCTTGCCGCCGAACCCGAGCACGCCCTTGCCCATGCGGCGCTGGATGATGTCGTTCAAGCCCACGAACGCCCCGCCGCAGATGAACAGGATATGTTCCGTGTTGATCTTGATGTACTCCTGCTGCGGGTGCTTGCGGCCGCCCTGGGGCGGGACATTGGCCGTTGTGCCTTCGAGAATCTTGAGCAGCGCCTGCTGCACGCCCTCGCCGGATACGTCGCGGGTGATGGACGGGTTGTCGCCCTTCTTGCTGATCTTGTCGATTTCGTCGATGTAGACGATGCCAACCTCCGCGCGCGCCACGTTGTAATCGGCAGCTTGAAGGAGGCGCAGGAGAATGTTTTCCACGTCTTCGCCGACATAGCCCGCTTCGGTCAGCGTCGTTGCGTCGGACATGCTGAACGGCACGTCGAGGATGCGCGCAAGCGTCTTCGCGAGGAGCGTCTTGCCGCAGCCTGTCGGGCCGATGAGCATGATGTTGCTCTTCTCGAGTTCGACCTCGGCATGCGGATCATTCGGGCTGACACGGGTCTTGCTGTAAATGCGCTTGTAGTGATTGTGCACCGCCACGGAGAGCACCTTCTTCGCCTGGTCCTGCCCGATCACGTACTCATCGAGCGACGCCTTGATCTCGTGGGGTTTCGGAACCTTGAGTTCGGTGCTCTTGCGGCGTTCGCCCTTGGTCGTTTCCCGATGCAGGAGGGATCCGCACAGGTCAACGCACTGGTCACAGATATGGACACCGGGACCCGCGATCAGACGCTCCACTTCCGCCTGCGCTTTGCCGCAGAAGGAGCACTTCGGAGTTTCGCCGCGGGGGGCAGCCATAGTTACTTCACTTTCCGGTCTTTGCGATTCGCGATCACGTCATCGACCAAACCGTACGTCTTGGCTTCTTCAGCCGACATGAAGTTGTCGCGGTCCGTGTCCTTCGAAATCGATTCGACCGAGCGGCCCGAGTGATGGGCCAGGATCTCGTTCAGGCGATCGCGCATACGCAGGATTTCCTTCGCCTGGATGCTGATGTCGGTCGCCTGGCCCTGTGCCCCGCCCCACGGCTGGTGGATCATGATGCGCGAATTCTGCAGCGCGTGGCGTTTGCCCGGCGCACCGGCGGCGAGCAGGACAGCACCCATGCTGGCGGCCTGGCCGACGCAATACGTGACCACGTCGCACTTCAGGAACTGCATCGTGTCGTAGATGCCAAGGCCGGCCGTGACCGATCCGCCCGGCGAGTTGATGTAGAGGTTGATGTCCTTCTCGGCATCTTCGCCCTGCAGGAACAGCATCTGGGCAATGATGAGGTTGGCCACCTCGTCGTTGATCGGCGTGCCGATGAAGATGATTCGCTCTTTGAGCAGCCGCGAGTAGATGTCGAAAGCGCGCTCACCGCGCCCCGTCTGCTCAACGACCATCGGTACAAGAACCTGGCTGGATGGTGTCATTCGTTTTCCTATGAGGAGAACTTAACCTCAGCCTTGTCCAAAATCAAAGCCAACGTCTTGTTCAAGCGCACCTCATCCTCGAGGCGGCCAAGCGATTCGTTCTTCTTCAGGTCGGCAATCACGCGATCCGCGGGCACGCGATGCTGGGCGGCAAGGCCCTGGATGCGCGCGTCGAACTCTTCCTTCGTGACCTCAACCTTCTCCTGCGCGGCGATGCGGCGCAAGATGTAGCGAAGCTTGACGCGCTCCGTGGCGTTCTTTGTGGCGACTTCGAATAGCTCTTCCTTCTTGCCTTCGATGTCGTCGGCCGAGGCGCCGCGATGGGATGTCTGCTGTACAAGATCGTACACTTCGTTGCGCGTCTCGGTGGCGAGCACGGATTCCGGCACGTCCAGCTTCGTCTCCTCAAGCAGCTTCTTGATGATCTCGCCCTGCAGGCGACGCTTTTCGCCACCCTCACGCATGGACTGGAGGTCCTCGCGCACGCGGCGCTTCAAGGTCTCCTCGGAATCGACGCCGAGCGACTTGAGAAATTCCTCGTTGATCTCCGCCAGCTTGCGCTCGCGGATCGCGGTCACTTCGGCCGCATAGGATGCCTTCTTGCCCGCGACAGCCTTCTCTGCGAAGTCCGCGGGAAACTCGACTTCGATCTGCTTCTTCTCACCGACCTTCGCGCCGAGCAACGCCGTGCTGAAGCCGGGAAGGAATTCGTTCTCCTGGTCGGCCATCAGCCAGAAGTCCTTGCCCTTGCCGAGACCTGCCGCGCCCGGTGCAATCTCTTCAAGGTTCTTGCCGTCCAGTGTGCCTTCGTAGTCGACTTTGACGAGATCGCCCTTCTGCACGCCGCGGGTGGTGACGTCTTCAAACGTCCCGCCCTGCTCGCGCAGGCGATCGATCGTGCCCTTCACGTCTTCGTCACCGATCTCAACCTTCTTGCCTTCGAGCTTGATGCCCTCGTACTTGGGCAGTTCGAAATCCGGCGCCACATCGACAATCACCGTGAAGGAGAACGGGTGGCCCGCCTCGACGGGCTCTTCCTTGACGTCGAGCACGGCCACGGTCTGCAAGCTCTCCTGCTTCACGGCGTGCTGGTAACCTTTCGGTACAAGGCGTTCCTTGACCTCCTGGGCGATTTCCTTCGCATAGCGCTTCTGGATCAATCCCAGGGGAGCACGACCCGGGCGGAAGCCGGGAATCTTCGCGTACTGGATATAGGCCTGCGTGACTTCGCCGAACTCTGCGGAAACCTGGTCGGCCGGTACTTCGACATGGATGTTCTTCCGGCAGGTACCGGCTGTCTCGACTCTGATATTCATGAACTAAAGCTCCTTCGCTGGTTCTGCGTCTGGCGCAGAGAGCCGCGTAACATAGGCAAGGCATGGGGCACCGTCAAGCGACGCGGACGGGACGGTCAAGGCGCGGCAACAAGGTCGTGCCCGTAAGGTACTTGAAGACCGTAGCGGGTCGCATGGGCCTGCAGGGACTTCAAGAGCTTGGGATCACGCGTGGCCGTGTATAAGCCGATCAGTTCGTACGCTTTATGCCAAGCCCAGCGCTGGCGAAGGTCGTCCGATCCCTGGTAAGCGGTGTCCCAATCCAGGGTAAAGAGCATGTCCCGCTTCACGGGTCCGCTCTGGCCCACGATCTGAAATGCCGTCCTTTCAGAGGCGCCTTCGACACGTCCGGACAGGACGAGGGGTCGATCGAGGAACATGTGCGTGAGCGTTCTGGGGTACACATCGTCGGTGTTTACGCCGGAGAACTCGTAGCGGAGGTCGATCAGCACAGGCCTGCTGGTTTCCTGGGCCCAACGCTCCATGTTGGATGGGATGCGATCGATGTCCACCACCACCCGGGAATCGCCCCGGTTGCGGAAGCTGAGCAGGTCGAGAAGGAAGCGATTCACGCGCCTACCCGCGCCAAACGAAAACATCGCCACCTCGCCTTCGTTCTGGCGGCTGAACGACTCGATGATTTCCGAGCTGTCCGTCGCACCCGCCGTCGGCCGACCGTCCGTCACAAGGATAGCCAGCACAGGTCGTCCGGGCGTTCTTTCCACCCGCCGCGCGGCTTCAAGAGACGCATACACGTCGGTATTGCCCTGCGCCCGCATATCGTCGATGAACTTCCGCGCTTTCGCGATGTTCATCGGATTCACCGGCGCCCACGCGTCGAAGCAGCGATACGGCGCATCCTGGAAGCCCATGATGTCGAATCGGTCATCGGGACCCAGCAACTCGAGCCAGCGTCGCAACCCCGCCTTGCACTCGGCGAGCTTCCAAGCCGTCATGCTCTCCGATGAATCCTGCATGAGCAGCACGTCCTTCGGCAGCACCGGCAACTCTTCCTCGACCGCGCGCGCGAGGTGCACTTCAAAATACGTGGCCCCGGGTTCGTCCTGTGGTTGGTAGGTGTAGAGCGTGAGGCCGAGGTAGCCTTCGGTCGCTTCAAGCTTCGACACCTCACGCGATGACTCGGTGGCTCCGGGAATCCCGTCGGGCAGCGCGAGTTCGGGCGGCAGCATGGCCACGGACGGACGATGCGATCCCAGGGCATCCGCCTGCGGTTCCAGCCTTGCGATCGAGAGCGCATCGCCCAGGACATCGGCCGAGCCACCGCCCGCACGACTGATGGCCTCAAGGTCTGCGGGCAGCGTGAAGTCAGGAACGCTCGGCGTGCGCGGGACGCTGGGAACGATGCGACGCGGCAAGGCGGCCACGGAATCGGACAGCAGCTTCTCCTCGATCTGCAGCACCTCCTGGCGCGGCTCCCACGAGGTCGCATCCTGGTTGGGCGTGAGGTAGGCCAGTGGCTCCCCCTCGCCCTTCATGGGGCCCACCTTCACCGTCGGAGCATCGGGCAGCGGCAGGTCCTGCGCGACCACGCCTTCGGGAACGGACGGAGCGCCAAAGGCGTCGGCAATGCTTCCGGGATCTTCAGGCCTGAACCGGTCGGCCTGCATCGGAGCAACGTCCGGCGGCCGAGCGATGACCTGGTCGAGCCGGACCGGCGGATAGTACACCACGTCCTCCGGGTCCATGGGACGACCGAAGGAAAACGCGGGGAGCTTCTCCACGACGAAGAAGTGAAGGACGAGCGAGGCCACGAGGGCAAACGCACCGGCAACAACGTGTCGCTGGTGTCTGTGTGCTTCCGCGGCCGGAATCATCCCACCTCTCCGTTCTTAACCCTGCAGCGACATCAGGAATTCGACGTTGCTCTTCGTCTTCTTCAGACGATTGATCAGCAACTCCATGGCTTCGACCGGCGGGACGCCATTGAGCGCCTTGCGGAGGATCCAGACTTTGCCGATCTCGTCAGGGTGAAGGAGATTCTCCTCCTTGCGCGTGCCCGACTTCTCGATGTTGATCGCGGGGAAGATGCGCTTGTCGACGAGGTGTCGATCCAGGCCGATCTCCATGTTGCCCGTGCCCTTGAACTCTTCGAAGATGACCTCGTCCATGCGGCTGCCGGTATCGACGAGCGCCGTGGCGATAATCGTCAAGCTGCCGCCGCCTTCGATGTTACGCGCTGCGCCGAAGAACCGCTTGGGCTTATGGAGCGCATTCGCGTCCACGCCGCCCGACAGGATCTTGCCGCTGTGCGGCTGCAACGTGTTGTAGGCGCGCGCGAGGCGCGTGATGCTATCGAGCAGGATCACGACATCCTTGCCGCATTCGACCTTGCGCTTCGCCATTTCGATGACGATTTCCGCAACCTGGACGTGGCGTTCGGGCGGCTCGTCGAACGTGGAGCTCAAGACCTGCGCCTTGGTATTGCGCTGCATGTCCGTCACTTCTTCGGGTCGCTCGTCGATGAGCAGGATGATGAGGTCGCACTCGGGGTTGTTCGCCGAGATGCTGTTCGCCATCTTCTGCATGAGCACCGTCTTACCCGTGCGGGGCGGCGCAACGATCAAGCCGCGCTGGCCCTTGCCGATCGGCGTCAGGATGTCCATGACGCGCATCGAGATTTCCTCGGGCTTGGTCTCAAGGACGAGACGGCGATCCGGGAACAGCGGTGTCAGGTTCTCAAACGGAACCTTCGAGCGCGACGCCTCGGGGTCGCCGTTGTTGACCCGGTCCACCTTCAGCAGCGCGAAGAAGCGTTCCTTGTCCTTCGGCGGACGGATCTCGCCCTCCACGTAGTCGCCGGTACGAAGCGCGAAGCGGCGGATCTGCGACGGCGAGACGTAGATGTCCTCGGGACACGGCAGGTAGTTGTAGAGCGGAGAACGGAGGAAGCCGAAGCCATCGGGGAGGATCTCAAGGATCCCGCGACCGAACATCTGGCCACCGGCCCGCGCATTGACGCGCAGGATCTCGAAAATCAGCTCGTGCTTGCGCAGCGCGCCGAGGTCGGTGAGGTAATAGCTGTCCGCCATCTTGTTGAGATCGGGCACGGACAGCGCCTGGAGCTCGTAGAGCTTGAGCACGCGTCCCTGCGGACGCGGACGCGTATCCACGGCGGGCGGCTGCCCGCCGTTCCCGCTGTTCGGGTCCTGATCCGGCGGCATATCCGAGCGCTGGATCTCAGTCCGCGCGGGATCAAACGAAGGCTGGCTCTGCGCGTAGGCGGCCTGCTTGGCGATCGCCTGTTCGTCTGTGATCGGGGGACGTGAGCCGCCGTCCGACATCATGTAGGGATCGGAATGAACCGCGTGGTTCCCGTGGTTGTTGTTGTGGTTGTTGTGACGGTGATGCGGCGGGCGGCCCCGGCCTCCGCGATGACGACGCTGCTTGTTCGGTACTTCATCAGCCATGTTCGTTCCTTTCCCTGATCCTTGAATAGACGCTCTCAACTTCACGCTGGAACGCATCCAGCGTCCCGTTGTTCCAAATCGTCACATCGGCCCGCTTCACCTTCTCGGCCAGCGGCCACTGGGCGGCAATCCGCTCGCCCGCTTCCTTCGCGGACAATCCACGTTCCTCCAGCCTTCTTCTCGCGACCGCCTCATCTGCTGCGATGCAGAGGATGAAGTCCCAGCCCTCCGCCGCATCGATCTCAAACAGCAGCGGTATCAAGGCCACCGCATCCCGACCGCTCTCGACCTCCTGCGCGATCCAGTGTCGCAATTCCTTCATCACCACCGGGTGCACCAGCGCGTTCAGGGCCAGGCGGGATTCCCTGTCGCGAAACACCACGGCGCCGAGCGCCTTCCGGTTGATATGCCCGCCGGAATCGAGCACCCCTTTCCCGAATCGTTCGACCACCGCCTTGTAGGCCGATCCCCCGGGGTCGATCGCCGCGTGGGCCACCTCATCCGCGTCCCGCACCGAGGCACCAGCCGCCGCGAGCACGCGTCCCGCCTCGCTCTTGCCGCAGGCGATGCCGCCGGTCACGGCTATCGCCAGCCCCGCGCCATGCTTACGGCCTGTTTTCATCCGCTTCGTGCGAAAATCCCTCTTCCCTGAGCAACATGACATGCCGAAGCACACCCTGTGCCCGCGCCTCTTCCGGATTGCGTTCGAGCGAGGTTATCGCCGAGGCCTCCGCCGCATCCAGGTCACCCCGCTGCAGCGCAGCCTGGGCGTTCCTCGCGTGCTGCGCCGCCGCCACCTCGTCCTCCTTCGTCGTGATGCGGTACACCGCGTATTTGCGGTTTCCCCACATCCGGCGGAACAAGTGCAATTCATCCGGGGCAAACTCGAACAGTCGCGCCGGCGCATTCGTCGCCGGCTCCAGCGCATTCACAAAATATCGCATCTGCAGTTCAGGATTCCGCGTCGCAAACTCGCCCAGCGCGTGCACGTAATACTTCGCGCCGTGACGGTCCGCCCAATCGCGAAACTCCACTTCCGTGCCACGAAACAGCAACTCGCCAAACTCGCGGACCCGTTTCCGGATGCCCGGCGCCTCGAACTTGGGATGCAACACCACGGGACACTTCCCGTACGCCGCGATACCTCCGCTCGTCCCGAAGTTGGCCAACACGGCGTCCGGCGCCACACGGGCCCGCAGCCAGTTCGTCAGCTCCGACAGTTCGCTGTAGTACACATCATCCCTGCCCCACGCGCGGGGATCCTTCAGGAGTGATCCGGATTCAGCCACAATTCCAAGTCCGGCGATCGACAGGGCCACCCATCGGCGCCACCCGCCCGACCTCTCCATCTCCGCCACCCACCATCCGGCCAGCGCCGCACCGAAAAGCGCCACATACACGTGAAAGCGCACAAACAGCGCGAAGGCCGCTAGGGAAACAATTTGGAGGAGAACGAGGCGATATACTTCGGGATCTTGATCGAACCGCGCGCGCCTGAATGCCGCGACGACTGCAACTACTGTGAGCGCGACTATCGCGGGGAACAAAACCCATGTCAACTGGATTGTCGCGGAGTCCAGGGCCGGCACCCACATGATCCGCTGGTCAAACGTCAGCAGGGCGGGGTCCGCCGGCTTCACGTTGAAGAAGCGGAGCTTCGCCCACACCAGGCTGGTGAAATGGCCGTACGCGGCACCGTAGCTCCCCCAGAACGCGACTGCACCGAAGGCGAGCACAAGGATGCCTAGGAGCGACCACCGGAAGCGGCCCGCCCGCCCCGGGGCAAGCAGGCCCACTATTCCGGCCATCGCCATGAGCATGGACGGTGACAGAATGAAGCCGTGCGCGCGGTAGTAGGGCTGCAAGATGCCGACGGTGATCAGGCCGAAGGCCTCGGCCAGCCACAAACGCGAACGCTGCGACGACAAGGTCTCACCCCAGACTAGGACTGACCACAGCCCGCCAATGGCCCAAAGCAGCACGTAGTACTGGATCATGTCCCACCAGCAGAGCGACCAGGCAAGAAGCAGGGAGGATGCCACGATGGCGTACCTTCCACGCGGTTGCCCGGCCCACCGGAGAGCAACAGCCCTCGCCAGCAGATGCGCGACAAGCAAAGGCAGGGCAAGGTTCTCCTTCGACAGTTCCTGGCCCGTCGACCGGATCACGCTCGAAACGGCGACAGCATAGAGAAGCCCCGCCACGGCCGCGCCCGTCACGCTGCGCTTCCATGCGAACACCCAGAGCGCCATGAGTGGCACGCCGAGACAGAACCAGCCGGCCTCGATCCAGCGCAACCTCTCGGTGACGGATAGTGCGTCGGGCAGCAGATGCGCCAGCGCTGCCTGCACATACTCCGAGCCAAACTCGTACGTCGTGCGGACATTCACGCCGTCGGGGAACTCGACACTCTGGTCGATCGTCGGCATCGACCCCGTGTCGTAGATCATCTTCACGCGGCGATAGTGCAAGGCACTCTCGAGCGTAAACGGCATGTCCTCGCCACGCGCCGAAAGCTGCGCCTCAACCACCACGCGCCGGATGCCCAGCCCCACGCCGTAAAGCGCCAGCAACCCGAATACCGCGAGCAGAATCTTCTGTGTAACAACCTTCGTCATGAAGCAGTCAAAAGACCCGGAGTTTTGCCCACGGAACACACGGAATACACGGAACGAAGAGTTCTGAATGTTTGCCCACGGAGGTCACGGATAGCACGGATAGGAAGATCAGATTCTGATTTTGGTTTTATCTGAATTCGGAACATCCTCTTCATCCGTGACCTCCGTGGGCAACCTTCTTCTCGGTAGTCCGTGTATTCCGTGTGTTCCGTGGGCAAATTCCGACTCGTTCCTAGAACAACTTCGACGCCTCATCCCGCATCGCTCGTGCCATGCCTTGGAATTCCATCTTGTCCAGGAAAGGAAGAACACGGTCCGGGTTCGGTTTCTTCAGCTCAAGCAGGCTCCATTCCCGGGGCACGTTGACGTCGAACTTGAGCGTCATCATCTTGCGGTTGCGCTCAATGATGTGGCGACTCTCCAGGAGAGCGGCGCGAATGCGGTCGGAGGCAACTTCCCCGATGCGCTCCCATAGCTGCTCGATGGTGCCGAACTGGGCCATGAGCTTTGCGGCGGTCTTCTCGCCCACGCCGGGAACGCCAGGGATGTTATCGGCGGTATCACCCACCATCGCCAGCCAGTCCACAATCTGACGCGGCTCAACGCCGGTCTTCTCCTTGACCTCGGCCGCTCCCATCACAACACCGGCCTTGGTCATCGCGGCAATCAGGCACGTGTCGTTCACGAGTTGAAACATGTCCTTGTCACTCGTGGCAATCAGGACCTTGGAGGCCGGGGAACCACCGAATGCGGCCAGCGACGCGAGGATGTCGTCCGCCTCCTCGCCCTCTTCGAACAGGCACGGCACGGTCGCCGCGTCGAGGTACTCCTTGATGGCTTCAATCTGGTCGCGCAGGGAATCCGGCATCTCCTTGCGCTGCGCCTTGTACGTGGGAAGCAACTCAAGTCGCGCCTGCGGCATGCCTTTATCGAACACGACAGCCGCATGCGTGGGCTTCCACGTATCGACCAGGTTCCGGAACAGTTTGATGAAGCCATAGACAGCATTCGTCGGCGTGCCGTCTTTCCGGCTCAGCTCGGCGATGGCGTAGAACGCGCGATAGGCCATCGCGGTACCGTCAATCAGGAGCAGTGTGCGTTCAGCAGAGGACATGTTGAAATTTAGCCACCCACTCGCCCGGCCTGAGCAAGTCGAAGGCGCTGGCGTGAATTTTGAAGAGCGCGGCAGCCACACCTGCGGGTGACAGGCAGAGTGCCGCGGCTACAACACACGACGCGCTGGCCGCAACCACGAACCGATCTTCGAACCGGTCACCTCGCCCGGTACTGCCGGGCGGAGTCTGAATCCCCACCCTACTCTGCTGCGACCTGCTCCGCCTTCGTACCCTGCTCAAGGCGGTGAATCGGCTTGCCGGACGGATCAACCAGTCGCGCGGACACAAAGATCAGGAGGTTCTTCTTCTGGCTGTATTCGCCTTCGCTGCGGAAGAGACGGCCGAGGAAGGGAATGTCGCCAAGCAGCGGGATCTTGTCCTTGATCTTCTTGAGGTCTTCACGAATCAGACCGCCCATGACCACCGTCTGGCCGTCCCAGATGACCATGCTCGTCGTCACGTTGCGGCTCGCGAAGATCGGTTGCGGGATGTTGTACTGGAAGTCCTGGCCGCCGGCGGAAATCGTAGAGCCGTACTGAATCCAGCCCACGAGTTCAGCGACTTCAGGCGCAAGCACGAGGTCGATCGTGTAGCCGTCGGGACCGACCGTCGGCGTCACGTTGAGGATCACGCCCGTCTCGCGCGTTTCGAACGAACCCGGCGTAACCGTCGGAGGCGTCACGAGACCGCCCGAAGTACCCGCCGTCGAGATCGTCGATGCGGCAATCGTGGGCTGCGTCACTTCGAATTCGGTCGGATAGATGATCTCGGTGACGACCTGGATCTGCGCATTCACGCCGCTGCGCGTCGTGACGCGGGGAGCCGACAGGAGGTCGGTACCGCCGTGCTGCGAGAGCGCCTGCACGACAAGCTGCATCTCGGGATTGGTCAGGACGCTCGCGAACGTCAGCAGGTTGCCGAGATTCGACTGGTTGATCGTCTGCGACACCGTGCTGGCGGGATCGAGCGAGCCCGTCGTGGTGTCGAGGTTGAAGAAGCGGAGGCCCTTCGTGATGCCATCCGTGTCCTTGTTCAACTGGAGGCGTTCCTGGCCGGCGATCGGCGCGCCGTTGTCGCGCGTGGCGAACTCGTAGTTGTCCGTAAGGATCCACTGGAAGCCGAGCTCTTCGAGATCGTTCTGGCCGATTTCCACGAAGCGAGCTTCGATTTCAACCTGGCTGGGCACGAGGTTCAGCTCGGCGAGGATCCGCTCGAGGCGTTCCATGTTCTCCGGCGTATTCGCGACGATCAGCTTGGAGAGGCTCTGGTTGTAGGTAATCGACGTACCAACGGGGAACGGAACACCGGAACCCTCGAAGAAGTCCTTCACGTTGACCTTCTTGATCGTCGTGCTCGACTGGCCCATCTCGATGAAGTCGCCGCTGCGCTCTTCGGGCGTCTCGTCGCGTTCCACGATCACATCCATGATCGACGGCTGCACGGGGAAGAAGCGGGTGATGACGCGGCCCTGGACCACACCCTCGGGCGTGATGATCACCGCGTTCTCGTCGATGCGGTACTTCAAGCCGGCGACTTCGGTGATGTACTTGATGGCGTTAAGCAGGGAAACGCGGCGGAGATTCAGGGTGATCGCCGGGATATTGGAAGACTCGGACGCAGGAGCCTGCTCGATCGGCTGATCAAAGCCACCGCCCGTGCCAAAGGGGTCATCCAGCGGCGAGGGCTGGGTCGAAACGTCGGGCTGCTGCGCAGCGCCTGACGGAAGATTGAGGTTGAGGATGATGTTCACGCCGGCACCTTCTGCATCGCCGGCACGGCTGGCATCGACGAGGAAGTTGATCACATCCACGATGTTGGCCTGGCGGAACTCGATCGCGGGAATCAGGATGTCTTCCATCTTCTTCTGGAGCTTCTCGGCACCCGTCGAGCTCTCCACGGCGGTGCGGCTGACCACCGCTTCGGGAAGTTCAACCTCTTCGCGGATCGGGGGGTTCCAAGTGTCGCGAACCTTCGCAATCATGTCGGCGGAGGTGGCTTCGCGTTCCTTCGTCTTGATGTCGTAACGCAGCTCGTCGATCTTGCGCAGGAAACGCATCGCCTCGACGTTGTACTCGTCCGTGGCGAGGATCTTCTCGTAGACGGCTTCGGCGCCGTTGTAGTCGCCGATCTTGTACAGCCCGCGGCCTTCAACGAGGAGGTCGGCAATCGACTTGGCCTTCTCCTTCACGGCGGGACGGTCCTTGGGCTTTACGGGAACGGACGCGAGCTTCTCCTGGCGCGCCTTCTCGCGCGCGACCCGGGTCTGCAGGTCGGCCGCCTTGCGGTTCTCGGGATCCAGCTCCAGCACACGCTTCACGGAAGCTTCGGCATCGGGAACATTCTTGTTGCTGAGGGCATCCTTCGCCTTGCGAAGGTGCGCATCAACCAGGGAAGCCTTGGCCTGCGCGATCAGGTCCTTGGTCGCTGGACGATCCGGGATATTCTTCAGCGCTTCCTCAAGGTCCGCGATGGCCTTGTTGTAGTCCTGCGCCTTGCTCAAGCCGGCCTCGAGGCTCTTCTTTCCAGCCAGCTCGCGTTCCTGGCGACGTACTTCTTCCTGCTGCGCGAGCTTCTCCGCCTCATCCCCGGTCGTCTCAGACGCGGCGTCTTCCGCGTCAACACCCTCTTCGGCATCGGCGGATGCATCGGCCTCTTCCATGTCAGCCGGCGCGCTTTCTTCCATCACGGGTTCTTCGAGGACCGTTTCCTCGACGACAACTTCTTCAACAACAACGGCGGGGGCAGCCTCTTCCATGGCGGGTACGACTTCCTCAACAGCTTCAACCTGCGTCTCCTCGACCACGACCGGTGCCGGCTCTTCCGCAGCGGCTGCGGCGGCTTCCTCGAACCCGGCCTGCGTCTCCAGCACGGAGGCATCCACTGCTTCGACAGCCTCGACGGACGTCGCCGTCTCCTCGATCACCGGGGCCGCCTCTTCGACCACCGCGGCGGCTTCCTCAACGACCGGTTCTGCCGCAACGGCTGCTTCCGCGGCAACTTCGGCGGCGGCTTCAGGAGCAGCTTCCGCTGTGGGAGCTACGACCTCGGCGGCGGGCGCTTCCGTGGCAGGGACCTCGGCGGACTGTGCACCTGCCGTGGGTGACGGCTGGCTGATTTCCTGGAGCAAGGCCTCAAACGCATCGTCGCTCTGGGCGACAGCGAAACAGGCAAGGGAGGCGCAGGCAACAGTAGCCGTGATGACAAGTCGACGAAGTTTCATGGGCAGCTCCTAATCAAAAAAACGCGGGCAGGTCGTGAACATGTTTCGTTGCAAATCGGTAACCAGGTACTTAGCGAGATACGCCTCCGGGAGTAGCCGTCGTGCCGCCAAATGGCGACGAAACGCCTCCTCCTTGAAGCTTCAATTTTTCCTCTTCCGTCAAGGGAACAACCGTGGTTTCGGCGCCGGATTTCGTGTCGCGTATTACGACACGGTCATCACGTATGTCAACGACTTTGTACTCGAAGTCCTTGATGCGTAACGAGCTATTGATCTGGACGTTGGTGAAGGTGCCGTCGAGCAGCGAGACAAGCCTGGCGGTACGCGCGTCCTGCTGGACGATGCGTCCCTTGACAAGCCGCACCGGCTTGCTGCTCGGTCCCTGCTGCAGGACGAGCGTCGGGCCCTCGGCCGCGTCCGCGTCATAGGCGCTGACGCTGTAGCCTTCCACCTCGTCGCCGATCTTGGCGAAGTACGTCTTGTCGAGCGTACGCGCATTCAACTGGTACCGATAATCCCCAGCTGCGACCTCCTGCACACCGAGGAATCGGAGCATAAACGGATTCACAAACGTGGTCACCAGCCGCGACTTGGCGGAGGGCGGCGGGAAGGAAGCCGGATCCTTGAGGTCGGTCTTGCCGTTAACCTCCTCGACGTTCGTGAACAGGTCACCGTCCGCGTCCGCCTGGGCGTCGGTGGGGTCCAACGGATTGAGCCCCATCTGCTTCTCGACCATATCCGGGATACCGTCCTGGTCGCCGTCGAACTTCTCGACATCGACGATCTCCGGCTGCGCCACGCGGCAGAACGGACACACCGTCGCATCAAAGGCAATCGGCTTGCTGCATGACACGCAGCTCACGCGCAACTCGCCCACGGCAATTCGCTGCTGCTGGGGCGCGACCTGGAATGGCTTTGTCACGGCGTCGATCGCCGCCTTGTACACCGCGGTATCGATCGCATCGACACCCTTCGCACTACCGACAGGCTGCTCCCACGGCGCCTCCGCCACGGCGGCCCGCTGCCCGTTCACGCGAAGCACGAGGGTCACGGCAGACGCCAAGAGAACGATCAGGGCAATGACAAGGACAAGCTTGTCGAAATTGAGCTGGATCCAGGACCCGCCGGGTCGCTTTACGGAACTCATGGCTGCACCTCCCCGGACGCGGGAGTTTCCTGAAGAATCCGGTACGCATCCACGACCAGGCTCACCGTGACCGGCTCACGCCCCGCCACGATGCGCTCTTCGTGCGTAAGCGGAAGGGCGGGAACACCCTGTTGCCCAGGGGCTGCCGCTGCAGCCGCCGGCTTCGCGGCAGCCTGGGCGGCTCCAGCGCCGATGACCAGCGGGTTCTCCATGCGAACACTGGATACGACAAAAAGCGCGCGGGAGCGGGCCAGCATGTTCAGGACTTCCCACACCGCAGACTCGCGGGCCGAGAAGGTGAGACGGAATCGCTCCACGGCATACAGGGCATTCGACTGGACCTCGGGCACCTTGTCATCAATGACAGCGGCCGCCGCCGGTGCTCGCGTCCCTCGCCCTCGCGAACGCGGGTCCGCCTCCGCTTCCGTCGTCTGCGTCGCGCCTGTGTCGAACATCGTGCGCTGCAGGGCCGTCAGTTCCGATATCCGGGCGTCAATCAGCAGGTTCAGGAGGGACTCGAGGTGCTGCACCTGGGTCACGAGACGGGGAAGATGCTCGGGCGCCGGCAACTCGCCCGCGGCGTACCGGTCAAAACCCATCGCGAATCGCTCCGGGAATTTGACCCCGTTCGCTTTCGCGCGCTCGAAGACCCGGTGCGTTCCGCGCTCCAGCAGCGGGGCGAAGGCGGACGGCTCGATGGACTCCGGCTCCACCTGGTCCTTCTGCAGGACCGTCACGACATTGGAGTAATAAGACTGGATCGAGGCGAGGTTCTCCTTCGTCTTCTCCAGGTTCTCCGCCGAGGGGAACGGGCTCCGGCGATTCAACTGCTCAAGGCGGCTCTGCGCGGACTGCAATTCTTCCTGGACCTTCGCGTAATCACCCTGGAACTTCCAAAGCAGGAACCCGGCGGCGATCATGAGGACGAGGCAGATTGACCCGCCCACGATCAGGACCATGTACTTCTTCCATCTCATATCGTGAGGGGCTTCTCCAGTACGACGGTGATGCTGAACTTGCGGACCACGTCATCCTGGGCCGGTTGAGGCAGCCAGGAAACTTCCGTGTCCGCGGAGAAATACTCCGAGTCGCGCAGCTTGTTGCGGAAATCCTGGATCGGCGTCGCCGAGGTGACGCGATCGACATACCCCAGCCCGCTGATCTCCAGCCTGATGACACTGCCATCGGGAGGAGGAGGCGGATCGGTTGGCGGTACATCGGGATTGGCGGGCGGCTGACGAACCGGCTCGATCTTCGTCAGCCAGAGCTCCTTCGGCATCGCTGCCTGGATCTCCGCGATGTGCCTGATCCAGTCGGCCCGCTTCAGCGGAAGCGCAAGCAGCGTGTCGATCTTGGTCTTCACGCCATCGATCTCGGTCTCCGTCGCCTGCAGCGGACGCTCTTCCGCTTCCAGCGCCTGCACCCGTGAAGCCACGCCAGCGAGCCGCTCCTTCGTGAGACTGCCCATCTTGAAGAAGAACGCCGCCCATACGAGCAGGGTCATGACGATCGCCGCCCCCGCCATGATCAGGATCGGCTGCTTCTTCTTGAAATTCTTCTCCGCAAGGACCTTCGGCGGGAGGAGGTTGATTTCGATCGGACACGTCAGGCCGCGGCGCAACGCCACGCCGACCACCTGTCCCAGCTCGTGCGCGTGCTTCCCGATCTCGTCCGCGGGAATCTCCGGGCTGACCGGCACATTAATAAAGGGGTTCAGGTAATCCACATCGACCTTCAACTTCTCCTTCAGGAAGTTGTCGGTGTACGGGATCACGGAGCAGCCGCCCGTCAGGAGGATGAGCGATGGCTGCATGCCGTGCTGCTGGCTGCGGTAGAAATTGATCGAGCGGTTGATTTCCGCGTGCATCTTCGTCATCACGCCGCGGACGATCTTCGACACCTTGTCGGCCACCTCGCTCTTCGGGGCCTCGTACGCGCCGCCGAACGCCACGAACGAATGCGCCCGCTTCATCTCTTCCGCGTCCTGGAACGACAGCTCGAACTCGCGCATGATCTGCTGGGTGATCGCGTTTCCGGCCACCGGCACGCTGCGGATGAACACCCGCCCCTGCTCCATAAAGATAAGGTCCGTCGAACGCGCACCGATATCGATCACCAGCGTGCACGTCGCCGTGTCGCTGTAGTTGTAGCGCACCGCATTATAGAGGGCTACTGGGCCCACATCGACGAGGTCGGCGGAAAGACCGGCCTGCTCGACCGCATCGGTGAGGCCAACGATGATTTCGGCCTTGATCGCGGCGAGCATGACATCGAGCTCGCCTTCGCCGCGGCCGATCAGCTGGTAATCCCAGACCACTTCCTCGATCGGGAACGGGACGTTCTGCTGCGCCTCGTACAAAATGATCTGGTAGACCTTGTCCTTATCGACCGGCGGCAGCTTGACGAACCGGGAGAAGACGGACTGCCCCGCGACGGAAAGAACCACGGGGCCTGGCTTGATGTTCTTCTCGCGCAGCAGGTCGCGGATCGTCGCGATGATGTGCGGCAGGCGATCGGCATCGGTCTGCTGATCGATGTCGAGCGAACCCACGCCGAAGTTGATGAGCTGGATGCCGCCGGACTTCAGCGCCCGGAATTCCGCGAGCTTGACCGTGCTCGCACCGATATCGAGCGCTAGGATTCGTTCATGTGACATGATGTCGTAACCGTCAGAAAATTATATGGGGCTGCGCTACTTCGGCTTGATCGCTTCGAAATCGTCGAAGGACAACATGGCGAATGGTGTCTGAAGCCGGTTCAGCACCAACCCCTCCCGCGGCGGGAGGCGATCCCACCACGTGTCATTCGACGCGGGCTTGCTCTCGCGGCCCACCACGCGGCCCTGGATTTTCACTTCCACACCCACCGCCTGCACATCGCCGAAGCGAGCCAGCGTGCTCGGGTGGAGGAACATGTCGCTGCGGTGTTTCCCGCGCTCTACATTAAGATAGGTCACGTCGCCCTTGAACAACATCTGCGGCGGCGCCTTCGGATCCTTGCTCTTCACCAGCACGTAGTACGTGAAGTCCACTTCATCGAGCCATTCGGGCTCCGTGTCGTACTGCGTGATGATCTGGAACCACTCCTTCGTACGCGCCACGGCCTGGCCGCTCTTCACGCTGTATTCGGGTGTCTTGACCTTGCCGCCGGAAATGTCGCGGATGCGGAGGGGGCGCTCAGGCGATGCGCCGGGCGGAGGAGGCTGCTGCGCGGGAACTTGGAGTGTACAAACAAGGAGCGTAAGAACTGCAAGAAGCCACCGCGGCAAGCGTGTCATGTGATGTAGTCTCCAGCCTCTCCCGAACACGAGATGCGAAAAGATGGTCGGAGTATAGGAGTGCCCATAAGGGAGGTCAACACATACGGCGGTATCGGGCCTCTACTTTTTGCGAATTCATCCGGAGACGGGAAATTCGGCCCGCGGAGAGAGGCTGTAGTCTGTAGGCGTCTAGGCCGATTAGGTTTTCCGGACCTACAGCCTAAACAGCTACAGCCTATCGCCTGCAATCGTTTCACATGAAGGGCGCGAAGGTAGCGAAAAGGACTCCGCGATCTCTGCGACCTCGAGCGAAGCGGGTGTCGAGGCAGATGGGAAAGGCTGTGAACGGTAGGCGTTCAGGTCGATTCGGTCTCGATCCGGTCGGACCTGCAGCCCAAACAGCTACAGCCTTTAGCCCTGATCCTTGGCTATGCGCTTTACCTGTGCGGCAGCGGCGGGTACAAAGGGGCGTTCACACATGCACGTGAAAGGATCTCATTCCATGAACCCGCACTCCCCCTGCGACGTTACGTCGCCCGCGACCAAGACCGGATTCTCCCTCGTTGAACTTCTCGTCGTCGTCGCCATCATTTCCATTCTTGCCGGACTCATCATCGGCATCGCCGGCAATGCATCGCGGAAGTCCGACAACGCAAAGGCCAAGGCGGCGCTCGAGAAGCTCGCGTTCGGCGTCGAGGAGTATCGCCTCCGCAACGGCAACTACCCCACGACCTCGGCTGAAATCACCAACGCCGCGCTGTCCGCCCTCGTCCGCGTCATCACCAATCGCCCGCCCGAAGGCCTCGGCATGCCGTACGCCTCCTTTACCGACCCCTGGGGGCGCGGTTTCGTGTATTCGAACCGCGGGGCCAATGCCTACACCCTGTATTCCTACGGACCCGACCGCCTGAAGGCCGAGGACGATGTTTTCGCGGGCAGCAGGTAGTAAGCGGGCGGTAACCTGAACGGATTCCGACCCGGGGTGTACGTTCTTCATTGAAAGGGTGATAGACATGATTCGCGACAGTCAGAAGCACGGTTTCACGCTGGTCGAACTCCTCGTGGTGATCGCCATCATCGCCATCCTCGCGGGCATTCTCCT
>CAZCZZ010000009.1:30879-36498 GCA_964503335.1 uncultured Verrucomicrobiota bacterium
ACGTTCCTCGACCCGTGGGACACGCAATACCGCGTGATGCTCGACCTCAACTACGACAGCGAGATCGTCGTGCAGACCAACAAGCTGTTTGCCCCCGCAGCGGCCATCTCGGCCGGCCCCGACAAGGACATCACCACCACGGCGGACAACATCTACTCCTTTAAGTAATGAAGAGGGTTGCTCCAGGTAAGTTCAAGACTCAGACGCACCGGGCAGGGTTTACGCTCGTCGAAACCGCCCTCGCCCTCCTCGTCATCGCCATCGGCATGCTGACCATCGCCGGCCTCTTCCCGTTCGCGCTCGAGCAGGGCAAGAAGTCGTCCGATGAAACGTTCGCCGCCTTCCTCGCCGATACCGCTTTCGCCAGCATTCGCGCGGCGGCGGACAGCGCGGAGGTCGACTGGAACAATCTCGACACCTACTACACGATTCCACCGGTCACCATCAGCGACCCCTCGGTCGGCACCGATGTGTTCTGGTCCGACTCCATGGCGAATCTCCGTATGCGCGCGAACGGTCAGATCCGCACGCAGGTCTTCGTCGCGGCTTCCAACGCTTCGAAGTGGCCCAGCATGCCCTTCCCGACTTCATGGGAGCAGTACGATCATGCGCTGCGCTACAGGATGACGCTGCGCTCCATCTCCCCGCGACTCGCCGGCGTCACGCTTGAAATCTGGCCCGGCGAGTACGGGACCAATGCGACCCCCTACCGGTTCTACACCGAGGTGTTCAACCATGGCTACTAGGCGACATGACAGCTCGACCAGGGCACACGGCGCTCCGCGATGCGGCTCGGCCGGATTCACGCTGATCGAAATCCTGTGCGCGATGGCCATCCTGCTCCTGATCATGGTGGCCATGGGCCGCATCTACGCCTCGTCCACCAAGGCCTACTCGGAAAGCATGAAGCAGGTCGAACGCGACTCCGCAGCGCGGGCCGTGATGGACTACATCGCGCGCGAGATCAGCATGAGCATGTTTGAAAACCCGAACGTCAACACCAACGCCATGCTGACGATGCGCTACAAGGCCAACACCTTTAAGAACAACTTCGGCCTCGAAGGCGCGGACGAACTGTGGTTCGTCGCCGGCAGCGGAGACCCCTCCTCCTCCAGTCCACGCCACGCACAACAGATCGTCTATTACATGACCAACTCGGTGAGCGATAGTCCACCGCCCGCGAACGCACAGTTTCGCTACCGGCTCCAGCGAGGCGTCTACGAGGCGCCCTCCACGCAGAGCGTAGGCGGCGTGTGGTCGGGCTACTACGACACGTACTACGCAGGCACAAACGGTCGCGACTGGGCGGGAACGATCGGCGCGTCGGCCAGCGCCCCCAAGCCCGGCGTGGCGCGGCCCGTGATGGATAACATCCGCACGTTTGAAGTGTTCGTCTACACAAACGCCACGGGCAAGACCGTCAGCCGCACGAGCAACGGCGACATCTACTGGGACTCGCGGGAGCCCACGTCCCTCTTCTGCATCGACCTCTACCTGGAGACGATGAGCGATGCCGATGCGACCAAGGCCGCGCTGCTCGCGGCGACGCGCGGGCCGAACAACGCGAGGACGATCGAATTCGTCGAATCCTCCGTCCGCAGGCACTACCAGCGCGTCTATTTCCCGAACAAGATGGCCTATTACGACCAGCCCTTCTTATGATCACAGCCTTCCAGAACATTGCGGCAACACGGCCCGGGGGGCAGGATGCACCGCTCAACTCCCGCTCCGGCATCACGCTCGTGGCCGTGCTCGGCTTCATCTCCCTCCTGCTCATTCTCGGCGTCAGCCTGATGGCCACGACGCGGACGGAGCGACTCGCCACGTCGTCGTATGCCGATGTGACCCGCGCGCGCCAGCTCACGTACGCAGCGATGGCCCGCGCGATCGAGGACATCGATGCGCGGATGGTTGCGCAGGATATCGTCTATCCTTCCAGTTCCACGGGCTACGTGATCTCCACGGGCAGCGGCTACGTGGGCACGAACTTCCTCGAGAACGATGCGGACCTCTACATCCCCGGCGCGGCGTTCCCGATCCAGTTGCCCGCATCGATCCCGATGACGTCCGTTTCCGTCAGCGGCACGGTGGTCGGGCGCATCGGCTACTACGCCGTCGATTGCTCCGGCCTGCTCGACGCCAACCTCATCAGCACCGAAACGCGCGGCCAGGGACGGAACCCCGGCGAAATCCCGCTCTCCCCGTCGATCCTCGCGGAGGTGATCAATGCCGGCAATTTCCTCGATGGCCGATCGAACTACTGGCAGCGCTTTGAATCCGTGCCCGAGATGTTCCAGCTCGGCATCATCAACGACGCCTTCACCAGCAACCAGCCCCCCATCTCCCTCTTCCCCTACTCCCACTTCAAGCCCGACCTGACGCCCGACCGACAACCGAAGATCTACCTCGGCGGATCCGATGCCGCCCTGATGTCGAACGAGGTGAACATCGTCAACGCGCTGCAGACCTGCCAGGTGCCCAACCCCGGCGCGGTGTTCAGCAACCTGCTGGACTACGTCGATACGGACTATGTTCCGAAGAACCTGAAGAGCTTCTGCACGGAAGCCGTGCCGATGATCAACGAGGTCATCTTCTCCAACACCGTCACGCGGCAGATCGTCGGCGTCGACACGGTCTACACCCACCGCGTGTACCTCACGGTCGAGACCTGGTTCCCGTTCTCCGGCTCGTTCGCGAATGCGAAGCTCAGTCCCGCCGCGCCACCCATCACGTTTACGGTCAATCCCGTGGCGTTGCGACCCGACCCGGCGACCGATCTCAAGACCGCGCCCGCACCCGTCATCAATCACGGCGCCTTCAGCTATCAGGTGACGCGATACGAGTACGTGAAAGGCGGAACGAACATCTCGTTTGTCGGAGGCAACATGGCCTTCAATGCGCGCTTCACCGGCCCGATGCAGCTCGTCGACAGCGGCGACACGCCGATTGATGAAATCGACCTTTCAAGCATGGCGGCAGGCACGTTCACGTTCGTCGTCGGCGGCGCCTCTGCAGGCGGCGTCGGCGGCTCGCGCGGCGCAAGCGTGGTCGATCCGCGGCTGAACTTCGATGTCGCGCGCTGGAGCCAGCAGCAGTTGACCGTGGGCGACCTGAACCAGCAGCTCAGGACAACGACGTACGGCGAGGGTCTATCGCCCTTCTATGTCCGCGACTTCCCGATGGACCAGCCGAAGGCGGGTGTCGGTCTCGGCAAGGTCGCCGAGCTCGGCTATCTCTCGGTCGGCGAGCCGTGGCGAACCGTCGCGCTATACAACACCCCCGCGGGCAACCTGAACCCCGTCCTCGACTACTTCACCACGAAGACCAACGTTTCCTTCCACGGCCTGGTCAACATCAACACGCCGGATGTCGCCACGCTGGCATCGGCGTTCTACGACATGCCGATCGAGCAGTTCCCGGGCGACGGCGGGCCAAAGGTCACCGTGGCCGCATCCACCGCCCTCGCCAGCCGCGTCATCTCCGCCCTCCAGAACAATTTCCGCTACGAGACGAATCGCTCCATCTCCGCCGTGGGTGAGTTCGATAACAATTTCTGCACGTACCTGAACGGCCAGCTCACCTCGCAGGTGCTGACGAACGATGCCCTGCGCGAATCCCTGATCCGCAACAGCCACGAACTGCTCGGCGTACGGCAGAACTTCTTCACCGTGTTCGCCTTCGGGCAGGCCATCAC
Source organism: uncultured Verrucomicrobiota bacterium (assembly GCA_964503335.1). Classification (GTDB taxonomy): domain Bacteria; phylum Verrucomicrobiota; class Kiritimatiellia; order CAIVKH01; family CAIVKH01; genus CAZCZZ01. The sequence goes on from CAZCZZ010000009.1 coordinate 34,574, forward strand.
GCAGGGTGGCGTGACCGGCGCCGAACAGCGCGCCGTGTCGGTCATCTGGCGCGATCCGGAGCCGACGACGGGCGGCGACAGCGGGACGCTTCCAAGCCTGAACAAGACGTATGTGAGGTTCTTCAAATGGCTATGACCGCGCATGCAACGCCAGCCCGCACCGGGAAACTCAGCGACGGCTTCACGCTCGTCGAGATGCTCGTCGTCATCGTCCTCATGGGCTTCATGATGGCGATCGCCCTGCCCCGCTTCACGGACATCGGTCGCGGTAGCAAGATCAAGACTGCCGTCTCGGAACTGCGCTCGACGATGGGCCTGGCACGGCAGTGGGCCATTGCGCGGCGCGAGTCTGTGTACATGGTCTTCCCGGATGATTTCCTCGCCAACCTCTTCAGTGGCGTTTCGACCAGCCACTACAGCAAGGCCCTTCGATCCTACGCGCTCTACTCAGAACGCGAAGGATACATCAAGGATTGGACCTACCTGCCCGAGAGCGTGTTCTTTGTCGATCACCAGAACTCCCAGAATTTCAAGGGCGACGCCGATCTCGATGCAGGCAAGAGCGTGTTCCGCATGAATACACTCGTGCGGCTCCCCTTCCCGGAGAACTCATCGCCGACAAAGCCGATCAACACCATCGAGTTCAAGCCGGACGGAACATCGTCCGGCGGAGACATCTCGCCCTGCGAAGTGTTCATGAGCGAAGGCATCGCGCTCGAAGGCAGCGGCGGCAAGGTCGTCAACATCGCATGGAAAGACGTCTCCCTCGCCTGGGGCGTCGAAGTCAACCCGTTCACGGGCTCTGTGCGCGTCAACGACTACGGCAACCGATAGCGGTTCCGAATCCGCTCTTGAAGGTAGGGCGAACCCTCCGGGTGAGCCGCTGGTCACTCTGATTCTGACGGCTCGGCAGGGACGCCTCGCCCTACCAGCTCCGCGACGTGATACTACGGCCGGTCGAAGCGCATCTGGATGAAGAACACGTTGTTCGTCGGATAGCTGAACGTGACGGTATTCGTGCTGCCGGATTGCGTGCTGTTGAAGGGCGTAATCGCGGTCCACGTCGTATTCGTCGTTAGCGCGTTCGCATAGTATGGCTTCACAAGCCACGGCACGGCGTTGCTGTTGCCATCCACGATCACCGTGATGTTCGTCGTCGTGGTCAGGCGCGTGATCCATGTGTACGGCGGAATGCTCGTGTCGCCGCCGAACGATTGGCCCAAGTTTATCGCGCCGGGTGTGCTCACAGGGTCCATGTCTGGACTCTGCCAGACAAATGCGGAGTAACTGGTCCCGGTCCCCGACAACCAGACCGACGCGTCCGGGTTGAAGAAGAAATCAACGGCGTTGATAAACGTGAATCCGCTCACCGAGCCGCCAAAACAAATCGCGTATTCGATTCCCCCGACCTCGTTCCGCAGGATAATCCCCACGGGGAATTCTCCAGCGGCGGGCGGCGTGCCAGAGAGCCGATTCGTTAGCGCCATGTCGCGGTTCGCCGTGTTCGCCTCGCCAATCACCCAGAAGCCCATGGTCGGCGTGTCCGCCGGGAGAAACGTTCCATTCGGTATCGTGTAGCGCGCGCTCATATAGACACCGAAATTGTTCGAGGACGGATCCCCGTTGTAGACCTCAACTCGCCAGTTCGAAAGATTGAAATTCGTCGGACCGGCAACTTCGATAAACTCATTGGAGTTACCAAAAAAGCTATCGTCATAGTGCACTTCGTTAATCCATGCCGTGCCCGGCCTGCTGCGCGGGACGCCGTAGAAGGCGGGGTTGTTGCTGCCGCCGGTCGGATAGTACCGGGGCGAGTTCAGGGAGGCGCCGGGGCCGGTGAACTGCGCCCGCATGAAGTATTGCACGATGGTGCCGTTGGTCTGCGGCGGGATGTTCGTCAGTGCGACGTAGCCGACGAAGTTCGA
>CAZCZZ010000009.1:36598-42720 GCA_964503335.1 uncultured Verrucomicrobiota bacterium
TGGATGTTGGTTACGGTGGCCGGTACGGCAAATGAATACGTCGTTCCCGTGCCGGCCATGTTCGTGATCGCGCCGATAACGACGTTCGTTCCGTTAACTCCGCCCTCGACCTTGAATACCGATCCACCCGAACTCGTCTGGCCTTTGGCCCAGAACGTCACACCGGTCGGGTTTGCGACCGCGGGTGTCGTCGCCCGGTCGGACGAGCCGTCGAATCGCAACGACGGCGATGCGTCCCCGAAGTTTCCTGCGCTGGTATACACATCGATGCTGTTGAACGTCCAACCGGGCGGTGGCGTTGGAGCCGAGGCGAAGCCCTCCTGCAGCAGCAGCGAGGAGCCTGATGCGGAGGCCCGGCTCACATTGGCCAGGCGCAGATAGCGTGGCTGGGGCTGGTTGAAGACAAACTCATAACTCACCCATCCGGCTTCGAGGATGTTCGATATCGATTCCACGGTCGTCCAGGACGTGCCGTTCGCCGATTCCTGGATGTGGAGCGTGCCCACGCCGGCTCCGTTCGTGCCGCGCGCCAACTGGAACGTCAGGTTGCCATAACCATTGGTGTAGAGCGGCGAGCGGATGGAATTGGTGAAGTTCGCGACACCGGGAATCAATGCGCTCGGCGCTTCATAAGCGCCCGTGCTGAAGAGGCGGCCCGTGCAGAGCCGCCAGTTGTCGAGCTCGTGGCAGCCGTTGTTGGTGTACGTCGTATTCGTCCACGTGGTGAAGTCCTGGTAACGGGCGAGACCCGAAGGCGCTGTCTTGTCTACGAGCACACTGTCCACCAGCAGGTCGTTCGTGCCGCCGGAATGCCGCAGGCGGATGTAGTACTGGCTCGGGTCGTTCAGGAAGTAGCTGAATTGCTGGTAGGACTGGTTCAGGACGGACGTGTGTGTCGCCACCACGGCGAAGTTCTCGCCGTCCGGTGATGCCAGGACCTGGAACGACACGGCATTCGTGAGTTCCAGATCGTCCGCCCGGTTCCGATAGAAAAACGTGATGCGCCCCACGCCGTCCTCGATCCTGGCGCTGGTCAGGCTTCCATTCGGTGCACTCGGCCTAAGCAGCAGGGTATTGCCCGCATAGACCAGGTTTGTGGATGTGGAGTTGATAATCGCCGCATTCGTGGCCAGCCAGCCGCCGCGGGCGTGGGTTCCGGTGGTGGTGAAGTTCCAGCTATCAAAGGTCTGGCTGGGATACGGGATCGCACGGAGGCCGAGGTCGTCGATCTGCAGTGACCCGGCGGCCCCTGCGCCGCTGACATTGACCACGATGCGCGCCCAAGCCGTGCCCGTGGGGGCTGTGCCGCGAACAGTGAATTGCTGCCAACTGTTGATGCCGCTGGCGAGATTGGTGGAGACGGTCCGGAGCGGGTTTCCGAACGTGGGCCCGTAGAACTCGATCTTCAGTTCCTCGACGGCTGCGGTCCAGGGACCGAAGGGCGGATCCTGGTCGGCCCAGAAATAACCGGACGCCTGGTAATCGAAACCGACTGCTGCCGGTGTGTCCTGGTAGAAACCACCGAACCCGTCGGGCTGCGCCCCGATGGCGCCGATATAGGAACCGGTGAAGAAGCGCCAGTCGCGGCGACTCGAATTGCCCCAGCGGCCGCCGACGGTTTGCGCGGGCAGGTACTGCCAGAACATCGCTTCCTCGTTGGTCGTTCCCGCCGTTTCAAAGCTGCTGTTGCGCACCATGTTGCTCGACGCACCCACGCCGTAGCTGTAGCCGACAAGGACAACCGAATAGGCCTTCGTCGCGTCATCGAACCGGAACCGGTAGAACCCATCGCGTACCGCGACATGCCGGATGTCACCCCCTGCATTCTCGACGACACCGGTCATGGGATCCGTGGTCTGCGTCTGGTTGGTCTCCCCCCAGTTGACGTTCCAGTTCCCGTTGGCCGTGAACTTGAAGTAATTCGTCGGCACGGCAGAGATAAAGACCGTCGCCTCCCACACATTGTTGGAGACGAGCATCATATTGTTCCGCGTCGGATCCCACCCCTGCCACTGCCCCGCCACCGTCATGCTCGAATAGACAGACGTCTGGGCCAACGCGTTGCCAGCCAATGGGATGCACAGAAGCGCCCCAAGTGCAATCGTCCTGACCGTAAAGACGTGTGAAAGCCTGGTTGGTGTCATAAATCCCTTGGGCTGAACATACACGAACCCCCTGGAATATGGAAGTGCCCGGCCGCCCCCGGTGCATTGGCGCTCCTCCCACGCACGCTTCCAGGGTTCCCACGCGCGTTGGCGGTCCGCCAACGTACGTGGGCGGAGTTCCCACGCATGGGTGAGGGTCAAAATCATCCCTTCCGCTTAGCCGGGGGCGATGACCCCGGATCGTTTCGCACAGGAGAAGACCGGGGTAAGCGACCCCGGCTACAAGGGACTATCCGTCGGATCAAGCTTCGATTGCGGCATCCAGCGTGCGGATATGTTTAATGCCTCGCACCTTGATCTGCTTGATGCGCTGATCGTTGGTGACGAAGAGTTCGACACCATGAACGGATGCACAGGCCAACTGAATGGCATCGGGCGGCTTTATCATGGGATATTGAGCCCTGATCTCGCCGAAGACCCAGGCCTCCTCCGCTCCGAAGGGTATGCAGCCGGTCTTCGTGATCAGGTCCTTGTATCGACGCGCCGTCGCAGTTTCCCCCAGCGAGAGCGGTCGAACAAGTATCTCGGCCAGGGTCAAACTTGAAGTAACGGTCTTGAGTCCACGCGAGTTCGACCAATCCAATAGCTTCTGCACCCGCTCAGCCCAGGGGGACGCCTGCTCAATCCAGTAGACAAACAGGTTCGTATCCCAAAACACGCTGTTGCTCACGACCACTCCTCGCGAGCTTCCCGGACATACCGATCCCCATCGACGCCCTTCCACAGGTCTTTGCCCAGTCCACCCAAGCTCTTGATCGGGTCCGCTGCGTTTGGCTCGCTAACCTTCAGGACGCGGCGCAAACCCTGCTCGACAAGGGCCCTCACACTGCACCTGCGCTCAGCCGCCGCCTTTTTCGCGAGAATCAGCAGTCCATCTTCAATCTCTATCGTCGTTCTCATGCATAGAAGCATACTTATGCATATGCTGGAGTCAAGCGCACGCCCCTCGTCTGCAGCCGCGCCCTGAGAGCGCCTCGGGATTCAGATGGCGCTCGCAGAGCGCGGCTACAGCGGATCACATAAGGGAAGACTCCGCGATCTCTGCGAACTCAAGCGAAGCGGATGTTTCCCCTCTGCCGCAAATCGGCTTTTCTTTCCGGGGTGGGCTCCTATCATCCGCGGTTGCCATGGGCCACGCTGATCGAGTTTCCAACCATTGGAAGTTTGTGCGCAGGGTTTTCCAATCGTTGGAACTCTTCCTGTCCATCGCCCTGCTCCATGCCTTGAGCCTGTCCGTCCGGGCCGATTCCGTTCTCAACGACTCTGATCTAGGCCATATCGATCAAGCCCTGACCTACCTCAATATGAGCGAGGCCGACCTGTCCTTCGCCAAGGACGTCGGGGAGCCGCGGACTGCGATCCCATGGATCCGCGAGGCGCTGCGCGAGCCGCTCCTTCTGGCGGAACGGGCCGCGGGGATCCGGGCGGCGGCGACAAATCCGACGCCCGCCAACCTCACCAGCCTCTGCGCGTCCCTGCTCGATTGGAAAGAAGCGGACCCGGTGTCGGACCGGAACGGCGAGGACAAGTCGCTCTGGGATGGCCTCGATCCCAAGCTGGCCGACGCCCTGTATCGCTTCATGTCCGGCGCCCGCCTCGCCAACGAACTGCTCGGCAAGGCCTTCGCCAGCCTCACGCCGGAGGACAAGCAGTTGCTCGCCGCAGCGTGGTATGGGTCGCTGTTCGACACCGCGACGGACAAGGCCGCCGTGCAGGCGATGGAGGATGCGGGCATCCTGGAGGCGGCGATTGCCAAGGCGCGGACGGAGGCCGAGGCGCTCGACCCCGAACCCGCCACGGTGGCTTACCTCGACGCGTGGGCGAAGGTCGATCGCTCCGCCCTGCTCCAGGCCGCCCGGGTCTTCTCGGAAACCGTGTTGAAGCTGCGGGACGCGGCGCTGGAAATCACAGCGTGGCCCGACGGCAACATCGTCGTCGTGACCGATCTCGGCAAGGTCCGCATCTCGACATCGAACGTGGAAACGTTCTCCGACGCCTCGCTGCTCATCCTCTCGTCGAACGGCCGGACGACCTACAACGGCGTGTCCGGCGTCGCCAACGAGCTCAACCGCCAACCGCTCTCGGCGATCATCGACCTCGGCGGCGACGACACCTATGTCAGCGACGACCTGCTCGGCGCGGGCAGCGCGCTTTTCGGGATCTCGGTGCTGGTCGACCAGGCCGGACACGACACGTACCGCGCGACGTACTGCGGCCAGGCCTCGGCGTTCTGCGGCGCGGCGTGGAGCTTCGATGTCGCAGGCCACGACGTGCGACGCGCCGCGACCTTCGGTCAGTCCGCCGCAACGTTCGGCCTCGCCGTGCTCCACGATGCCGCGGGCAACGACACGTACGACATCGGCCTGCAGGGCCAGGCGTCCAGCGGCGTCGATGCGTTGGCGCTGTTGATCGACGACGCGGGGCAGGATCGCTACAGCGCCGGCGGCCGCGAACCCGACCACGAGCGCAACGACCTGCGCTTCCTCTCCCTCTCGCAAGGCTTTTCCATCGGCATCCGCCCCTTCGCCGGCGGCGGCGTGGCCGCGCTGGTGGATCGCGGCGGAAACGACAATTACATCGCCGACGTGTACGGCCAGGGCGTCAGCTACTGGTACGCCGCGGGCTTCCTCCTGGATGACAGCGGACACGACACCTACTCGCTCCACCAATACGGACAAGGCTCCGGCATCCACCTGAGCCTCGGCCTGCTGTGGGATGGCTCCGGCGACGACACCTACTCGGGCTCCATCCTCGCCCAGGGCAACGCGCACGATTACGCCGTCGGCATGCTCATTGATCGCGAAGGGAACGACACCTATACGGCGTCCGAGCACTCGCAGGGCCGCGCGATGAACAACGCGCTCGGCCTGCTCCTCGATGGCGCGGGGTCCGATGTGTATTCCGCTCGCAACAACGACGTCTGCCAGGGCATCGGCAATACCGGCGGCCATCGCGACTACGGCAGCCTCGCGCTGCTGCTCGACCTCGATGGCGAGGACAGCTACAGCAGCGGCAAGGTGCACGGCGACCACCGGCTCAGGCCGGACTACGGGGTCATTTATGATGTGAAGGTGGAAGAGAAGAAGTCGGAGGCCAGCGATGCTCCGTAAACTCACCCTCGCGCTTCTCGCCTTGATGCTGCTTGCATCGGCCCGGGCCGATGACGAAAAGCCCGCGTTTGATCCAGAGCGTATGACGTCCGACGAGTTGCTCATCATCGCCTCGCGCTATGGCAACACGCAGGAGAAGCGGGACCAGAAGAAGGCCGCGCGCGAAATTCTCTTCGCCCGCCGCAGCGACGGCTTCCGCGCCGTGATGGCGCAGGCGCACCTTGAAAACGTAGGCGTCCAAGTCCTCGCCCAGGAGTTTGTCGATCTCCTTCCCGCCTCCAACTCGGTGCCCGTGCTGCTCGATACCTTGAAGACCACGCCGACGAATACGCACAAGATCGCCACGTACTTCCTCGGCTTCAACAAGACGCCGGAACATGCCGAAGTCATCACGCCGTTCCTCGCCGACGAACGACTCCGCGGCGTCACGATCCGCACGCTCGGCAAGTGGGGCATCACCAGCGCTGTCCCCGCGATCACCGGTTTCCTCACCAGCACCAACGAACGCATCCGCGTCGCCAGCGTCAACGCCCTCCGCGACATCGGCGACCCCGCCGCCCTGCCCGCGCTCATCGAAGCCCTCGGTGATCCCGTATTCACCGTGCGCAACACCGCGCAGCGCGCCGTGGTGTCGTTCGGGAAAGCCGCGGAGAAACCGCTGGTCGCGGCCCTGCCCGATGTCGTGTCGCCCGCACAGCGCCTGATCATCCAGTCGCTCGGACAAATCAAGAGCACCCAAACCGCCAAGAGCCTGAAGCCCTTCCTCAAGCACCCCGATCCCCTCGTCCGTCAGGACGCCGAGAACGCGATCGCCGACAGCAAGAACGCCAAGCGATCTTGGTTCTGA
>CAZCZZ010000009.1:42820-68120 GCA_964503335.1 uncultured Verrucomicrobiota bacterium
GATGAAGACCGACAAAGACCTCTATCGCCAACTGCGCGCCCTTGGCTGCGAAAAGCTCTGGCGTGACGAAGTGCCCCGCTTCGACCAGTTGTCGCCCAAGGATCGCATGGCGAATGTCGCACTCATTCGCGCCGTCGGCGTCGTCTTCTCCGAATCGGGCACCCCCGCGCAGAAGGCCGAGGTCAGGGCGTGGTTGGTCCGCCTCCTCAAAGACCCCGCCGAGAAGATCCGTCGCTACGCCATGGCCGCCTTGCCGAAACTCGGCTCTGGCACCGCGGAAGAAAAGGAACTGCTGTCGGTCCTGCAGTCCTCGCAAGGCGACCGCGAAACGAAATCCGTGGGCAAGGCCCTCGACAAGATCGGCGGCGCCGCGACGCTCGATGTCGTTTCCGAATCACCGGGCCTGCTGCAAACCGAACAGAAAGTCCGCGCCGCCGTGGCGCGTCAGTCGAGCCCCACCATCGTCCGCATGGACAGCGTCTTGTCGGATTTCAAACGCCTCCGCATCCACCTGCGCTGTCGCCGCGGCCTTGAGGACATCGTCAACGACGAGCTGGAAGACGCGATTGCGAAGGGCTTGCGCGTGCGCGTGTTGGAGGTAGGGCGCCGTTTCGTCGCCGTGTCGCCCCTCGCCCCGTTCACCCTCGCCGACCTCTACAAGCTCCGCTGCTTCGCCCATGTCGGCCTCGTGCTCGGCACGGTTCCCGGGAAAGACCCCGCGAAATGCGTGGACGCGATGGCCTCCGTGATCGCGTCGCCTTTGTCGCGTCGCCTCTTCGAAACCTTCACCGAGGGCCCGATGCGCTATCGCCTCGACTTCGTCACGGAGGGACACCAGCGCGGCACGATCCATCAGATCGCGAACCGTGTGTACGCGCTCTGCCCGGAGATCCTGAACGACGCCCGAAGCGCCCCGTGGTCGATCGACATCCACCCCGCCCCGCAAGGCCTGTCGCTCGAACTGCGTCCCCGTCTATCGCCCGACCCGCGCTTGTACTACCGCACCGACGACGTCCCCGCCGCCTCGCATCCCCCGCTTGCCGCCTGCATGGCCCGGCTCGCCGGACGCGTGAAGGACGAGATCATCTGGGACCCCTTCTGCGGCTCCGGCCTGGAACTGATCGAAAGCGGGCTGCTGGGCGATGTGAAGAAGGTGATCGGCACCGACCTGAGCCCTGAAGCCATCGCCATCGCCAAAGCTAATTTCGCCGCCGCCAAGCTCGAAGGGGTTCAGGGCGAATTCCTCGCCGCCGACTTCCGCGACTTCGAAAAGATCAAAGCCCTCGGCCCGAACAGCGTCACCCTGGTTATCACCAATCCCCCCATGGGCCGCCGCATCCGAATCAAAGACATGCAAGGCCTCTTCCGTGAGTTCTTCGACGCCGCCACAAAAGCCCTAAAACCCGGCGGCCGCCTCATCCTCGCCAACCCGTTGAAACAAGAACCCCGCTCCCCCTCGATGAAGAACGAATACCGCGAAATCATCGACCTAAGCGGCTTCAACTGCCGGTTGGAAGTCTACGTGAAGCAAACGAGCTGAAAAGGGCCCCAGCGGGCTTGTCCCGCTGGTGAATACGTTCCACGGCTACAGGGATTGCAGAGCTCAAACTGCGACGCGTCTTCTCTGATTCACCTCGCGGTAGCTCGGTGCTTCTACGAGGACGCCGATGATTGCGGCGATCAAACGTCGGACAACGGCCAGTTGGGATCGACGTCGAGCGTGGGTGTCGGGGAGAGGCCGCGGGCGCCGGCCAGGCCGGCGATCATTGCGGCGTTGTCGGTGCAGAATTCGGGGTCGGTGACGAGCAGCGGGAGGCTGTAGCTGGTTGCGACGGATTGAAGCTTGGCGCGGAGTCGCTGATTCCTGGCCACGCCTCCCACACAGGCGAAGGCTTTGTATGTTCCGGCGTCCAGCGCGCGTTCGACGCGTTCGATCAAGGCGTCGAAGACCGCTTCCTGGTAGCTGGCGGCGACATCTTTCAGCGATCCGTCCTCAAACAGGCCCGGATTGCGCTTCACATGGTAGAGCAGCGATGTCTTCAGTCCGCTGAAGCTGAAGCAGTATCTGCCATCCAGATGATTCCGACCCGCCCCCACGTCACCCTGAACGTTGCCGCGCGGGAACTTGAAGGCCGTCGGATCACCACCTAGCGCGGCCCTTTCGATCGCTGGCCCGCCGGGATAGCCAAGCTTCAGAAGATTCGCCCCCTTGTCGAGACACTCGCCCGCGGCATCATCGATGGTCTGGCCAAGCACCTCATACGAACCCACGCCGTTCATCCGCACGAGGATGGAATGACCGCCGGATACGAGCAGGCTCAGGAGCGGACACACCTCGTCCGGCTCCGGCGCGGTGTGAGCGCCTTCGAGAAACACCGAGTAGACGTGGGCTTCGTGGTGATGGATTCCAAGGACAGGCTTGCCGAGGCTCATGCCGAGCGCTTTCGCCGCGGAGACACCGATGAGCAGCGAACTCGCCAGGCCCGGGCCGCGCGTGACGGCAATCGCGTCGATATGCGACCACGCCACACCCGCCGTCATCACGGCCTCTTCGAGGATCCCCGGCATCGCTTCCACATGGCAGCGCGACGCAAGCTCGGGCACGACGCCGCCGAAGGGGCGATGCTGGAGAATCTGGGAGAGCACGATGTTCGAGAGGACACGCCGCCCGTCGGCAACCACGGAAGCCGACGTCTCATCGCACGATGTTTCAATGCCAAGAGTAAGCATGGCTCCTAACAGGAAAGATCAGAGCAGATTCTTTGCCCACGGAACACACGGAATACACGGACAGACGACCGGAGATTGCCCACGGAGTTCACGGATAGCACGGATTTAGAATATAGACTTCAGACTCTGGTTCTATTTCGGAACATCCTCTTAATCCGTGACCTCCGTGGGCAAACTTCTTCTCGGTCGTCCGCGTATTCCGTGTGTTCCGTGGGCAAAACACTCTGAAGTCCCGGTCAAAGATCCGATTCGGCGGGTGACTCGGCCATTTGCGTCTGTGCTTCGCCGCGGTTCACCTTGGCCTGGAAGGTCATGATGCCCTTGAGGACGTCGATAGCGCGCTCAAGCTGGATATCGACCGCCTTCTCAAGAGGCTCATCCTCGGCAAGATCGTCGATCGGCAGCACGTCCTCATCCGCATTCTCGGGGCGGGCGCGTTCTTCCATCAGTCGGCGCCAGATGTCGGGATCCATGGGCACAACGATGTCCGGCTCAATGCCGCGATCGTGAATGACGCGGTTCGAAGGTGTGTAGTACTTCGCCGTTGTGAGGCGGATGGCCGTTCCGTCCTCCATCGGCAGCACGCTCTGCACAGAGCCTTTGCCGAATGTCTTCTCGCCGATCAGGATCGCGCGCTTGTGATCCTGCAAGGCGCCGGCAACGATCTCCGAAGCGCTCGCGCTGCCGCCGTTGACAAGGATCACCATGGGGAAATTGAGGTAGCGGTCGTTGCCCTTGGCGCGGAAGGTCTGCTTCTGCTTCGGGTCGCGACCGACGGTGGATACGATCTCGTCGCGCCGGTTGAGGAACTTCTGGCTGACATCGATCGCCGCGTTCAACAACCCGCCGGGATTGTTGCGGAGATCGACGATCAGGGCCTGCATGTTCTGCTTCGACAGATCCACGAGCGCTTCCTTCAATGCGTCCGCCGTGGGCTCATTGAACTGCGTGACGCGGACATAGCCGATGCCATCCTCGAGCATCTTTGCGTCCTTCACGCTGGCGACCTTGATCTCGGCGCGCTCAATCTCGACCACCTTGATCTCCTGCGACTTCACGCGAAGGACCTTCAGCGTCACTTTGGTCCCCGGTTCGCCGCGAAGCTGCTTCACCGCGTCGGGAAGCGTCACGCTCTCCGTGGACTTGCCGTCGATCTCCAGGATCTTGTCGCCCGACTGCAGGCCCGCGCGGAAACCGGGCGTGTCTTCCATCGGCGCCACGATCGTGATCACGCCATCCTTGATGCTGATGACAATGCCGAGGCCGCCGAACTGGCCCGCGGTGTCGTCCTTCATGTCCTCGTAGACCTCGGGGTCCATGAACTGGCTGTGGGGATCGAGGGATTGGAGCATACCGCGGAGCGCGCCGAAGACCAGGTCCTTGTACTTGGTCTTGTCGGCATCGACGTAATTCGCCCTGATCTGCTCGATCACGCGGGTAAACAGCTCGATATTCGCGTAGGCCTCATCGCGTGAACTGGTCGAGACCTCTTCGGAATAGAGGCGGGCACCGAGGAAAAGGTTCGCCGTGAGCAACGCAGAGAGCAGCAGCCAGCCCAGGCTGCGGCCAAGCATCTTAATCGACATGACACAACTCCAACATCATCGCCCAACAAAAGTCCTGTTCACTGAATAACGTAACCTTCAGGGTGACAGTGTGCAACAGATTGCGAAGCGCGAAGTCTTCTTGTAGGCTCTCCCCAATGACCGAGCCTGCAAAAGCTACGCAACCGGGTAGTGCACGCGCGACTCACGGGGGAAATCTTTACCACAAGCAGAAGAAGTCCCCGCGCAGCCGTCGCGACACCGCCCATCGAATGGACTCCGGTCTGCCTCCCAGCCCGCGACGCGATGCGAATCCCATCAAGGCCACGCTCGTCAACAACGTGAAGAAGTTCGTCTTCTTCACCATCGCCATGACAGGCATTCTCTTCGTTTCAATCAAAGCGCTCAACATGATCTGGGCCATCAGGGACCAGGAGATCTTCTCATCACCTTCACCCCCCCTGCCACTTAGCGCCGGCACGGAAACCAACCTGGCGCCAACAACGGAAGCGGCGACGGGGACAGCACGGGTCACACGATCAGAACTGGATACGGAGGCCATCCGCAAGGCGGTGTTCCTTGCCAAGCGAGCCAAGACGCTACAAGCCTCGGGTCAGTTCATCGACGCCATCGCCCGCTACAAGGAGGCCCTTGATGTATGGCCCTATCTGACCCAGGTCTGGGCCGATCTGGGCCGGCTGTACATGCAGACGAAGGACTTCCCGAAAGCCCAGATCGCCCTCGAGAAGGCCGTCGAGAACAACCCGGGCTCGGCGACGATTCTCAACGACCTGGGCGTCACGTACCTCTACCTGCGTCAGCCAGACCGCGCGATGAAAGTGTTTGAGACGGCGATCGAGATCGATCCGAACTACGTGGCGAGCTACTTCAACTCCGCCCTCGGTCATCTCGCACGGGGCGACAAGGATCAGGCGCGTGCCTTCCTCGAACGCTACCTACGGCTCAAGCCGAACGAGCCGCGGGCGCTTCGGGAGCTCGCGTTCCTGGATGCGTCAGCCGGCCACTACGACGTCGCATTGAAAACGCTGGAACGCGCCATCGTCGAGGCGCCCGATTGGCCCCTGCTCTACTTCGATGCCTCCGCCGCATCCGCCTTGATGGGACGCGGCGACGAGGCGATCCGCTACCTCGAGAAGGCAGAGCCGCTTTCGTCCCCTGCCGTCGTCTACCGCCTCTACCAGGAGGCTGCCTTCCGGGAGATTCGCCTCTCCGAGATCGGCAAGGAATTCGAAGCCAACCTGGCCGAAAAGGCGCGCGCCATCGTCGCTGCGAAAGGTGAACCACCACCCATCAGCAACGTGAGCGAGCCCATATCGTCCGTGTCGGAAGCACCCTGAGTCCGCAAGACCGCGCGTTACCGCAGGCTCGCTTCTTCACCGTTCAGCGCGATCCGCATGCGGTCGCGTTGCCGATCTGGACGCAGTCCCGGGAAGCGCAGATCAAGGATATCGCCCGCCGACAGTTCGATCACGCGCCGCCCACCCTCCCCGCAACGCCGCAGCCACGCGTCGCGAAGCGAAGGCTTTATGCCCTCCAGCGGCGGGAGGATCACCACTTCGCAGAGGCTTGCTTCAAGGAATTCCAGGGAAGGCGGCGTCTCCTCATCGAGCGATCGAAGAAGCAGGACCGGCGCACCCCAATCCCGGCGAAGTTGCATGAGGTGATCTTCCTGCGCACTTCCGAAGTGGCCGGCCAGCAGCACGGCTCCCGCGCCCCGCGCCACACGCAAGACCAGCGCCGCGTCGCTTCCCGCTTTCTCGCGTCGCTCACCCGGCGGCGCAAAGACATCCCACACAACCCCGCCGCCCCAATTCCCGCTGTCGCCCGATGCCACGCCCACGCGTTCCACGTCCATCGCCTCCAGCCGGCGAAACGAGTCCGTCCGCGGCGTTGCTTTCGAGAACCAGACACTCGAGGCGCCGACACGCTGTAGCACGCTATCCGCGGCACCCGCCACATTCGCGAGCATCCTGGGAATAAGCCACACGCTGAGGTGATCCACGCCTTGGCCGCGAAGCGATTGCTCCAACTGCCGGGACCGGAACCGGTCGGCGCCGCCGATCAATACGTCATTATTCCCGGGCACGTTTGCGAGGACGACCGGTTGTCCGCCCACGAGCCGGACATGCAGCGTAACGTCGTCGTCCCGGACATGCATGACCAGCGCGACGACCATCACGAGGCCCGCCGCGCCGAGCGCGCACGCCTTCGCAAGGCGACTCCCGTAGCAAAGCAAGACGACGGCGATGTACCACGAAAGAATCAGCCATAGGGGCGGCGACTGGACGAAGAGGTGTCCGGCCGGAATCCTGTCGAACGCCCACACGGACCCGAACATGAGGTCCACGAAGAAGCGGTTCGCGTGATTGAAGATTTCGGCACCCAGCGGCGAGATCCAGCCGACGGCGAGGCTCAGGCACCCCGTCAGCAGAATGACGGCGGAGATCGGTATGACCAGCATGTTGAGCAACAAGCCGACGGGTGAGATGAGGTTGAATTGATGGGCCGTGATCGGCGCCGTCGTAACCCACGCAGCGACGGAAGCCGCCGCAAGCAGTACGCCATGCTCAAGCAATTGTTTGTGCCAGGTCCGTTCACCAGCCAGCGGTTGCTCCGCCCATGCCTCGTCCTGCCCCCGAACCTTCCATGACTCGACCAGCACAGGATGAACCGTCATAAGACCCGCCACCGCAACAAACGAGAGCAGAAAACCCGTGTCCATCATCTGCAGCGGATCAACAACCAGCAGGATCAGAGCGGAAACGGCCAACGCCGTGGGACCGTCGGGCTTGCGACGGATCAACGTCGCCGACCAGAACACGACAGCCATCAGGCAGGCGCGGACAGCCGACGACGACATGCCGGTCCCCAAGGTGTAGAGGATGAGAAAGGGTCCGACAAAAAGGACCCACCGCGTGCGCGAGAGGCCCATGGCGCGGAGCAGTGCAATGACGAGCGTTGCGATTACAACGACGTGCGATCCGGAAATCGCGACGACGTGCAGCGTGCCCGTCCGCGAGAACACATCGCTGAGGCGGTCGCTCAGCTCGCCCCTGTAGCCGAGCATCAACGCCCGCAGCAAACCCGCCTGCTCCGGGAAATCGCCCAGCCCCAGCCCGAGGATATCGGAGCAGAACCGGCGTCCCTTCAGGCACCATGCTTTCAGCGACACACCCGAAAGATTCGCCGTCACATCCCTCTCGTCATGATGAATGCGGAATCGCCACCGCGCCGGGCCCTTTCCCTGGTCGTTTCGTATCAACAGACCCGAGGCATGCAGCACCGAACCGAATGCTGGCGGCGCGATCCCCGTTGCGGGCCAGATGGCGAGAAGCTCGCCATCCGCGCGCTGCCAATCCATGCGCCGCTGGACTCCCCGCACACGGCACGGCGCACTCCAACCGCGAAGCTCTCCTCCATCACCGGTCAAGGCCACCGGCTCATCCGCGACCTGGAGATCGAGCGCCGCAAAGATCCGCTCCTCCGGAACGACGCGATCAAGGAAACGCGGCGACGGGCTGCGCAGGGTCATTTCCGCATGCGCCGCCCCCAACACGAGGAGCGCCGCCATGATCATCGCGGAGGCGTGTATTGTGAACTGCGCGGCGATGAGAAGGACGACCGCGGCGCATACGTAAACCAGCGCATGCAGCTCGACCAGCCAGGGGAGCAGGAGACCGAGGACAAAGACAAGCAGCAGCCCGAGAAGCGGTCGGCGGGGTCGGGACAAGGGCTGGGGATCACGCACCGGCAGACTTTCAGGAAACCGGCTCGTCGTCGGCGGTCCAGAAGAAGTTCAGCGGCCGGTATCGACCCGCGCGCGTCGCCTGCGCCAGCGCTTCATGCACGAATCCCTTCGCCTTGTCGGCTGCGTCTTCCAGCAGGTCGCCCTGCGCGAGATACGCCGTCAGCGCGGCCGAGAAGGTGCAGCCCGCGCCGTGCGTTTCCGCATCGCGGAGTCGCGGCATGCGGAAGATCGTCTCACTGCCTTCGTCATAGAGGACATCGATTACTTCCTCGCCTTCGAGATGTCCTCCCTTGGCGAGGCAGGCGATATCAAACCGGTCACCGATCTCGCGCGCCGCGTCGCGCAGGTCCTGCTCCGTCCGGATCGCGTGGCCGCAGAGGATCTCGGCCTCGTGGGTATTCGGAGTGATGACACGGGCCTGGGGAAGCAGCGTGGTACACAACGCTTCAATCGCATCGTCGCGAAGCAGCTTCGCTCCCGAAGCGGCGACCATGACGGGGTCCACCACCAGGGTCGGAATTCCCTCGCGCACGATGGCCCCCGCTACGCTGCGGATAATTTCGGCGTCGTACAGCATACCCGTCTTTGCCACCAGCACAGGATACGCCTCGCAAACCGCTCGGATCTGATCGCCGATGAAGTCAGGGTCGAGGACGCGGATGCCCGACACGCCGCCGGGATTCTGCGCGGTGATACAGGTCAGGGCCGTCGTTCCATACACACCGAGCACGGAGAACGTCTTGAGATCGGCCTGTATGCCGGCGCCGCCACTGCTGTCCGATCCCGCGATGCTGAGCGCGACGGGCATCGCATCGTCCTGTCCCGGTGTCGTGTCCATGGTCGTGAACCTAACGGGGACGTTTGCCCCGCGCAAGGCTTATGGCCCCGGCAATACCTTTTCCGCCTTGTGACGCCCTTTCCGATGCGGCACCATCCGCGACGATGTTCATGCGCGACCGATTGCTGCTCTGCGTTCTACTCGGCTTCTCCCTGCCAGCCCCTGCGGAGGAAGAGGTCGATCTATCCGCACTTTCCCTGCGCGCAGCGATGGAACTGGCCGCCACGAACAATCTGGACGTCGCCCTCGCCCGCGCATCCGCGCGTGGCGCCACCGGCATGAAGCTCGTTGAACGTGCCGACATCCTTCCGGAGTTCGGCGCGAACGTGAGCCAGACGCGACAGGAACGCAGCACGGACGCTTTCGGCCTTCCCGAGAGTTCCACCGCCACCGTCGGCGACCCCGTACCCTTTGACATCGACTACGGCAACGTCTCCCAGGACATCATCCGTGAGTTCAACCTGCCTTCGCAGGGCACGCTCACGATCGATGATCCGATTGACGTGGACCTCGAATACGCCGAATCCACGCGGGCCTACAGCTTCTTCAACGCGAAGCTGAAACTCGACCTGCCGCTTCTCGATATGGAGCAGTACCGGGAGTTCAAGGCCGCGGAGGCGAACGAAACGCGCGGTTCCCTCGTAATGCGCGCCGCCCAGGAATCCGCGATGACCGAGGCGGCCCTGCTCTACCTCGCCGTGCTCGCCAACCGGGAAGCCGTCACCGGTGCCGAAGCGCGTGTCCGACTGCAGGATGGACGCCTTAAGATGCAGAAGGACCGCCTCGCGACGGGCCGCGCGACCGATATCGATGTCCGGCAGCAGGAACTCTATGTCTCAACATCCCTCAACACATTGAAAGAACTGCAGCGTAAACTCGCCGCGTCCGAGCGCGAACTGCGTCGCACCCTTCGCCTTCCCGAGAACGCTCCGTTGACGCTCACGGATACGCTTTTCTACGCGCCTCTCCCCACTCCGGTAGCGGATGACGCCGTGGGATCGGCGTTGCACCAGCGCGCCGATTATCTCACGCAACTTCAGGCCGAAACCGTTGCCGTGCACCGCGTGGAAGCGGCGCGCAATGCCTACTGGCCCACCGTGAAGGCCATGGGCGATTACGGCCAGCAGGGCTACTACATGGACGACACCGTGGAGGCGTGGTTCGTTGGCGCGGTGGTTGAGATTCCCATCTGGGACTCGTATCGACGCAGCGGCAAGTTGATCCAGCGCGAAAGCGAGCTTGCACAGACGCGTTTCAAGACCGAAGACCTGCAGGATACGATCTCCGTGTCAGTCCGCGGAGTACTGGATGAACTGGACGTCAAGGCATCGTCCGTCCAGCTCGCCACCGAAGCCGTCAGCTTGCAGGAATCAAAGCGCTCGCTCGCCCAGGACAAGGCCGACAGCGGACAGGCCACGCCGCTTGAGTTGCTGCAGGCGGAAGTGGATCTCGAGGAAGCCAGGTACAGGAAGATGCAAGCCCTGTATGAGTACGATGTGGCGCTGGTCGCTTGGTTTGCGTCGCTCGGAGATGTCGCGGATTTCTGCGACTTCGCAAAAGGCTCAAGGGATCCAGGACCAGACGCGAACCTGGAAGAAGCGAATGACCGGGTGGAATAGCGCGTAGCCAATCGGCTTCCAGCCCGCATCGATTTTCGCAAAACCCGTCATATCCGTTTTGAGCAGCCCGGCCGCATCCTCGATCTCAACCAGCACCGGAATCACCTGCTCCTGCGGTGTGTTGAGATTGCGAACGGCGCCCCGCTCCTGCTCGACCGAGGCCTGCTTCAGCAGGTCTTCGCTCTTCTCGACAATGACCGGCATCAGCGTTTTGACTTTGCCCTCGAAAACACGCGACGGATGAGCCCACGCCTTCATGCGCACATCCGCGCCGACGGCGACCTGCCCTGCGAACTGCTCCGGCACGGCGACACGCGCGACAAAGGAGTCCTTGCTCTGGATTACCGCCACGACGTCGCCCGGGAGCACCGACTGGCCGACTTTCCCCTGCAAATAGAGCGTGGTAACGCGCCCGTCAATAGGCGACACGAGGGTCGTCTGCTTCAGGTCATCCTCGAGCCGCACAACAAGCGAGCGGAGCCGGTCCACTTCGGCGCGTTGCGCATCCAGTTGCTCCGGACGCGTCACGGCTTTGGAAAGTTCCAGTGATCGACGCGCCACTTCGAGGCTGTCCGCGTTAATGTCACGCTGCCGCGCGGCATTCTCATACTCCTGGTCGGTGATGTGCTGCTTCGCGTAGAGATCCTTGGCACGCAGATACGCGGCCTCGCTGTGCTTGAACTCCGTCTCGGCCAGCTTAACGCGCTGCTCGTACACGGCGACTTCCTCGGGACGCGGGCCCGCTTCCAGCAACTTCAGCGTCTCACCCTCGCGTCGCAGGGACGCGCGTGCCGATTCCAGATTGGCTTCCACTTCGCGTTTCGAAAGAAGCGCCACAACATCGCCGGCGCGCACTTCCGCGCCTTCGGCGACGGGAATGGATTCGATGCGGGCCTCGATGACCGCGCGCAACTCACGCTGCTCCAGCGGCTGGACACGGAACTCGCCGCTGGCTTCGAACGGGTACGGAATGATCACGAGAAGAAGCAGGACGACAGCGGCGATGATCCATCCCAACCAGGAGCGACTTTTCTTCGGCGTAGCCATATTCGTTGATTCAACGCGTGCGACCGGGCGGAGCGACTGAGCAGCGGACCAGATCGAACTCTCGAACCGCAGGAGCACGAGCGCCAGCGCCAACATAGCGCCAAGCCCCTGCATCCACCCCGTGAGTAGATAGCCGAGCACACCGAAGACGGCAACATTTATGACGGCGGATACCGCGTCGGATGCGAGTCCATATGCAATAAAGAGGGGCCGTTCCGACGATTCCAGCGGCTCGGGTGGCGTTTCCCTCAGAAGCCACGCGCGTGCGTAGCGAACGGACCGATTCCGGAAGTCCGGTCTCTCGACAGCCAGCGACACGAGCAGGCTGCCGTCCTGTTGTCCAAACGGATTTAGATTAAAGAACAGGCAGAGCGATGCCCCGATAGCGACCTCCAGCGACAGCGCTTGGACGGGATTTGAAGGTCCCAGGACATTCCAGAGCAGGATGGCAACGCTCACAATGGTCAGCTCGGCAACCAGCCCGGACGACGCCACGACCAGTCGCTCGCGTTTCTCGAGACGGAAGATCGCCGATAGGTCAACCACCCAGCGCGGAATGAAACGCATATACCAGATGAAGCGGACCTCGGGCACACGTTGCCCGTGATGCCGACACGTCGTTCCCTTTGCGAGTTCGCGAACGAGCGGGACTAGGACTACAATGACAGCGATTCGGAGAAGCGCCGCCGACTTTACGGATCCCGGATGAGCCGCTTCCTGGATCAGTTCGAAGACGTTGGCAAGCGCCTGCAGAACGAACGGCCCATACGTTCCGATCGTGACCAACAGGATGGAAAGCAGCAGAGCCCCCACGACTTTGGCAAACCAGCCGTAGGCCCACCGGAAAGCGAGTGACATACGGGTGAAGAACGTGTCGGCGTCGAAGCCGAGCGGGCGCATCGTATCCCAGGTCCGCACCTCGACGCCCCACCTCGACGCGAAAACGAATCCGGCTTCGCGCAACTGGCGAACGAACGCCTCGAGATTCTCGCGCGTCACATCAGCGCCGAACACTTCCCGGAAGCGACGCGGCACATCATCGAGCGAGGTCGTGCCGTCCATCTGGCGACACAGGAATATCTCGCGGCTCGAAAGTTCAATCACGTGTCCCGTTTTCGGGTCGCGCACGATGTGCCGGTCCGGCTTCCCGGGCGCAGCCTGTGCCAGCACGTCGAGGTCGTCGCGGAAGAAAGGATGGAGCAACGCTGCGGACATATCAGGTGGCGCGGGAAGCGACGGCCTTGCGCGCTTCGTCAAGCAGAACAGATGCCGCGCGCAGGTTCGGATCGTTCTTCAACGCCGCTTCGAACTGGGGAATCGCCTCCTCGGGATGACCCGTGGCCATGTACACGCGTCCCAGTCCGTATTGCGCCTGAGTGCAACTCTCCCGCAGGTGGAGCGCGCGCCGGAATTCGAATATCGCCTCCGGGTACTGCTTCAGATCTACGTAGGTCTCCCCCGCCTTGACGCATGCAGCCTCGGCCATCGGATTCAAACGCCCCGCCTCGCGGTAACAGCGCACAGCATCTTCGAGTCGTCCGGCCGTCTTGTGAAGGTCTCCCAATGTAAGGTGTGCGTAGGCATTCGACGGGTCGAGCTTGAGCGCCGACTCAAGAGCCTTCAGCGCTTCGTCGCGTCGTCCCTTCTTCTCGTGGATCAGCGCAATCTGGCGATAGGCCATGACCATTTGCGGGTTGATCTTCAAGGCATTCTGGTAGGCCACGAGTGCGGCATCCCAATGCTCTTCGAGGCCGAGGAAATGACCCAGCGTGAGATGCGCGACCTCGTATTCCGGGTCGATGTGCGCAGATTCCTGGCAGAGTTCGATCGCTTCGGGAATCCGCTGCTGTTCGTAGCGAATGAGGGCCAGGAGGAGCGACGCCTTGGCGGATCCGTTGGGCAATGCCCGCGCGGCTTCGGCACAGGACACCGCTTCGGTCAGTTCCCCGCGATCGTAGTGAATCCGTCCGAGCAGCACGTGCGCATCGGCACAGCCCGGATCCTTCAGCAGAATCGTCCGCGCTTCCTGCGCGGCCTTGGCGTAGTCGCCCGACTTGTACTGCGCATGAGCGAAGCTGAGATGCGCGTCCACCGCGCTCCCCAGCTTCTCCATCCGTGGAATCCACTCGCTCATGCCGAACCGACTACTTCTTCGGATGCTTCTCGAAGAACTGCCAGATAAGTTCCGACGCGGTGATCGAGCGGCTCATCTTGCCCACGACGCTCTCTGCCAGCGTGGTCTGTCCGCCCGGCCACGTATGGCCGCAGCCATCAAGCTTCCACAGGATGATCTCGGAACCTTCCTTGCCCGGGCCATACTTCTCAAAGCTGGCATCGCCCTTGCCACCGGTGTCTTCCACCTTGTCGGAGATCCCGTTCGCCTTGCGCCAGAACGCGAGCGTCTGCTCGACGCCGGGGCGATCGTATTTGTCGATCGCTTCCTTGCCCACGCCGCCTTCAAAGACCACGTTCTCATCGGCGAGTCCGTGGAAGTGGATGATCGAGACGGGACGGGTCGGATTGCAGTCGGACGGCGACACCTGCATGATGCCGCTCACCGGCGCGATCGCGGCGAACGTCTCGCTCATCTCGCAAGCCAGCTTGTACGAGAGAATGGCGCCTTGCGAGAAGCCCGCGGAGTAGATGCGGCGATCATCGACCTTAAAGATCGTCTTCAGGTCTTTGAGCATCGCCTTTACGAAGGCGATGTCATCGATGTTCTTCTTCGTGGCAAAGGCGTCGCTCATCCCGATGTTCCACGTCAGGAGCTTGTCCTTCATGATGCCGGAGCCGGCCGGATAAACCACGATGAAGCCGTGCTTGTCCGAGACGGGATCCATCAGCGACTCATTGCGCTGCGACAACGGACGTCCGCCGCCGCCATGGAAGTTGAAGACCAACGCGACGGGCTTGCCTTCGGGCATCGATTCCGGGACATGGAGGTCATAGAAGCGCTCGCGACCTTCGACCGTAATCGTGCGACGGTAGTCGCCGGCCCCGAGCTTGCCCGCGTATTCCGAAGCGTCGGCGCCCAACTCCTCGAACGTCGAGGCATCCGCCGACTTGAGATCGCGGTTCCGCTTCTTGAGGAACCCCGCCTCGGCCGACGCCACACCAAACAAAACGCCACAGACCAGCAACCAGATGATTGAATTTCGCATGATGCTCTCCTCCTTTGAAAAGCTAAGTGGAGCGTACGCTTCTGGTGAAAAAATCCCACTGTAATTCGGACGCCGATATATCGCGGTTAATCGATCCCACAAACGACTCCGGCAGGGTGGACGCCCCGCCCGGCCACGTGTGTCCGCCATCCTCCAGCGTCCACCACTCCACCGGCGCGCCGCCGCCGATCGGCGAAAAGACCTTCAACACTGCGGCTCCGACGCGCTGTTCCCGCGCCGGCTTCGGTTCGCACACATTGCGTTCCGTCCATAGCCGTATCGTGTCCGGGACGCTGCGGCGTGGAACCTTCTCGATGGCGCGCGGCCCGATGCCTCCGGCAAATGCGACGTTCTGATCCTGGAGCCCATGGAAATGAATCAGCGGAACCGGAGAACCGTGGTCCCTCGGATCCACACCCAGAACCCCCGCGACGCAGGCGATCGCCGCAAAGAGCTTGGGGCGTTCGCACGCGAGGCGATAGGTCATGAAGCCACCGTTCGAAAAACCCGTGCTGAAGATGCGTCGTGTATCCAGCGGAAAGTAGCCTGCGAGATCGGTCAGCACGGCTTCGGCAAATCCGACGTCGTCGATCCCATGCTCCCGCGCATAGCCGCAGCAGATCCCCGCGTTGAAGGTCAGCAGGCGCTCGCGGGCAATGCCGGTTCCGGCCGGATACACCACAAGGAATCCATGCTGGTCAGCCACGTCGTCCATCTTCGAATCATTGCGCTGCTGGTCCGGATTCCCCCCACCGCCGTGCCAGTTCATGACCACGGGCCAGCCTGACGGCGGAGCCTCGCACGGCGGGACATGTACGGCATACCAGCGGTCGAGGTTCCCGTGCTTGAGGGTTCGCGTGTACTCGCCTGGATTCACCGTGCCCTGGGCCACGAACAACGGTGCACGGTTTACGGATTGAGCGCGTCGGAAGATCGACATATCAGCCCGCCTTCCTTGCCAAGACCAGGGCGTAGCCGGTGATCGTTCCGAAGCGACCAAAGAACCGCTCTTTCGTCTTCTCGACGAGGTCCGCGTCCACTTCGCTATCCAGAGCCTTCTCCCAGAGGAACAGGTTAAAGCGCTGGCGGAAGGTGTTCCAGCACGGCACGGTGACGTCCACAACCTTCACGTCCTTCCACCCCGCCTTGGAAAGTTCCGACGCGATGTCGCCGGATATCGGAAGACAGGCCAGCAATGAGCCGCCCGGCTTTAGCTTGGCTGGAATGCTCATGCACGCCCGAATGTCTTGAAGCGAAAGCAGCACATCGGCCTGTCCTTCCGTGCGCTCAAATCCCCGCGTCTCGAGTGAGGCGAGCGCGGAGACGCTCACATCGCCCGCGACAAGACAGTCCCCGGTGCGCATCGGGAGGAAGGCGAGCAATTCATCGAGGAGTCGCTCGCTGGCTTCACGTCCATCGCGCGTCTTCATGTCCCACCAGCCGAAGAGACGATGATCCGTGCCGGCGAAGAACTGCGAAAGGACATCGTCAATGAACGCATCTTCGCCGTCAGTATCAACGCGCTTCGGCGGGGACTGTGTCGTGGCCTCCGCGTCCGTCGCATGGTTTCCGAGCCACACTTCCAGCCCGCCGCGGGCATTGGGTTCATAGCGCCAGCCCGCCGGACCATGAACCGCAACCTCGGGCCCGAAGGGATTAGCCGTGCCGACAAAGAGTCCGTGCGGCGTGGAGACCAGCGTGCGCACGCCGTAGTTGCAGGGATTGTCGAAACCGTTGCGCGTCACCGGCAGCCAAACGCGTCCGTCCCGTGTGCGCCACAAATCGAAGCCGCCCATACGATCCATCAGCAGGCTCTCGCGTTCCGGGTCGAGCAATCGGCGCTTGTCCGCCGGCCACTTGTCGCGCGGCACAAAGGGAAGCAATCCGCCCCATGAGAACGTGCCCGCGTAGAGCCATCCCTCATGAACGCACATGCGCCATACGTAGGTGTTTGAAATCTTGTCGAAGCCGGGCCCGAGTCCGCTGAGCGGCGACTTCAAACCTTGTGGCGTCATGCGTCCATCGCCCACCAGCAGCTCCCACGAATCGTCGGCATGGAGGCGCAGCACTTCAATCGGCGCGGGTCCGATGCCGTGTTTGCGGTCGTATCCGCCGTTGGTGATCGCTGTGCCGATGTAGAGGTCATCGCCGAAGACACAGAAGCTGGCCACGGCTTCGTTGATCGGACCGCGCCCCGCGCCGCGTTCGAGCACGGGTGTCCACCGGTACGGCGGTTCGCCCTGTGCCTTCGTCTTCCAGATCTGGAAGCCATCGGGATTCATCGTCGCCGCGTACAGGTGATCGTTGAATACGATCATCTCAAAGATCGTTTCGTTGTGAGGGTCGCCAAAGTTCTCGTCGTTCGCTTGTACCCAGTCATCGCGTTCAGGGTCCTTGCACGTGAGCACAATCGCGACGCCGGCCTTGTTGCCCGACCCGACACGTCCGGTCGGTGCCGTGAAGAAGCGATCGCGGAAAACGAGGAGCGGGCGGAACGTGTTGAACTGGCTCGCGGCAAAGCCTTTGAAGGTGATTCGCTCGAAGTCGGTACCGTTCGTCGTGCGCATGAGGAGCGGACCGGGACCACCCTGCGGCGACCAGGTCATCAGATACAGTGAATCCTCGCTGTCACCGGGCCGACGATGAATCAGCGTGTTGCGGATACCGAGGAACACCGGGACTTCCCCGCCGTCCGCCTTCTTGAACATCGGCGAGACGAGCGTCTTCTCCCACGTGCCCGCCACCGGATCAAACCGCCAGATCTGTCCGCGGATGTCGAATTCCTTGTACGGATCCTCTTTCGCAGGCCGGATCGGAAAGTGCGGCCACTTGCGGAGGTATTCGTTGCGGTTGTAGAGCAGCGCCAGAACGCACCGCGTCGTACCGACATACAGCCGCTCCTTGAACCAAGCCATCGCGTGCGGATAAGAGTTGTGCCCGTCCCCAAACCCCGCCTGCGCAATCATCCGGAACTGGCCCGTATGCAGGCCGGTAGACTGGGTTAGTACATCAGACACCATGTTCCAACCATTGGAACACAAGGAGGCGGGTTTTTCCAGTGATTGGAGACGGGGACGACGAATGGTCGAGGGTCTATGGTTAATGGAGGAATCCGAAACCATCAACCATCCAACCATCAACCATTTCTACTCGATATATCCCAAGGCCCGAAGCTGGTCGTAGACCATGTCCTTTTCTTCCTTGGTCTTCTCGCCGGAGGTCTCCGTCGACGCTTTCGAGTCGTCCTCGCGCTCTTCGGCAGGACCGCCGTGCTCCACGGGGTTTTCGGCGACGAAGGCGGGATCGAAGGCGGCCAGCGGCAGCTTGCCTTCGAAGTTCGAAGGGACGGGAAGGCCGAGGCTGTAGATGATCGCGGGGGCGACATCGAGGATCGACATGCGGTCGAGCTTGGTGCCGGCTTTGATGCCATCGCCTGCTGCGAAGAAGATGCCTTCGGGATAGTGCGAGCCCTTCACGGATTCCTTCTTCTCGGCGACGCTCTTTCCGGGCTGTGTGGAAACGAAGCTGTAGTCGCTGATCGTGATCGTGATATCGGGTGCGAGGTGCGAGGCAGGTCCGGGGAATGTCGTCTCGCGGAACATGACATCCTTGATGAGTGTCTTGCCGGTCGACGGATCGACAATCTTCGCCTTCAACTGGTCCGCCAGCTTGCCGCGGAATGCGGTGTATTCCTCGGCCTTGATGCCCGCCTTGCCGGGCTTGTCGGCGATGCGGATGAAGACGCCGTTACCGCTCAGCGTCGGGCAATAGGCGACCGTCTTCGTCCAGTCGAGATCGAGCGTCTTGTGCTCGTCGGCCTTCTCTTCCACGACCGTCCCGGGCTTCCAGGCGAGGTAGCCGAGTTCCTGAAGGGCCTGGTTGAGGCGGATGGTCCAATAGACCGGGCCGAAGCCGTGGTCGGACGCGATGAAGACGCGGGACATCGGACCCGCCATCGTGACGATGTCCTTTAGTGCTGCATCCAGTTCGCGGAAGTACTGGTAGCAGAGCTCGCGGATCTCCAGATGCCACGGCTCGGGATTCTTCGGGAAGATCGCGGGATCAAGAAACTCCCAGCAGAGGTGCTGGATCTTGTCCACGCCGTCGAACACGATCGACACGAGGTCGGTCGGCTCCTTCTTCATCACAAACTTCAGGACCTGGAACCACTGGCGCTCGCGCGCAATGTGATCGGTCACCCACTTCGCGTATTCCTCGCGCGGGGTATTGCCGGTCGCCTGCTCAAGGTGCTCGAAATCCCAGCACATCGCCTTCGCGTCGAACCACGGCTGCGCTTTCAGGCGCTCGTACAGCGACGACGGATGCGAGTGGCGGCGCAGGTGCTTCCAATGCGTCATGCCGGGAATCACCACGCCGCAGACCGGCGTGACAGGAGCCGTCATGACGAAGTTAAGAGCCGTGACCTTGCGGTTCTGTCGGTTCGCGATGGACCAGATCGTTTCGCAGCGCACGTCGCGCGAATCATAGAGTGTGAAGAACACGTGTTCGCCTTCGTCCGTGCCGTGGATGAAGTCGAGGATGCCGTGATGCCCCGGGCTGCGGCCCGTGTACATCGAGGTGAAAGCGGGTGGCGTCAGCGGATGCGCGGTGGACATCAGGATTCCCTGGGCGCCGCGGGCGAGGAACTCCTTGAGGAAGGGCATGATGCCCTGCTCCATCAGGGGATTGAGAACGGTGTACGTCGCACCGTCGAGACCGATAAGAAGTGTCTGGGCCATGGTCGTTTCCGGATCAGGACGCCTGTGGCGCATTCAGCTGCGCAACCAGGAAATCCGCGAGTTGACCGACCGTGAAATCGGAATACTTTCCGTCCTTCAAGACCAGCTTGTGAAAGGGCAGTTTGCGGCGCTTGAACTTCGTCTCAATCGCGCCAACGAGTTCCACAACATCCGTGGACTGAAAATCCAAGTCACCCACCAGCTTGGAATCCGGACCAATCGTGCCCGAGAAACCGCTATCAAAGTCCTGAATCATTTCCGCGACGACGGTCGTCACATCCTTCAAGACCTGTTCATGTGTCCATGTCGACATATCCCACCACTCCTAACGGTCACAAATTATGAAAAACGCAAAACGGATATAATGCTTTCCGCCCGCCGCCACGTCAAAGAGGAAAGTGTCTTTTCGCCGGCCAATCTTGCCCAATCTCCTGCTGCAGTGATCTTTACATTGCCTTCAACAATCTCTGTAACCCTCAAATCCCTAGGGTCATGCTGAAGCCCTACACCAAGGGCTTTTGAGGCCGCTTCCTTGGCGCACCACATCATCAAGCCGGTTTCGTGCCGTTCGTCCGCCTGTTCGAGCCGCGCCTTCTCATCGGCAGTGAACGCGCCTTGGATAAAGTCGTCGCTGAGGGGCCGCAGGTTCTCCACGTCAATGCCCAGTTCCCCGTCGCCCGCACTCCCGACAATGGCAACGGCAACCCCATCAGTATGGGCAAACGAAACCACCAGGTCTTCCTTGGCAAGATCCTTCCATGCCCCGGTGACGTACGGACGACCTTTCTCCGTCTTGGCGATATGAATATCCGGCGACGCCAACCGCAGCCCGTGAAACTCCTGGAGATAGATGCGCACGGCATCCTTCACGACGGCGCGACCGATCAGCCACTGGATGCGCCGTCGGTCCGTCCAGTCCTTCGTCCGCCAATGCTCCCGCTCCTCCTCATCAAGCACAAGGAATGCGAGCATCTTGTGCCAGATGCGATGGCTGCTCTCCAACAGCTCCGCGGAGATGGGTTTGGAGACGCAGCACACCGTGTGTGCCAGCGGACTCCTGATCTGGTCACTCACGAAGCTATCCGCTGCGCGAAGGAACATACGGTGAAGGACCGGTGTGATGTCGAATGTGCGATCCTCCCAGCCCGTCACGGCAACCTGTACGCGACCTTTATCATCGATAGCCGTGATGTCGGCGATCGACGTGAGATCGGTGCGACCGGTGATGCGGAGTTGGACGTTGAGTTCTGTGCCCACGGGCAGCAACGGACCAAAGAAGCGCACTTCCGTGATCCGCACGGGGAAGAAAACGATGCCATCGAACGGCTTGTAGGCGCCCCACATGTTCAGAACCGCTCCGACGCTGTCGAGCAGCACGGGATCCATGGCGAAGCCAGGCTCGGGATGCGACCGGATCAAGTCGTCACGCGGCAGCACCTCGACCGTTCCCGTGACACCTCCCTGGGACCAGTCACCGATCTTCGTGATGCCGCTCATGCGCGGACCGTGGAAGAGTCGATCCGGATAGAGCGCATCCCCCACCCAATCGCACTTCACCGCATCCTTCAGCGGCGGAACCGACGCGATAGGCGCAGGCGGATACGCATCCTCCAACACGACGGTGGCTTCAATAAGCGCCGGCTTGAATGCCGCCCGGGGGTCGTCGGGTACGTGATCGCGAATTTCGCCGCGGACTTCAACGCGTCCGCCGCCGCTCAATACGCGGGCATTGATGCGCACATTCGCCGTACCCTGGTCAAAGCTGATCCAGCGCGTCGCGCGGACATCCTTCAATCCGGTCACGACCTTGCCAGGGATCAGCGCGGACGCAGCCTCGGAAATGATCTCCAAACTGCACGTCATCGGCATGATCGGAATGCCGGTCAGATCCGGATTCAGGACCGACACCTCCACGGTGCCGAGCGTGTGATCCTTCACAAAAACTTCATTCTCGGCGCTGTAGCGTCCCATCGCCACGAGCGACACCCCGTCGACATGCTCCACGATCTCGGTCAGCAGCGGGAAGGTCCGCTCCTCAACCGTCGCCACAGCCTGTGATCCGAGAAACTGCTTCACCATCTCGTGCTGCTCGTCGAGGAATTGCTCCATGGCTTCGAAGTAGGAATCGATTCCTCCTCCGACTGCAGCCGGGGCCGCTGACGCCGGTCGGGTCCGGAAAGATCCGGGGTCAGCGACCCCGGCTACAACGGAACCGACATCGAACTCCGGCGTTGCCGTACTGAGCACCATGCCTTTACGCGATGCCTTCGCGACGTTCGCCAGATCAGTCGATCCACGCCGTTCATGCAGATACGTCAGATCCATCGCCACACCATGCGCTGCGAGCTGGCCAAGGGCGTGCATCAGGGTGACGACCGATGACTTGTGCATGCGGTTCGCCGCGATGGCTTGATGCGGACGACCCTTGAGGATGTCGTCCACGAATGATGTCAGATTCCCGCGCGGTCCGACTTCGACGAACAGCCTGAAACCGCGATCGTGCATCGTCTCGATCGTCTCGCGGAAACGGACGGTGGTTCCCCACTGGCTTACACAGAGCTCCTCGATCTTCGCGGGGTCGTCGGGGAAAAGGTCCGCGGACGCGCAGGAATACGTCGGTACAGCGGGCGCATGAAGCGGCCGCTTGCGGAAGAAGGCGCGAAGTCCATCCAGCGCGGGTTCAAACCAGGGCGTGTGATACGGACGATTAAAGGGAAGCGGCGACGCGATAGCGCCTTCGCTCCCGAGGAATTCGACGAGACCCGCAGCGAGCTTCGGCCGCGCGCACAGGACGACCTGATGCGGGCAGTTGTCCATCGCGACGAGCAAATCGCCCTCATGCTTCTTGAGCAGCCCATCAATCACTTCACGTTCCACGCCGCCGACCGTGATGAGCACACCTTCCGGCAGGTTCATCACGCCCGTCATCTCCTTCATCAGGAGATAACCATCGCAAATCCTCTGTACACGCTCCTGCGCGGAGTCGAAACGGAAGATGCCCGCCGCCTCCAGCGCCATGAATTCGCCACTGCTGTGGCCCACCACCGCGTCCGGCTTGATCGCCAGCTTCTGGAAAATGCGTGTCAGCGCGGTATTGGCGCTCACGACCGCCTCGACGGCCCCTTCCATCTCGAAGAGCGCGCCTTCTTCAGCATCGCCGCCGGTGCCCGGCGCAGGAAAGATCACGGCGCTCGGCACAAAGCCGTCGCCCGCCAATTCGCACGCCTTGTCGACCTGGTCAAAGGCGTCGCGCGCTTCGGGGAAATGCAGGGCCAGTTCCCGAAGCATGTTCGGATACTGCGCACCTTCGCCCGGGAACAGGAAGGCCACCTTGCCGGCCGCTCCAAGCGGTTCGTCTTGATAGAAGATGCCGTTCCGGTCCTGCAGCCTGACATTATCGCTTCGGGACAGCTTCTCGCGCGAGTGCGTCAGCTTCTTCGCGGCGTCTTCCAGACTTGCAGCGACAACCGCAAGGCAACGCCCGCCCGGTTTGAAGCCGCGTGACAGCGCGAACGCGAGATCCTGGAGGCGAAGGCCACCCTTCGCGATCTGCGCAAGGACTTCGTCTACGCGCCGCAGCACCGCTGCGCGATCGGGACCGTGAAGCAGCAACAGCTCAGCGTCGAGGTGTCGATGGAGATTCAAGCCCGCCATGCGTCAGCCCCGGTACTCCTCAAGGACGCAATGCGCGTTGATGCCGCCGAACCCCATCGCGCTGACGCCGGCCCGGCGCGGAGTGTCCTTCTTGCCGTGCACCCACGGACGTGTCTCGGTGTTGACGTAGTACGGCGTGCGATCGATGTGCAGGTCAGGATGCGGCGCCGTGAAGTTCGCGGTGGGCGGCAGGATCTTGTGATAGAGGGACAGCGTCGCCTTGATGAAGCTTCCGATGCCAGCCGCGGGAACGCAGTGACCGATCATCGACTTCACGGAACCCACCGGAACCTTGTCCTTGTCGGCCGGGGCGCCACGCACTTCGGTAAGCGCGCGCAATTCGGTCGCGTCACCCAGCGGAATACCCGTCGCGTGGGCTTCAATCAATCCAACCGACTGCGGATCCACCTGCGCCATCTCATACGCCCGCCGGATCGCGAGCACTTCGCCCTCAAAGCGCGGTGCGAGGATGCCCGACGATTTCCCATCGCTGGCGATGCCGTAGCCCTTGATCAAGCCGTAGATGCGATCCCCGTCTCGCTCGGCATCCTTGCGTCGTTTCAACACCGCCACGCCGACGCCTTCGCCGAAGAGCGTTCCGTCGGCGTCCTTATCGAACGGACGCGGCGCGTCCTGGCGACGCGACAACGCATTGATCTGGCAGAATGTCATGATGTCCTGCGGAAGCATGCAAGCCTGTACGCCACCGACGAGCGCGACATCCGACTTGTTCATCAGCAGGTTGTTGATGCCGTGGCTGATCGCAACGAGCGACGAGGAGCACGCAGCATCGATGATATGGTTGGAGCCCTGCAGGTCCAAACGATTGGCGATACGGCCTGTGATGATGTTCGGGATCAGTGCCGGGACCGTTGCGGGGTTCAGTGGAGGAAGGCTGGCGCGGAGCTTCTTGAAGACGGCTTCGAGGTACTCCTCGGACAAACCCGGATTCACCTGCCGCAGCACGTCGATCGTCTGGTCGAGGACAAGGCCGTGCTGGATCCAGTTGACATTGCTGGGATTGATATACGTCCCGTGGCCGAGAATGACGTCGGTGCGTTCCCGCGGGAAAGGCTTGTTGCTCAGACCGGCATCATCGAGCGCTTCCTTCGCGACACGCAGCGCGAGGAAATGATCGGGATCGGTGCCAACCACGGAGTCCGGCATGACGCCGAAGGCCAGCGGGTCAAACGTTGCGAGTTCCTTCAGATAGCCGCCGCGGATCGTGTAGATGCGCTCGAAGTTCGTGGAGGTAGGGTCGAGGTAACGCTTCGCGGAGGGGGACGGGTGATCGCTGATGCAGCATTTCCCGGCGAGGATGTTCTCCCAGTAGGTAGAGACATCGGGTGCCTCGGCAAAGAGGCAGGCCATGCCGATGACGGCGATATCGTCGTTGATCGTGTTCATGCGTGTCGAAACGCGGAGCTAGAGTGCGCCCTCGGCCACGATGATGTTGTGGTTCCGGTCGCCGTGGAGAAGTTCGTCTACCATAAAGCGTTTGCCGGCCTCGGGGTCGATCAAGCCGACGCCGCGCTCCTTGAACTGTCGCTTCACTTCGTCCGTCGCCATGCCCATCTTGTCCCAGGGACCCCAATCGATAGCCACCACCCGCGCTTTCCACTTGGAACCCAGATACATGGCCATGCGATTCAGAACCTCGTTCGCTGCGGCGTAATCGGACTGGCCGCGATTACCGAACCAGCCGGCGATAGATGAGAAGAGGACGAGGAACTTCAAGTTCTCCGGCTTCAGGAGGCGGCTCAGCAGGAAGACGGACTGCACCTTGAGATCAAACACGCGGTCAAACGACTCAGGCGACTTGTCTTCGATGAGCTTGTCTTCGATGACCCCGGCTCCATTGATCACGCCGTCGATGCGCCCGTACTTCTGGTAAACGCCATCGATCAGGCTGCGCATCGAAGCTTCGTCCATCACGTCCACCGTGACGTATTCCACCGTCGAACCGGATGCTTTCAAGGCCTCGACATTCGCCCGCATCTCGCGGTCCATCAGGATACGTCGGCACGCGGTTTCCACCTCGACCGGTGTCGGGCGCTTGCCCTCCTGCTGGATCTGGCCCATGACGACGCGTTTCAGTTCAGCCGCCGACTCGAT
This sequence comes from uncultured Verrucomicrobiota bacterium, assembly GCA_964503335.1. Classification (GTDB taxonomy): domain Bacteria; phylum Verrucomicrobiota; class Kiritimatiellia; order CAIVKH01; family CAIVKH01; genus CAZCZZ01. The sequence goes on from CAZCZZ010000009.1 coordinate 68,037, forward strand.
TCCCGCTGTGGCCGACGATTCATCCGCGGGCCAGGGCGACCGGGCAGCAAGAACGAGTGTCGGATGGCTGCGCTTGGCGATTTC
>CAZCZZ010000009.1:68220-85051 GCA_964503335.1 uncultured Verrucomicrobiota bacterium
TGCCTGCCGAGCGACGAATAGGCCACGGCCCATCCGCTGGTCTTGAGGTCCTTCGCAGAGGAACGCAGGAGATAAAACAGCGACTTCACCTCTTCGCGCACGACCTGCTTCCACTGATTCGCCGAAAGCGATGCCGTGTCCTGTGCGCTGCGCATCGGCATCAGGTGAATGACGCCGCCGATGCGACCGAACTCGTGTCGCAGGCTGGAAACAAAGTGATCCACCGCCGTTGCGGATTCGAGTTCTTCGGGTCGGGCAATGACAGCCTTTCCGCCCGCTTTGTGCAGTCGCTCCTGCAATGCCAGCGTCAGACCCGATCCCTCGTTCGTGATGATGATCACGCCTTCGGGGCATTTCAGCGTGCCCGCGACCATGGGCGACTTCTTGAGGCTAATGATGTTGCGATGCACCAGCTTAGCCTCAACAGCTGGTGCGGACTGGACTGTGGCGGATGCTCCGGAAACCTTTGCAAGGACGCCGCGAAGCGTCTTCTCCGTGTTGAGCTGCTCCGCCAGATCATCCGGCGCCCCCGGGATCGTCTTCGCGAAGGCGATGAGGATTTCCAGTCGCTTAATGGAGTCGATGCCGAGGTCCGACTCGATGCTCAGGTCCAATCCGAGCATATCGGTCGGATAGCCCGTGCGTTCGGAAACGAGCTTCAGCAATGTCGCTTCCCGGTCGCCGCTCGCGATCGGTGCTGCAACCGCTGGCACTGCTTCCGCAGCCTTCGCTTTCGGAGCTGTGGAGGCCGGAGCGCCTGCGACGGCAGCAGCCTTCGCCAGCACACCACGCAATGTCTTCTCCGTGTTGAGCTGTTCCGCAAGATCGTCCGGCGCACCTGGGATCGTCTTCGAGAACGCAATCAGGATTTCCAGTCGCTTGATCGAGTCAATGCCGAGATCCGATTCAATGCTCAGGTCCATGCCGAGCATCTCGGTCGGATAGCCCGTGCGCTCGGAGACGAGTTTGAGAAGAGTCGTTTCGCGGTCGCCGCTCGCAACCGGTGCCGCTACTGCAGGCGCTGCCGCCGGAGCCTTCGCCTTCGGAGCTGTGGAGGCCGGAGCGCCTGCCACGGCAGAGGCTTTTGCCAGCACACCACGCAGCGTCTTCTCGGTGTTCAGTTGTTCCGCAAGATCATCCGGCGCGCCGGCAATCGTCTTCGAGAACGCAATCAGGATTTCAAGGCGCTTGATCGAATCGATGCCGAGATCCGATTCGATGCTTAGGTCGAGGCCGAGCATTTCGTTCGGATAGCCTGTGCGTTCGGACACCAATTTGAGAAGCGTTGCTTCGCGGTCTTCTGTAACCGGTGTCGCCGACGCCGGATCTTTCTTCACCGTCTTCTTCGGACCGGGGTCAACGACCCCGGCTACAGAAGATTTCTGAGGCTTTGCGGGCAGGCCCATCGGGACGTCCGGAAGCTTGAGATCGAGCAGCGAGGCGTCCATCGCGGGCGGCGGCATCGAGACCGCCCCACCCTTGCCGGTGAGATACGCGAGCATCACGTCGCGTTGCTGCTCGAGGAATTTCGCCATCAACTGCTGATAGCGTGCCAGCACCTGCGTCGCAGCGTCCGATTGCTGCGGTTGGGGCGGCGGAGGCGGTGTTGCGTCGGCTGGTTTTGTCATGGCTACTCGTTGTTTCAATGGACGGGACTGGCCGACAGGCCATGCGCGATCCGGGGCGACCATCCACGCGACGGGGCTCTGCTTCTCGGGCGCTTTCACGGGCGTCAGCTTCGCGGCTTCGAGCTCGTTGATACCGCGGCCCTCATACAGAGGATCCAGCTGCACATCGAGGCCATCGGCCAGCATCTGCGCAAGGGCACCCTGGAAATGAACAATGTCATGGCGCGGCGACTTGGCGTCGGTCGATACCGTGGCGAAGGGACGTCCGTGCAGGATCTGGGTCACGAGGCCGGAAAGGACATTGCCGGGTCCCACTTCCACAAAAACCCGCGCTCCGGCCGCGTACATCGCCTCGATCTGATCCGTGAAGCGGACGCAGCCGATCAAGTGATCGGTGAGCACATGCAACATCGTCTCGCGGTCTTCCGGATACGGCGCAGCAATCAGGTTCGCATACACCGGTACGCTCGGCTTGTGGTAATCGATCACCGCCAGCTTCTTCGCGAGAAAATCGCGTGCCGGTTCGATGATCGGAGAATGGAACGCGCAGCTCACGGGAATAAAGCGTGCCTTCAGGCCTTTTGCTTCCAGCGCCGCCGCGGCTTTTTCAAGGTCCTGCTTCAGGCCGGAAATGATCGTCTGCGACGGTGAGTTGAAGTTTGCGACATAGACGCCGCTGACTTCCTTCAGAACAGGCTCGATGTCCTTCGCCCCGCCCTTCACAGCCATCATCGTGCCCGTGTCGCCGGTGCAGGCGGTCAGGATGCTCGTGCCGCGGTCTTCAAGGATTTCGTACAACGTCTCTTCGGAGAACACATCGGCCGCGCAAAGCGCCGAATACTCGCCGGAGCTGTGACCCGCCACCATGTCGGGCTTGAGTCCAAGCTTCTTCAGGATGCGGAACATGCCCAGCTCCGTCACACCCAGCGACGGCTGCGCGATGTTCGTGACCGTGATCTCGGTCATCGCCTTCGTCTCGTCCTCTTGCGTGAAGCGGGGCGGCGGGTAGATGTATTCGCTAAGCCGCTTCGGGAGTCGCTTCTCGAGCGCGTGGTCGGCCTTCTCGATGCACGAGCGGAGCTCGGGAAACATCAGCGAAAGATCGCGCATCATGTCGGGTCGCTGCGAACCCTGACCCGGGAAGAGGAACGCCACCTTGCTCCCGGCGCCAACCGGCTCGGACTGGAAATAGATGCCGCGCGGATCCTTGATGGACTTTGCGCCGTCCGCGAGGGACTTCTGCGCGGACTCGACCTTGGACAGCAAGTCATCCTTCGTATCGGCCGTGATGGCGAGCGTGCAAACACCCTCGGCTCGTCCCTTCCAGCACGCCTGCGCGAGGTCGCGCAGGGCGGCGGGCGATGCCTTGATGGCCGCGGTCTTTGCGGCGAGCTGTGCGGCGATGTCCTTCGCATCCGTGCCGCGCCAGACGAAAAGTTCCGTCGGCCAGGCCTGCCAAACTTGCTGCGTCGCGGGCGATTGTGCCTCTTCCAACACGGCGTGGAAATTCGTGCCGCCGAAACCGAACGAATTCACACCAGCGCGGCGGGGCTGGCCGTTGGCGACCCAGGGGCGCGCTTCGGTGTTCACGTAAACGGGACTCTGAGGATCGCGGAACGAAGCCGCGCCGGGCTTCTTCACGTTGATCGTTGGCGGGATCACTTTGTGATGCAGCGCCAGCGCGGTCTTGATCAAACCGGCGATGCCCGCGCAGCCCTTGGTGTGTCCGATATTCGACTTCACGGAACCGATCGCGCACGACTTCGCAGCAGCGCCGGCTTCGCGCATGCCGACCGACACGCTTTCCGCCTCGGTGCCGTCGCCGAGTACCGTGCCGGTGCCGTGCGCTTCAATGAGTCCGACAGAACCCAGCGAGAAACCCGCCATGGCATAGGCTTGATCCAGCGCGCGCGCCTGGCCTTCCTTGCGCGGAGCCGTGAGGCTCTTGCCCTTGCCGTCGCTGGAACTTCCGACGCCACGGATCACCGCATAAATCCTGTCGCCATCCCGCTCCGCGAGATCGCGTCGCTTCAGGATGACCGCACCCATGCCTTCGCTGATGCAGATGCCGTCGGCGTCCGCATCAAACGGCTTCGGGCGGCCCGTCTTCGTAAGCGCGCTCGTCTTGGCGAAGCAGAGAAAACCGTGCGGGTTCTGGAGCGCATCGGCCGCGCCGACGATGGCCATCGTCGCATTGCCCGAGATGATCTCCTTCACGCCGAGGTACGTCGCGGTGAGACCGGATGCGCAGGCGGAATCGACAGTGAAATTGGCAGCGCCGAGGTCGAAGCAATTCGCGATGCGACCGGACACAACATTCGGGAGAATGCCGGGGAACGAATCCTCGGTCCATTCCGGCAACTGCTTCAGCACGTCTTCGGGGACATCCTCAAAGTACATCGGAAGCGACGCACGGAAACCGTAGGCGAGACCGAAATCACCCATGCCGCCCGCCATGCCGAAAATGCAGGCCGTGTGACCTTTGTCGAAAGGCTTGTCCATGTAGCCCGCGTCACCCATCGCGCGCGCCGACACCTCGAGGGCGAGGAGTTGGACGGGGTCGATCGCCTTCAGCGCGTTCGGCGGGATGCCATACTTAGCGGGGTTGAAGACCACCGGATCAATGAAGCCGCCCCAACGGGAGTAAATCTTGTCACGGGCCTTCGGATTTTCGTCGAAGTAGAGCCGCCAATCCCAGCGCTCGAGTGGCACTTCGGAAATGCAGTCGGCCTTGTTGAGGATGTTTTCCCAGAAGGACTGCAGATTCGGAGACTTCGGGAACATGCAACTCATGCCGATAATGGCGACATCCTGGCACAAGGGTTGAGTGGAACGTTCCACCTGTCCCTCGCGCTCAATGCCAGTACTATCCTTGTTTATCGACATGATCGGAAATCCACCGAAGCCCCTAATCGCCCCGCATGCAGCCCTACTCTCCTGCATACCACATGCACCGCCCGTTGTTTAACGCAGGGCAGCAATGCCGGTTGCAGCAAGAACCACGCCAGCAAGAAGTTCGGACGCTGAAACGAGTCCAAAAGATAGTTTCCCGCCAAAGCTCCGGAGCGTCAAGTCTGGAAACAGGCGCGCGATAACCGATCGAAGACTTTTTTAACCACGAATGGACACGAATAGACACGAATGTCAGAAGTAAGGCGGAACGGCAGGAAGTTCTTGTACTTCAAATTAGTGTCTATTCGTGTCCATTCGTGGTTGTAACTCCTCCGGGGCATATTTCCTGCTTTCTCTTCAACCTCGTTCAGGAGGAGTCGCTCATGAGTCCACGATGGGGTTACATATTCGTCGCCTTGGTCACATCCGCGTGCATTTCGCAGGCGGCGTTCGATGAGTCGCACGAGACGGTGTCGGCCGTGGAGGTCGATGACGCATCGGGCTCGGCCTACATCTGCGGCGCCACCAGCAGCAGCGTGGGCGAGGCCCCGGCGGGCGGCGGCGATGTATGGATCGCCAAGTACGGGCCCAACGGCAACCAGCTGTGGCTGGACCAGCTCGGCACTGCTTCATCGGACGGACCTTCCGGCCTCGGCGTCGATGCCTTCGGAAATGTTTACATTGGCGGCTCTACCCACACCGCCATGGAGCCGGGCGATCCGCACCTCGGCCTGACCGATGGCTGGCTCGCGAAGTACTCCCCTTCGGGACAGCTCCTCTGGTTGAACAACATCGGCGGCGCGGGCCATGAAGCCGTGCTCGACGTCGCGGCGGATGCGTTCGGCAATGTGTACATTTGCGGACACACCACGGGCAATCTCGGCCTCTCCAACGCGGGCGGCAACGATGTCTTCGTGGCCAAGTACAGCACCGCCGGGTCCCTGCTCTGGATCCGGCAGTTCGGGACGGGCGTCCAGGACTTCCCCCTCGGAATCGCGTCCGACCGGGCCGGCAATGTCGCCGTGGCTGGATATACCGAAGGCACCCTCACGGGACGCGGCACAGGTTCGCGCGACTACTGGGTCGCACGCTACGACAGCGCAGGGGCCCTGAAATGGATTCGCCAGCGCGGAACGCGCGATGCCGAAAAGGCGACGGACGTATCGTTCGCACCGAACGGCTCCATCATTGTCGCAGGCACGACCTACGGCTCCCTCGCCAGCTTCTCGCGCTCGTCCCACGCCGACGCTTGGCTTGCCAGCTACACCTCCGCCGGACGACTCAGCTGGACGCGGCAATTCGGCACACCGGAAACCGACTACCTGCATGACGTCGCCGTGAACGCATCGACCATCGTCCTCGGCGGCGGATCGTGGCAGGGGCCCGGCTTTGAGGACGCGTTCTTTGCAGAGCTGACAACGAAGGGGAAGATTCTTTCGACCACCGTATTCGGAGGCCACGAAGCGGAGGCGATCCAAGCCGTCGATTTTGACCAGGCCGGCAATCTCTACGTCGGGCTCGAAATCACGGAGAGTTTCAGTGAAGGCCGGCTCGGCTCGGATGCCTTCCTGGTGAAACAGAACAAAGGGGGCACCGTGCAATGGATCTCCGAGATCGCGGACGACGGTGCCAATGCGAATGCGCGAGTCCTGCTGTCTGCCGCGCCTGCGCCCGCGTTTAGTTACTCCCTCACCCCATCCGACACTGACCCCGCGATTAACAACTGGAACAACCCCCATCTCGCGTATGTGAACCAGGTTCCCTCGCGCGACGGAAAGCTTGTCGTGTTTTTCCCCGGTTCCTACGCACAGACGCGCGCGTATGCGACGCTGACAAAGCAACTCGCGGTCGAGGGCTATCACACGATCGGCCTGCAGTATCCCAATTCATTCGATGTCATTTCGCTCTGCGACGACGTATCCGGCACGAACCCGAACTGCCAGGAACAGGTGCGCAACGAAATCCTTACGGGCCAGGACACCTCGACCTACGTCGCTGTTTCACCCGCGAATTCCATCATCAACCGCCTCGTCAAAGCCTTGCAGTCGCTGCACGCGCAGCATCCGACGCAGGGCTGGAACGCGTGGCTCGACGGAAACAACCAGCCCGTCTGGTCGCAGATCTATTTTGCCGGCCACTCACAAGGCGGCGGTCACGCACTGTTTATCGGGAAACGATTCTCAGTCGGACGCGTGATGCTGTTCTGCGCGCCGCAAGATCAATTGCCCAACGGCACCCCCGCCCCCTGGGTCATCGCCGCCGGCGCCACGCCCCTCAGCAAACACTTCGGCTTCGGCCATGTGAACGACGAATTCTTCCCCCGCTACTCCGCGAATTGGAACGCCATGGGCCTGCTCGCTTTTGGAAGCCAAAGCGCCGAACAATCCGTAGCCCCCTTCAGCGGCGCCCATTTCATCGTCACTGGAGTCGCCCCCCAAGGCGGCAAAATGACCGGCGTAAAATGCCACGACAGCCCCGCCACCGACTACGCCACCCCGTTCTTGCTGAACGGCACCCCCCTCTACGGCTCCGAAGGCGTCTGGCAACACATGGTCAACGCGCCCTGATCGGCATCCATCGAACTCAGGTCTCAAGTCTCCGGTTTCAGGTTTCGCTTTCGCAGGCTTCTGCGAAGCACCTTTCCGACTCAAATCTCGCATCTCTCGTTTCGACTTTCAGGCTAACTGAACCTTGAGACGCTTTCCCAGAGCAAGTGCCGCCGTTTCGAGAGTCAGCAAGGTCACAGATGCATTCTCGGGGTCGAGCAATCGGTCAAGGGCCGACCTGCTCGTCTTCATGGTCTTGGCAAGTTGCGATTTGGTAATGCGGCGCGCTTCCATTTCCTTTTCGATCTGGAACGCAATGACTCTCTTAACTGCGGTCGCCTGCGCTTCCGCCAGCATGCCTTCATCGCGAAGGAAGTCATCAAAGTTGCTGCCGATGTGTTTGTTCTTCTTCATGTCATGCCCCCCGGTACTGCCTCAATCTTGCCCTGGCCACACCCAATTCAGACAATGGAATACGCTGACTCTTCTTGACGAAGCCGTGCAAAAGAACCATCAGCACACCATCCACGGTGAACAGCACGCGCGCAATCCCCTCCGACAGACGAATTCTGACTTCCCATAGGTTCGGTTCAAGCTTCTCGACCAATGGCATGCCCAGCGGCCAGCCATATTGAACCGTCTTGATGTCTTCCCCGATCGTCTTCTTGTGCGACATCGGCAACGACTGAAGCCACTTTCGAACCGGCTCCGCACCTGTATCCGTCCTGAAGAAGACAACCATCAACCTTGGCTCAGTAACCTTCATCGCTGCATAAGGTACCATTTTTGGTACATACGTCAACTTTTCCCGCGTAGAAGTTCATGCAGATCATGACGGAGCGTCATCTCGGGAGATCCGGAGCCCCGCCACCCCCTTCCTCCTAAACGCCGCCCGCTACGGCTACGAAGACGTCTGGCAACACATGATCAACGCGCCCTGACCGAACGACCGCCGGGAGCGTGAAGGTGTCAGTCCGCACACTGTTCCAACTGTGAATGTTTGCACCCGTACCCTACCTAACCGTCGTTCCAACCAAATCACACGTCGATATGGACGTGAAACTGTTCGTTCTGACCCGAAAGCTCGTCGCTTTTCTCAAAGACGAGGTCGTCCCAGCCTGGGAGCTGCTCGTCCTGGCGTAGAGCAGGCTGCAGTACGAAGAAACGAGCTCGTCCTGACGAAGAACGAAGTCGTTCCGGGACGGAGCAGCCTGTTTCTTGACGAAACGACGTCGTCCTGAGACAGGACGAGCTCGTCCTAAGGGAAAACGACCTGCTCCCGTCACGAAACGGGCTGCTCCCGAGACGGAACGAGCTGCGCGCCACACATCTCGATCAAGTCAACGATGGGAAGAACTTACGAAGGACTTCCGACTCCTAGCTACTGACAACTGATAACTGATAACTGTCTACTGATCACTGACTCCCCCCCCCCCGACTCCGTCTTCAAATATCACGCTTACTGAAGCCGGTGGAGGAGCCGAAGATGTACCACTTGCCGAGTTGCGGGTCGTGGATGCCGATGTCGGCTTTACCGTCGCCGTCGTAGTCAGCCGGAATCGCCTTGGTGCCGCCGTACCCGAACTGCGCGGCCGTGAACCCGTTGGCGGAATCGAATCGGAACCAATTTCCGGTGCTGCTGTCGTACACGCAGAGATCGCTGCGGCCGTCGCCGTCAAAGTCCTCGCTTGCTGCGAAGGCGCCGGGATAGCCGAATTGATCGGCATGGAAACCCTCAGCGGAGCCGAACCGGTACCACCAACCGGTTGTTGTGTCGTACACCACGAGATCGGACCGACCGTCGCCATCGATGTCCCGTGGCTGTGGCACAACACCCGGATAACCGAATTGGTGCACTTCGAATCCTTCCGTGCTTTGGAAGAGGTACCACAGGCCACCCGCCGGGTCGTAGACACCGAGGTCGCCCTTCCCGTCCCCGTCGTAGTCCGCCGGAACCGGCGTGACGCCGGGATAGCCGAACTGCTCGGTCCGCAGCGATTTTAGTCCCGAGTTGTAGATGTACCAAAGCCCACTTGCGTCATCGAAGACGGAGATGTCCGCGTTTCCGTCTCCGTCGAAGTCCGAAACGGCCGATTCCAAGCCGGGGTAGCCGAAACCGATCGACGCAAACACGTTGCTGCCTGACTGGCGCATGAACCACGTTCCGACCTTGTCTTCGAAAACCACGCGGTCCGCCATGCTGTCGCCATTGTAATCGGCCACGGGAAGCTCGGCCTCCGGATACACGATGTCGACTTTGTAGGCATTGAAGGATGAGGCAGTCGCGAAAGTATAAGACAGGAAAGAGAAGGATTGTCCGTTCAAGGAACTCGTGCGCGAGATGAGGAATTGCTCGCCCCCCACAGCATGCAGCGGCTCAAGAGCGCGCAGGGAATCGCCGCCCGCCGGAAGGTAGCCGAGGGTGATCTGGTTGCCGTCGCCCGTAACGAACATCAAGTTCCCTTTGTTCAAGAGTATCTGGCCGATGGAGCCAAAGAGCGGGTTGGCCGGAAACTCCGTACCCGTCCCGTAGACCAGCGAGACTTGTCCGCCACGGTCGAGCATGAAGTATTGATTCTGAAGCCCCTGGTTGACCACATAGGCGATATCGTGGCCATCCATGACGATGGAATCGAACCAGTAGAGACTGCCTTGCGCAGAAGCCGGGATGGCGAGCGGCCTCTGATAGCTCAAGTCTCCATCGGCGAACGAGTAGATACCCACCGCGTCACCGGCCTTGCCCACCATGAAAGCCTCACCCCGATCCACCGTGTAGCCGACAATAGCTGTCATCAGCGGAAGACCGACCTGAGGTTGTTCAGCCGTCGTGAAGTATTCCGTCGTCACGCCATCCCTGAAACGAAGGATCGCGTGACGGCCATCGGAGTAGACACAGGCGGCATAGATATCGTCCCCGTCGCGCACGATCCCGCCCACATCGTAGTAGAGACTGCTTAGAGGCCAGTTACACTCCGCGTTGCCGACACCATTCGTGCCACCCCAGCAGAACATGCGAATGATGTCGCCCGCCTTCTCCCTGAAATACGCCGAGGTTCCGTCGGCCATCTGCGCCCCGAACACAATCACGTCATCGAAGACATACAGGGACAACAGCACGCTGATGGCGGGTACGCGGGGATCGTTCTCGACCAGGATAGGCGTCGTGACCCCATCGCGCATACGATGGATCTCCTTGTCCCACGTCTTCAGGAATACATCGCCATTGCTGATAGGCGGCGCAAAGTCATAAGGAATCTCACCCGTGCCGCCGCCGCTGATCGGAAAGAAGTTATTCTCCACCACCCTCGTCTTCACCAACTTGACCGGATTCTGTGCACGCACATCACGTCCCGGCAGAACTCCAAGACAGATCAGCATCATCAGTAAAGCCCGCAACGCTCCGCGCATACTCCCGATCCTTCCTATGATTAGTTTGCCACGGGCGCAGAATCAGGGGAAGCGTTTCTGCGATGATTCCGTCATCCGTCGGTCTTCGCGCGCCTGCGTCTCCCGCGGAAGGGCGCTATGACGACGTTTTGGAGGACCGTGTCGGGAGGAAGCTTCAGCATATATTCGATGAGCGATGCTACGCGCTCCGGTGGAAGCGAGAAGTCGGGGGCGGCGATGGGGCCGTTTTGGTCCCAGAGCGGGGTTTGGATCGCGTCGGGGAGCAGGAGCAGGACTTTTACGTTGTGCTTGGCGACTTCCATGGCGAGCGACTCGGTCAAGCCGACGACACCAAATTTTGACGCGCAGTACACGGAGTCAAGAGCCCGCGCAGTACGGCCCGAGGTGGAGGCGATGTTGATGACGCGACCGGCTTTCTGCTTCACCATCACGTTCACGACGGCACGGTCGACGAGGAATGTTCCCTTGAGGTTGATATCGATGACCTCGTCGCACTCCTGCTTTGTGAGGTCGTGCAACATCTTCGGGCCGCTGTCCTTTGCGCGCAGCACACCGGCGGAGTGGACCAGGGCATCGATGCGACCAAAGGCTTCCACGGTCTTGTCCACCATGGCCTGAACCGATGCCTCATCGCGAACGTCCACCCGGAGTCCCAGCTTCGGCACATCGCCCAGTTCGGCCAGCACAGCCTGCACGGACGCCTCGTTGATGTCCGCCGCCACAATCTTCGCGCCAGCCTGCGCCAACAGAATCGCCGTGGCCTTGCCGATGCCACTCGCCGCGCCCGTAATCAGTACAACTTCGTCTTTCATAAGTTCCTTGTGTGGTAGGGCGAACCCTCCGGGTGAGCCGGTCTTGCGGCTCAGCGGGACGCTTCGCCCTACCCTAGCTGCCAACCTCCGAATGGTGCGATGACAGGGTCCACGTACAGCGTGTCATCCGGTGATAGCACCATGTCCGCAATCAAGACCGCCACTGTCGCGGGCTTCATCATGCCGTCGGGTGTGATGCCACCGGTGATACTCATCATCGGCGTTTCCGTCACATCGGGGAAAACGACTTCTACGCGGATGCCGTGCTCGCGCAGGTCCTGCTCCAGGACTTCGGAGAATCCGACGATCGCGCGCTTCGATGCCGCATACGCCGCGGCCATGGGCAACCCGTAGCGACCGCCACGCGCTGAGGAGACATTGATGATCGTCCCACCGCCATGCTCCGTCATCGCGGGAATCACGGCTTTGTTGCTGTAGATGATGCCCTTGAGGTTGATGCCCATGACTTCATCCCAGTCCTCCACCGGCATCTGCGCCACGGAGAAGGGAAGATTCCGCGCCTTGGCGTGGGATCCCCCGCTCGCCGCACAGGCGACGAGGCTGTCGATTCGACCAAACTTCGCGCTCGTCTCGTCGGCCATCCGCTTCATGTCCGACTCGCTGCTGACATCGAGGGACAGACCCTCGACCCGACCCAGCGGACGCAGTTCGGCGAGCGCTTTATGCAGTCGCTCCTCATTCCGTCCCAGCACCATGACACGGGCCCCGCGCTTCAACATCTCGCGCGCCGTGGCGAGACCGATGCCGCTCGTGCCGCCAGTGATGATGCATACGTGGTTCTCGAACATGGCGGCGAGTGTAGTGGTAGGGCGCTTTCGATGAAAGCGCCGAAAGCCCGGCGGCTTCATCGAAGCCGCCCTACCAAAGCAAGACGCCCCGGGTTTCCCCGGGGCGTCGTCGTTCGATAGGAATACGACTTAGTAGCGGTAGTGCGTGGGCTTGAACGGCCCATTCACCGGGAGGCCGAGGTAGTCGGCCTGCGCCTTGGTCAGCTTCTCAAGCTTCACGCCGAGCTTGCCGAGATGCAGCATCGCCACCTTCTCGTCGAGATGCTTCGGCAGCGTGTACACGCCGATCGGGTACTTCTTGTAGTTCGTGTAGAGCTCGATCTGGGCCATGGTCTGGTTCGTGAAGCTGTTCGACATCACGAAGCTGGGGTGACCCGTGGCGCAGCCGAGGTTCACGAGGCGCCCTTCGGCGAGGAGAATGATGCTCCTGTTGGCCTTGGTCGTGATCTGGTGAACCTGGGGCTTCACTTCGGTCCACTTGTACTTCTTCATCGCTTCGACCTGAATCTCGCTGTCGAAGTGGCCGATGTTGCACACGATGGCCTGGTCCTTCATCTGCTTCATGTGCTTCTCGGTGATGACATCGCAACAGCCCGTCGTCGTCACGAAGATGTCGCCGATCTTGCAGGCTTCATCCATCGTCATGACTTCGTAGCCTTCCATCGACGCCTGAAGCGCACAGATGGGGTCGATTTCCGTCACGATGACGCGCGCATGCTGGCCACGGAGGGAAGCGGCCGAGCCCTTGCCCACGTCGCCGAAGCCGGCGACGACGGCGATCTTGCCCGACAGCATCACGTCCGTCGCGCGCATGATCGCATCGACGAGCGAGTGACGGCAGCCGTACACGTTATCGAATTTCGACTTCGTGACGGAATCGTTCACGTTGAAGGCGGGGAACAGGAGTTCCTTCTTCTCCACCATCTGGTAGAGGCGATGAACACCCGTCGTCGTCTCTTCGCTGACGCCGCGGATTTCCTTCACCATGCGGTGAAAGCGCGTCGGGTCGCGTTCGACGGACTTGCGGGCCTGGGCGAGAAGGATCTTCTCCTCATGGCTGCCCGGCTTGCGATCGAGGATCTTGATGTTCTCTTCGGCGCGATAGCCGATGTGGACCAGGAGGGTCGCATCGCCACCGTCGTCGAGAATCATGTTCGGACCCGTGCCGTTGCCCCAGTCGAGGATGCGGTCCGTGTAGTCCCAGTACTCTTCGAGCGTCTCACCCTTGTACGCGAAGACCGGCGTGCCGCGCGCCGCGATGGCTGCTGCCGCGTGGTCCTGCGTCGAGAAGATGTTGCAGCTCGCCCAGCGGACCTGCGCACCGAGGTGCTGCAGCGTCTCGATAAGGACCGCGGTCTGGATCGTCATGTGGAGCGATCCCGTGATGCGCGCGCCCTTCAAAGGCTTCTGCTTCCCGAACTCCGAACGCAGCGCCATCAGGCCCGGCATTTCGTATTCGGCCAATTCGATTTCTTTGCGTCCGAAGTTCGCCAGGCTCAGGTCCTTGACGATGTAGTCAGGCTCTTTCGCGCCCGCCATGATTTTGAGTGATGCTGTCTTTGCCATGTTCATTGTTCCTTATCGTTTCGCTCTACTGCTTTATTCCCACCGCCAACAAAAGTTTAAATTCCTTCATTCCGCCATCGATCAGTTCCGTCACCGCGAGCTTCATGCCCGCGGCCTTGATCCATCCCGCAAGCTCTTCCGCGTCGAAACCCAGCCATTGGTCCGCCAGCTGGTCCCGCACCCACTCCTGGTCGTGCCGGGACAGATCGAGGATCACGAGCTGTCCCCCCGTCTTCACAATCCGCGCCGCCTCGAGCACCGCAGCCTCCGGTCGTGCCGCGTGATGCAGGGCCTGACTCAAGAACGCCGCGTCCACCGATTTGTCGCCGAGCGGCAGCTTTTCGAGATCGCCCTCCGCAACCTCCACGCGGGCGGCGACGCCACAACGCTGCGCCTCGCGCCGCACTTCCTTCAACATCGCGGGCGATTGATCTACGGCGATCACCTTGTCCGCAAACCGCGCGAGCAAGAGCGTCAGCGCCCCCTCACCCGATCCGATGTCCGCCACCTTGCGTCCTGCAAATCCAGCGGCCAGTGCCGCTGCAAGCGCCTGCCAGCCGCCACCGGGCTGGGTCAAGACGCTGTACTGTCCAGCCACCTTGTCAAAAAACTCACGACTCCGCCTGCGTCTCTGATCCAGCGCCTGTCGCACCGCATTCGCGTCCTGCTTAGCCGTCGGCAGGTCGCGCAGCCGCTCCTCGAGCAGGCCGCCAAACTGTTCGTCGGACAGTGCGTCGCCCTTACGGTAATAGACCGACGTCCCGTCGCGCCGCGTATCCACCAACCCCGCATCGCGCAGCGGCTTCAAGTGCCGGCTGACCGTGGACTGCGGCAGCTTCATCACCGACACCAGCTCGGCGACCGAAAGTTCTGCCTGCATGATCGCGTGCAGGATGCGAAGCCTTACCTCGTCCGCGAGCGCTTTAAAGATGTCCAAAGGTTCGGTCAGAGTCTATCCATCCGTTTGTGCGGATAAAAGAATATATCAGCCTCCCCGCCTTGCAAGTGGAAATCTTCGGCACCTGCTGGGGCACGCTTGCGCTCCGACCGTGAACCCGCTTCAATGGCGTCATGCAGGAAGCAATCCAGCCGGAAACGGAACCTGTTGCCCCGCCGATACCTGCACCGCCTTCGTGGGACACGGCCGACGACGCGACGCTCCTCAAGTGGCGGGTCTGTGATCTCAAGCTGAAGATCGAAGGCTCCGTGGTCGAAAAGCGCGTCGGACGGCTGTACGACGAACTGGCCGCGAAGGGACTCAAGTACCGCCCCGTCTGCTATCTCGCCACCGAGTGGCTTTGCCCCGACCTGATCCCGGCCATCGGCATCCCCTTCTGCCTCGCACACCCCCGGCTCGCACGCCTTGAGAAGACGATGATGCTGGAGGTTGAGGGCGAGCATGAGGACGACTTCATGCGCCTGCTTCGGCACGAGACGGGCCATGCGATCAACTACGCCTATCGCCTCTATCGTCGCTCCCGGTGGCGCGAACTCTTCGGCAGCATGTCCGAGGAATACAACCCGCATGAGTACTACATGCGTCCCTACAGCCGCCAATACGTCGTGCATCTGCAGGACAACTACGCACAGGCGCATCCCGACGAGGACTTCTCCGAAACCTTCGCGGTCTGGCTGACGCCGGGGCTCGATTGGCGCGAGCGCTACAAGGAATGGGGCGCGTTGGCCAAGTTGGAGTACGTCGATCACCTGATGAAGAGCATCGCCGACAAGCCGCCGCTCGTCGCGCGCGGCACGCAGCATTGGTCTGCAGCGAAGACGCGCGCCACGCTCGCCACCTACTACGAGCAGAAGCGCAAGGAGTTCGCCAAGGGCTATCTCGGCTTCTACGATCCGTTGCTGCGCAAGCTCTTCGCCGACACGCCGCAGGAGGGACGCACCAAAGCGCACCGCTTCCTCATCTCGCATCGCAAGAAGCTCGTAGACACGATCTCGCTCTGGGGCCGCGTTCCGAAGTACGCGGCGGACCAGCTTGTGCGACGCTTCACGCAGCGCGCCACGGAGCTCAACCTGCACCTGCGCACAACCGACGCGGAAGCCCTGTTCCCCGTGGGCGTCTGCCTCACGTCGCTCGTCCTGCAAGCCCGCGAGCACTACCTGCGCGACCTGCCTACCCGGGAAATCAAACCATGAAGGTACTGATCCTCGTCGATTGGGAAACGCAGCCTTCGGACGACACCCAGTTCGAAGGCAAGGATGAAGCCACAAAGCTCGGCATGGAGTATCAGGTCATCCAGGCGCTCCGCGACCAGGGCCACGCGATCGAAGTGCTCTCCTTCGGACCTGACATCCTCCAGACCATGACCACGCTGCGCGAGAAAGCGCCGGACCTTGTGTTCAACCTGACGGAGCACGTCGGCGGCGATCGCCGGAAAGACGCGCACATCGCGGCGATGCTTGAGTTGCTGGGCATCCCGTTTACCGGGACATCCACCATCGGACTCATGCTGTGCCGCGACAAAGGAACCTGCAAACGCGTGCTGGGCTACCATCACATCCGGCTTCCCGCTTTCGAGGAACTCCAGGTGGGCAGGACCAAACCCGCAGCGAGGTTGAAGTTCCCGATGATTGTGAAGCCGATGTACGAGGACGGGTCCGACGGCATCTCGCTCTCCTCCATCGTTCGCACTGCTGAGGAACTGCAGGAACGTGTCTCCATGGTACACGAGCGCATGAAACAGTCGGCCCTCTGCGAAGAGTTCATCGAAGGCCGCGAAATCTACGTCGCGATCCTCGGCAACGAGCGCCTGCAAGCATTGCCTCCGCGCGAGCTGCATTTCGGCAAGACGGATGAAGGCGGACCCACCATCGCCACGGCCCGCGTGAAGTGGAACGAGAAGTATCGCAAGAAGTGGGGCATTTCCTACGGCCACGCCGAACTGGACCCGGCGCTGGAAAAGAAGGTGAGTCACTTCAGTAAACGCGTATTCCGACTCCTTAACATGCGCGACTACGGACGCATCGACCTCCGCATCACGCCGCAGAACGAAGTCGTCTTCCTCGAAGCCAACCCGAATCCGAATCTCGGCAATGACGAGGACGTCGCCGAAGCAGCACGCAAAGCCGGCATCGAGTACGCCCCGCTGATCGATCGCATTGTGCAGCAGGCGGCGAAGAGACGGCCAGCGACAACACAAGCGAAGCAAGGCTAG
>CAZCZZ010000010.1:0-75725 GCA_964503335.1 uncultured Verrucomicrobiota bacterium
CCGAAGGAACTCTCCGGCGGCCAGCGCCAGCGCGTGGCCGTCGGCCGCGCCATTGTCCGAAAGCCCAAGGCGTTCCTCTTCGACGAACCGCTGTCCAACCTCGACGCGAAGATGCGCGTCCAGATGCGCACGGAAATCAGCAAGCTGCATACGCGGCTGTCGTCCACGATGATCTACGTCACGCATGACCAGGTGGAAGCGATGACGATGGGCGACCGCATCGTGGTCATGAAGGATGGCTTCATCCAGCAGGTGGCCACGCCCCTCGATCTCTACAACAACCCGGCGAACCAGTTTGTCGCGGGCTTCATCGGCAGCCCGCCCATGAATTTTTTCACGGGCACGGTCGAGCAGAAATCGGGAACCATTTACTTCAACGAAGGAAACTTCAGCGTGCGCGTCGAGGAATTCCAGGCCGCCAAGTTGTCCTCGCATGCGGGCCAGAAGGTGGTCTTTGGAATCCGGCCTGAGGACATCACGGACACGCTGTATGTCACGAATCCGAACCCGGAGCACAAGATCAAGGCCCGGGTCGAGGTCGTTGAACCCATGGGCGCGGAAGTGTACCTCTACCTGAACACGGGCCGACACTCGTTCATCGCGCGCGTCGGTGCCAGCGACAAGGCCGAGGTGAACCAGGACCTGACGGTCGTGGTGAATCTCAAGAAGGCGCATTTCTTCGACGAGAAGACGGGCGCGACGATCGTTTGATTCGTCGTTCCGACCTCAAAGCGACCGATTCATGGAACTGACCTTCGCCGAGTTCTTCAGCGTCATCGGGAGTTTTATCCTGGTTCTGGCCGTGTCGTTCGTTGTGATCGTCGTGATCACGAGCCACGCGCGTTTCCAGTTGTTGACCCACGCCGTTGCAGATGGCGACGGCGCCGTGGCTTCCCCGAGGCGTTCGTTGGAGATCATGATCGCGAACCTCATCGGGTCCATGGGTCGGGACGCGGCACCGTTCGTCGTCATGCTTCTGTCCGTGCGCTCACGCAGGGAAATAGGCGAGCGGCACGGGCCCCAAGTCGAGGAGGAGGTGACGTCCTTCGTCGAGGGACGGATCAAGGACGTGACGCGATTCAGCGACGCGATGATGCGACAGGAAGAGCATCGGACAGCGCTCCTGCTCCGGATGCCCGTCGCGAACGCGCGGTCGGTTGCCGGACGCGTCCTTCATCGCCTGCAGCAGGAGCCCTATCGCGTGGCCGACGGCACATCGCTCCGGCTGGACCTTGCAATCGGCGCCTCTGCTTTTCCCGAAGATGGAGACCGGTCGACACTTCTCTACGAGAAGGCCCATGAAGCCTGGACTCGTGCCGGGGAATCCGCCGGGCCTCTCGTACTTGCCGCTGGGGACACGGCCCTGACGCCGGATCAGGGGCCCCACCACGTCGGCGTGGAAGAGCGAGGTGATCCCGGGCTCGTTGACGAACTGACGGGCGTGCTTCGTCCGGAGCGCATCTTGCATGCCATGCAGCGCTATGTTGCGCGCTACCGCAGGGATGAACTCCCCGCCGCCGTGATTTGCATGGATATCGACCACTTCAAGCGATACGTGGGTCAGTACGGACGGGAAGTGACCGATGAAGTCCTGCGCCAGCTCAGCGCGCTGATCCAGAAGAACTTCCGCGAAGAAGACGTCATCGGCCGGGGCGAGGGTGATGCGTTCACGATCGGCTGTGCCGCAGCCGATTCCGGCCATGCCCTCGACGCCGCGAAGCGGGTCGCGGCGGTGATCAAGAAACACAGCTTTGACGTGAATGGCACCGTCCTGCGTCTCAATGTGAGTTGCGGTGTGGCCAGTGCCCCGGAGCACGGTGCCACGGGACGCGTCGTGCTGGAGGCTGCGGAAACCGCACTTCGTGTCGCGAAGGCGAAGGGTCGAAACATGTGCCTGCTGTATGAGTCGTCAATGGAAGGGTCCAGTGGACCAGGATCCCCGGCCGATTCATTCTAGGAAAGTGGACATCCGCTGACATCATGACGCAGAAACTGAAGCTCGGAGTGAATATCGATCATGTGGCGACCTTGCGCCAGGTGCGGGGAACATCGTATCCCGAACCTCGCGAGGCCGCCCGATTGTGCGCCCAGGGCGGTGCACATGGATTGACGGTCCATCTCCGCGAGGACCGGCGCCATATCCAGGACGACGATGTGATCGCCCTGATGAAAGCGCGCATCCTTCCGGTGAACCTGGAAATGGGAAACCACCGCGATATCGTGGCGATTGCGCTGAAGCTCAAGCCTGCCGAAGTATGTCTGGTGCCGGAGCGCCGCGAGGAGTTGACCACCGAGGGCGGCTTGGACGTGGTCGGGCAACGCAAGGAACTGAAGAAGACCGTCGATGCAATGCAGTCCGCAGGCATCACGGTCAGCCTGTTCATCGAGCCCGACCCGAAGCAGATCGAGGCCAGCGCTGCACTCAAGGTGCCCTATGTCGAACTGCACACGGGTGCCTACTGCGAGGCGCGCGGGGCGGACTGCCGGCGCGAGTTGAAACGACTGATCGAGGGGGCGCGCCATGCGCATGACCTGCGTTTGAAGGTGAATGCGGGGCACGGCATCAACCTGTCGAACATCACCGGCATCCTCGAGATGCCGCACCTCGATACGCTGAATATCGGTCACAGCATCGTGAGTCGCGCGGTGTTCGTCGGCATGAAGCAAGCGACATCTGAAATGCTGGCGGCGATGTCGAAGTACCGGGGGGGGCGGGCATGAACATCCCAGTTCTCGGCATTGGCATCGATTTGGTCGAAAATGCGCGCATCCGTGAATCGCTCGAGAAATTCGGCGACCGTTTCAAGCGACGCATCTTCCTTCCCTCTGAGCAGGCCTACTGCGACGCGAAGGCCGATCCCGCAATCCACTACGCAGGACGCTTCGCCGCGAAGGAAGCGGTCAGCAAGGCCTTCGGCACCGGCATCGGCGCCGCGCTCGGCTGGTGCGACATCGAGATCGTGAAACGCGACGGAAGTGGCGAGCCGCTGGTTCATCTCCATGGCGGCGGCGAAGAGCTCTTGAAATCGCGCGGAGGCAGCCGGGTCCTCGTGAGCCTGACGCATACGAAAGACTACTCGGCCGCGCAGGCCGTTCTGCTGCGCAAACAGGAAATCGGGAATCCATGAAGATTGTAACGTCGGCACAGATGCGTGAACTCGATCGCCGAACCGTCGAGGAAGGCGGGATCAAGAGCGAGATGCTCATGGATCGTGCGGGTGAAGTTGTTGCGCATTCGGTGCGGCGACTTGCCGAGCTCGCCGGACTCACCAACCCGTTCGTGCTGCTGATCGCAGGGCGGGGCAACAACGGAGGCGATGCGTTTGTCGCCGCGCGCTTCCTCAAGTCCTACGGCTTCGACATCGAGGTGTGGCTTGCGGCCAGCGATGACCAGGTGCGCGGTGACGCGCTGCTCATGCTGAGTCGCATGAAGGCTGCGGACATTCCGCTCCGTGAAATGGCCACGATGGACGACTGGCAGGACGCGATGAAGGATCCGTTCGCACCCGAGATCATCGTTGACGGTATTCTCGGCACGGGAATCACCGGCCCGGCCCGCGGGCCTGCCGCGGGCGCAATCCAGTACATCCGGGCGCGGTCGGATGACGCCTTGATCCTGTCGATCGACGTTCCCTCGGGCCTGAATGCAGATACCGGTTCGGTCGAGGGCGATGCCGTGCAGGCTGATGTAACGGTCACCATGGGGCTACCTAAGAAGGGCTTGGTGCATTCTTCCGCGGTGGATTACGTGGGATCGCTCGACGTGGCTGACATCGGGATCCCGCCCGAATACGTCACGGACGTGCTTGAGGAAGATGCGCCGGAGTACATCTATCTCACCGACTTGAAACCGCTTTTCAAACGCCGGAAGCGAGTTTCCCACAAGGGCGACTACGGTCATGTCGTATTGATCGGCGGCTCACAGTCGATGTCGGGTTCCATCACGCTTGCCGCGCGGGCTGCGCTTCGCTCCGGCGCTGGACTGGTTAGCGTGATCACACCGATCGGCATCGCGCAGCTCGTGGCGGCGGCTGTTCCTGAAGCGCTGGTGTATGGGACTGACGAAACAAAAGAGGGTGCAATTTCCTTCTCCATGTGGAGCGCATGGAAGAACAAGCTCGATCTCTTTGACGCAATCCTCATTGGGCCGGGGCTGACGCGCGGGCCGGACGCCCTGAACATCGTTCGCTCAATCGTGCGTGAAGCGAGCGTGCCCGTCGTGGTCGATGCCGACGCCATCAGCGTGCTGGCGGGCCAGCCCGACTACTTCGAGAAGGCGCGCAAGTCCACCGTACTGACTCCGCATCCCGGTGAAATGGCCACGCTGGCCGGCATCGAGGTCGCCGAGGTCGAAGCCGACCGCTGTGGCGTGGCGTCCGGCGTCGCTGCCCGCACAAACGGCGTTGTGATTCTCAAAGGCGCCGGCACAGTCGTCGCGCAAAGCGGTCGGCAACCTCACATCAATCTGACCGGGAACCCGGGCATGGCCACCGCCGGCTCCGGCGATGTGCTTGCAGGCATTCTCACAGGACTCATCGGCCAGGGCTTCGCGCTATTCGACGCAGCACGCGCCGCCGTTTACCTGCATGGACGCGCCGGCGACATCGTCGCGCTCCGCAAATCGCAGGCTTCCCTGATCGCCGGCGACCTCATCGACGAACTCCCCTTCGCCTATCGCGAAGTCAGCATGAGGTAGGACGGGAATGGTTAAGGGTTGATGGTTGATGATCGGAAACCATGAACCATTAACCATCAACCATTCGCCCTGTCGTCTATCCCGTTGCCAGTCAAACTGTTGCATGCATTGACTCTGTCACCCTTCTGCCCGAGCATCATCGGCTTCTTGCATAGAGCAGCCTAAGTCGTTGCGCCTTCCTGTGCGACGACGCGGGGGAACCAGTACCACCGGTGAAGTCCGGAGGATGGGGCGAAGAGTGCGGTGAACCCGCAGTCAGGTCACTTCCAAGACCCAGCCCGTCAGCTAACCTCGTAGGCCCTTGGGAGGGCGAATCACAGTCCCGCCGCGTGGCGGTGCTCTGTTCCCCGTGAGTGGTCTGGCGACGGGAGAACATCATGAAACCGGGTTTCCTGAGGTCGGTACTGTTTGGTCGTGCGCGTGACCTTTCGGACCAGCGACTCTTCCACAAGGTCTCGCTTGTGGCGGTGCTGGCCTGGGTGGGACTGGGTGCCGACGGGTTGTCGTCGTCATGCTATGGCCCCGAGGAAACCTTCAAGGCCCTGGGTTCGCATACCGCGCTCAGCGTCATTGTCGCGCTCGCGTGCGTGACGACCATTGTCGTCATCTGCGCCTGCTACCGACAAATCATCGAGTTGTTTCCCAGCGGCGGTGGCGGCTATCTCGTGGCGAGCAAGCTGCTGTCGCCAGCCGCCGGTGTGGTTTCGGGATCGGCACTGCTGGTGGACTATGTCCTCACGATCTCGATCTCCGTAGCCAGTGGCGCTGACGCGTTGTTCTCCCTGCTGTCGCCGGAATGGCAAACGTGGAAGCTAACCTTCGGCTGCGCAGGCATCGGTGTCCTTACCTTGTTGAACATGCGCGGTGTGCGTGAATCTGTGCTGCTCTGGGTTCCCGTCTTCCTTCTTTTCGTCGGCACACACGCGTTTGCGATCCTGATCGGTGTCCTGAGCCATGTCGGAGACCTACCCGCGATCGTGGCCGAGACGGCTTCCGATCTGGGTGAGACCCGACAAACGCTTGGCTGGGCCGGACTGATGGGGCTGTTGCTGACCGCCTACAGCATGGGTGCGGGTACGTACACCGGAATCGAAGCCGTAAGCAACGGCCTGCCGATTCTGCGCGAGCCGCGTGCCGAGACCGGCAAACGAACGATGACCTACATGGGAGCTTCCCTTGCAATCACCGTGTTCGGCCTGCTCCTGGCCTATCTGCTCTATGACGTCGAGCATGTGGCAGGGAAGACGTTGAACGCCGTGCTTTTCACGGCGATCACGGCGAGCTGGCCTGAAGGTTGGGGTGCGAGATTCGTGGAGGCGAGTATGCTGTCAGCCACGGCGCTGCTCTTCATTGCTGCGCAGGCGGGCTTCCTTGACGGGCCGCGCGTGCTCGCCAGCATGGCGCTCGATCGCTGGTTCCCTTCGCGCTTCGCTACGCTCAGCGACCGCTTTGTCACGCAGAACGGCATCCTGCTCATGGGTGTCGCCGCGCTTCTGTGCCTTATGGCTACGAAGGGCGCGGTTGGACTCCTGGTCGTCCTCTACAGCATCAACGTCTTCATCACGTTCACGCTCTCGCAGTTGGGCATGGTGAAGCACTGGTGGACGCATCGCGCGTCCACGCCGCGTTGGAGGAGCAAATTGGCCATCAACGGCGTCGGGCTGGTGCTCTGCGGTTTCATTCTCGTCGCACTCGTGCGCGTCAAGTTCTGGGAAGGCGGCTGGGTTACCCTCGTGGTCACGGGCGCCGTGGTCCTGCTGGCTTTCGTCGTGAAGCGTCACTACCGGACCAGCGTCACTGACCTGAAACGACTCGACGTCCTCGTCACGGCCAGTGAAGGACCTCAACCCGTGCATGCGCCACGGGCCACGAAAGGCCGGACAGCGATTGTATTCGTCAATGGTTTCAACGGCCTTGGCCTGCACACGTTTTACGGAATCCTGCGGATGTTCCCGGATACATTCGGACATTTTGTCTTTGTCCAGGTTGGCATTGTGGACGCCGGAAGCTTCAAAGGCGTGGCTGAGATTGAACGACTGCGACAGGAGTCGGCGCTCGGCGCCCGGCGCTATGTCGACCTCGCCTTACGCAGTGGATTCACCGCCGAATGCGTCTGCGACGTCAGCCACGACCTGCTCGGGAAGATCGAAGACCTCGCCGAGGATCTACTGAAACGACATCCCGGGGCTGTCCTTTTCGGCGGCCAGATCGCGTTTCGAAAGGAGACCTTCTGGACCCGCTGGCTCCACAACTATGTCGTCTTCTCGCTCCAGCGCATCTTCTGCAGAACCGGCGTTCCCTTCGTCATCGTTCCTGCCAGGGTGTGATACTTTTTAAGAGTGACGCCGCAGCCGCTGGGCCATACAGGTGAATGCATGAAGGCGATTCTTCGATGGGGAGCACTGGCCGTGGCCGTTTGGGTCGCTGCGGCGATTGTGCCTGGAATTCAATACGATGACTGGCAAAGCCTTCTGATTGCCGCACTGGTGCTCGGTGTATTGAACACGTTGGTTAAACCACTCCTTCAACTGCTGGCGCTTCCGTTCATTATTCTCACGATGGGACTCTTCCTCGTCGTGACCAACGCGGTCGTACTTCTTTTGACGTCCTGGCTGGTTTCAGGCTTCCACGTCTCCGGCTTCTGGTCAGCCGCAGGTGGCAGCCTGGTGATAAGTATCCTGAGCCTCTTCCTCGGTCAACCACCCGGCAGAAGCGGAGGCCTCATGGTCGAACGTGTCGAGACCCTGAACGTCGGGTTAAGACGCGGCCCTCCGCCCGGCAAGGGGAAGATCATCGACGTGTAGACATTCGTCGCATGAATCGCCTGCCACCCGAAGGCTTTGGGAAGGGTGGAGCCAGTTGTCGGACTCGAACCGACGACCTGCTGATTACAAATCAGACAACAATTTTGTAAAATCATGAACAAAATGCTGTACTCCGACTCGCGTGGTGCAAATATGGTGCATGGTTGTGTGCACTAATCAGTATGGAATGAGACCGTATGGGACGCATTAGGGGTGATGCCAAAAGGAAGCGTGGACGCAAGTTCGCCTGGCCACGGATCCGGACGGAGGTCCTTCCGTCTGGAAGAAAGAGTTTTAGGGTGGATGCCGGATTCCGTGTGCGGCTTGTCGGCGGCGTGAAGGAGAGATTTCGCGACGTGAGGCGTTGCGCCACTATCGAGGAAGCAGAGGCGGAGGCGGCGTCGCTGCGGGCAGAGCGAGGCGCGAGGCGGGTGGCGGAGCAGTTCGACCGCCAGAATAGGGCTGTTAGCCTCACGGGGTTATCTGATGCCCAACGAGCAGACGTTTTGGCCGCCTTGCGCGTTTTGGATGGCACGAAGGGGTCTCTTGAGGGTTCGGTTCGGTTCTGGAAGAAACATGCCGCTCCCGCGAACGCTAGGACGTGCTCTGAAGTTCTCAACGAACTCCTGCAATCCGCTCGAATGGCAAATCGCCGTGAAAGGACGATTTCTGAGCTTGAAGGCAAGCTGGGTGCCTTCTGTGGTTCTTTTGGGAAGGAACAGGTCGCCAGCATCACAACCTCTGACATTTCGACGTGGCTGGACAAGCGAACCGGGGAATTGGCCCCGCGAAGTCGTGCAGCCTATCGCCAAAGCCTCAATCGATTCTTTTCATTCGCCGCCCGCCGAAATTACCGGGACGGAAACCCCGTGTTGGCCATCGAGAAGCCCACAATCGAAGCGCCGCCCCCCGAGGTGTTCACGCCGCGCGAAGTCATGCGATTACTTGTGGCTGCCCAGCGGACGGATGCCGCGATGATTCCCTATTATGCACTGGGGCTCTTCGCGGGCCTCCGCACGGAGAACGAATTGAGGGGCATGGACTGGCGACGGATCGATGTTGCTGCCCGAACGATCGAAGTGACTGCGGCAAGTGCAAAGAAGCGCAGGCAGCGCTATGTGGACATGGCGGACAATCTTCTTGAGTGGATTCTCCCGCACCGCCGGGAGTCCGGACCGATCCACTACAGCCGCTTGAAGCACCGCGCGATCGTGGCGAAGGCGAGACTCATATGGACTCGCAACGTGATGAGGCACAGCTTCGCATCATATCACTTGGCAGCGCATAATGATGCGGCCAAGACAGCGCTTGCTCTCGGACACCCTCACGGTGTCGAAGTCCTATTCTCACACTACAGGAAGATGGTCCGGTCAGACGTGGCCGCAAAGTTCTGGAAGATCAGTCCGAAAGTGAAGAAGGCGCGGCAGGCCAAAGTGAAGGGCAAGATCCTGCAGTTGCGCACCGCATAAGCGGTCTCCCGTAGTGGGGGTATCAGCGCTCTGCTCGAGGATCTGTTGGATGTGCGGTGGGAGGTCCGCGAGCAGTTGGTTGGAAATAGTGTATAGGTTCTCAGTGCCTTTAGCATTGTCTGCTCCGGTGGAAGTGTATCTTTTCTGCCCTCACGCTCGCTTGCAACCTTCGCTCAAGCATTCTTGCCCATACTCATGATATCTTGCGCGAAGGCGCATGACAAACGGCACACGACGATGAGGAATATGAGCAAAGGCGAGAAGCTGAACACGAAGTACGCTACGTCTGAGGATCGTCTTCGCGGGAAGCTGCCGTTTAAGCTCGTTTGGTGGGAAGAGCTGCGGGAACTGCTCCCTCCCTACGACCACAAAGGCAGGGGACGAGTCTATGACAGCGATCGTGACGTCTATGCGTTCTTAGCCATTCTTCGCACAATCTGGGACAACAAGCCGATGCGCAACGTGAGGGGTGGAAAGTATCCGACGGTGGGCACCCTGTACCGTACGCTTTACCGGTGGGCGAGCAGCAACAACCTGCAGCGCGTTTGGCGGGCCTATCTCGACATGCTGAAGCCAGACCATCTCCGCGCCTGGGATGCTCGATTTAGGCGCGTCGAAGGGGCCAAGAGCGAATCACGCAAGAACCTCTACTGGGTGGTGGATATGCGTCGGATCTTGGCAATTGAACTTGCTGCAAAGACCCTGAAACCACGACTGCCGTGCCCGTACTGTGAGCTGACGGGACCGAAGTAGCCGCCGTCGCCTGCCAAACCTCCGCATTGCCCACCCTGAGCTGTTCAAACACCCTTGGAGTACCCATTTGGAACAAGTTTCATAACCCAAGGAGATTGAATGCATCGTATTTGGAACGCGTTCCAAAGACACGTAGTGACATCCTGTATCTGTGCGAAACGAGGGGAGGGGCTTCAGGTTTGCAGTCTGAGATCAGGCGGCAAAGACACCGACCGCGCCTCACGGACCCGTTCTGAAATGCGGGGATTTCGACATTGGCCATGAGGCTTGCAGTGTGGAGAATCCGACCCATGGACATGTCGGATCGCTTTCGCGGATGCCTGCTCGGCTTGGCCTGTGGCGATGCCTTAGGCACGACGGTTGAATTCAAGCAGCGCGGATCGTTTCCTAAAGTTACATCAATGGTGGGCGGCGGGCCGTTCGGGCTGGAGCCCGGCCAATGGACGGATGACACCAGCATGGCCCTGTGCCTTGCCGAGAGCCTTGTCAGCTGTGGCGGATTCGACCCCGCAGACCAGATGCGGCGCTATGTCCAGTGGTGGAAGCAGGGGCACCTCAGCAGCACTGGGGCATGCTTTGACATCGGGGTGACGACGCGAACAGCGCTAGCGCGGTTCCAGAGTACCGGCGACCCGTTCGCCGGCTCCACGGACCCGCATTCGGCCGGCAACGGGTGCATCATGCGTTTGGCACCGGTCCCCATGTACTTCCACGGGGATTGGACCAAGGCTGTTCAGTACTCGGGCGATAGCTCAAGAACGACTCACGGGGCGGTCGAGTGCGTTGAGGCCTCGCGGCTCTTCGGTTCCATGATCTTCAAGGCCCTGGCCGGCCAATCCAAGGAGGAGATCCTCTTCGGTGAGCACATTCCGCCCGGTGGCAAGGAATTAACATCACCCGCCATCCGGGAGATCGCGACTGGCGCGTACCGCGCGAAGACTGCCGAGAAGATTCAGGGTAGCGGCTATGTCGTCAGATCGCTGGAGGCCGCCCTCTGGTGCTTCTATCGAACTCACGGCTATTCCGAGGCGGTCTTGACGGCCGTGAATCTGGGCGATGACGCGGACACAACCGGCGCCATCTGCGGACAGATTGCGGGGGCGTTCTACGGGGAAGCAAGCATACCGCAGTGCTGGCGGGATGAGACTGCGATGAAGGACGCGATTGTCGGTATGGCCAACGCATCAGGCAAAGATTGATTGCCACCCAGCACATGCTCGTCCAGGTGCGGGCGTGTGTTGTGCCCCCCCCATTCTGTATGCCAATCTAATCATTACTCACGTCAAGTTTTAGGACTGATCGCAGCTTGCGCCCAGACGCCCCTCCCGATAGAAATCGACCAATACTCGATCGCCTCCAGACCATGACCCGCGAACCCTTAGAATTAGCGTCCATCGTCCTCCATTTCGGTGCGAGCGAGCTGCGCATCTCGCCTGGGGCGCGGGTGAAGGCCGAGGAGGTGCTTCCGCGCGGCAAGCTCGTCCGTGTCTGGCCGCGGGGTCGTCTGTTGGAGCCTTGTGATGGCGATGCCGGTTACAGTGAAACAGCCGAGTGGGAGTTGCCGTTTGGCATGTATTGGGGCCGGGTCTTCGTAAATGTTCCACAGGATGTCATGGCGACGGTGGCCAGGTTCGCCAGCCACCAGTGGCATATGCTGGAATTCGCAAACAACCATCCGCCGTATCTTGACCTTATCCGGTCCAACCCGGTACTGGCATACGCCCTCGCATGCAGCGATGATCTCCGGCCCACAACGCCCGAGTCTGTCGCCAGGCGAGCGGCAGGGTATGCCGAACGCAAGCAGCGCGAGATTGCCCGCTTGCTGGGATTCCCAGCGACCGCGGCTACCGTCAGGATGCTCCAGCGAATGGCGCCGGAGGCCGTAAACCCATCCGTGCTGCGCATCGTCCAATCCTGCCTGCCGTTGCCTTGTAAACTAGCCAGATCAATCAGCCACATGCACGTCATCAACTCCGGGGTGGTGACCTTTCTCACTCGCGCCCGTCTCCAAGCGCTGATCACGCCAAAGCTGCTGGGGGAGTTGGCCGAATCCGCGGACGAGCTGGCAAAGGCACCCACAGCAGACTTGGTCATGGACACCATGCGGATGGGCGAGGGGCTGGCGGAGTGGCGAGGCGTTCCACCATTTTGCTCACGAGCCCAAGTCCGGGAACTGCACGAAATGACGCTGTTAAGGCACCTAGCCGAGCAGGAAAGGATAAGGCGCCGGATCGAGGAGCAGCGTGCGCGCGAGCGGCAGGCGGAGGACGCGAGGGCGCGTCAGGCGGTTGGGGGGGTGGCGACCAACGCTTATCTCCTGAACACCGTCTTCCCACCGCCTCCAGTTGCAGGGATCGACACCATTGTGCCCATCCTTTCCGCGGCGGACCTCAGGCTGGAGGGAATTACCCAGAAGAACTGCGTTTTCACCCGCGGGAACTACATACTCAGGGGTAGACTCTACGTGTACAGGGTGATTTCACCCGAGCGTGCAACGCTGGCCATCGCATCCGATAACAGGGGCTTCTGGCGTGTGGCGGAGCTCCTGAAGAAGGCCAACGCCTCCGTCTCGGATAAGACGCGCGAACACGTCCACGCATGGCTCGCGACGGCGCAGGTCGGAAAGCGGGCACGCTGGGACGAAACACTGTTCTAGGGTGATAACGAAGCTCCCAATTGTCGCGACTGCATGAGTACGTGAAGCAATGGAAACGGAGACCGAAGGAGCACGACTGAACCTTAAAAAAGTGAGTGGGCCGTTGTAGCAAAGCCCGCCAGGATCCAGTAAGGCTGGCAAGAGAGGTTCCGAATACGTGCCGAGTCACATTCTAGCATTGGCTCCTTGTCCGATCAGGCGCTGGCTGTAAGAATGCGCGACATTGTTGAGCAGCGGCGCGCGGGTTGTTTCTTTCAAAGGAGTGCCTGTCGCTGACATCTCCGAGATGTTACCAAATTGGCCATGATATTGTCGCCAGCACAAGAGGATGTGATCACACGCCGCGGCTGTCCGGTGCGAGTGGTCGCATGTGCCGGATCGGGGAAAACGGAATCAATCGCACGGCGAGCGGGGGAATTGATCGCCGAGGGGGCTGCGCCTGATTCGATCATTGCCTTCACCTTCACGGAAAGAGCGGCTTCGGAGCTCAAGGAGCGCATCTACCGACACGTGGAAGCGCGAATGGGGCGAGCTTTCCTAGGGCGACTCGGCCCCATGTACGTAGGCACTATTCATGGATATTGCTTCCGGTTGCTTCAAGACTGTGTTCCCCAATACGGAAACTATGATGTCTTGGATGAGCACAGGCATATTGGTCTGCTTAGCCGCGAGTACCAGCGTCTCGGGTTGAGTAAGCTTGGCACCAAGCACTGGGAACCGGTGAGGGATTTCGCTCGCACGGTCGACGTTATAAGCAATGAACTGATCACTTCCTCAGCTCTGAATGGCACACCCATCGGCGAGTGCTATCAATCCTATGTCGAAATGCTTGAGCGCTATCGGTTCCTGACCTTCGGTCAACTGGTGGCAAAGGCTACCGAAGTGCTTAGCGATCCCGTTGTTTTCGCAAAGGCCCATGGTGCCCTACGACACCTGATCGTTGACGAGTACCAGGATATCAACCCAGCCCAGGAGCGTCTTATCGACTTGTTGGCTACTGCACCGGTACAGCTTTGTGTGGTCGGAGATGATGACCAGTCCATTTACCAATGGAGAGGGTCTGACGTTGCCAATATCCTGACGTTCGCGGACCGACATCTAGGGACACACACCGTCAAGCTTGAGACCAATCGTCGCAGTCGGCCTGCCATTATTGAGACCGCGAACAGGTTCGCGCAGTCTATTGCAGGGCGGCTGGATAAGTCCATGGAGCCGGCCCGTGCTACCGCCGATCCATGTGTTGTGCCTTGGCGTGCCGAAACAAATGAAAGCGAGGCAGCGCAGATTGCTGACACGATTCAGAAACTGCGCGCGCGAGGTTTCCGCTATCGCGACATGGCGATCCTATACCGTTCCGTAAAGACATCAGCGCCCTTGCTCGTGGCCGAGCTGGATCGGCTGGGGATTCCATACCAGTGCGGTGGGCGAACTGGACTCTTCCTGCAACCCGGAATCAACGCGATCGGAGAGGTGTTCGCCTGGTTTGTTGACGGGACCTGGAAGGATGCGCGGTTCGGGCCTCAGCGGGATGCAGACCTTGACCATATCGCCGGGGAATTGAATACGCATTTTGGGAACGGCTTGGGAATTCCAGAGCTGAAGAAGTACCTTCTGGACTGGCGAGGATTTCGTTTGCGGAGCAATCGGCCCGTCAGCTTGGTTGGCGACTACTACAAGCTGCTCCATTTCCTTGGTGCGAACACCATCGATGCCGATACGGCAGATGGCGCGGCGCGAATAGGTTCGTTGGCACGATTCTCGACGCTTCTTGCCGATTTTGAGCACGTCACTCGCCGCGGGCGCTATGTGCAGGAGGAATCGGGTGAGAAAGTGTTCCGCGGCGGCCAGGATCGAGGTAAGCCCTATTTCCAGCGACTTCACAACTATTTGCTGCATTACGCCCGGGATGCGTACGAGGACTTTGAGGGGGAGCAGAGCCTCGACATGGACGCGGTGGACATCCTCACAGTCCATCAGGCCAAGGGGCTCGAATGGCCCGTCGTCTTTCTCCCATCACTCACTAGCCAGCGATTCCCTTCAAAGTTTGCGGGTGCCAAACAGGACTGGCTGTTACCCGAAGCGGTGCTTCCCCCCTCAACACGACTGCGTTACGAAGGCGGAGAGGCGGAAGAACGTCGGCTGTTCTACGTTGCGATGACACGGGCGCGAGACGCGCTCTACGTCTCATGTTTCGAGCGCATGCAGAAGGCTGTGAAGCCGTCACCCTATTTGGCCGAAGTGGCCGGCGGTGCTCAGAATATTCGACGATACGCGGAGTTACCGTTACCGCCATTACCAGATGCTTCCACTGCAAAAGAATCTCCGACACTCGAGATCAGCTTCTCGGACATTGCGACATACGAGGAGTGTGGTTACCGATACCGTCTTGCCCGGGCCTTCGGCTATGAACAGGAGCTTGCGATTGAATTGGGCTACGGAAAGGCCATTCATCATGTGCTTCGCCAAGTGGCGGAATGCGCGTTGGCTAAAGGCAATCCTCCTTCTCTGGATGACGCGAAGGCCATTCTTGACGACGAGTTCTACCTTCCCTTCGCGGACAATCCGACATTCATCCGAATGTTCAAGGCTGCGGGTGGTGTCGTGCGCAGATACCTAACTGACTATGCCGAGGATCTCCGCCGCGTATTCGCGATCGAACGGCCCTTCGAAGTCAACCTGCCTGATGGCATCCTGAAGGGAAAGGCGGACATCATTCTGGACAAGGAAAATGGTCGTCCCGACAGGCTATCCATCGTTGACTACAAGACCAGCAACGACCCTGCGCGCGATGCTCGCTATGCGCTCCAGCTCGCGGTCTATGCAGCCGCAGGACGGGGAGAGGGCTTAGACGTCGTCGCGGGATATCTGCACGACCTTGACGATGGCGCTCGCCAGAGTGTTGATGTCGGTGAAGCCGTGACCACCAAAGCGGTTGAAGCGCTTGGTGTATCTGTCAAAAGGATCCGCAGCGGACAGTTCAAAGCGTGTTCTGACGCCACACTCTGCGACCGATGTGACTACAAGTATGTCTGTCGCCACAGTCGAGCTTCCGCCTCTCAAGAAACGTCGGACAGTGCGGATTTGAATCCAAAGGATCACGGCTTATCGGGAGTACAGGGAAACGTTATCAAGCGGTTGCTGCGGAAGGACGGAGGGGCACCGTGAGCACGCCATCCGATCGAAGCGAAGATTTGCAGAGCCCTCTTCGTTATCCAGGGGGAAAGAGGTTTCTCTGCCCCTACATCGAGGCGATCATCCGTCGCAACAAACTCAAGCCTAGACTGCTCGTCGAGCCATTCGCCGGTGGCGCAAGCGTTGCGTTGCATCTCCTTGGCTTGGGGTTGGTCGAAAAGATCGCATTGTACGATGCCGATCCAATGGTGGTCGGACT
Organism: uncultured Verrucomicrobiota bacterium; assembly: GCA_964503335.1. Lineage (GTDB taxonomy): Bacteria > Verrucomicrobiota > Kiritimatiellia > CAIVKH01 > CAIVKH01 > CAZCZZ01. The sequence goes on from CAZCZZ010000010.1 coordinate 15,770, forward strand.
TTGGCAGACCGTGTTTCATGACGGCAAATGGCTCCGGAGGAAAGTACGGGGCGCGAAAATCACGCTGGATTTATGGGAACAACTGAAGGACGCACCGCTGGACGGCAATCGAAACAATGCCTGGAAATGCCTTTTTCTGAACCGGACAAGCTTTTCCGGAATTCTCTCGCAACAGGCTGGTCCCATTGGTGGAAAACTTCAGCAATCGGACTACAAGATCGACTGCCGCTTCTACCGTGACACAACCATCAAACGGTTGAAACGTTTGGCCGCGCACAAATACCTCGTAGAGGACATCGGTGTCGCCACCTGGCAGGCGACGCTCAAGAAATTCGCCGTAAACAAAGGTACAGAAAAAAGCGATACGTTGATCTACCTTGATCCTCCATTTTATCACAAGGCGGATCGCCTCTACGGCCACTACTTCCTGTCTGGGCAGCACGAGGAGCTCATCAAGCGGCTTGCCAAGAGCCATCAACCATGGATTCTGAGTTACGACAACTGTACCGAGATTGTGAGTCTCTTCCGGAAGTACGGATTGCGTTACCGCTCCGTGCCTGTGAGCTATACCTCCAGCGTCGGATGCAAAAGAGAATCGAAGAAAGAGCTCGTTGCCAGTAACTTGTCACTACCGAAAGCGTAACCATCATGAGCATAGCCGATCGCATCGCGGGAAAAGACCATCTGCCGAGTATGATCCAGCCCGACAATTTTATCGGATGGGCATACCGGATCGATTACGAACACGCCTATGTAATGACCAACGATATCTGGAAGTCCAAGGTCAATGGCGTGCCGCACAATTCCTTCCTGCTGGCCTCATCCTTTGTTCCCGATACCTACGCCGCGACGAAGGTCGCACACAAAGAGATTATCCTCCTGCGCGTCATTGGGTCCGCGCAGCTTCCAATGGATGACGAGCTCGTCAGCACGAAGATCGAGCACTATCAAGACAAGCAGGGGAGCGAACCTGTCGAAGGCGAAATGGATGATCTGACCCGGAACATGCTCCAGTTCAATGGACTTCAGTGTAGGATCCTAGGCACCTTCTACACGGACGCCGACGGACGACTTTGCCTCGGTAGCGACTTGGAAACATATCACTCGGCCGTGCAACTGCAGGTCTACAAGCCGCGCGAAGATGCTTTGGCGACCATCGTCAACTACATCAACCCTATTCGCGAAGCCGCTGCGCGTGACGATGCCAAGGCGTTGGGCATAGAAGGCGCCATGCCCAGCTTCCCAATCGGGGCTGTCCGATACACCTCGGCCAACCGTCTGCAGAAAGTAGACCGAGAGGTCGTCGTCCATGTTCAGTCCGTCGACTTCCTGGCTCGGCGCACAGCGGTCTTCGGCATGACGCGGACCGGCAAATCTAACATGATCAAACAGCTTGTCTCGGTGGTGAAGCGTTCCGCCGACCAAACAGGTCTCAAGATCGGTCAGATCATCTACGACTTGAATGGGGAGTACGCGAACGCAAACAAGCAGGACGCGGGGGCCTTGGCGGATGTGTACCCGGGCGATACGGAGCGATATCGCATGCTGCCAGCAGAGGGCTTCAACCTGATTCAGAACAACTTCTATCTCCAGATCCCTGAAGGGTTCATGGTCATTCAGCAGGTGATGGATGACCGCCAAACCCCGTCGGCAGACCTTCGTGCATTCCTGAACGTCTCGTTTGAGGAGCCTGATTCGGAGGATCGTTCCGCGCACTACCGCTGGCAAGTCAAGCGGGCAATCTATCAAGCGATGCTGTTCAAAGCTGGTTTTCCAGCGCCCAAAGGTCTCAGTGTTAACTTCCCGGTAAACGAGAACATCCGCAATGCAATCGACCCGAAGGGCACATTCCCGGCCGCATCGGGTGGGCGTCTGACTCTCGCCCTGGATCAAGCGGTGCGGTGGTTTGAGACGGCCCGCGCCATCAATCGGGAGGCGCAGCTCGTTTCGTCGTCTGGCAACCCGTGGTTGGACGAAGACGCCACCGCGTTACTGAACATGCTGGCCGGGCGAAATAGCAATGACGCCTACATCACAGGCTACAAGCATCTGGCTCCCCTAAAGGACTTCCACTCCCCCAGCCGCACCCAGGACGTATCTGAGGAGATCTACCAACATCTTGTCGCCGGCAAGATCGTGATTCTGGATCTATCGGTGGGCGATCCGAACCAACGTACCCGGTTGAGTAAAGTCATTGCTCAGCACATCTTCAAGCGGTCGATGGGTACCTTCAACGAGGGACGTTTTCCGCCCAGCATCATGATCTACGTGGAGGAGGCCCATAACATCATGGGCCGGAAAGATGATCTCACCGACACGTGGCCCAGGATCGCCAAGGAGGGCGCCAAGTTCAGGATCGGAACGGTGTACGCGACTCAGGAGGTGTCGTCTATGCACCCGAACATCCTGGCCAACACGGAGAATATGTTTGTCTCGCACATCAACAACGAGGCCGAAGTCAGGGAATTGTCCAAGTTTTACGACTTTGCCGACTTCGGGGTTTCGTTGATTCGGGCTCAAGATGTTGGCTTCTCGAGGGTGAAAACGCTGTCGAGTCCATTTGTGATTCCAGTCCAGATACACAAGTTCGATCCCGAAGCCGAGAAGAAGCGGGCAGCTGCGGAAGCGGGTTGAGATTCATCATGCCCTACGAGAATCAATTTGGAAGCAAGACGGCGCATGCCGACATCGTGCGCAATCCGGATGTGCAGGCCTTTCTTGAGCAGTGCCGCCCGCTGCGTGAGCCATCGGAGGAATCAAGTCGGGAGCTGGCTTCCTCCTTTGTGGCGCCGCCGGCCGAATCGCGAGGGGGTTCAACCAGTTTTGTCATCGCATCCGATGGCAGCTTCTACGCCTCAAGTATTGATAAGCGACTGCCGAGCATCCAGGTGTGCTACCTGAAGTTCAGCACCATTCTGATTGAGATGCTCGATTTCCACGGGCTTGAAGACGTCGGGACAAGCATGATCGATCCTTTCCGAGTGGCAGCGCTCAAGAAGAACCGAGACACACTCACCTTGGTCCTGCCGCTGTCGAACTTTCGCCTTCCAGAAGACGACTCGGTTCGGAAGTCCTTTCGCAAGCAGCTCGACGCCTTCCTCTGGTCGCCTGCTACGCGTTTCCGGACTGACCACCCCGATACCAGTCTGATGGGAACACTGATCGAGTTGGCCCAGCTCCGGGATGATCCGCACGCCCCGACCGGGCAAATCAAAGTGCATAAATGTCCGAATCCTGATTGCGATGCCGAGAGCATCTACCTCGATCCCGAGGATCCTTCACACGCCTGCGCCAAGTGTGGACAACCCTTGTATCTCAGCGATTGCCTTCGCCTCTGGGAGGGGGTCAATGATTTCCACGCCAATCAGGAGCCTTCATCCCGCTTCATGAGTTACGTGGAGCATCTCCTGCCGATCCATTACCTGCGATTTCTCCGCGATACCGCACCGGCCCAGCTCCAGGAGCTGGCCATTTTGGTGGATGGACCGCTGGCGGTTTTCGGGCAGGCGGCTTGGCTTCATCAATGCCTCATGCGGTTCCTGTATCGGCTTAGGGAAAGCCAACGGGAGAAGGGAATGGCCTTCCCTGTGGTGATGGGTCTGCAGAAGACCGGCTACGTGGTGGAGTACATGCAGCTGCTCGATCGCTACATCCCGGCCAACCGCCTATTCAGCATTACCGATGAGTTCCGTTACACGCATCTTGGCGTGGAGCGGTCCGGCAACGGGTTCGGAAGTGAGACCTACTACGGGCAAGACTTCGGTTTCAAGACGCCTTCGGGCAAGTTGTTTGTGTTCGGCCTGCCTTACCCCTTCCCCTCAAAGCGGGGCACCACGGGTTTCCCTTCGGCCAAGTGCGACATCAGTCGGTATGGCGAGCTGGGCCGGGCATTGAGTCTGATCAACCAGGTGGAAACCGATCTCTATCGGGATGCTCTGGTTCCTATTGCTCTGGCCCACCGCTACACCGCGATTAGCCTGCGGCCAGGCGGGAAAGTACTGGATGTCATGGGGAGAACCGCACAGAGGGCCGGGTCCTGACCCGTCGACACCAGACTTGCTGCTGGCGCTGACATCATGAATCCAAACGACCTGTTCTGGACCAGCCCTCCAAAGGATGAAGAGCCACTTCCTGTCGATCCGCTGGGGCTCGACGTGATGAGGGACGAGTTGGCCGATCGCCTCGTACCGTGTCTGACCAGTCGCACGAAACGCCACGAGGACTTCTTCTGGACCTTGGTTTTCATTAAATGGGCCGCATCGGAACCCACGCACGAAGCCCGTGTAGCGGCCTTCCTGCGGTATGAGCGCTGGCTGAAGCTTCTCTGGGCCAAGTACGGCAGCGAAGCGGGTTTCGCGGGAAGCCGTCGTGCGAAAGTTCAATCACAGGAAGATGGAGCGCCGCTTGTCGCGTACAAGAGGCTTCTCAAGATGCCCCAGTCGCAAGGGATGTTGGGTGCCCACCTCGCGCCGCTTCGATCCCTTGGTCTGGTTGTTGAATCGGAGAGCCTTGAGCTTACGGACGGCCCTGCCCGGAACGACAGCGGTGCGGCACTTGTTATGGCGATCGATCCCGACCCGCCCCGATTGCGCGATGGCAAGTGGTCCGATTGGAAGAGAGATTTCGATGGCGTGCGTGAACACTTTGCCGGCGGTGATTTCCGGCGACGCCTTCGTAATCTCATGGCGAAGAAGATGCCAGTCTTAGACGGCGCACTCGCATCGCTGCGATACCCAGCACAGGGTACCCAGCAGTGGACCCGCGCGGCGAAGCACATGCCTTCGGGGTTGGCCCCCTATGCCCGACTTGCGGGAGCCTTCTGCCCGTGGGCGGCCGAGATGCGGGATTTCTTCGTGGCATGCGTGGAGAGCCGCTGCAGCGACAAGTCGATTCGGTGCCCGAAACCCCTTGCAGCAAGCATCCCTTCAGACCTTGAGCGCTGGGAGCCGCTGCGCAAAGCGCTTGCCCGGTGGGACAAGGCGAGTCCCGTGCGGTTTATGGCGGACTGGCATCGGGAGGTCTTCGAGGGCAGGGGATACGGGAAGTCGGATCTCTGGCTATCGTACGAAGATGGCCGTCCCATGGCATTCCCCGGTCGAGTATCCGCAACGAAGAATGTCGAAGGCGATTGCCGGTGGTCCAACGCGGTGACCTTGCTGAAACCGCGTCGGGGAGGGCGGGCATGATGGTCGATCGTGCCGCCATCATGGAACGTCTTTTGGAGTTGGTCGGCGCGGACTCCGTTGAAGCCGCTTTCTTCACAACCTACACGTTTGGCCGGAGTTTCTTTGAAGACGATGTTCTCAATCCGCTGACAGAAGACGGCTCCCTTCGCGGCATTATCCCCGTGACCGTGGTGGTCGACCGCCATCGGTACGCCGGGAGCAACTACGGGTACGAGGTCGTCCGTTATCCGAATGCGGGCCGGCTGTGGCATCCCAAAAACATCCTGCTAATGGTACGTGACAGGCGCAGTGGTTGGCTCCGAACCATTTTCGGCATTGGCAGCGCGAATCTCACACGAACTGGGTGGGAGCAGAACGACGAGTTGGTCAGTCTTCAAGACTGGCCTGGGTGGAAGATTCCCGCGGTCGTGAGCAAGTGGTTGAGAGCACCATGGCTTGTTCACTCCCAGTTTGCGGAGTGGGCCAGGGTGAATGCGTCCGTCCGAAAGAAGCTGCCCTACCGACATATGCTGCTGTCCAGTCTCGATACGCCGCTCTGGCCACAGATCCCGGAGTACTACCGCATCAAGAACTGGGACGAGGCTCATGTGGTGGCGCCGTTCCATGACCAAAGCGACCCAGACAGCGATGATATGGAGGGGAACCAAGGGCATGGCGGATTCCTTCAGCAACTCTGCAAGATGGCCCGCTCGGGAAGATCCAAGTTGCACCTCTATCTGGCCTCCTCCAGTGAGGAGAAGGGGGAATGCTGCGTTGCCGCATCCAAGGGAGCGCTGGAGCGTGTCAGCAAGGTTGTCAGCCTCAATCTTCGGATGATCAAGCCCCGCAACAAGGGACTGTTTCATGCCAAACTGACGGCTGTTCGTGTAGGCACGTCGTGGTGCATCGTCACCGGCTCCCCCAATGCCACATCGGCCGCCTTTGTCAGCGAATGCGGTAACGTAGAGGTGGCTCTTTGCCGGTATCACAGGGGAAGGTCCATTCCGAAGTCCCTTCTGCCGGCGTCGAGCCCCGTGTCGCTCAACCGGCTACGTTCGTTGCCTGGCGTGACGAGAGAGGTCATCTGGGATGCGCTCGATTCCGCAGCGTACGACGTGAAGCGACGGAAACTCACCCTCGCCTGGCGCACAGGCTACAATCTGGGCAATACGGAGATCCAATTCGACGGCAAGGTTGTCGATCCGGGGAAGTTCGAGCCCGGGGACAGCCAGAGCCGCTCGCTGCAGACCCTGCCGCGGAAGAGAACCCCGAAGCCCGTATCTCCGGGCACCTGCCCGATCACATGGAAGGATGATGTGCCGGACGTCGGGTGCACCCGCCTCCGAGCGATGACACCCAACGATTGGCTCGAAGCTCTGGGATCTGTAGTCACCTCGCCTCTGACCAAGGAGGGCGTTCCGGGGCCGAGCAGCGGTTCATCGGAGAAAGGCGAGGCCGGCAAATCCTCATCGTTTGACTGGGCTGTTCGGGTCAAGCGGCTGGATGCCAGCCTCGCGTCGGTCACCGCCCAACTCGGGGACATCCGATCCGAGAGGATTCTTAGCCTGCTCCTTCGTGACGTCATCGGGGCATGGAAGGCGCACAATCCGCACGCCCGCCGGATTTCCGCCGCCGAGAAGGCTTGGCGCATGTGGGTCAGGGCCGGCTTGTGGCAGGTGCTGGACCGGACGCGGGGCAAGACCTCCGGGGTACGCAGGGTGCGTAGGCAGGCAGATGCCTTGGCGCGAACCATTCCCCAGAAGCTCAAGGAGTACCCCATTGCGCCCGAGTAAGCGAAAAGCGTTGAGCCGCGACGACCTTGGCTGGGTCAGATTCCCGCGCGGGGGAGGCGACAGGATATCCGCTAGCCATCGCAATCGGCAGCTCAAGACGGCCCGTCGACTCCTGCGGGGTCTCTACGGTGAGGATGCCGTGCCAGGAATGATGCTCGGCGACGAGGTCGGGATGGGGAAGACCTACGTATCCCTCGCGGTGGTTGCGTCGGTTTGCCGCCACCAACCCGACGCCCGCGTCGTCATCCTCGCCCACAACGAGGATATGGCAAGAACATGGCGTGACCGCTGGGACTCAATCGCGAAGAAGACGCGCCCGCCCGGGAGCCATTCACCGCTGCCGGAAGGCCAGAGGCTCAATAAGGCCCGCGATATGGGGAAGAAGGGCGTCTACTTCGGCTCGTACGAGACGTACAAGCGCGTGTCAACCGACAGTGCCCGCATGATGCTGGAGGCCTTGCTTGAGGGAAGCGGCATCCATGATCCAACCCGCAGGCGTCTCCGACACCAACTTTTCGGGACGCGCGCAAGAGGAGACGATCTCTGTGACGCATTGCGCCGCCCCTCAATAACAACACGAGAGAGGTTTGTCGCCCGGCACTACGATTGTCACACGAAGGGTTGGAAGAGCTGGTGGTCTGCGGCTGCGGAGATCCGTCGGATTGTCCTCGGCAACTCGCGCTCGCGCCGCCCCATTGACTTGCTGATCGTGGATGAGGCTCACAAGCTGGAGAGCGATCAGCGGACGGTCTTCATGTCGGAGGTGCTCGACGGACGTGTGAAGCGCGCTCTCTTTGTGACGGCCACTCCGTTTGCACTCCGCGTGGCGCAGCTCATCGATCGCCTGAACGACATCTACGATGTTACCGAGTGGCCTGGCAAGGCGGGGAAGCTCAAGGCTGTGAAGGGCGATGTGAAGGAGTTTGCCGACACCGTGGGCAGGAATGCGGGCGCGGCACACGAACTTCGTGAACGTGTCGAGGCGTCGTTGGGTCGATATCTTGTGCGATCTCGATGGCCGGAGCGCATCAGCAAGCAAGGACCGCCTCGTCGTGATAACAAGTTGATCCCGCACAATATCTCGCGGCAGATCACCGAGACCGACGCTTTTGCGATCCTGGCGCTCGAGACAGCCTACCGCCGAATCTCGAACTGTGGGGAACGGGTACATCGCGCCTCGTATCGTGAGACCCTTTGCTCTTCGTACTCTGCAGTTCGCAAGTCGATGACACGGAAGGACCTCGAGGAGAAGTCGCCCGTCCCGCGTTTTCTTAAGGGACTTGATGACTTCATCCCGCGAAATTCCGAATCGCCAAAGTTCCAGAATGCCTTGAGTTTCCTGGTCCAAAGTGCCAGAGGGCGACACAAAGTCGTTGTCTTCTGTAAGCGCACCGCCACCGTCGAGCGCATGCGTCGGGAGATTCATGCGGCGTTTGCCCGGATTCGGAAGATGCACTCGATGGAATGGCAGAAAGTTCAGCGGCGTTTACCCCAGTGGAAGAAGGATGGACTACCGCAGGACATGGAATGGGACGAGTGCATTGCGTGGTTGAGGTTTGCGGTTCATCATCACGTCCGCAAGAAAATCAACCGTCGCAATTGGCAGAGCCTCGTTCTTCGCATGAAGGAACATGGCTGTCGCGCGGCCGGCGACAACTACCTCGAACTGCTTCGCCAGACATGGGGAAGAGGGCATCGTGCGGATTGGGTTGCCGAACTGAGCGGGAGCATGCCGGATGAGAATTCCTCAGACCTCTCGACGCGGGAGCACCGCAAGCGTGGGCGCAGCAAAAGTGCGGTTCGTTTCGCTTTCAATCTGCCCGGCCCGCCCTATGTCCTTGTCTGCACCAGCGTTGCTCGGGAGGGCATTGATCTTCACCACTGGTGCCACAAGCTCCTTCAGTACGATCTGGAGTGGAACCCGGCCTGGATGGAGCAGCAGGTGGGTCGAGTCGATCGCATTAACTCACTGGCACACCGGATGAGAGTCCCGGTCGAGGTGTACTACGCTCACTTGCCGGGTACCTACGAAGAGTACATTGCCGATGAAGTGAAGCGCCGCTGCGAGATGCTTCGGCTCGTCCTTGGTGCCGGCGAATGGCTTGCCGACAAGCCGGAGGATCAGAAGCGCATTGCAGAGTTGGAGCGCTACCAGCTCGACTTCGAGCCGTAAGGCTATTCAAATTTCAATGTGGCTTCAAAGCGGCACTGGAGGCATTCGCCTCTGAACGGGACATCAACCCTGCGTCTGCCCCGTTACGGGATGCCCTAAATCGAAAATTTGGCGACGAACACAGCATTGGAGCCAAAGAGTATGCTGATTTTTGTCTGGGAGGAATACGGGGCTTGGGTGCAATCGAAGACTTTGATATTAGATACGCCCAGCGTGTTCAGGAAGCGGTGCTTGTTGGGGAGCAACTGCGGTTGGCCTTTGGTTGAACCGCAGGTCACGCTGCCTGATATCCCGATAATCGTATGATGATTACTTGCTCTGAAGCGGTTGGATGTGGGGTGCGCCATGGGTTATAGGCTGAGTACCTATACGAGGGAGAGTCTGTCCAATGTGGCTATTCCAGGTGTCGCAGCTCCATCCCTGTTCTGGCTGATGCCCGTGGGTACGTGGCCACAGGACGAGTTGCGCAATCTGGATCGCCTCTTCTATGAGGACGATGGCCCCTGCAAGGATCTTGGCTTACTGCTTGTCAGAGACATGTTCGGGCGGCAACGAGCCGAGGGCGGCGTCACAGATCTCTCCTCATTGTCGAGTTCATTGGCCGATGTCTTGCCCGTATCGCGTTTAGAGGGCCGAGCGATCTCGATGTCAGGGACCGCTTCGCGGAGACAGGTGCTCGTGATGGGCGGCGCGTATCCTCAGCCGGGATGGGGGATGCTTCTTTCGCTAGGTAAAGATCCTTGCCGCGAAATTAACCAACTCATCGCGAAGGTACTGGCTGCGATGACGTCCGACCAGACTCAGCCGTTGATCGATTCCATCAAGCAGGCCACGCGAGCTTTCCACGCATGGAAAGATGCAGGATCAATGAGTGGTTTCATCACTCGGGCAATTCCTGGTAGTGCGAAGGAGAAGCTCATCGCTGCAGCCACAACCTACAGAAAGCTCTCCGAGATCTTAGCGAAGGGTGATGTCAAAGAGCTCAAGGAATTCAGGCAGAAGCTTATTCGTGATGGCACACCCGAACTGCCGACCGGGCTCCTGGACGAGGCTGGTTTGCATGAGTTAATACTCGCGAAGGGCCTCGGAAGACTCGCGACCGATGTGGTTGCGATGCGGTTGGTTCCGACACTGAAGGAGCTCGTAGAACTTCCAAAGGACGAACGGCCAGACAAGCTAGGTGTTCTCGGTCCTTATGGCTGTAGGCAAGAAGGGCGAAGTTGGTTGATACTCAATGACTTTGGCAAGGCTCCGCCGCTGGCCGACCTACTCGCGTGGCGAGAGTCTGCCCAGCGAAACGTCGTGGATCGGCATCAAGTCGAAATCGAGACACTCATTAAGAAGAGCTCCGATGCTTTGGGGCAATGCGTCGCCGAAGAGGTTGAGCAGGCCGAGTGCCTGAAGAAATCATTGGAGAGTAAATCAAGGGCGGTCGGTCAGGCGCAGAAGACATTCCAAACAGCGCTCAAGGAAGCAGCCGTCGCTCAGTGGGACATAGGCCCGCGCTTCCTCACTGAACTTGAAGCTGTGTGTCGGCAAGGCAACACTGACTTCACTACCATTCCGTGGGACCCGCCACGAATGATTGGATGGAAGCTCTTCGCTCAAGGATTGAATATCAGGCTTGGCGATCTGACCGCGTCGGCCAGAAAGTTTCTCGGCAAGACGGACATAGAGCAAGCCGTTGCTGCGGGAGATATCTCGTCCCCCGTAGACGGAAGCTACTTCACCGACTGGGTTCACTACGTCGTTTCCCAGGATCCGACACGAAATGTTCGCGAAGTAACTGAGCATTACCTCGTGGATCTTCTTGGTTTGGTTAGCCTTCGGAGGGCCGTTGAGAGGTCCGGGGGCTCCACGGAGCTGCTTTCAGACCAGTTTTTGCTAGCACGTCAACTGCTTGACCTCATGGGGTGGCGAAGCTCCAGTCCTCCCGCACGGCGAACACTTGCAAATGTGACGCTCAATTCTGGAACAGATACCGACGTCTCCGCCAATGACCTTCGGAAGATTCTGGAGAATTTCTGCAAAGATCTTATCGATGTCCTCGTGATGGATGTTGCCGGTGGGGTCGGCCGAACCGTGCAGCTTCTTCAGTCTGCTGTGCCCGCGTATCGATTCAGTAAACGGACATGGGATGCGGAAGTTGCCTCGATCACACTCGGGCCTGCTGCAATGCTGCTGAAGACGTTGGCACCGATTGCTGCGCCGACACGACAAGAAGCTGCGGCAAACCTCTCGGGGCTGGTGGCAGAGCTTGCCAAGCTGCTGAATCAAGGCAGCCACGATATTGCCAATGGAGAGGTAGACCCTTACGACGTGACGACGGCCTGCGCCCTGTGCAGGGAACTGATACAGGCTGCGAGCGAGCTGATCACGGAGATGCCATGGCACCTCTCGCCTTCCCATCGCTCCGGAGAGAATCCTACTGTTATTAGCGGTATGGCATGGAGTCACAGCCACCCGCAACCAAGGTTGATTCGCGTCATGCTGTTCGGAGACGAAACAGTTGGAGACTCTTCATCCATGTTCATCAGGAACTTATCCGGAAGGAATCCGGTGATGACCGATGTAATGACAATCCATCGTCCGATCGAACCTCTACCGAAGGTGACAACGTCCGACTAGTGTGAATGCAGCAGAGACAATGAACTGATTCGTCCAATGAAGAACCAAACGAAGACAATACGCAAGATCGTCAACTGCTTGAACAACCCCGAAGAAGAAGGCGGATACTGGCTGCCCAATATCCAGCGCCCTTTTGTCTGGAGTGAGGAGCAGATGTGCCGACTGTTTGACTCCCTGATGCGTGATTACCCGATCAGCACGCTCCTTATCTGGCGCACATGTGAAGACGTGGCGCATCGGAAATTCATCGATGTGTATCACGGGGGACTACGACTTTCGGACTTCAAGCAACCCAAGAACGACCATGCCAAACAGCTGATCCTGGATGGGCAGCAGAGACTGCAGAGTCTGTTCATTGCACTCAGGGGTTCATATGAAGGCATGGAGCTCTATTTTGACATGCTGAGCGGTGATCTGGCTCAACCCGAGGACATACGATTCAAGTTCAAGTTCCTTTCTGCCGACAAAGCGGCCTGGCCCTGGGTGCGGTTCAAAGACTTGGTCATGGATGATCGCAAGAAGCGCCTGGTGATGGATGATCTTCCCGTCGATGCCAAATCTCTGACGTCTGCTCAGGAGGAGCGTATCGAGGACAACTATGATCAGGTCTTGCGCGTGTTCAAACAGGAGGAGCGCATCGCCTACCAGTTTCTCGATGATGTCGAATACTCTGGCATGTATAAGCTGGACGATGTGGTCGAGATCTTCATCCGTGCCAATTCGGGCGGTACGCATTTGGGGAAATCAGACCTCTTGTTCTCCCTGCTGAGCTCGTCGTGGGAGGAGGCTGATGAATGCATGGAGGAGTTGCTGGACCTGCTCAATCGCGACGGGTTTGGCTTCACCCGGGACTTCGTACTGAAGACCTGCCTGACCATTCTGGACACGGGCGCCCGCTACAACGTGTCCAAATTGAGGGATATCTCTAACCGACAGAAAATCATCACAAATTGGGACTCCATTTCTGCAGCCCTTCACGACGTGAAGGACTTCCTGTGCGGCAAGACGTTCATCCGGACCGACAAGGCGATGGTGTCCTATCAGGTGCTAATTCCGATTGTCTACGCGCGCTACCACTTCCCAGACCAGTGGTCGTCCATTCAGAACCTGGATGCCTACATCCTTCGCTGCCTACTGACGAGTGCCTTCAGCGGAAGCCCGGACCAGCTGATTGATGATGCTGTTTCAAAAATCAGGGAGTCCAAGGCTTTCGTCGTGGATGAGCAGTATGGCGTCATACGGGCCGCTAATCGCAGCCTTGAGCTGACGCGTGATGCCCTGCTGGGCGAGGGCTACGGCAGCAAGATGGTTCATCTGCTGTTCAACCTCTGGTACCGCGGTTTCGACTATCAGCCGGCCTATAGCAATAACGAGCCTCAGGTGGATCACATCTTCCCGCAAAGCGTCCTGAAGAAGGTTCGCCGCGCCAACGAGGAAGGCAAGCTGCTGCTTACCAAGTACTATGCCGAGGATCGCAACCAGCTCGCCAACTGCATGCTTCTGAGGCGAGAGGAGAATGGAGCGGGTAACAAGGGCAGCATTGAGGCGGACGCGTGGTTGAAGGATAAGCCTGAGGAATATCTGGAGATGCACCTCATCCCGCGTGATAAGGAGTTGTGGAAGCTCGAGAACTACGAGGCCTTCATCAAGGCTCGAGAGGAATTAATCGTCAACAAATTTAGCTACCTCCTCGTTGGTGGGGAATTGGGTAGCCGCCCGGCGGGGTAGGGGATAATTCATGCACATCTCGCACGTTCGCATTCAGAACTACAAGGGCCTCAAGGATGTATCCGTGCCCATGTCGTCGTTTGCCTGCGCGATCGGCGAGAACAACGCGGGCAAGTCCTCTCTGTTACAGGGCATCCTGCTCTTCATTCGTGGCGCGAAGCTGTCTTCAGCCGAATACTACGATCCTAGTCGGGACATTCTGATCACCGTCACTCTATCCGGAGTAACCCCAGCGGTGTTGGCGGGGCTTGCCGACGATCACCGCACGAAGATCGCGCCTCACGTGAAGAATGAGGTCATCCGTCTGGCGCGACGATATTCAACAGATGGAACGTCACAACTTCGCCATATTGCCAATGTCCCCAAGTTGGAGAAACTTCGGCCAGAAAAGGTGGCGGATGCGCTCGCTGGGAAGACCGGGAAGGAAATCTCGGAAACGATTCGCACCTTTTATCAGGAAGTGGCCACTCCTGACGCTATCGCAGCGCTCAAGACGCAGGGGGCGGCGAAAGATCTCGTAAGCGAGTATGTCAAACACCTTCCCGCTGCCGATCTGGAAGAGACCGATGTTCCGCTCGGGACCGGCATCGACAACAGCATCAAACACCTCCTGCCCGAACCAATCTACATCCCTGCCGTTAAGGACCTGTCGGACGAACTCAAGACCAAGGAAGGCGCATCCTTCGGCAAGCTGCTGAACATTCTGCTCGATGTGATCGAGACTGATCTGTCCGAGGCTGCATCAACGTTCGAGAACCTCCGCAAGAAGCTCAATCGGATTGTGGGGGCGGGCGGAGAAATCACGGACGAGCGGATGCCCAAAGTTCGTCAGATTGAGCAAACGATCCAGGCAAACCTGCAGGAGACGTTCCGCAACGTTTCTATCGAACTCCAGATACCGCCACCGGAAATCAAAACTGTTCTCTCCAGTGCCACTATCCTGGCGGATGATGGGGTAAAAGGCCCTGTTGAACACAAGGGGGACGGGTTCAAGCGTGCCATCGCATTCAGTATTCTGCGTAGCTATGTCCAGCTGGCGCAGGAGGCGGACTGGCGGAAGCCAGAAGATCGCGAGAAGCCCACCAAAGATCGTTTCCTCTTTCTCTTTGAAGAACCCGAGCTTTACCTTCACCCGCAAGCGCAGAACATCCTGTTCGATGCTCTGTCCATCATCTCCAAACGGCATCAGGTCGTGGTGACGACGCACTCGCCCATGTTCTTTTCCGCTGCTTCGACGAAGACGTTCATCAAGGTGCGCAAAGAGGCGCCTGCGGGCGGTGGCAAACCCATCGGTACGTGTCTCCCGGTCGACCTCTCCAACGTTAACGAGAAGGATCGCTTTCAGCTCATCTCGTTCGAGACCTCCAACCTCGCCTTTTTCTCTCGTCGCATCGTCCTGATCGAGGGCGACAGTGAGATGATCCTTTTCCCGCACTTGGCGAAGACGCTCAACCAAGCTTGGGATTTCAAGTCGACGTCGATCAGTCTCGTTCGTGTGTCCGGGAAGGGCAGCTTCAAGCGCTATCGCGACTTCTTTACCCGGTTCGGTGTGTCTGTTGCCGTCGTGGCCGACCTCGATGTGCTCATCAAGGATTTCGATAAGGTCGACCCCTCCCCGCAAGCGATCGCGCTTCGCAGCCAGCTGTTGCAGGTGGTCGACCGTATCGTAGATGCCGCCAACGCGGTTCAGCCGGTCCCGCCGAAGTTGCTCAAAGAGGAACTCCAGAAGGAGCGTGCCGCGGCTCTCTACGGCGAGATCCGGGATGCTCGCGCCGCTGGCCAGACGGATGTAGTCGCTGCCAAGCTGGATGAGCTCTTTGTCTTCGAGCGAAGCGAACCGCGGTTGACGGTGCTGACCGATGATACCCAGGCCGAGGTGCTGCGGCTGAAGCGCGAATTGCTGACCGAACTACGCAACAGCAACGTCTTTGTTCTGGAGCGCGGCGCAATCGAGGCCTATTACCCGGACGGTGTTGTCGGCGACGGCAAGCCCGCAAAGGCGCAGCATGTCTGCACGCTGGTAACGACCGCTGAGCAGGTCCAGACGCTCAGTGCGCAGATCGCCGTTGGGGCCGATACCAAATCTGAACTCGAGTGGATCATGGAGGGGCTGTTCCGCCCATAAGACTATGGCTAGACCACGCAAGACGGACAACGGCATCAAGACCGCCGACTACCGGCACGACGGGGAGAAGCGGACGAATATTCCGCCGGCGAAGATGGCGGGGGAGGGGGAGATTCCGAAGGTGAAGAAAGTGCGGTATCACTATAGCCCGCACCTGTCGCCGGAGTTGCGCTTCGATCCCACCGGCAAGGCGGATCGGGTGATGGCGGTGAAGGAGAAGGCGGGGCAGTATCTGACGGCGAAGGAGAAAGAACTCCTGGATCAGGCTCTGGCGAGCCAGCAGCCGTGGTTGGAGTGGGCGGGGAAGAAAGAGCAGTACGACCGCGGTTGGTTCGAGGTGGATCCCGTCGCACTGCACATCCACGAGCGCGTCAGCGCCCAGGCGATCGTTCGCGCCGCGATGCGGGAGGACCTGCAACGGGACCTCTTTGCCGATCCCCAACTGGAATACCAGAAGGCCGTCCAGTTCTATCAGCACGACATCGACTGGGCCAACCGCCTCATCCTCGGCGACAGCCTCCAGGTCATGTCCTCCCTCGCTCGCCGGGAGAACCTCGCCGGCAAGGTACAGATGATCTACATCGATCCGCCGTATGGGATCTCATTCAATACCAATGTCCAAATCGCGACAACAACGCGACAAGCGGCCAACCCGAACCCGGTTCCCACGGGTCAAACAGAGATGGTGAAAGCTTATCGTGATACTTGGTGTTTGGGAACACACTCCTATCTCACATACCTCCGCGACAGACTTGCCGTCGCCCGAGAACTGCTGACAGATGCCGGGAGCATCTTCGTTCAGATTGGTGATGAAAACCTTCATCGTGTGCGGGCGATATTGGATGAACTATTCGGCGAGAAGAACTTTTGTGGGCTGATTGTGTTCTCCAAGAACAGCGGGGCGACTGACGCTCTAATGTCATCGCCCAGCGATTACATTCTATGGTTTGCGAGGGATCGTTCGTTGGTGAAGTATAACCAGCTCTACTATCCCAAAACCGAAGGCAGCGTATTTGCTGAGCGATATGATGGTGTGGAGCTGTGCACCGGCGAAAAGCGGACGAGAACAAAGGAGGAGGCAACCGGGTCCGTGTCACTCCCGGAGGGCGCACGCCTGTATACCGAGCAGCCGGCCGTTTCCCAGGGTTACCGCGAAACAACATCGGTTCCATTCGCGATGAACGATTTCGTTTGCGACATTGGTAAGCAGCGCAACTGGAAGACATCGCTTGCTGGCATGTCGCGGCTCGCGAAGGCAGAACGCCTCAAAGGGTCATCAAAGATGATCTACTTCATACGGTGCCTTGAGGACTTCCCGGCTTATGCGATGAACTGCATGTGGACGGACACACAGGATCGGATGGCGAAGAAGTACGTTGTCGAGACAGTGCCGCGCGTAATTCAACGGTGCATGCTTATGACGTCGGATCCCGGCGATTTGGTTTTGGATCCGACCTGCGGGAGCGGTACGACGGCATACGTCGCCGAGCAATGGGGCAGACGTTGGGTCACCATCGACACCAGTCGCGTCGCGGCTTCGATAGCCCGCCAGCGCCTGCTGACGGCCAAGTACGAGTTCTTCAAGTACCGCGACGAAGCGAAGGGCGTGGCCGGCGGGTTCCGGTACAAGACGGTGCCGCACATCACACTGAAGTCGATCGCGCAGAACCAGAACCTCGATCCAATCTTTGGAAAACACGAACCGATCCTTCTCCAAGCCTTGGACGCGTGTAACAAGGCGCTTGGTCAGGTGTCGGACGCCTGCCGTTCCAAGCTGAAGGCCAAACTTCAGGCGAAGCAGGCGGCGGAGGGCAAGCGGGCGATCACCGACGCGGACGAGCGGCGGTGGAATCTTCCTGTAGGGCCGTCGCTTGCGACGAGCCGCAACGATGAGCGGGCTTCGGCGAGCGAAGCCCCTACGGGCTTCGAGCACTGGACGGTTCCATTCGACACCGATGAGGACTGGCCGAAGGCATTGCAGGAGGCGGTGACGGTGTACCGGAAGGCGTGGCGGGCCAAGATGGATGAGGTGAACCGCTGCATCGAGGAGAATGCCGACCAGGAGGAGTTGGTGGACCAGCCCGAGGTCGTGAGGGGTATCCTCCGCGTGAGCGGCCCGTTCACGGTCGAAGGGGTTCGGCCCGAGGAACTGTCGATGGGCGAGGACGGCAAGCTCTTCGATCCGACGCAGAACGATTGGGAAAGCGACTCACCTGCGATGGAGCCGCAGAACATCAGTGCCTACCTGTCGCGCATGGTGGAACTGATCCGCAAGGACGGCGTGACGTTTCCCAACAACAAGCACCAGAAGTTTGCCCGGGTCGAGCCGCTCTACGAGGAGCGCACGGGACTCGGCATCCACGCGGAGGCGATCTGGGAGGGCACAAGCGAGAAGGAGTCGAGCAACATCGCCATCGCCTTCGGTCCTCAGTACGGACCCGTGACGGCGATGCAAGTGGAGGAGCTGATCCGGGCCAGCCGGCGCTACGACGAGTTGGTCATCGCCGGGTTCAGCTTCGATGCCGCGGCCACAGAGATCATCCAGAATGCCCAGCACCCGAAGCTGAAGATCCACATGGCCCACATCCGACCGGATGTCAGCCCCGGCATGGACGGCCTGCTCAAGGACACGCCCAACAGCCAGCTCTTCACGGTGTTCGGCCAGCCCGAGATCAGGATCAAGAAACACAAAGACGGAACGGTGCAGGTGGAACTGGTGGGCGTGGACATCTACGACCCGCTCAAGGGGGAGGTAAAGTCCTCCGGCGCTGACAAGGTGGCGGCGTGGTTCCTGGATGGCGACTACGACGGCCGCTGCTTCTGCATCACGCAGGCCTTCTTCCCCGACCAAAGCGCGTGGGAGAAGATCGCGAAAGCGCTGGGCAGCAGCGCCGACTCTGAGGTCTTTGAAGCCTTTAATGGCACGGAATCTGTTCCCTTCAAGCCCGGCAAACACAAACGCGTGGCTGTGAAGGTGATCGATCCTCGTGGCAACGAAGTGATGACCGTGCGGAAACTCGATGCCTAACGTTCCTCAGAATCAGCAGCCCGAAGCGACGCGAGATCACAACATGCTCTCTGCGATGGAAGTCGCGTTGCAGGATGAGATCAAGGCAGCAAAGCGAAGCCGTCATCGCATTACGCTGTTTGATGGCGATTTGATAAGCAAGAAGGATGGAGTCTATGCGTACCGTTTCGAGCTTCCTGAGGGGGTGACGCTTGCCAACGTGGAAGAGATTGAGATCGGCGTCGATCAAGGCATGGTCGAGGGAGAGGTCGCGAGTGTCGACAGTCAGTTTGTCGTCATCAACCTCGAGGAGGATCTTGGCAAGAAGGTCGAGAAGCTTTCGATCGAGTGGTCCACGACGGTAGTCCTTGAGAAGATGCTGGAACGAATCGGCGAGATGAAGTCTCAGCCCGACAAGTTCAACATGAGTCTGATGTCCGACCTCTTCTCGCCGCAGAAGACTTCTGTGTCCTCTCCGTTTTCCGGTGTCGCTCTAGAGGACGACATACGGACTCCAAACCAGCGAAAGGCCATTCGCGGTGCTTTGTCGAACAAGATTAGCTTTGTGTGGGGACCTCCCGGAACAGGGAAGACTAGCACGCTGGGCTTCATTGCCTGCAGCTTGGTGGAGCGGGGTGAACGCGTTCTGCTGGTCAGCAATACAAACCGCGCGGTGGACGTGGCGCTGCAACAGGTGATCAAGTGTTTCAAGACCTTCAAGAAGGAATGGAAAGACCGGATCACGCGGTATGGCCGCCCGTTTATTCTCGATGATCCGGACCTTGATCGCATCTTTTTCACCAATCAGATCCAAGCCGCGCGTGAAAGACTGATTTCGAACGTCGAGAAGCAAGCAGCCTTGATAAGCAAGTATGAGCGTTTCGCAAAGCGCGCTGCAGAGCATGATCAACTCGTAGCCGAGGTGGAATCAGCGAAGCGAAAACTGCTCGGCATCCAGACCAAGCGGGCTGGTCTGCAGAAGACACTCGATTCTACAAGGCAACGCGCGCAGAAGCTCGAAGGGCTTGGGGGACTTCTCGCCGAATTTGGAGAAGTGACTCACCGGGTCAGCGCCTTCAATGCGATCCTGGAGGACGCCCGAAACAAGAGGGCGAGAGCAGATCAGGAGGACCACCTGCTTCAGGCAAAGGGTCAGGACCTGAAGAAGGCTACGGAGCGAATCGAAAAGAGAAACAAAGGCGGGCTTTTGAGCATCGTCGGCACGTTTCTTGGACCCTCACGCGAATCCCTTGAACGGGAGAAGAACTCAGCCAGTGCCGCAGTTCTGGCCGCAAAGAAGAGCTATCAGGACGCGCTCAGCCTCGCTGCGGCCGCAGATAAGAGAGTTGAAGAACAGGTCGACAGAACTCAACTGGCCCGGTTGCGCGAGCTTGAGACGGAATTGGCCAGGCATGCAATAGATCTGCAGATAGTCGCTCTGACAAAGCCCGGCTTTTCGACTGATGCGGCCATCAAGACGCTACGCGAGGAAGCAACGCGCCTGACCTCAGAGATCGAGAAGGGGCAGGGTACCCTGATTGAACAGCAGAAACAGGTAGACGCATTCATCGCCAAGATCAACACCGCCGACATCGCAAGCCAGCGGGCGAAGTTTGATGCCGTAAAGGCGGAGATTGCATCGAATGGGGGGGTGGAGCAGATCAAAGCCTTTGTTCAAGAGAACACAAAAGTGGACGAAGAGGCCCTTCTCAAGGAAATGAGGTTGATCGGCGCCACTTTGGCCAAGTCGGTCGCCAATCGCGCAATCGCGTCATCCCGCTACGACGCCATTCTGGTAGATGAGGCCAGTATGGTGAGTCTTCCGTATCTCGCGATCCTTGCGGCCATAGCGCACAAGCGCGTGATTGTTGTGGGTGATCCCCAGCAGCTGCCCCCTATTGCACTTGCCTACTCGGAACACGCACAGCGATGGCTGGAGCGCGACATGTTTATGCAGGCAAGCGGATCTCAGAACGTGGACCAGCTGTTTGCATGGCACGATGCGAATCCTGAATTCACATACTTTCTCGACACTGATTACCGCATGACCGGCGAGCTCAGTGGGATTATCAACGACTTATTCTACGCCGGTCGGCTCAAGAACGGTCGCGTGAATGAAGAGGAGGACGAACTGGCGGGAATACAACTGATCGACACAGCCTCGTTGAGTCCGACCCTCTCAGAACTGCCTTCAGGTAAGGGAAAGTTCCCGGTCTACAACCCGGTTCATACGGAGAAGATCGTCGATGTCGTTCGGGTTCTGTCTGAAGGCGGCCTTGTCGATGCTGGTGAGATCGGCATCGTCGTACCGTTGAATTCTGCCGCGGTGTGGATTCGTCAAGAGCTCAAGAAGGCAGGCTTTCGCAGCGTCGAGGTGGGAACGGTTCACACGTTCCAAGGCCGGGAGAAGCAAGTCATCATCTTTGATACGGTGGTCAGCGGCGTTGATTTCACAATCCGCCCATTCGACGAGCAGAAAACCGGTGACGCGGTGAAGCGACTTCTGAATGTCGCTTTGTCTCGAACGAAGAAGACTTTGGTCGTAGTGGCTAACATGAGGCATTTCCGATCGGTCTATCGCGATAGGCTGGTCCTGCGTGTGCTCGGGCGAATCGAGAAAGCTTCACGAATTGCCGAGCACCCGGATGTGGAAGATCCGGAAATAGAGGACGAAATTATCGTTGAGGACTTTGGAGTCGAGGGTGGCGTAGATCTGGAGCTCCAGGACGATCTGGATCCTTCGGATCCGCCGATCCAGGAAGTGCTTCATGACCATCCCGTCACCACTGTCTTAGTGAAAGAGCCTGACGTCACCGCCACCGTTCAGGCTCCCCCCCCTGGCGATCGGGGCATGCCGCCAGAAATTGTTTCTCAGCCGTCCGTTGACTCAAAGCGGTCTGTCCTGAAGGACGTTCAGAAGCTCGGCCATGAGATCACCTCTCTCCGTGGTGAGATCAATGTGCTGAGCACGCGACTCCGTGGTGCTCCGTTGTTCAAACTGTCGGTGGAAGGCGAGCAGATCGCGGGAAAGTTGCCGCAAACCGTGGTCTCCAGTGAAGGCACCTTCAAGGATTGGATCGATTCGGTTTACAAGTACTTCTATGAGTCGTCAGGGGGCCCCAATGCCGGTCCCCCGATTGTTGATCGTCAGGTCGACGTGACAAAGATCCGTTGGCACATCAATAGGCTGAGAAACGGATTCTTCCATGATTCTGCGCATACGGATGACCCCGTCAGGGACGCCGAGACGCAGCGGAAGGTCTATGATCACTTCATCGGCAAGCCGTATCCGACGCAGTCACATGAATGGACAGCTCTACAGCTGTCCGTGATGTATCAGGTCGTCGAATGGTTGAAGTACATCGTCGGGAGATTAAGGGGTTAGTCGACAACAGCCATGACCACACCGAAAGCGTCGCCTTCAAGCCGGGCCGGCATAACCGAGTCGCTGTTAGAGTCGTTGACCCGCGCGGCAGCGAGGTCATGTCTGTGACAAGGGTGGATGAACTAAGCCGAACGGTTAGTGGAAGAACTGGTTGATGATGCGGGAACTCCATGCAGGGTACATCAGTAGTGCGCTGGCGCCCGAAATCCTCGGGGCGCAAGGGATCATCAACTGGTCTGATGTCTATGCCTGGCGATGCCGATTTGTCGTGGACGAAGACGTTCCTCTGTCTGGAGATCAAGGGCCAGAACTTGCAGTTCTCGAGAACATCATCAGTCGAGGCCTCCCGACAATCCCATCTCTGAAGGTGGAGCGTTGGCTCTCCGAAATGACGGGTTTGACGAGAGTCGAGGAGACCGGCGACAGAGACAGGGGTACCGCTGCATTCACCTCGGAACTTGTGTGTGACTTGGATGACGATGCGCGGCGGCGTCTTGAGCAGATCCTGTGCATGTCCGCTCCAGAGGCGATCTGTGCGGCCGGCCCTGGGTTCCTGCTCCCTCCCTTTGGCAGCGCTTCGGAATCTGCCTTCTGGTCAGGTCCCCTTGCGGGTTTGCTCGGTCCGCAAGTTCTCCAGTGTGTACAACGACAGCGACGAGTAGATTCGATCGGAGAGCGGAAACACTTCGAGGAACAGCAGGTCGATTTCGCACTTGAGTTGCCCGGCAGCGACGGCATGACGTGGAAGAAGGGAATTGTCTTCGAGTACGACGGTCCTCAGCACCGCACGGATGCCAGTCAGATCCATCAGGATCGCCGTCGCGACCATACGATCGAGAGGACGGGTTGGTGTCCCACGTTGCGGTATGGCGATGGAGCTGTGACCGAGCCGATTGACCCGAAGCATGAGGGCGTGTCGCATCTCTTGGCACACCCGATTGTGGAGCGCGTTCGTGATGCGGCTTCTTCATGGCCCACATGCGAATCACTTTCGGACCCATGGGTCAGGCTCGTCATTGCGCCGCTGGCGATTGCTCGTATTCAGCGTGTCGTTGTCCGGCTGATTCGAAATGGAGTCCTCCGCCCTGAAGCGCCCGAGTGGCGGATCCTCGTGATCGAGCGGGATGTGGCCTGCGGGTCGATTGCCTTGGATGACCTGCGTGACTGGTTGAACCATCTTTGGAAGCTGTACTCGCCGGGCCGTGCGATGCCCCCGCTCGACCTGAAGATCCTTACCCACACCGATGTGCACAAGGAGGAGATGCCCGAGTATGATCGTCCGTTCGATGCTGTCATCGATGTGGCTGTCTTGATGCGCTATGGCGTGGCTGACCCGTGCGAGAATCCACGCATCCATGAGATCCGCGCAGCAAGCGTCGTCAGGATTCGATCGGGTTACTCGGAGGTGCATCCTCGCCGATTGGTGCAAGGTTCGGCGGTGACGCCTGCGATCTCGGGCGACGCAGAGCAGGAGGTCCTGGAGTTTTTCCTGCGACAGCTCTTCCGGAAATGGTCCTTCCGTGACGGGCAACTCCCGATCATACGACGCCTGTTACGGGGGGAGTCCGTCGTCGCACTTCTGCCCACTGGCTCGGGGAAGTCACTCACCTACCAGTTGCCGGCGTTGCTGCAGAATGGTGTCGTTCTTGCTGTAGACCCCATCAAATCGTTGATGAAGGACCAGCATGATGGACTTGCACGGAATGGTATCGATTCATCGACGTTCATCTACTCGAATCGGGATCCACGCTCGCCTGAAACCGTGCAAGATAGGAAGGCGAGATTGGAAGCATTCAAAAGCATGCGATGCAAGTTCGCCTTCGTCTCTCCCGAGCGTTTGATGATCGAGGAGTTTCGCCATGTGCTCGCCGACATGAAGGGGGCATTTTGCTTTGCGGTTGTTGACGAGGCACACTGTGTTTCGGAGTGGGGTCACGATTTCCGCACCTCCTATCTCATGCTTGGCCGAAACCTGCGGAATCACTGCAGAGGTATCCGCCCCGGTACCATCGGAATTGCCGCACTTACGGGCACTGCATCGTTTGAGGTGCTCGAGGATGTCCAGCGGGAACTCGGTCTGAGGGCGGGAGTGAATCTTGATCACACGGTAAGGCCAAGCACGGTCGAAGGCATGACCCGGAGCGAGCTAGAATTTAAGGTGATCCAAGTTGGGTCGGGAACTGACAAGGGACAGAACCAGTTTCAACTTCAGGAAGCCGACGGATTGGCAAAGCAGGCAGCTCTGGTCCGATCCATGTCTGAGATCGCTGTACTCAACGGCAAGACGGATTGGCCCCAGCTTGTTGACCCGACAGGGGGAGTAGGTAGCGGATTAATCTTCTGCCCTCACCGCAGTTGGGTCTATGGCGTGCGGACGATCAGGGATTTGCTGGCAATGGCGAAGGATTCCGATGGAAACAGTGCTGAGGCGTATCCTCATGTTGGATTCTTCATGGGTGCGGATGACGATGCGGGATCTGATTTCGGGACGACCGAAGCCGAAGATGCTCAGAAGAAGTTTATGAGAGGAGATGTGACTCTCCTGGCCTGCACAAAGGCGTTCGGCATGGGCATCGACAAGAGCAATGTCAGGTTCACCATTCACCTGAATATCCCGCAGTCCCCTGAATCCTTCTACCAAGAGGCGGGACGCGCCGGGCGAGATCGCCAGCCGGCCCAGTGCTGGATTCTCTACTCTGGCACACAGGCGTCGCTTGGAGCAAAGGGAGAGCCCATCTCTGTGGATCGACATATCGTCGAATCCTTCCACGACAACTCTTTCCGAGGAGAAGATCACGATATGCGCATGATCTTCGACCTGCTTGATCGAATACGGTTCCCGTCTCAAAGGAACCTGGAAATCCTCGCTGAGTTCCTGTCCTCACAATATGGATCACCGTTACGATTGATGACAGGGAAGGATGAGAACGGCGCGACGCCTATTGAGTTCGTGGACAGGGAGACTGGAGTCTCATTGGGGCGATTGCTCTACCGCGACGACGCGCCGATTCCAGATGCCGAGGAGGAAGATCTCCGCAAGCTCCTCTCATCTGCAACCAAGTGGATTGCGGCGAAGAAGCCGGGTGACGTGCGAATTCGTAAGTGGCTATGGACACTCACGGGCAGGTATGAGGACCATCCTGGAATTGAAACGCATCTCCAAAAGTTGAGAGATGGTTCGCTCCCTACGGAGTGGATCACAATTCCCTTTACCAATGGGTATTTCCGCGAACTTCAGGGCAAGTTTGAGGATGGGGGACATTTTGGGTGGTGGGAATCCTATATTGAGGAAGCCTTTGAATTTTCATACAGCCCAGCGGGTTTTGAAAAGAGACTGCTTGAGGTGAAGAAGAAGAAGACCGGAAGACCCGCAGGCATGATTAAACGGGCCAGTGACTTCATTCATGAGCACTACACGAAGATGCGGCGCCAACTGGACACCTTTCGCTCTATTCAAAGACTGGTAATCCTTGGGGTCATCAGCGATGTAACGGTCGATTACAACACCGACACAGTGCGGGTTCTGCTCCATAACCGTAGTGACAAGGAGATTCGGGACCATCTATCGGACTACTTCGACCAGTATGCTGCCAAGGGAAGTCCTGAGCACGCACGACTGATGCGTTCTGCCGATGCGACCAGGGAAGCCAGCCCTCTCCGTCGATACTCAAAGGCGTTGGTGAAGTTTGTTTACGAGAAGATCGAGGCCAAGCGACGCGCGAACATTGCACGCATGGAGGAATACGCGCGAGACGGCATCGACAGGCCGCAAGTCTTCCGAGAACGCGTCAATGCCTTCTTTGAGGCGCGATTCGCGGCGGAACTTCGCGTTTTTAAGGATAGGTATTCGGCAGACGACGTTTTCAGTTTCATCGAGGCGCATGTGGGCGCAGATCTTCAAGACATAAAACAACTTCTGGGCAGCTGTGAGCGTGTATTGATTGAAAAGCCAGATAATGGAATGTTCCATGCGTTGCGAGCCTATGCCCTCTCCTGCATCGGCGAATACGGTGTTGAGGGCGTGAGGGATGCCTTGCTGTCTGCGATAAACAGCCTGTTCCCTGATCGACGCGCAGACCGATACCGAAGACATGAGTTCGTGCTGCGCTTGAGCAAGAAGATCATCGGTGTCCATCCGGAGGCGTCTGAGGCGTGCGTTGAGTGGATCGTGCAGAGTCACCGGGGTTGGCTCCGCGGCTACAATCGTCGACTTGAGAGGGAGGAAGTTGCATGAGCGATATGACTTCGTTGGAGCAAGCGTTGCTGGCACTTCAGCAAGAGCTCGAGTCGTTCAGGGATCTACGCCCTAAGTTGGACGAGGTGAAGTCAAAGGCCGATGCAATCGTTGCCGAGTTCAAGGATCAGATGATCAGCGTGGAGGCGCACTCGCGTGATACAGTTCGCGAGGCGAAAGAGTCCTATGGAGACTTGTCCGCCCGGAATCGGGAGCAGTTCGAAGAACTGAAGACCGCATGGGACACTGAACTGCAGCTCGCGCAAACGCAGCTCAAGTCATTTGATCAACTCTTGTCCGAAGCTTCGTCCGCCTTTTCCGAAATGGCCTCAATGGCTACCCTGGTTCGCGACGTAGGAAGCATGTTGAATGGCCTGAACCTGCCATCACGCATGGACAAGTTGGATGCATCCGTCGCTGGGGCGTCAGCTGCTGTGCAGAGTGTTCAGTCCAGATTTGACCGTTTGAGCGATGATGTCGCCGTCAGTATGCGAAACACAACTCTGGAGACGGCGCGAATGGTCGAGGGGGCCACGGCAAAGGTACTCGCGGCGCAGGACGGGGCGTCCAAGGCGATTGCGGCGGATTGTCGATCACTGCGTTCATCGTCACGACGGGCCTACGTGTGGATATTCTCTTTAATCGGGCTCAGTATCGGGTTAAGTCTCGCCAATCTGTTTGTCATTCTGATCCAGGGCGGAGTCCTCTCTCGATGATTAAAGTATCTGTTATCGACCGTAAGGGGATTGGGGAACGTCCATGACCACGCGAGCACCCAAGGCTATTCAAGAACCTCCGTCCGACTGGACGCCGACCCAATCGGTTCCCGACCCGATCATCAACAATCCGTACAAAGAACCAGAGCACTACTGGCTCTACAAGGGAGGCGTTCCTGGCAAGACCCCAGGGCGGCGGCCGGCACGGTATTTCTATCAGAGTAAACGCGTCGGATCTGCATCGGCGGAGATGGAGTTGTTCAAGGAAGAGAACGAGGAGGATCTCCCGCTCGTCAATGCACTGCGCGCGGACGTGAAGCGCTGGCGTGAGTCCGGCTACCGCGGTGCGTCGTCGGTGACTCGGGAACTGCTGGCGTGGTGGAGTCGACCTGATCGACCGAGACGCTTGTTCTACTGCCAGATGGAGGCCGTGGAGACGCAGATCTATCTGCTCGAGTTGGCCATCCCGGAGCGTCTATCGGCCACAGGGTACAAGACTTTTGAACTCGACGCTGATAATATCCAGCGGCTGCTAAAGGGTGAAAAGCCAACGTTTGAAAGCATCGCCGGCGATTTCTGGCCCAAGTTGGTCGATGCACCGTGGGATGGCAGCCAGCTTCCGCTGCGCC
The DNA here is from genome assembly GCA_964503335.1 of uncultured Verrucomicrobiota bacterium. Lineage (GTDB taxonomy): Bacteria > Verrucomicrobiota > Kiritimatiellia > CAIVKH01 > CAIVKH01 > CAZCZZ01. Next base: position 43,353 of record CAZCZZ010000010.1, read on the forward strand.
GCCTTGCCTGCAAGATGGCGACAGGGAGTGGGAAGACGATTGTCATGGCGATGCTGATCGCCTGGGCTTTCTGCAACCGGGCGAGAAATCCGCAATCCACACAATTTCCGAATGGCGTGTTGGTCTGTGCGCCAAACCTCACGGTGAGAAAGCGACTTCAGGTGCTCTGTCCCGAGGACAAGGACAACTACTACGATGCATTTGACCTGGTTCCGCCGAAGTACCGGGAATGCCTCAACGGGGGCAAAGTATTGGTGACCAACTGGCACGTCTTTGCGCCCAAGAGCGAGCACGTGGAGGGCGGTAAGAGCTATGCGGTCGTCAATAAGGGGGCGGAAACCAATGATGCCTTTGTGCGAAACCGGCTTGGAGAGTTGGTGCAGCGACTTCCTATCTTGGTGATGAACGATGAGGGACATCACTGCTGGCGCAGTAAGCAACTGAGTACGGAAGAGGAGCGCGCGGTTATGCAAGGCATGACTGCTGAACAGAAGGCCGCACTAAAGGAAGAAGAGGATGAAGCGAGGGTTTGGCTAGCGGGGTTGGATCGAATCAATAACTGTGGGTTGGCGGGCAAGGATGGGGAGGGGAAGCTCAACAGAGCCATTCTCGCGTGTGTTGATCTATCGGCGACACCGTTCTTCCTTGGCGCCAGCGGACATCCGGAGGGCAGTCCCTTCCCGTGGATTGTCAGCGAGTTCGGCCTGATCGATGCCATTGAGAGCGGCATCACGAAAGTCCCTCGATTGCCTGTCGAGGATAGCGAAGGCAATACGGACGATGCCGGACGACCCGATCCGAAGTACTTCAGGCTCTGGAGGAATATTGTTGAGAACGACCTCAAGCCCGGCGACTTCATCCGGCGCGGCCAGCCTAATCCGGAATCGATCTACAAGTATGCCCAAGGCGCGCTGGCTACGCTTGCAGCGCAGTGGAAGATTCAGTTTGAAGGCTATCGTCAGGCATCGGCAGGCAAACCCTTCATCCCGCCCGTGATGATCGTCGTGTGTGACAACACAAACATCGCGAACATCTTCTTCCGGGAAATAAGTGGCGAATCCGACGTGGAAATGATCAATGAGTCTGGTGAGACGGTCACGGCGAAGAAGTACTCGGAAAGTTCAATCATGCCCGAGCTGGCCAACACGCCGAATGTGCAGCACACCATCCGCATAGACTCGAAGCTGCTTGCCAAGATTGAGACGGAAGAAGGCGAGAGCAAGGACGAGGCTGCTCTGCGACTTCGTGAAATCATCGACACGGTGGGCAAGAGGGGCGGAGCCGGCGAACACGTTCGCTGTGTAGTGTCCGTTTCGATGCTGACGGAAGGTTGGGACGCAAACAACGTGACCCATGTGCTGGGTGTACGTGCCTTCGGTAGTCAGCTCCTCTGTGAACAGGTTGTGGGCCGAGGCCTGCGCCGTATGAGCTACACCCCTGATCCAGAGACTGGACTGCTGCATCCGGAGTACGTGGACGTATACGGGATTCCCTTTTCGCTCATCCCGTTCAAGGGGAAACCGAAAGAGAAGGACGGGCCGGATCCCGTCTACCACGCGATCTTTGCAATGGAGGAGCGGAAGGCATTCGAGCTGCGCATGCCGAATGTTGAGAGTTACGTGTACGCGCTGCGCGAAGGTGGGATCTGGTGCGATGTGAGCAAGTTGGAGGGTTTCATCGTCAACGAGGAGCCAGTAACGGTCTACTTGGCGCCGACGCGGGGCTATCAAGATGAGGCCGAGGTGCGCAAGGACTCCGGAGACTTTATTCCCCAGACTCGCCAGGAATACTACAAGGCAGTGCGGCCGCAGCAGGTGATCTTTCGCCTGGCTGAGTTTATCCTCGCTGATCTCCTTCATGGAGTTGAGGCTGCGGAATCTGAACGGGTAAAATTCAAGTTCCTTGCCCGGCACCAGCTTTTCCCTGAAATTGTGAAGATCGTTCGGGATTACGTGGAGCAGAAGGTGACGTTTGCACCGGGAGTAGATATCCGGGAACTCGGTTTGAAGGTCTATGCCGACAAACTGAGGGAACGCATTCGCGACGAAATCCTCCCGCGCGCTGCTAGCTCCGACACCAAACTTCTGCCGGTCCTCAACAGTTTCCAGCCCTTCACGAGTACCGCCAATGTGAATTACCAGACGACTCGACCTGTTGTTGATCTGGTGAAGAGCCACCTCAACCGGGCTGTCACGCGCAGTAGTTGGGAGAGTCGAGCGATCGGAGTTCTGGAACTATTGGACTGCGTCGAGTGCTACACCCCGAATGACCGACAAATCGGGCTGATTGTTCCCTACGACTACGATGGGCACAGACACAACTACGAGCCGGATTTCATAATCCGGCTGCACAACAAGAAGACACTGATGCTGGAGATCAAGGGTGAGGGCGGAGTCATCCACGATCCCAACCTTGTCACCGCGAAAAGCGCTGCAGCGAAGAAATGGGTGGCCGCGGTCAACAACCTTGGTCGGTGGGGCACTTGGGCGTTCGACATATGCACGGATCTCTCGAAGCTGCGAGAAATCGTAGAATCCCATGCGGACGTGGAGGCGTCGGCGCGTCCGTTCCGATTCGTGGACGTGTCGACCGCCAAGCCCTGGCGTGATTGTATTCCGCTCACGACGCTGCAGGCGGCTGCGGGCAAATTCAGCGAGGAACAAGCCGGCTTTGATGAAATGGGTGAATGGGCCGAGAGCTGGATTGCTTGGGATGGCGCGCCCGCCTTTGAGAAAGGGATGTTCGTGGCGAAGGTGCTTGGCACGTCCATGGAGCCTGGCATACCCGATGGCGCTTACTGCGTTTTCCGTCAGCCGCGGCCAGGTTCTCGGCAGGGGCGAACGGTCCTGGTTTGGCATTCAGGGGTTTCCGATCCTCACACAGGCGGCCAGTACACGGTAAAGGTGTACGAGAGTGAGAAGCGGTCGGGCGAAAAAGGCGAGTGGTCTCACACGCAGATAACGCTCAGGCCGACCAACCCGACTCATCAACCCATCATCCTCGAACCAACGGACGAGGGTGAGGTCCGCGTAGTAGCAGAGTTTGTGCAGGTTCTTGGGTCGCGTTGAGCAGCTGGGTGGACATATGCCCGATTACAGTTGGCAAGAAGAAGCGTTGGTTCGCTGGTCTGCCAACGGGCGATGTGGGATCGTAGAAGCCATAACTGGCACAGGTAAGACATACCTCGGCATCAAGGCGATCGATGAAGTCATGCGTCGTGATGGCGAACAAGGCCTACATGTCTACCCCGTTGTCGTCGTACCCACAGCCGTTCTGCTGCACCAATGGGTCGAACGACTCCGAGACCATTTCGAAGCTAGGGGCATGCGGATCGGGCTGGTCGGCGATGGGCGAGCCGATGGGTTTCACAATCACCACATCCTCGTGACCATCGTGAACTCCCTTGAAACGCACGGACGTGAGCTTCTCCATTTCTTAGACCGTATGACCCTGGCGCGATCCCTCCTTGTGGCCGACGAATGTCATCACTACATCGAGGCGCCGTTTCTTGGAAAGACTGCACGAGAGTTTCCATTCAGCTACCGTCTGGGTCTGACAGCGAGGATGCCGACGGGCGACTGCATTGACTATGACAGGATTCCGGGGTTTGACAGGGTCGTCTATGACATGGGTATGAAGGAGGCGAGAGAGCGCGACCTCATCCCACCTTTCCATGTTCTGAACGTTCCTGTTCCGCTGACAGCTTCTGAGGGGGCGAGCTATGACGATCTGTCGGCCCGGCTTAAGCAACTGCGGCAGCGGTTGGAAGAGGAGCTGCCTGCTGCTTGCTTCTCCAGACGAGGACATCTGGATCTGGACCTTCTGAAGAATCATCTGCGGAAACTCACCGAGGACGATCCGCTCCGGCACCGCATTGAGCAATTCTTCGCAATGTGTTTCCGGCGAGCCGCGATCTACCACTTGTCTGATGGAAAGGTGTCGGCATTGAGGCGGGCAATTCAGATCATTGCGCCATATGGAGGTCGAATCCTTGTCTTCTTTGAACGCATTTGTTCAGCCGATTCGGCATTGGAGCTACTGGAGGAAGACATTCAGAGAATACCGGAAGCTTTGGGTTTGCGCGCATCGACTTTCCCTTGGTGTAGGGTGTTACACAGTGGTTTGACGAAGGCACAGCGACTCGACGTATTGCGCGAATATGACGAGCCGGGTAACAAGATCCTCATTGCCTGCCGAAGCCTTGATGAGGGGTTCGACATTCCTTCAGCAGACATCGCAATTCTGGCGGCTTCAACGCAGTCACCGCGGCAGCGAATCCAGCGGATAGGACGCGTACTCAGAAGGTACAGCAGCGAGAAGAGGTCAATCATCCTGACCTTCTATGCGCCCGGAACTGGAGATGAGCGGGTGCCATCCAATGATCGTGAGATGTTTCCAGGACCGACCGATGTGTTTGACTGCACGCTGGGCGACTGGGAGGCAACGTTGAAGGCGTTGCTCGAGTACTACCGCAGTAAATGATTCATCGGGAGCACATGCATCATGAGCGATGATCCGTCGAAGCCACGAGTCCTTCATGACTTGCGAGAGCTTGCGTTCCCAGCTCCTCCAAAGGAGACACGGACACAGCAGCCTGTCCGAGAGGTTCCGCCGAGAAAGGTCACGGAATCTCCCACCACAATCTCGGGCGGCGATCCACACAATCCGAATGCTCACCGTTCGGATACCAAGGTGGCTGGATTGGAGTCTGAGTTGACACGTGTCAAGAAGGCCCTTGCAGACAATGAGGCGTGGAACAGGAAACTCAAGGAGGACAGCAAGGCACTCCTGCAGAAGAACCAGGATGCAATTGCACAGCTCGAGCGTGTACGCAGTGAACTGCAACGGGAGGAGCGCCGGCTGGAGGAAGTACGCGCCGAAGCGAATCATATAGCCTCGGTCACGCCGGAGGCATCCCTTCGCAAGATTGACCAAGATATGGAGGCGGCCGCGGCACTTCTCGAGAGCGCGAGGGTTGAAACGGAGCGTATGCGCAAGGAGGCCGAAACCAATATCGCGAACGAGCGGGCAGAGCTGAGTACCCGCGAAGACGGACTGCGTAAGAAGGAGTTGGAACTTCAGCAAGTCCGGAAGCGACTGGGCGATGAACTCACCACGACCCAGGCGGAGCGCGATACAGCAATCAAGAGGGCTTCCTCGCTTCAGGGACAGATCACGAAGCTGAAGAACGAGGCCGAGGAGATGTCTGAAGAGCAAGAGCGTCTGAAGGACAAGCTCGGCTCAGTCGCGAGGGAGCGACAACTGGCGAGGGAGGAGCTTCGCGAGGCACAGGAGAAGCTGGAGGAGAGCGCCAAGGCGATCGCTAAGCTGACGACGGCCAATGATCGGTACAGTAGTCGCATTGCAGCCGCGATGGGGACTTTCATAGCACATAGTCCGCTCGTTTCGGAGTGGCTGATGGGTCTTGATGGGATGGGTGAAGGAGTCGACTGGACAAAGCTTGTAGTCACTCTTGGAAGTGATCCGATTCAGGAGTCGTGTCTCGACCGAATTCTGGAGGATCGGGATCATGAGGTGGCGGGTGTCGGACACAACAAGTCGGGCGTCATGATCATCGGTCGTGAGGATTGGACGATGGATGATATCCAGCAGCAGATTGAAGCGAGGGAAGGGGACACACTGAGGATCTACTCCCAGGAGATGGCCATGATCGCACTGCTGACGGGTCATGATCCCTTCGATGCAGGGGACGAGGTTCTGCGCGAGTTCGGGGAGAGTCATCCCGCATTGAGCCGGCTGATGGACGATCCGTTCGAGTGGCCTTCCACGGGAAGTCGCACCTACGGAGACGTTGTGATCTCTGCGGATGAATGGCGACCGAACAGTCCTTTGACTGCGATGGGATACCATGTAGGCAAATCATCAAATCTCACAGAGGCGGAGCGGCGCAAGACATTGGAGACCATCTTTCGCGGGCGCTTGCAGTTCCCGCCGGGGTTCTCCGAATCGGATAAGCGAGAGTGGGGAATTCCCTCATCGAGTGACCGCCTCCATCGAATCGCTGCTCACATCGCACAAGTCATAGGCCGATTCTCCCAGCAAGCGTATGCTGACTACAGCGTAGCCGTCGAGGAGTGGCGTTCTGATCTGGCATGGTTGAAGCGAACGTTCTACCGTGGCACCCATCGCTTCCGCTGGCCAGACGTGAATATGTGAGGTCAGGGGCATTCCTTATGATGCTGACTTGCACAAAGATTTTCCTCAACAGCAGGGGTAGAGGGTGCGGTTGGTGGATTGCCATAGCTTCCAAAGCCTTTCGTGCGCCAGTCGAGGCGAAGCTGCGTGCTTCGAGTGCAGCGCGATCCCAAAGGCGTGGAGATTAGGGGCAAGCGGGCTCATCGCGAGCCTGCATGGGCGTCAACTGATATTGGGCAACTGCTTTCCATAGTAATGGCAAAGTTTGACGACTTGCGCGTAAGGCAGTCGATCATTCAGGTCAAGAAATCGCTTCTCATTCATCAGGTCCTTGGTCAGTGCGCTCGCACGCAAGCCCAAATGGTTGGCCAAAGACCTGACGGTGATTCGAGCAGACTCAAGCTGATTGAAGGCCACCAAATCGCGATTTCCAATTAGCCTGGTAAGTAGTTTCTCTGCAGCATCGGCATTTACCATGGCCGTCCCATCACCCCGCCAAGACTCGCCCGTCGAATCCAGAAACTCGGTGACGACGTCTTGCCGTAAGTGCATGAACAACGCGAGTTGACTCAACGAGATGCCAATCTGTATCCGTTTGTGAGGCGGCGGCGATGCGGGGTTCCATTGCTGGGTGCTAGCTTGTGGTGGATAGGGCGGTCGAACGACGGGCGCCGCTGTCTTGAGACTATTCATTTGAGCCTGCAAATCGGCCGCACTAAAGGATGGCGGCGGGACTGGAGCCGGCTGTTTCGGTGGTTGCGCCTTGTGCAGGTGATCGGCCTCCTTGAGCGCCTCGATCACGTAGGCCACGTTGACCCGGGTGTTTGCTTGGACCTTCTGAATCCCCTTTGCCGCCATCGTTCTGATCAGTTGGTCAACACGTTTGTCGAGCGCCTTGGCAACCTCCTCAAGTGAAGCGACGGAACCCAACAAATCCTTTTTGCTTTGCGCCGGTTTCGGTGCGGCAGGAATTGAAGGGGGGATTTCGGCGGGCGGGATTACTTCGGCGTTCTCCATCTTCAGGGTAGCCACGACCGCGATCTCGGTCGGGGTCTCCGTCACCGCAGCTTCTGCCGGATGAGCGGGAGGGTTTATAGCGGTTGCCGCGGAGGTCAATTCGCCGGCAGGTGCGGCGACCTTGATATCGGTCGGCAGAGCGGACGGTTCCGATTCCATGACATCAACGTAAGACGCGAAGGTTTCCACGTCCGGTGTCTCATTGAATTGAATCTTCCAGACCGTACCCGATGGGCTCTCCTGTACGGACTGCCGGGCTAGCTGTCGGAACATCAGGTCGAATTCTGTTGCTACGTCCTTCGCGATATCGGCCGGCAGAATGAAATAGAGAAATACGTTGGCCCGGCTGGCGGCAAGATACACCATGCGGCGCGCTTGCCACATCTCCGATCGTGCTCGCGCCAAATCTAGGGGCCATCGCTCCGATGCGGTGATCCAAGAGAACACCGCCGGAAGCCCTTCGATGACGACCACGGGAAACTCTTGTCCCTTCACATATTTATCCAGCAAATCAGCCGCGTCAGCACCGTGAACACTGTGGTAACTCCATTTCTGCAGATCCTCGTAGTTGAAATCAGAATCCTCTTCGGAAAAACGGATCCACAAGACTTGGTCTTTGAGCAGCGGAAACTCTGACAGCTGCTGATGTGCGGCTTCAGCCGATGGGAACGCTGAGAGCATGTGGGACCAATTGTTCGCGGGATGCGCATCGTTGCGAGCGCTTAATATCCACTTACCCGGACCGTCTTGAAGAACCTCACCGAACCCGAACTCTCCCCTCAGCTCACTGGGCTTTGGCAATATCTTGGGTCCGGCGTCGGCAAACCAGCGGAACAACAGGCCGAGGCTTCCGGCGTAAGCGGGAAATGGGTTTCGGTAATTGCGCGTCAGCTTTCGGGTGCAGAGACTGAAATCGATTCCGTCAATCATGCGCGTGGAATCCCGCGAGAGCCGCAGCTTCTGGTGCCTGTCGCAGGCAATGACCAAGTAGTTACCCGGGGACGAAGTGTGCCATTCACGCACCTTCTTTTCTCCATCCGGGCCTAAATCGTGAGCCTCATCGACGAGCAACACATTGCATTCAATCGTCGATATTTCACTGAAGACGCGGAACTCTGGCTTAACTCGCCGATATTCATTATACGTATCAACTTCTCCGTATAAGTCCGTGAAACGCCCAAACATCTTCTTTAGCATTTCCTTTTGCTTTTCAGTGTGGGCAACAACCCAAACGCGGCGTTTGTCCAGAGGAGGGAGACCGACCCTCGTGGCGTCCTCTGTATAGGTTTGGAGGAACCTTGTTCCGTCACGCAGGGCGGCAACATAGCGGTCCGTGATCAAGACCATGGTTGAGTAGATCAGAAGAACACTTTTCCCCATGCCTGCTGAACCATTGATGGCCCAACGTTCGGGCTTGAAATCGAGATGCCGAAATATCTCGGAATCTATAAAGAAGCGACAGCGGCGAGCGTATTCGATGGCGTTGTAGACCTCGGGATGTCCCAGCACGGGGACCACCTGTCCCAAACGTATTCGACGGAGGATTTCAGACTGCTGCACGCGGAGCGCGTCGGCCTCTTTGAGCCTTTTGCGCATGAATGTCTCGAACATGTCCGGGCTGACAAGCGAGAGATCAAAAGACGGCAAGGGTTGGCATGTCATTTCCCCCTTCTTGGCGTTCAACCCTTGAGCATGGGATGCGACAATAACCGCGTGTACCCGCACCTCGCCGTCCAACGGCTCAATGTTCGTCAAGAGCGCTGACCGCTGAGTGCCCAGTTGGTCCTTGATTGATTTCTCGCCGGTCTCGCGGTAATGGGCGAGCCACGGTCCTCCCGGGGTTACATTGCCATAGTTGCCGCGCGCGTCAGGGGCGCCTGTCACCTTGCAGGATTTGCATTCGATGATAAGGATCGTGTGTCTCCGTCCGGTTTTGAGGTGTGCGATGAAATCAAGCTCGTTGGCCATGGCACTCCAATCCATGGCTGCATCTGCGCGGAAAACTGGGACGCCCGAAAGATAAGCATGAGGAAGGACGCGATCCAGCACGTCCGCGATCTGTTGTTCGAACTGTCGTCCGTTCCTGGTTGCATCAATCTGTGACATGACAGTGCCTTGTTGGGGGCGAGACCCGCTTAATGAATGACGGGACCTTCTTTGAGTATGTCTTTCACCAAATACCCGACTTTGTCGAGCCATCCTCGGAGTTCTGATTCGTTTTGAATAGTTGCTGTAGGAAGCACGATCCGGATAGCGTCAGGCCGAGCTCATCCTGCATCATGGTTCTGCTGATGTGTGGTCTACTCGCAGAAAACGTCAGCCTAATCATGGGATCCTATCCATGCGTACTTCACGATGACGAATCCGGGCGGTTCGCCGGATTCGCCTTCCGGTATCCTGACACTCGCATAGCGGTGTCCCGAGCCCGCAGCCGGAACGAATTCGCACTCATTGACCGCCGTAAATCGACCCTCGTCCCAGTCGAGAGACGCGAAGTGGCCCACTCTGTTGGTCGCGAAACGGATGGCAATGATCTCATCTTCCGTGCGCCAGTCGCCTTCCAGTAGATCTGGTCGATCGGCGACTCTGATACGGGAAACGGTTCCTGCATCACAACTAGCGAGCATCCACACAAGGGCAGAAGGAGCGAGCTAAGTGGAAGCGCCGGTGTGTATCGCAAGATCATGGGCGGATGCTTACCAGTGGCGGACGGGTGCTGATAGCTAAAAAAGGGGGCGTCCCCTCTTTTTTAGAACTACCGTGCGGCGACTTTCGTGCGAGCATGGTTTCGGGGAGCGAACAGAACCTCGACGCGAACGTTCAGTGCTTGTGCAAGGTGTCTCACTTCCAAGTCCTTCACCTGTCGGCGTCCGCACTCTATGGCGGCAATTTGTTTGCTCGTCAGCGAATAGCCCCGCCGAGCCACGCGTGCCGCGAGATCCTCGATGGACACACCCGATCTGCATCGGACGCGTCGCACGGCGGGTCCCATCACGTTCTTCATCGGTCGCTCCAGAGCCCCGATGCCCGGAGCGCGTCCGCAAGACGCACATTGCAGAGCCGAAAGAGATGAGCTGTCTGCAGGATGTCGACGCGTAGTTCGCACGACTCCATCTTGCTGACCCAAGTGCGACTGACGCCAAGGTGCCTGGCGACGTCAGCTTGGAGCAGGGATTCCTTCTTCCTTGATGACCTGAGATGCGCGGTGAGTCGGTGGTAACGAGGGTCATGGATTGTCTTGGGCAATTTGGGATTCTCCTCAAATTGGGGATGAAGTGGTCGAAAGGAATACGCCCGCCCGCAGGTTTTCCCACGGACGGGCGCAGTCTTTGGTGGTCTGATCAAGCGGCGAACCGCTGGTCCGTATGCCGATTAGCCTCTCTCCATGCGGCCATCACCTCCGGGTGATTGCCGTATCGGGTCAGAAGCCATTCCTGGTCCTCGGCGCTGAGTTGCACGGTGTCGAGTGCGCATTGCGAGCGTGTTCCTAACCATTCTTCGGGCAGTCCCTGCCAGTCGTCCGTCTGGACGTGCTGAGCAAGGATCTCCCGGACCTGCCGACATAACCAGTCCTCGAACCCTTCGTCCTCATGGCAGTTCGCCACGAGGTGATCGAGGATCAGTGCGCCGGGGCTGCTCTCCCGCTGTTGACACACCCCGGATACGAACGGATCGGCGAATAGGAACTCCTCAAGGGATCTTTCCAGTCGTTCGGTGACGTTGGTCCGCTTGACGTACCTCATGCCGCCTCCTGGGCCAGCTGCAAGCCCACTTGCTCATCGCACACCGCATAGAGCGCCCTCGTCCGCTCCGGCAGTAGGTGCAGCTTGCCCTTGAGGACTTCAGTGCAGGCGTTGAACCAGCTCCAGGCGTTGCGCTGTTCGAAGGCGGCGTGACGAGGATGTCGCCATTCCTCCAACACGTCCGGGATCATTCGGGTCGTGATGGCGCCGGCGTCGAGCGCCTGGATCGTCAGGTCGTGCGCACGCGTGTTGTCCATGTGCCAAGCCTTGTACCGCTCAATCCGCCGATCCTGGTCGAACCACTTGTGCACCAGCCGGCCCAGTGCGTCCTTTACCAGCGTCGGCAGATCCCGGAGGATCATCGACGTGTGCTTGCGGCTGACTTCGATCTCACCGGAGAACGCGAGGTTGTCACACACAAAGACACTGCTGCCGGCCACGAGGCCAGCGGGCAGTGTCTTGTCATGACTGTTGCGCAAACCCAACACCCAGCTGTAGTCCGGGTTGTTGTGCCAGTTCTGGACCTGAAGGAGACCGAAGTACCGGCCGCCGTCATGGGTCAGGGCGTGCGCCTCGTTCACGACCGTCAGGTTGTGACTGGGGAGCGTCTCCTCGATCGATTCGAGGAACGCGCTGTGCGGGATCGGCTGCCACGTGTCGGTGGCGACCGGCGTCAGCACGAGGCCGAGCTCCGTGCGGGGTACCGCATGGGCGCCGCAGTGCAGGATCAAGTTGCATCGATTCATTCTCTTTCTCCTTTGTGTTGTTGATTACGCTGCCACGCTGATCGTTCGACTTTGCTTCCTATGCCACGCCCGGCACGGTTCCCGGTGGGGACACCCGCTACAGGCGAAGCTCTGGTCGCTGGGGTAGAACACCTCGTGCTGGATGACCTTCTCGGCCTTCTCCACAAGGCACTCCAGCCTCTGGAAGTCGCTGCTCGTCCGGGTGGTGTTGTTGCGCTCGATGACCGGTGTCTTGTTCTTCACAGCCACGTCGAACCGGAACTGCGTGGCTTCCGCCGGATGCAGCTGCCGGTGGGCGTAGAGGTAGACCGTAGGTTGCAGGCTGCGATCTGCCTGATCCTTCGGCCAACGCCGTGCACTGGTCTTCCAGTCGATCAACGATCGGCCCGTCTGATCCTCGACTACGCAGTCGATCTCACCGATCAGCGGCCGGTCGCTGCTCCCGATGGGCACGGCGAACGTCTCATTCATCGAGATGACGCGCTCATTCGGGTCGAGCTGCTTCAGATAGGCGACCGCCAGTTCCGAACCCTGCTTCGCCAGATCATCGGGTGACAGCTCTTCGTCCTTCTCCAGGGGCGGACCATCCTTGCCCTCTCGCTCCCACAGGTCATGGAACAGGGCTCGGGTGTCCATCTCGGTCGGTAATTTGCTCTCCATGCGGTTCAGGGCGATGAACTCCATCACCCGGTGATAGACCGAGCCCATGGCGATGCTGATGGGTGTAAACGGGCGCGGTAACTTCTCGATCTTCTCGAAGTAGAACTGGAGCGAGCAGATGGAAAGCAGCTGGTTCAGGCTGCTGTACGACCAGTGGGGCCGGTCGCGATAGGTGTTGAGGTTCATGGGTCTCCTTGTTCGGGTTGAAAGCGGGAGGGGCAGCCTGCGGCTGCCCCTCGTTGCCTCAGGCCGCTGCCTTGAGGTCGTCCACCAGCGCACTGGCGGCTTTGCGGTCGAGCTCATACACCGAGCCCACGCGGAACTGCTTCTGGACGCGGGCGTTGATCTCGCTCAGGGTGATGCCCTTCGCCTTGGCGAGGTCGAGGACGTACTTCACCTGGCGGTTGGTCGCCTTCTCCCCGGTGTTGCGGCTGGGGCCCTGTCCACGGGCCGGGAGAACCCGCACGTCTTCGCGGTCCGGCTTGGCTGCCGTACCGTGCAACTCGGATTCCACGGCTTCCCGAACCAGGGCGAACGTCTCGTGGATCCTTGCCCGGATCTCCACGGACTCCAGCTTGTCACTCAGCTCGACCTCCATCGAGCAGTGGTACGACTGGCTGGAATACTCGCCCTCGGCGGGCACCTTCTTGCTGTAGGATGCGTTGAGTTTCAGCATGTGGGGTTCCTCAGGCGGCGACGGCCATGGCCATGGCTGGCGGTTGGCCTCCGGCCGGGCGGATGCGCTTGGCATAGACATACTCGCTGGGCTCGATCCCGAAACCCGCCAACTGCTCGGCGATCATGGCGGCGTCGGACTTGCAGGGAGCTAGCACATCGATCGCGATGCGCCGGCCGGTGTCGTGGCGCTGGGCGTTACCCACAGCCAGTGTGACGTGATAGGCACACATGTTTGCTTCTCCTTTGTTGTTTTGGTTTCAGAAAGCAGAAGGGCCGCTCCCGGTGAAGAGAGCGGCCCTTGGTGGTGGTCTCGCGGTACTAGACCTTGATCGCCTGCAGACGCGCCAGGCCGGCACGTACGCTGTCGATCTCGGCCCGGCGCTGCTTGTCCTCCTTCAGCGCCTCACGGACAGCCGTGGCGACGCCGGACAACGCTTCGTTCGCTTCGCGCACCTTGGACTTGGCCTGCTCATAGGCCACGAGCACACGGTCGAGTGCACAAAGCTGCGGTATGGGCTGCGTGGACGGACTCTCGGTGGGTTTGGGCATGGTTTCCTTGACGGGTTGCGGGGTGGGTTTCGGGTTCTTCTCGGGTTCAGCGACGGTCCGTTGCGGCATCAGGACGTGGATCCCTGACGGATCGCGGGCCACCAGCGGGCTGGCGCTGTCGGAGAACGCGAACGAGCGGAAGCCGGCGGTCAGTGCATCAAGAAGGTACCACCGACTAACGGAGGTGGAAGCTCCGTCCGACATGGTGCAGTCGGACAGCTCGAGAGCACTCACCTGCGGATCATGCTCGCCACAGCCACTGACGATGACCTTGCCCGCCTTGGCGCGCAGGGTAACCGTAGCATTGGCAGTCGCATTCCCGGCTAACGTCGGGAGGACACTGGAGAGGAAGGCCACGGACTCCTCGCTGAACTCCACGCGTTGCTTACCGGCTTCTGTGGGCACGACCTGGCGCCAGTTGGGATAGGTGCCTTCGATTGTGCGTACGCGGTAGTCCCAGTTGTCGGTCACCAACCGGAACCAGCCGGAGGCATGACCTAGTGTCGTTTCACCGGTCAGCTTATTCCACGTGATGAACTTGGTGGGAGGCACGATACAGCTCTCGGCGATCGGGAGCTTGGGTGAGTTGAGCGCCGTGAGACGACGTCCGTCGGTGGCGACCAGGTAGTCACCATCCTTCCCGATATCGAGATAGACGCCGGTCAGGACGTACCGGGTCTCGTCCGTGGAGACGAACGAGGCCGCACGTCGGATCTGGGTGAGGAACGATGAATCGACCGAGGCCACGGGCACCTCGCCAGGCAGAACCGGCCACTCCTTGGGATCGAGGCTGGGGACAGTCCGTGCGATGGCTTGGCCCGCCACGGTGTTCGTGATCGTCATCAGGCCATCGGTGGTAGCGATCTCCACCGGATCTGCATCCCGGCCTTTCGTGAGGGGCTGCAGTTCGCTGAACGGCACGAGCATTACGCCCGTTCCGTCGCACGAGGCATCTTGGAATCGACAGGTCAGGGACGAATCGAGGTCGGTCACAGATCCGGTCGCCTTGCCATCTTCGACGGCGATGCGCACGTGCTGAAGCACGGGCAGGGTGGACTTACGGGACACGACTCGGCTCAAGCCCTGGATGGCGGACTTAAGCTCATGACGGGGGATCAACAGTTTCATGGGATTCTCCTTCGGGTTCAATGGGCTGGGTTGGGGGATGGCTGTAGGTTAGCCGCACGGCCTCGGCGATCAGCGAGGTGATGGGTTGCCGCTTGGGCAGTGCCTCACGAACAGCGTGAAGCAAGGCCATGTCCTCGCGTGTGAGTGACGAGGCTGGCCACGGGTAGCGGTAGGCCTTCACGGTCTGCCTCCCGCATGCGGCTCATGCGCTTTTCGCGTCGGGAGTGGCTGGACGGTGATCTGATACCGCATCAACGAGCGGTGTAACAGCGCTCCTGCCGCCACGCCGATCCAGCTCACGAGATCGCCGGTCAGGAGTAGCCAGAGCAAGAGGGCTACCGTCGCAAACGGCAGCCAGTGCGGATTCTTGTCGCGGAACATGGATGTCCTTTTGGTGCTTACGCTCGGTGGCGAGCAGAGTGATGACGGTCGATACGGGGATCAGGACGGCGGCGAGGATCACGGACGCCGCAGCAAGCGCGTAGAATCGCGTCTGCGACGTGATGACGTCGGAAAGCAGCTCGACCATGCCAGCGGCTTGAGGGACGAGAAGGCGGCCGGCCAGAAGGCCTAGGGCGCCGGCAGCCACGAGTGCCATGCCGTTCGAGAGGACGACCGTTTTAGGAGGGCTTGTTGGCATCGGTCCTCCCCGTCGCTTGGAAGAGGCCGAAGGATGTGGCGGCCATGCCACAGCCGACGATGATGAGCGCGGCGACCAGGAAATTCCCGACCGTATGCATGGTGCGGTTCTCCTGGTGCGATTCGCGAAGCTGGCGCTGTGCCTCAGCAGCCTGGGCCTGTGCCGCCCGCGTAGCCCCGCCGCCTCCGCATCCGGCGGAGAGCATAAGGGCGGCAAGAAGCACGACGATTCCTGATCTACGGGACATGTGGACCTCCTGAGTTGGTGGGTGGTGACCATGAGCAGGCAACAAGCCTGACTACGGGCAGGGGGCGTAGTAGCTAGGCGCTCCCAGTACATTATGCCGCGGATTTGAGGGGAATTAAGGGCTTTAGCGGGTTGCCCGTTCGTTTGTTCCGTCACGCCATATGCATGTTTTGAAGGCGTTACAGATACCATCCTATTTGGCGCATTCGCCACTCTCTGCTGGAAGAAGTCCCCAATCGTGTCGACAGAACATAATCGTCACCTTGTGACTACACCCTGTGCGCAAGCTGGTTGAATTACCTGGTCCCAAAGACCGTTCACCCAGCCGAGATCCCCTAGAGTACTGGCCTGATTCGCGGTCGTGAGACGGATCGCGGGACTTTATCAGCCGGTGAGAAGAGGGTTTCCGGAAATAGGGGAGTGATGGCTTTGAAAATCGGTTCAATATGTTCGCTACTAAGAAGATGTAGAAAGCCGATTATCATCAACATCGTCTCTGTGACTGTGTTCTACACTGACACGCAACATATTCTACAACTGATCGTTGCATAAATATTCCCCGCGAAACTAGTGCCTTTTGATCTCGAGGTGCGGTCCCGCCGCGGCGAAGACTCAGAGCAATGCCTGCTGCGTGCCTCTCAGCGTATGAAACGCCGGAACTGTCCGGATCACCCTAAAGTGTTCTCGGTGAATCACATTACCATATGCAGATTAAGCGGAAGGCGTGATGACATCGTTGTCGGCGTGTGCGCATGTCAATTTGAGCAATGATGAGACGAGCGAACAAGAGTTCGAATTGCAAGAAATGGTGCATGGTGTGTTTCAAGCGGTTGAAAAGTGAAGGGCACTATCACAAAATCTGCACGACTTTTTGGCGGCAGAATTATCGCGCCCGGAGCTCGCTCAGCTGATCGAGCGACCCCCGGTGGACTTCGCCAAATAGACCTTGTGTGTAACACGATATCACGATTCACCGCATTCGGGAACGGTTGAACTTCGTGAGGAACACACCACTCAATCAAATTCACTCATCACTCGATTTTCGTGTAGTCCTTGTGTCGAGTCAGATGACTCGTCCACGCGAGTTTTCAGCGAAGCCGCAGAACATTGTGGATGATTGGTAGATCGAATCGAGGGGGTTCGTATTCGGTTGACGATCGCGACTCGCGCATTATACTCGAAACGAGCTGTTTCGGTGAGCTTGGCGAACCGTTGAAGGCCCAATGTCGCGATGGTGCCCTTCTTCTTCTTCTATGAAGAAGAAGAAGAGCTGCACACCCCCGCGGCGGGTGTGCGCATCTCTCCCCTTTTTGCGCGTTTCCGACTCGGAAAGGAGTAAAGCTCAACACGCTCCACGCAGCAGCTGCGGCTGTAGCCGCGACGCTGCGGCGAATACGACAAACGCATCGCACACGGCTCACAAGGCGACGAGTGACTCATCGTCAATCGATGAACGAAACGCACCCCCTTGAGGCGAGTTTGCATTCTACCGGCAACAATGCCTACAAAATCAACAGGGCTTGTGTTGTCGAGCATTCATGACGATTGCTTTCACGAAGTGGTCACTTGTGTCTGATTCAGTCAATGGGGGTCAATGGGAGTGGGCTGAGTCGCAGATCGGTGATAGAATAGCGGGTATGTTGAACGAGAAAACACTGCTGAGAAGTGAATCGTCCACACTTCACGAGTTCGATCACGGGCGAGAACGAATTTGTTGGGGTGGGCCTTTTCCTGAAATCGAGGGCGCGTGGTTCCCCGGGTGTGTTGCAAGAAGACTTCCGACACTTGGCCTCAGGCGCGCTTCTGATTGGGCCGTACTTGTGGCGCTGCTGATCATCCAAGGCCGCGATGGAAGCTCCGGAATATGCGCCAATATCACGAGCGCAGGACTTGCCGAATGGACCGGCTACTCGAAGGTCACGGTTGACAGGGCGATTCGACGGCTGAAGGCCAAGGGGCTTGTCACGCGACAAGGCGTGAAAAGCAGGCTGATCTGTAAGTTGTTTGACCGTGAATGGGTCTGCTTCAAGCCATGCCGCAGGGTGAATATCTGAGGACCAATGTCTAGTGTCCTAGTGATTGGTGGGCCGGCGCACGTCGACTACAGGAAGCTCGGTGTCAGACGCATCCGGTGTTCCCCCGCAGCGATTCTCGGTCACGCATTCTCAGACACGGACAGAGCCGTCGTTTACTGGCCGAATCGGAATTGCTTCCTTCCTGCACTCTCTTTGAAACAGATTGGCGAGTTGGGCGATCGCGTGGGCGTCAGCTACGAATCGTATCTCCCCGCGCGGTTTCAGAGAAGAATCGTCAGCAAAAGCGGGAAGGCCCGATTTAAGTTGTCTGACAGCATGGCAGGGCGCGAGCGTACATATCGGCTCACCAAGTCGAAACTGCTCGAAATCCTCGCGCTGACTAGGCGTGGACTCATCTGCGTGGTTGTGGTGCCGAATGATTTTCATGCTTACGATGAACTCGCCAAGCGGGCATTTAATTGGATTAGCGTGCATCTCCGGATCGACCGTAATCGATATCAATCAGGTATTCAGTCGATCGGTAATGGCTCTGGGTGCGACGAAGTCGATCGCATTCTCTCGCAGATTCCCCTGGATCCCATGAAATGGGAAATGTCCTGCGCGATCGGAAGTTCGGAAGTTGAAACAACATGGGCCCACCATATTGAGGAATGGATGGACCGCCTGGAATTGTTCGCCAGATGGCCGTATCGCAATGTCCCCGTCCGACACCGGTCAACGCACTTCAATGGCAACGGAACTGCACTGTCATCCGTCCTCCTTTGTGAGCGTGGCGCCATACTAGTACTCCCGGAAGTAGTAGCTGTCGGGGAACTCATTGAAATCGTCAAAGACGCATTGGCGCCGCTAGGTGATACCAAGCCAGTCGGCAACCCTCGGCTGCCGCATCTCATTCGCCTCACCTCGGAGCGAAAAGGAATCAAGGGCCAGCAGAAGATAGGCTACGTCGTTGAGTATGGAGGCAAGCAGACGACAATGGGCGAGATCTCATTCCGTCGTCTCGTTGCCTTCGTTGTTGCAGCAAAGTGCGGCATGTCTCACATCAACGTACGGCGACCAGTCATCAAGGACCAGAAGATCGACCATGAGTTTGCCCCAATTGCAGATAACGTTGCAAAGGTTGGGCAGCTCATTAATGAATGCCTCAAGAAGCTCGCAGATATTCGTGGTGTGACCGCTGTTCCAGGGAAATGGCAGCAAGGCCACTACCGGCTGGCAATCAGCCACGAAGATTTTGACCTGTCTAAACTCAAGCACTGCGATAACGCTGCGCTTCGCAGTCTGCTGAGCATCCTCCCCGCAGGCAATTCGTAGTGCGGTAAGACTTACCGCGCTACCGCTATAAATACCGCTCGGTCGGTTCCTTTCAGATCCTTCCTAATGGCCCCCAATCGATTTCAACGGCGTGTGCCATGTTGACGATCGATACGTTCGTAGGAGGAGATTCATTTGAAAAGGGAAATGCACAATTCCATCAGTTCGGAGCCGGTATCGTTGCGAGACCAATTGATGGTAAACGGCTATCGCTCGCGGCTATCACCTGCTCAGGCGGCGGAGTTCTCTGGTTTGTCACTTCAGAAACTCAAGCACCTACGGCGCGTGTGTGCGATTCGATACTTTCGCACAGGCTATCGAAGCATCATATACGACCGGGACAGCCTTGCGGCCTGGCTTGCGTCGCGAGCCATCGAACCCATTCAGGGGGCGTAAGCATGCGTACTTCAACGGATAGGAGCATGAACTTGCGATATCTGGACTACCTGCGCAATCTTCCTGCATCTGGGGGTGGAGGATGTCACGGAGCACTTCTGGGTGCAGCAAACTTGGGTATCCGCGCAGGTCTTTCGGCGCAGCAAATAGCTCGCGACCTGCGGGCGAGCGTTCACGGGCCGCGACACGTTCCGGACCATGAGATTGCCTATGCTGTGGCAAAAGCCTCGTCCACGGAGGCTCCAGTGTCCCGTAGGCGATCCCACAATACGCGAAGTCTCAACGGCGAAGTCGCGCGGGAAGTGATTCTTCAACGCGGATGTGGCGCTACTGAAGCAGATCTATGGGAGTCCTCGCCGGTCCGGATTGATTGGGATCCGGACGAGGACGCATGGCGCGTGTTGCAGCATCTATATCGCGGCGATGAGTATCTATTCATCGGCGACGACCAAATACCGGGTCGCGTGGGAGTAAGTATACGACGGGCGAGTGAATGGATCCAACACTTGCGACGAATTGGTGCGCCTCCATACCCCAAGTTCATCCCCAACACTTTGAGTGGACTTGAGGGTATGACCAAGGACGGGAGACCGTCCTTCCGAGCCGACGCTTGTGTCGCGGCGCATAGGTTTGTCCTTTGCGAGTTCGACCAGTTGTCTATTGAGGATCAGTTGGCATTCTGGTCTGCCGTGACACTGCCGGTGGGGGCGATCGTCCATTCGGGCAATAAGTCGCTTCATGCTTGGGTCTATGTGGACTGTGTTGATGCATCCGAATGGGAGCGTGAAGTTGAGTCGGACCTGTTTCCGCTGGTCTTTGCACCCTTGGGCCTGGATCAGGCCTGCAAGAACGAGGCCCGCCTATCGCGGCTGCCGGGACACATCCGGCCGAAGACAAGGCAGCGGCAACGGCTGCTCTACTTGGCGCCAGGAGGAAGAGCCGTCAGTGCGAGCTGAAACCATCGCGTTCAAGAAGGAGCTGATCGGGGAAAGCGGCGAAGGTCCGGAGCCTATTCACGGAATGTCGCTGACCGACTACGCTGAGCTTGAAGTTGAAGACAGCGAGACGCTTCTCGGCAATCGGTTCTTGTGCCGAGGGGGTGCTTTGGCATTCGTTGGCCCATCGGGAATCGGGAAGTCGACAGCATCTGTTCAACAGGACGCACTTTGGGCGTTGGGTAAACCTGCATTTGGCATACATCCGGCACGTCCGCTCAGGATACTTACTATCCAGGCGGAAAATGACGACGGAGACATGATCGAGTTCGCAAGGGGTGTATTGAACGGGATGTCTTTGACCTTTGACGAGCGAGAGCAGATCCGGAAGAACACGTTCTACGTGCCCGAGAGAAGTCGCACGGGCGATGATTTTATTGCCTTTGTCGAGGCATGCATTAAGCAGTACCGGCCCGATCTGTTGCGGATTGACCCGTTGATGGCCTATCTGGGAGTCGATCCAAGGGACCCAGGGGCGATGATGCGTTTCACCCGCAATGGACTTGGCCCACTTCTTGTGGCCTATCGTTGTGGGCTGATCCTCAATCACCACACTCCAAAGACGAACTACCGCGATACAACCAAATGGAAATCGAACGACTGGATGTATGCGGGTGCCGGCGGTGCCGATCTGACAAACTGGTGCCGAGCCGTAGTTGTCATCGATGTATTTGAGGGCGATCCACACTTGTTTCGGTTCATTGCCGCCAAGCGGGGCGGACGCATCGGCTGGACAAATTCCGACGGGAGTCCGACGTGCGAACGCTGTTTCCGCCACTCGAGAGAGCTCGGCGCGATTCTTTGGGTGGACGCGAACCCAAGCGAGCTGGCCACCATGACGAAGCGGAGGGAGACCAAGGGCGATATTTTGAATCTCGTCCCGTGTGATGGACTCATCGAGAAGAACGCTCTGCTCTCCCATGCGCAAGATATCGGAATCGGTGTGAACCGGGCCCGTGGTTACTTGGCTCAACTGATAGCGGAGGGGAAAGTTTTCGTTCATCTAGCAAAGCGCAAGGGCACGAATCCGCTACAAACAATCGCCAGGCATCCACCGCAAAGCAGTGTTGACCTTCACACCCCGTGAAAGTCTCCCTGTGGTTGTACTAGTCACGGCACAGACACACACGCGCACTACCCTTTAGGAAGTGCGCGTGTCCGTCTGTCTCTGTGCGCAACATGGGCACGACCGTCCAAGGTCCAGGAACGGAAGCGGCGGAGAAACCGGTGGAACTCCTCTCGCCGCCTTGCGGTCTGCAAGTTGGCGTGCTGTTTTCGTCGTCGCGTTAGCCTGACGAAAGTTCGTGGTGCATTCGTGGTGCACGCTTTGGTTGCCAAATGCACCCTATTCGACCGGAATGAGATCTCCCGTGACTTGGCCAGAAACCGCAAAAAAAGAGGGAATAGTGCAGAAAACTGAGGGAAAAGACTGGAGCCAGTTGTCGGACTCGAACCGACGACCTGCTGATTACAAATCAGCTGCTCTACCAACTGAGCTAAACTGGCGTTGGATGCGGGGAGATGTAGCAGAGTCGTGGGCTGTTGCCAATAGGTCAGCGGAGCGGGATGGGTGCGTTGGCGTCGTCGGTTGTCTCGACGTCTGGCGCGACCACGGGAGCTGTTTCGACGTTGGTGGATTCCGCGACGGGCTCCTCGACGATGGCTTCGACGGGTGGTGATTCCTTGGTGACGATGACGTCGGCGGTGGAATCCTCTTCGACGATGGCCGCTGGCTCCGTGGTTTCTTCCGGCGAGGGAGGCTCTTCCACAATCTCGGGGATTGTCGCTTCGACCTGTTCCAGAATGACTTCTTCCTCCGCAGGGGACTGGACAACTTCGGCTGCTTCAGGTTGGACGAGCATTTCGTCGGGCACTGTTTCGACAACGGGAGGTTCTTCCTCGACGGCGGGCGCCGCTTCTTCCACCGGCGCTGGCGCGGGCTCTTCGACGGGCGGCGGTTCCTCTGCGGGCGCTTCTTCGACCACGGGGGCTAGTACGGCACGTGGAAGACTGTTCACGGGTTTGTCTTCGTCCGCTGCAGGCTTCTTTGCCTTCTTTGTCTTCTTCGCTTTCTTCACGGGCTTGGGCTTCTCTACAACCTCAGCCGATTCCACTTCGGGACGCGATTCCTCGACGACCGGAAGGGGTTCGGCTTCGGGTGAACCCTCTTCGGCGACAATCGGGGAGGGAGCTGGCTGGGGATTCTTTGCGGCAAGGACGGCGGTGACAAACTCGGAGAAGAGATCAACGGGCGCCAGTTGAAGTTGATCGGCCATCGACTGCACGGCAGCGCGTACCACGGTTTCCGACTGGAGTCGATTCGTGCTGCCTTCTTCGAACATCTGCCACAGTTCCAAGCCGCGCCCATGCGCGTAGGCCTGAATGTCGCTTTGCACGCCGGCGAAAAGAATTTCCATGTTCTCGAGCGCACGGCTGTCCACAAGGTTTGTCGTCGCCGAGCGGAGCACGGTCAGGGTTTCCGGAATATTCTCAACGCTAGTGACCGCCTTGGTGAGCTGATTGACGAGAATCCTGTAGCGGGGAACGCGACTGAAGAAGGAGCGTCCCTGTTCCAGCACCGTGCCCGTGAAGGCGAAACTCGAGTCGACTGCTGAATCCGTGAGACCGGCCGCGGCCTCGGCTTCCATCCAGCAATCGCCTGCGACCTTTGTCGTGAACTTGATGTAGGTCCGGTCGTTCATCCGGACTTCCCCGCCAGAGGGCAGCGACTTCAAGGTGTCCGTAAACACGATGCCCGTGGCCCAGTACCGCTGCGGATTCTTCGCGAGCTCCTTGGCTTCAATTGACTTGAAGTCCGGACTCTGTGCGGCGACATGGCCGGTATTGATAAACGCCAACAACAGGATCGCCACAGGCCAGGTTAATCGTAGGTGTCCAAACATCACAAAGTGCCCTCAAGCAGGAAGCAACGTGTCTTCAAGCCGTAAGGGTACAGGCTAAGGGATTCACCCATCAAGTCAACCGCGTAGCTGCGGTCGTGCCACGAGTCAACTCTACTAAACCGCTGTAAAAACGTTTTAGCTTAACGAGTCGCATTGAGCCTGTGTAATTCCTCCATTAGAGTGGCAATAGCGGCAGGTGCAAAGCGTTATTGTCCTTACCGTAAGGGTGCTCGATCCGGTTCGAATTCGTATAGGGGTGCGAGTTAATTATGACGTTTCGTCGCAACGTTCTCTTGTCGGCGTCGCTTCTCGCGGCTTTGCTCTGCGCTCCACAGCGCGCTTCCGCGGAAGTCATTCTTCAGTACTTCAACTATTCCTGGAAGGATCTCGCGGACAAGATGCCGGAGCTGGCCGAGGTGGGCTACGGCTCGCTGTGGCTTCCGCCTCCGACCAAGGGCAGTGGTGGACTTTCCGTCGGCTACGACTTGTGGGATCCCTTCGATCTCGGCAGCAAGGACCAGCGCAACACCGTCAAGACCCGCTACGGCACCGAAGCCGAGTTGATCCGGCTCATCGAAACCGCGCACCGCTTCGGCATACGCGTCTACTTCGACAACATCATGAACCACCGCGCGTTCGACGTGCCGGGCTACAATGAATCCACGCCGATCGACGTGTATCCCGGGATGGTGCCGGAGGACTTCCACCTGCGCGTGACGGAGGACGGCTTCTACCGCAAGTGGGACAATGTCGGAAACTGGAACGACGCGTGGCAGGTCCAGAACCGCAACTTCTCCGACCTGATTGATATCGCGCACGAAACGCCGAATGCCAACTTCGGGCAGACGGAAGGAAGCTCCCACCCGAAGATCACGCTCGTCCGCATGCCGAGCTATCCTGAACTGTACGACTACCACCCCACGCTGGGCCGGGTAGGTTTCTACAACACGAACATCACCACCGCCGTAATCACCAACCCCGCCAACTTCGGAACGTATGGCGAGGATGTCGGCGGCTACCTCATGCGGGCGGTACGCTGGCTGGTGGACCGGACCAAGGTGGACGGCCTGCGCCTGGATGCCGTGAAGCATGTGCCCAGCTACTTCTTCGGTGACCAGGGCGAGAGCAAGGACACCAGCAGCGCGGGCTACACAGGCCAGGCGCAGGAGCAGTTCAACATCACGCGCGGTTTCGGCGATGCCAACCATCGTGACTCCGTGTTCAACACCGAGATCGGGCGTGACGACATGATGATGTTCGGCGAGCACCTGGGGTCGCCGCCGGGCTATGGCGAATACGTGAATGCGGGCATGCGCCTCGTCGATGCGACGCTGAAGAACAAGCTCAACGATCTCCTCGGCAATCCCAGCGCCACGCTCTTCGGCATGGACGCGACGGGCGTCAGCGGCGATCCGGCCTACAACGACGCGACGGGTGTCATGTTCGCGAAGAGCCACGACGACGATTACGCCAGCCGCCCCGAGCTGCACTACGCCTACTACCTCACGCGCCGCGGGCTTCCCAACATCTACACGGACGGCAACTTCCAGTCGGAAACGCTCGCTCAAAGCGGCGGCGCGTTCCCGCGCCATGCGAACACCGCCTTCCTCGGCCAGTTCGGGGACAGCCGGATTCCCAACCTTGTCTACATCCATAACCACTTCGCGCGGGACCGACAGAAGGCGCGCTGGGGCGACAACGACGTCGTGGCCTACGAACGACTCGATGACCGCCAGAGCGGGAG
Organism: uncultured Verrucomicrobiota bacterium; assembly: GCA_964503335.1. Taxonomy (GTDB): domain Bacteria; phylum Verrucomicrobiota; class Kiritimatiellia; order CAIVKH01; family CAIVKH01; genus CAZCZZ01. The sequence continues at coordinate 68,304 of CAZCZZ010000010.1, forward strand.
TTCCGATGCCGATAAAGTCACGATGTTCTTCGCGATGAACGATAACTTCGCCAGCGGCTCATACCGCGAGATCCCGACTTCGTTCAATCCCGGCGCCATCCTCTGGCAATACTCGTCCGCGGGCGGCGGCTACTACTACACCGTGCCGTCCGACGGGAAGATCAAGGCCATCATCCCGTCCGGAGGCTATTTTGCCTTTTCCTGGCGCACGCCCGATCCTTCGTATCTCTGGCAGGGCGGCGGCGGCGACGCGATCACGATTTACCAGAATAACCAGCAGGCGGGCACGGTCAGCTATGTCCGGAAGGACGGTCCTGATGGCGATGCGGGCTTCAACCCCTACGGCGTGCCCGACACCAACAACACGGATTTCTCGTACACGTGGTCCGTGCCGCGCATCACTTCACCGACAAACATTCGCTTCGTCGCGCGTGTCGACGGCTCCGCGGTCGACGTGGACTTCAAGCTCGATGGCGGCATCGATCTCAACTCGCAGATGGGCATCAACTCCACGAACTGGCCTGCTCGCGACAGACCGCCGCCCGCGATCGATGTCTTCCAGGGCTACGAGGACGCGGGTTTCGTCCAGCGCATCTTCCCCGAGAAATTCGCGGCGCGCACGACGACCATCTACAACGTCATCGGCTCCTTCGGAGCGGAGACCTTCCAGGCGACGATTGGCAGCACGGGCTTCGTTGTATCGGCTGCCTACAGCAACAATGCGACGGACTACCAAACCGCTGACTGGGTTTACCACAATCCGAATGATGTCGTTCACACGAACGTCTTTGCGCAGTTTCTCCCAGCGCCTCAGTCCGCCTCAGGCAGCAATGTTCAGGTCTGGGTTAAGATCGGCTACGGCTGCCTGATCAATCGCGCGTTCATCTACTATACGACGGACGGTGTCAGTTTCCCCGAAGGCGCCGGCGGCGAGGGGCTCGGCAACACGAAGGTCGTGCAGATGGAGTACCAACTTGCCGGAACGCCCGACGGCAACGGAACGCCCGATTGGTGGCGTGGCGTCCTTCCGCCGATGACCAATGGCACGATCCTCCGCTACAAGATCAGCTCGTTCCAGAAGCAGGGCGATGTCTGCAATCCGGGCGGCTGGGCCATCCTCTTCCCGAGCTCGTTCGACAACATCAATCGCAAGACCATCATGATGAGCGAGTGGGAGATCACGAACTTCAATGCCGGCGCGGTGCGATACGTGCCGCACAACGACCTCAAGACGAGCACGATGCGGACCGGACTCGTCGAAGGGTTCCACTTCCTGAGCGCGCGCGCCTTTCTCGAACGCGGGTTCGGCGGCTCGTCGCTCTACAACACATTTACGAAGACCTTCTATTACGACAGCGTGGCGCCGACCGGACAGGTGATCTTCCCGGCTGCCGACGGTGCGGACCTGCAATCGCAGGAGTATGGCGTCGTGTTCCGGACCGACCCGACCGTCCGGCAGGCGTACTTCAACATCAGCGACTCGAATCCGCTGAATGACGACGGGCAGACGGGGCAGAACAACGGCAACGGGACGAATGCGCTGGGCCAGACGGCGTGGATCGCAGCGTCCTCCGTTACGCCGTCGCTGAACATCACCAGCCAGTATCCCGACGAGTGGCGCTTCACCTACCGCAATATACCGGCAACAGGCGTGGCCACGATGCATGTGCGCCTGGCCGAGCTGTCATCGTCCACGAACCTCCAGCTCTCGGACGCCGCGGGCCACTTCGGGACCATCCAGCGGCTGGTCGACACGATGGCGCCCACGCAGGAGCTCTTCGTCGCCTTCCCGACGTCGGACGGCGAAGTCATCAACGACCAGTGGAACTACGTGATGAAGGTCCGCTTCAGCAAGTCGCTGGCGAACGGCATCGACGAGAACACGCTGCGCAGTCGCTTCCTGCTCAAGATCAACGGCTCGGTGCAGGCGCAGAGCGCGTACGGTTTCGACTACGACGTCACGGGCTCGCACCACGACATGAAGTTCGAGCTGCCCGACCTCTTCAACGGCAACTCGAACTTCCTCCATTCCATCGAAGTCACGCACACGACCGGCGGTGGCGTGATCCTGCAGGCCAGCAGGTTGATCAAGGCCGTATCGGCCGCATCCGGGCCGTATGTGTCCATCGTCAGTCCGCCTGAGGTGGATTCCGACGGCCAGCCCTTCGCGATCGTGCTGCCTGATGTCGCAGCGCCGACGGCTGACCAGCGCCAGTATCCCATCAAGGTGGACACCGACCTCAGCGCGAGCAACGTCTGGATCACGTTCACCACGGGCGTGGGTCAGGCCCCGCTCGTCGCCAACACGGAAACGCCCGTGGGTGGGCGCATATCCGCCACGCTCGGCAGCACCAATGTGACCGGCACCGAGAAGCAGCTCACCGGCTCCGTCAGCGTGACCCTGAGCAACAACACCATCACCGGGACCGGCACGCTGTTTACCAACGAGCTGACGGAAGGCTTCACCATCCGCATCAGCACGAACGTGCTCGTCGTCACCCAGGTTGTTTCACATACCTCAATCCGGGTCGGCGACATCTATCCCGACGCATCGGCGACGGGGCTTGTCGCATTCGTCAAACCCGCGTTCGACAGCGACTTCCAGGCCGGCGCCACACTCCGCATTTCGACCAACCTGTTCACCATCGCCCAGATCATGTCGCCGTCGAATCTCGTCCTCGACTCGGCGTATCCGTCGGCCACCTCGACAAACCTTTCTGCGTTCCGCGTGGACGCAAATCCGTCCGTGAGCGGAAACCGCCGCCACTGGACCTTCCTCTGGACCAACATCACGGAGGGCTTCTTCACCTTTGTCGCGAATGTGGACACGAACAATGCGACGAACACGGTCGAGGCCACGGCCACGCGCAACATCACCGTGCAGTTCCGCGAGAGCGTTGCGAACAACCCGGACGATACGGACAACGACGACGACGGTTTGCTCGACGCCAACGAAGAGACGGCAACCGCGCTGCCGTCGGGGAACTCGGAAACGTGGAACAACGGCGAAGTGCATGTCTGGGCGGTGTACGGCAAGAGCGATCCGCTGAGTCCAGACTCCGACGGCGACGGCTTGCCCGACGGGTTGGAATCCGGCTGGCAGAATCCGATCAGCACCAACACGCTCACGACGACGGACACGGATGGCGACGGCTACAAGAACTTCATCGCGGACCTCGACCCGCCGTTCTTCAACACGGTCCCGGACAACAGCTTCTGTGTGCCCAACTACAACTTCAACGACAGCAGGACGAAGTTGATCGGCGGGACACTCACCGACGCCAACAACCCGGATACCGATTACGACGGAATTCCCGACGGCATCGAGGATGGCAACCGGAACGGCTGGATTGACGGCGACGGACTGCCGCTTTACCCCGGCCAGGACAAGTGCAACCGCACGAACTGGCCCACGAAGGTGTTTAATCCCGCGACATGGCTGGAAACGGATCCCAACGACGGCGACACCGACAATGACAGCGCGGGCGATGGACAGGAAGACGCGGACCGGAACGGACGGATCGCGGGCGACGTGAATTCGAATCGTGTTCGCGAGGCCAGTGAGGCGTGGACGGAAACGAATCCGCTGGATTCCGACACGGACGACGACGGCCTGCCGGACGGGTGGGAACTCCAGTACAGCTTTGATGGACTCGACAACGGCACGGACAGCATGCGGACGACGAATGCGCTGGATGGCAGCGTGGTGAATGGAGCTGCCGGAAATCCTGACGGCGACACGATCATCCAGGGCACGAATACCGTACCCTATTCGAATCTGCTCGAGTTCCAGAACGGTACGAACCCGCGCATTCCCGACACGGGTGTGCCGCCGCCGGAAGGCTCGATCGTGATCGGGCGCGGCGCCGTGCTGGGCGTCATCGACGGGCGCACAAACTACCAGGAGTTCACGGATTGGACCTGGGACGACCTCGTCGTGCTCGACGAGTATGAAGGGGACGGCCCTAACAACCAGCAGGGCGATATCTATCCCGCGTGGGACGGCTTCGATACGTCGCGCGACATCGTGGCCTTCTACGCGCGGGACGGTGGCGACCCTGTGAACGATGGCGACGGCAACATGTACTTCCGGGTGGACCTGCACGACTTGCAGGCCTTCGCAGAAAACGGAAGCCTTGATCTCTACGTGGTGATCGATACCGGCAATCCTGCTGCAGGCGAGATGGCGTTGCCGCGCTATGAGACGGAGGACGTGGACCTCATTACAAGCAACCGGTGGGAGGCCGTGATCGTCGTGGACTCCGGAAACAAGGGCAGTGTCTTTGTGGACCTGAACCCGACGAACAACTCGGTCAACGTGAACCAGAACCCGACCTCCTTCGGCGTGGTGGAGCGTGCCCAAGGGTCGGTGAACGGCTTCAAGGAGGCCTATTTCAACTCGGACCTGGACGCTGTGGAATTCTCCATCAGCCGGCAGGCTCTGAAGGACGCGGGCTGGAACGGACTGGACGCTTCGGACCTCAACTACCAGGTCTTCTCAACGCGTGACGGCACGTGCAACAGCTGCGCGGCGGGCAATGTGCCGGGAGCCGGCGACATCGGCGGCCGCAACGACGTGCGCGACTCGATCTACGATGACAATGTCGCGGAGGACTACTGGCAATCTCAGGCATCGATCCCGAATGCGTTGGGCTACTGGTTCAGCGGGGCGACGCAGCCCGGGCGCGCCAAGGCGTCGGTGATGATCCACGGCAACCAGGCGATCCTGCCCGGCAGCCAGATCCAGAACTTCATCAATACAGGGTTCGGGGCCGGCTATTTCCGTCCGCTCGCAATCCACGATATCTTCGATGCGCCGATGAACCTGCATGTCACGCCGACGCTTGCATCGGCCATCGAGTGGGCGAGGGTGGATACGAATGTCAGCGGCACGTTCCGCGACGGCCCGACGTTCAATCGCCTGATCTCTACCCTGGTGCAGACCAACGTGGTGGATCTGCTCGGCGGCACATTCTCGGATCACATCCTGCCGTACTTCACGCCCGACTTTAACCGCGACAATTCCGCGCTCGCGAAGGAATTCTACCGCGAGATTTATGGCGTGACGCTCGGGACGAACGCGGCGTTCTGGACGCCGGAGCGGGTGGCGGACAACGACGTCTTCAGCAAGATCCTGGACCTCGGCTACGGCTGGACGATGATCGACCAGAACACGCATATGTTCAAATGGTTCGGCCGCAACGATGCGCTGGGCGAGAACGGGTACCGGGTGAACAGGATCAACGGCGTGAAGTGCTTCGTCATGAACGACGGCGCCACCTCGTACATCTTCAGCAACAACGACCAGGGCCTGCCGATGGCCTTGCGCGGTCTCTTCAGCCGCAAGGCGCGCGCCTTCACGCAGGACCAGGTTGTCACTGTGTTCAGCAACTGGGAGGAGTTCACCAACAACGCAAAGGCGGACGGGTACGAGAAGAACGTTCGCTGGATTGCAAACCATCCTTGGGTCGCGCTCGTCACGTTCGAGCAGATCGCTTCGGGGCAGGTGGATCTCAATGCGGACGGGAATGGCGACACGTGGTTCACGATCGAACGCGGCACACCCGGCGCTGCAGCCGCGAAGCAGAGCCACGACTTCATCAACCATTCGTCGCAGGGTAACTACGACAACTGGTATGTCGGTTCAGTGATCGAGGAGAGCCTGCAGGACAAGTTCTTCCAGATCCGTCCCGGCACGAACGTCAACAAGCGCTACGGCATGATGTACAACCCCGGCACCATCACGGACACGTGGACCGAGGTGGTTTCGGTGGCTGACACCAATCTCGCGAAGCTTGGGCGCAGCGTGCTCCATGCGTCGGTCTTCGAGACTGCCTTCCACGATGAGGACAATTTCAACCTCCAGAAGTTCAGCACGGGCGACTACGTGTATCCCGACACGAGCTTCAATGGCCTCGCCGCCTTCTCTCGCTACGCGCAGGCGCAGACCCGCTTCGGTGCATTGACGGAACGTGTTGATGACTGGGCCGCGGCGGCTGCGTCGATCACGAACACGCAGACGTCCGCGGAGGATGTCGACCTGGACGGGGAAGCGGAATACCTCCTCTACAACAAGCGCGTCTTTGCTGTGTTTGAGCGGATCGGTGGACGCATGGTCGCGGTATTCGTGCGCGATGTGATCAACGGACGCGTCTTCCAGGCACTCGGCAACCAGGTCAGCTACGCGGGCTTCGAAGGCGAAGAAGAGGGTGTCAGTAACGTCGAGACCAACGGCGGCACGGTGCAGATCACCTCGCATCGCACCTCCGGGTTGAAGGACTGGTTCGCGAGCTCGGGCGGGCAACAGTACAACAACATGCTCTACAGCTTCATCAACTGGACCAACGGCTGGCGCATCACGTCGACGAACGGGACGATCCGGAAGACGGTCACGCTGCACCCGGCGGACTCGAAGTTGGAAGTGGCGTATGTGATGTCCGGCGCTATGACCAACCAGCCGCTCTACACGCGCCACGGCTTGTCGCCGAACCTCTACAGCCTGCTGATCCACGGGCAGCGTTACCTTTCACCCGGTCACTACACGAACGGCGTGTTCTCGCTGATGAACACGAACTACGATTACACAGTCCTCGCGGAAATCGGATCGCAGGATGCCGGTCACAACACGCCGATCAACACGCCGGCGCAGGATGACGATGTCTCGAAGGGCGTGACGTTCTACACGATCAACATGCGCAACCAGGCGCAGACGCACCAGGTCGAGCTGGTCGGAACCAACAGCTTCGCGTTCTCGCTCAACTTCCGTGCGTTCGCTTCGGACTGGGACAACGACGGCCTGCCCAACATCTACGAGGGGGGCTTCGGCTTCCTGAATCCGAGCAACAGCGCCGACGGCGCGCTGGACCAGGACCTGGATGGCGTGAACAACGCGAATGAATATGTGATGGGCACCGATCCCGGCAACAGCGCGGACTACCTGCGTGTCACGCAGAACACGCGGACGAACACCGGCATCGTCGTGGAGTTCCCGACCGAAGCGCAGCGCGACTACTTCATCTGGTACGCCAACGACCCGCAGCCCAATCCCCCGTGGCTCCCCGCCGTGACCAACCCGATCCCCGGCACCGGCAGCATCCACACCTTCGTGGACGACGGCACCTTCACGTCACCCGCCCCGGGCAACAGCACGAACCGTCGCTATCAGATCCGCGTGGGCGTACCCCAATAGGCGGGCTTCCAAGTCGGAAGAAAAATGCAAACAACCCCCTTGACGTGGGAAAAAATCCCATGTACTCTGTCATCAAGAAATGGGAATGGTTCCCATACGCGGGAGGGTATGATGAAAAGTGCATCATGGGCGATAAGGATGGCGGCAGGACTTGTGATCGGAATCGTGGCAAGTGCCGGCGGGCAGATCTCAGATGATCTGCGCCCGGATGGGGTGAAGTTGCGGGGCGATGG
>CAZCZZ010000011.1:0-73637 GCA_964503335.1 uncultured Verrucomicrobiota bacterium
GCGGGTCTTCGACTTCTCGGCGCGGAAGGTCGGACCGAAGCAATAGACCTTGCCGAGTGCCATCGCCGCGCTCTCAAGGTAGAGCTGGCCCGTCTGCGCGAGATACACCTCGTCGCCGAAGTAATCGACCTTGAACAGTGTGCCGGCGCCCTCGGCCGCGCCCGGGGCGAGGATGGGCGTGTCGATCAGGGTGAAGCCCGCGTCGTCGAAGTAGCCGCGCGCGGCTTTGATGATCGTGTGGCGGATGCGGAGAATCGAGGTCTGTCGCTGCGCGCGGAGCCAGAGATGCCGGTGCTGCAGGAGGAAGTCGACCCCGTGCGGTTTGCGCGTGACGGGGTACCCCTCTACGGCCTGAAGCACCCTCAAAGAGGTAATGGCAATCTCGCAGCCGCCTGGCGAACGCTCGTCGATGCGCACTTTGCCTCTCAGGACGAGGGATGATTCCTGTCCGAGTTCCGATGCCAGGGCAAACGCTTCCGGCAACGCGGCGTCAACGACGCACTGGCAGAGTCCCGTACCATCTCGGACAAGAAGAAAGGCAATCTTGCCGCCGGAGCGACGGCCATGAAGCCAGCCCTGCAGTGTGACTTCGCGATCTGCGAAGGAGCGGAGGTGATGGATGGAAACAACGGGCGGCACACTCGATTCGTTCATATTTCCCGCGACGATAACGCAAATTAGCGGGAAGCAAAGTCGGATCCGCATCCCGGCGCTGCGGGCGCAGTCGATCATCCCGGCGCACGGCAAGAGCAAGATCCGGCCTCGACGCGGCCGGCTACAGGAAGATGCCTGAGGGTGCGGGCGACTTGCTGTGTGTACCCTGGGTCTGGCGACCTTTGCGGGCCGCGGTGATCACCGTGATGCGGTCGATCAGGAGCTCCATTGCGGATTTTGCCACGAGGCAGGTCTCAAAATAGGCGAATGCAGGCAGGCCCACGGAAGAGTAGGCGGAAAGCGAACGCGCAAGGACCCGGCCGCGCATGCGCATCAGGATTCGTGCTGCAATGCGATCAAGCCGGTGCGTCCACGCTTGTTCCGACACGAGCTCGATAACCGAGCCGCGATCGAGCCTCGAGACCATGTCACGGAACATCGGTGTAGCGGCGTGCCGGAACAGGCAGTAGGTGAGGATCTGCGTGTTCAGCAGATCGGACCGGCCTGCCGCCGCGAAGACGTCGGCAACGAAACGGGCCTGCCGCAGCCATATCTTCTGAAATACATCCAGCGCGGCGACGAGGTGGATATCACCCCGTGGCAGATCCCAGCCCTCGGCCAGTCCCGCCGCGTCGCGCGATGCATGGGCCGCCAGCTCGCGCCAGCGAGTCATGGGCTCGGACGACTTTTCCAGGTTCGACGCGGGAACTTCGCTCGTCACGTGTTGCAGCGCGACTCGCATGGAATCGACGATGTTGGCCCCGCTCTGTTTATCGTCGCGTGGCCTGATCATGTGGGCTCACTCTCGCGCCGCAAGGACGCCCTGCTTCGCTTCAGGATATCGAGGATCGTCAGCGCCTCCTGCACCTCACCCGCCTTCAGGTAGGCCTCCGCCAGGGCGATATAGGCCGTCGCATCCGGTCTTTCCCGCGCTTCGCGGGATAGCCTGGAAATCAGCATATCCATGCTGCTCTGGTCCGCATCAGGTTGTGTCATGAGAATCATCAGAAATCGATGACCCAACGTGACGCAAAGGCAGCAGGGAGTCTGTCAGAGCTAGCGGAAAGCGCGTGTAGGGTTTTGCCTACATTGCGTCGACCGGGTTTACAGAGCGGGCGTAGCGGACGAGGTCGATATGGTTGTTGAGCTTGAGTTTCTCCATGATCCGGCCGCGATAGGTTCCGACGGTCTTCGGGCTGACCTTCAGCTGGCTGGCAACCTCGGTCATGTTGAATCCTTCGCCGATCAGGCGCAGCACGGCACGCTCGCGTCGCGAGAGATCATCCACCTGAGGTGTGTGTTTGCCATCCCGGATCCAGGCGGCCATCGGGGACGCGAGGGCGATGGAGATGTAGCTGCGTCCCCTCATCGCATCCCGGATGGCCTGAAGCAGTTCGTCGCTCGATGCGCCCTTGATGACAAAGGCATCCGCACCCATTTCAAAGGCCTGTATGGCGACCCGCACATCGTCGTACATGGTGAGCACGACGACTTTGGCGGCCGCGTGAGCCTTGCGCAGGTTGGGTATAAGGGCCAGGCCGCTGCCGTCGGGAAGCTTGACGTCGAGGACCACCACGTGGGGCTTGAGCAGTTTGCAGCGCGAGACTGCGTCCTGGGAGTTGCCTGCCTCGCCGACGATCTCGATACCGGTCGCTGTTTCGAGCCGGCTCCGCAGCCCTTCACGCACCATCGCGTGATCGTCGACAATGAGGACTTTGATCATGACCTGGAGGGCGGAGCTATGCGATGTCTCTTACGAATCACCTCGCGTAGCTCGGTGCACCAAATCTGCAGACGCACAGACTCAGGAACGCTTCGCTACGGGTCCGGTGGATTCACGCACAATAAGTTCGACGGGGAGAACCTGGCGGTAGGAGTCCACTTCTTTCCGGAAGACGGCCAGCAAGCCATCCACGGCCTGGCTGCCGATCTTGTAAAGGTCGTGGCGGATCGTCGTGAGGCCAGGGGTCATGAAGCGCGCGTTCGGCGTGTCGTCCATGCCCATGACGGATACATCCTGTGGAACGCGCAGACCGCGATGCACGAGCTGGCGGATTGCGCCGACGGCCATCTTGTCGTTAGCGGCCATAAGCGCTGTCAGCTTGGGGAAGCGGTCCATGAGCCACTCGGCCGCTTCGTAGCCACCCTGCTCGGTGAACCAGCCGTCGGCCCAGGGAACATCTTCCTTGCCCACGCCGGCCTTCTCCAGGGTCGAGACGAAGTTCGTGTGGAACTCACGCGATGTGTGCGTGTTCGTGCCCGTGATCAAGCCGATGTGGCGGTGGCCGAAATCGATGAGATGCTGCGCCGCAATGCGGCCCGACTCCGCGTAGTCAGCCATGATGCAGTTCATCTTGCTCTGCGGGAAGAAATGGTTGACCAGGATGAATGCGTACGGGTTGTAGCCGAACTCCAGCAGATACTTGTCGTGGATCGATGACCCGATGAAGAGCATGCCGTCCACGCGACGGGACTGTAAGAGCCGGATGTATTCCTGGCTGTTGACGAACTTGTGGTTCGCCATGTCGAGCAGGACTTTGTAGCCGAGGTCCGTGGCGCGCTCGTAGATGCCGCTGACAATCTCGCCAAAGTACACGTCCGCGAAGACGTGGTTCAAATGGGGCACCACAACGCTGAGGGCGCTGCTCGACTTCGAGGCCAGGCTACGGGCGAATGCGTTGGGCTGGTATTCGTACTTCGCGACGGCTGCAAGGACGCGCTTGCGTGTCTCTTCGCTGATACGTGGATTGTTGTTGAGAACCAGCGAAACGGTGCTTAAGGACACACCGCATTCCTGGGCGATTTCTTTGATTGTTTTTCGCGCCATAGGTTGATTCGGAGGATGATGTGCAAAGGGTTATGCCGAAGCAACCCGTTTTTTTAGTCTCCGTCTGCAACCGGTTCAATTGCCCGCTTCGCGAAAGGCGCGGTGAAGAGCACAAACCCGATCTCCACGGCCATCGTGATCCACATGCCCAACGCGAGACCGGAAGTGAAACCGTAGGAGTGCAGGCCCACGCCTAGTAGGTTGATGCCGAGCCACGCAAGCAATACGACGATCACGCCCAGCACGCTTCCTGCAGCCATGCCGCGGGGTCCGATGAGCTTGCTGATGCGCGCATGGAACAGGAGGGAGCACCACAAGACGATCAACAGGGCTCCGTTCTCCTTCGGATCCCAGCCCCAGAAGCGGCCCCATGATTGGTCAGCCCATACACCTCCCAGCATCGTGCCGAGGAAGGAGAAGATCAGGCCGAAGGCCATCAAGCCGTAGACGGCCCGGGAGGATGCGACAAGCTTCGGTGAGTCCGGCGGATTTCGCAACGCCTGCAGCAGGTACACGTGGCCCGCGAGACCCGAGGCCACGCATCCCGCATAGCCGATCGTGATCGCGACGACGTGGGTCGATAGCCAGAAGTTCGAGTCGAGTACGGCAATCATCACGCCTAGTGTGTCACCCTCGACGGCGAAACGACGCGACAGGAGAAGCAGCGAAAGCCCGGCCACACCCGCGAGGAAGCTGCCCAGCGCATTGCGTTGGAAGAACTCCAGGATCAGGCCCAGCAGCACACATACCCACGCCACGAACAGGAACGTGGCGTAGAGGTTGGTCACCGGCGGGCGGCCCATGATCATCATGCGCGCGACGATTCCGAAGGTGTGGGGGATCAAGGCAAGGAGAACGAGGATGACGGACGCACGTCGAATCCACGTCTTCTCGGCCAGCATGTAAATCAAGCCGAGCACGAAGGCAAAGCCGTAGAGCATCTCCGCCCGGGCGAACGGTTGCAGGCGGTTGAAGAGGAGTTCAAGGGAAATCGTGCCCCAGGCCCGCTCCTCCGCGCTGCGCGTCTTGACCGAGCGCTCAAACCATGTGGCCGCCAGGTTGAAGTCGGCCTGCCGCCCCTCGCTGTATGCGAGCCCCATGTCCTTCAGCGCGACAAGCTCCGCGCGGATCTCGTCGGAGGCGAAGCCCATGGACAGCACATCCCACGGTCCGATCCATTGTCCCTGGCCGTGGCCGTGGATCGGGATGATCGACGGAGGAAGCCCCCGGTAGAACTGGCTCCACTGGAATAGCGCGGCGGAGAGATCGAAGATCGCCTTGTCGTCGGCGGTCCATGTCCCCGGCTCCTTCTTGCTGATCGCCTCGACTTCCGGCGACAGGCGCTCGCCCTTGAGGAAGATGTCGAGGAACGAGAGCCGGGTCTGGTCCGGCTCCAAACCGAGCAGCGCGCGTGCAGCCGGATTCGTCACGGAGAAGTCCTCCGACGGGAGGGCGAACCCGAGGCCATGCATCAGCGCCACATAGCCGTTGAGGCTTTGGTACAGGCGAACGATCTCGTTCTCCAATGCGGTGCGTTCCTTGGATTCGATTTCCGACGCCTTGTGCGCCAGTTCCTGCAGGCGGGAAAGACCGGGCTCAAGCTGGCTGAAACTAAAGCGACGCCCTTCGGTCACGGTGAGTCGCATCGCTTCTAGGACTTCGGGATTGTTGACGAGGAAGACGACATCGTCGCTCGCATTCGTCGGCGTGAAGAAAAGGCGCGCGAGCCATTCGATCGCGGGCTTCTTGTCGAGCGTGCTCTTGCCGGAGAACTGGAGCAGGCGCTGGCGCGCATACGAATCCATCGGCATGACGCGTCCGCCTTCCTGCACAGGCAGGCGGGCAAAGGCGTCGAGCGATTCCACCGCGGCGTGACTCCACGAAGCGGCGAATAAGAGGGTAGCGAGGAGGAGTTTCTTCACGAGGCGACTCCTTGGCGGATCGACCCGGCACGGCGGAACAGCATCAACAGGAAGTGCAGGATCATGCCCGCGACGATGATGCCGGTGGACACGTAGGGGATCAGGCGTCCGTAGTTCCTGGTCACTGCGAACACCGAGGTCTGCGCGCCGCTCTGCTGCTCGGAGAAGGAGGCCTGATAGAGCGTGTAGCCGCGGTGGCGAAGCGGCTTGTTCATGGAGATCGTGACATCGCGCGCGACGCCGTCGGCCTCCACCGTCACCTGGCTCGAATAGCTCTTCGCCATCTCCGTGCCCGGATGCATATCGCGCTTGAAATCCGTGAGGGAGACAAAGACCGGCAGCGGATAGCGCTTGCGGCGAAGGACGATCTGGTACGGGCCCTCCGCCGTCTCAATCGTTCGCGGTGCCGCGTCCTCGCCAAAGAGCAGGACACGGAGCGGTTCGCCCGCACCGGGCTTCACAGTGAAGATACCGCCCGCGATATTGTCCGACGGCTCCAATTCACGCTTCGCCGCTTCGAGACGCGTGATGCCGACCTGGCTCAGCGGGGCATCCTTCACATCGCGGGCCTGGAACGCGCGACAGTTGTCGTAGTACTCGTCGATCGTGACGACCGTCGATGCATCCTTGAACTCAATGGTGCCGCCGGCTTCGCGTCCCGTTAGCGTCGCCGCCATGATATCGCGCGCGCCTGTTGTCGGGTCGGCCAACCCGATCAGGGCGAGTTCCCAGTCGGTGTAGGAGGCCGACACATTGGAGCCTTCGCCTTCCTGCAGCGCGAGATTTGACTCCTCGGCGAAGTGGTGCGTGATCGCGCCGCCGAGAAGCATCATGAGCAGGCCGAGGTGGATCATCACGATGCCGGCCTTGAACGTCGGCGCAATGAGGAGCTGGCTCAAGTAGCCGAGCAGGTTGACGAGCAGGACGCCGAGGACGAGCTGCGTGCCCGAGAAGGGGATGATGCCGCCGAGGAGGACGAAATAGGAGTCGAAGTACACGGCCTTCGCTTCATGCAGTCCGTGATCCACCTGGTACAACGTGCCGAGGAACGTAAGCACGATCAGGCAGGCGAGACAGATCACGGTCAGGCGCGGCGAGATGAGCCAGGAGACGACGCGGGCGAGGATTGATGGTTGAGGGTTGATGGTTAGGATCCGGATTTTGGTTTTAGGGAGGTGCAGAGGGCGATGAATTCGGACTTGCGGGCCGAGAGCAGGGCGGGCGGTCCCATCCATTTGACGAAGGCGGACTGGCCTTCGATCTGGAGGACCAGCGCGAGCATGCTCATCGGGGCGCCGTCGGGGATTGCGGTAGCGAAGTCGAAGACGGAGCCGGTTACGCCGCCTGCGGTCGTAATCTTCTCGCCGTTTGCGGCGAAGGAGGACAGGGCTTCGGCGGATAGCTCCACGTTGAGTTGTCCGAGCCAGCGCCGGATATTCGCTTCGTCGCCGCCGACATCGCCGGGGAACGCGGTGATCGTGCACTCGCTGCCTTCGATCGTGAACGTGGCGAGTCGCATACCGCTGCCGGCTTTTTCGACCCAGCCTGCGGGCGTGGTCCATTCGAGGGCGATAGAGCCCGCTGTCACGGCGTCGGACATCGACGCCATGTCGCCACCCGGCATCGCGGCCTGCTGGGCCGCCGGCGGCGGCGCCGTGCGCAGCGTCAATTCCTTGTAGCGGCGCACCTCTTCATCGCGTCGCGTGCAGGAGACGGCGACGGATGCGGCGGCGACAATCAGGATGAGCGAGCGAATCGGTGTCATAGATTGGAGTGGGGAATGTACCAACGATTTACGATTGTGCAATCGCATGTCTGTAGTACCCGCTCCGCGAGCGGGAGATTTCCCGATGCGTCTCCCCGCGAACCGCTGGGCAGGCGCGGAGACGCTACTACACCACCCGTCACATCGCATGGGCCGCAACGTAGTCGCGGACGGCCTTCTCGTCGGCGGGGAGCACTTCGCAGCGCGTCGGGGCGTCCTTCAGGGCATCGAGCGTCGGGTGATGCGCGAGATCCTGGCCGGTGGCGTCGAGGATGGCCTGGCTGAACTTGGCGGGATGAGCCGTCGCGAGACAGATCATCGGTTCGTCCTTGCTGAGATGCGATTCTCCGACGCGGACGCCGACCGCGGTATGCGGATCGAGCAGGTAGCCGTGGACGCGATGATAATGGCGGATCGTTTCCAGCGTGCCGGCCGTGTCGCCCACGCCTGCGGCGAATAGGGGATCGACGCCGGCACCCGGTTTGACCGGAAGGCTCAGCGAGCCTTTCGTGGCAAAGTCGTTCATCAGGCCGGTCAGGCGTTCCGCATCGTCGCCGACCTTGTGATAGAGGTAGCGCTCGAAGTTGCTCGCGACCTGGATGTCCATCGACGGACTGATCGTGTGCATGACTTTGCCCGTGCTGTAGACGCCGGTGTTGAAGAAGCGCGACAGGATATCGTTCTCGTTCGTCGCGAGGATGAGTTTCGAGATCGGTAAACCCATGCCGCGCGCGTAATAGCCCGCGAGGATGTCGCCGAAGTTCCCGGTTGGGACGGAGAAGCGCACACTTTTCGCGCCGGTCTGGTTCATGACGTAGAGGCCGGACGAGAAGTAGTACACGATCTGCGCGAGCACGCGGGCCCAGTTGACGGAGTTGATGGAGCCGAGGGCGTGCGCTTCCTTGTAGGGGAGGTCGCCGAAGAGATTCTTCATGATCCGCTGGCAGTCATCGAACGTGCCCTTGATCGCGAGGTTGAAGACGTTCGAATCGAGCACCGCTGTCATCTGCTTTTCCTGCAACGGCGCGACGCGGCCGTGCGGATGCATGATGAAGATGCGGACGCGGTGCATGCCTTTGACGCCGTGGATCGCAGCGCTTCCGGTGTCGCCACTCGTTGCGCCGACGATGTTCAACCGCCCGTCGCGATGCTCGAGCACGTACTCATAGAAGTTGCTCAGGAACTGGAGCGCGATGTCCTTGAAGGCCAGCGTCGGACCGTGGAAGAGCTCGAGGATGTGGACGGGGCCGACCTTCACAGCGGGCGCAACTTCCGGGTGATCGAACGCCGCGTAGCTCTTGTCGATCAGCATCCGCAGGTCGGGCTGCGGGATATCGGTGAACAGCCGGAGGATTTCGTAGGCGAGATCCGGGTAGGGCAGTTTCGACCAGGACCAGAGACGGTCGCTCACGTCGGGAAGCGACTCGGGAATGATCAGCCCGCCGTCCGGGGCAAGGCCCGTAAGCGCAGCGTCTTGGAATCCCATCAAGGGCATTTTCCCGCGCGTTGACTTGTATCGCATCGATCCCATAGCGAGCCGCGCACCTTATCCAATGGACTTCGGAAAGCAAGACCGGAGGGCTTTGGTAGGGCGAGGCGTCCCTGCCGAGCCGATCTTGAACATCACCGACGGCTCACCAGGGACGGTTCGCCCTACCTTTCGAGGGGCGCGGTGAAATCTCACCTTAACGCGTCGACTTCGCGGTGTACGTTTACAACATGGCCGCCCGCAGAGGGTTCTGCGGGCGGAATTTTTATCCCCATATGGTAAAACACTTTACGCAACGGGTTGTTCTGGCGGCGGGCGTCCTCCTTCTCCTCCCGGGATTGGATGCGACGGCTCAATCCGTGCGTCCGGGGTATGGCGCGACCATTTATAAGGACGCGCTCGGGACCGGTGTCACGTTCCGAGCCTGGGCGCCGAACGCGACGAGCCTTTACGCCGTGGGAGAGTTCAACGGCTGGGGCAATGTGAACCCGATGGTGAAGGAGGGGACGAGCGGCGTTTGGTCGGTTGATGTCCCCGGCGCCGTGGCCGGACAGGAGTACAAATTCAAGTTCACCGACACGTTCTTCAAACGCGACCCGCGGGCGCGGAAGATTGCGCGGTCGAACGGCAACTGCATCATCTACGACCCGTCGGCTTTCGTCTGGTCCACCAACGCGTGGACGACGCCAGCGAAGGACGGTCTCGTCGTCTACGAATTGCACGTCGGCACGTTCTACGATCCGAATCCGACCGATGGCATTCCCGCCACGTTCTACGACGCGATGCAGGGTCTCGCTCATCTGACGAACCTCGGCGTCAATTGCGTCGAGCTGATGCCTATCAACGAATTCTCGCTGAGCCACAGCTGGGGCTACAACCCGTCGGACATCTACGCCGTGGAGAACGATGTGTACGGCGGGCCGGAAGGACTCAAGGCGTTCGTCAATGCGTGCCACACAAAGGGCATCGCGGTGATGCTCGATGCCGTGCACAACCATTACGGGCCTGGCGATCTCGACATCTGGGAGTTCGACGGCGCATCGCTCGGCGGCGCGGGTGGGGGAATCTACTTCTACCAGGACACACAGAAGTGCTGCACCGTCTGGGGTCCGCGTCCGAACTTCGAGCGTCCGCAGGTGCGCAGCTTCATTAAAGATAGCTTCAAGCTGTGGCTCGATGAATATCGGATCGATGGCTTTCGCTGGGATTCGCCGCAAAACATCATCCGCGCGGGAACGAACGCGATTCCCGAAGGCTCGAACCTCGTGGTCGAGATCAACGGCCTCATCCACAGCAACTACCCGGGCCGCATCAGCGTGGGCGAGGATGCGGGCCTCAGGATCGGCTTCGACAGCGAGTGGCACGTGGCCTTCCACGACAACATCCTCGCGCAGCTCGTGGCAACGAATGACGCGGACCGCGACATCGGGTCGATGCTTTACTGGATCCAAGACGGTGGCGGACTCGCGCGCACGATATTCACGGAAAACCACGACAAGGCAGGCGTCCTGAACAACGGTGTGCGCGTGCCGACCGCCGTCGATTTCGCTGATCCCGAAGGCCTCTACGCGCGCAGCATGGCCGGGCTTGGCGCGGTGCTGACGTTTACGTCGCCCGGCATCCCGCTGATGTTCATGGGGCAGGAGATGCTGGAGACGAATGCGTTCAGCGACACGGTGGCGCTCGACTGGGATCGCGCCAACGATCGCTTCCGCACCGCGTTGTTCTATCGCGATCTGATCCGGCTGCGCCGCAACCTGTCCAATGCGACGGCGGGCCTGAAGGGTGCGAATGTGCAGGTGCTGCACCAGAACGATGGCGCGAAAGTGATGGCGTATCGCCGCTGGACGACAGGCGCGACCAGCGATGACGTGGTGGTCGTCGTGAATATGTCGGCCACGAAGTTTACGAGCTACACGCTCGATTTCCCCGTCGGTGGTCGCTGGTACACGCACCTCAACACGGACTGGCGCTTGTACGGAACCGACTCAACACACTACGGGCCGACGTCCGTCGTTGCCTCCGGCGCCTCGCCGCAAGGCACCGTGCAGCTTGCGCCGTACAGCGCCTTGATCCTGTCGCGCGCCACGCCCCAGCTCTCGGACGCGGACGGCGACGCGATGCTCGACTCGTGGGAAACCGCCAACGGCCTGAACCCGGCGAACGCGAGCGACGCGACGGCGAATCCGGACGGCGATCTCTTCACGAACATCCAAGAGTACGAGCGCGGGTCGAAGCCGCTTGTGTTTGAGTTGGGCACCGATATTGACTCCCTGACGCTGGCGGGTTCGTTCAACGGCTGGAATGCCCAGCTCTCGAACATGAAGCTGACGACGAATTACGTGTGGACACTCATCCAGCCGCTTGAGTTCCAGTCCGATTCCCGTTTCCGGTTTGTGGCCGACGGCACCTGGTCGAAGAGCTGGGGCGAGGTGAACCAGGAGGACTACATCGTCGAGATGAACGGCGTGGCGGAAGCCGATGCGTTCAGCGACATCTTCGTCGACGGCCTGATGCACGGTCTGTATCGCTTCACTTTCAACGAGACGAATCGCGCGTACAGCGTCTCGATCCTGCCCCCGCAGGACTCCGATGCCGACGGCATGCACGACGCGTGGGAGTCCTTCCATGGTCTGAGTCCCACGAACGCGTCCGATGGGTCGGCGAATCCGGATGGCGACGGGTACTCGAATCTGCAGGAGTATCAGCGCGCGCTGGATCCGAAGGTGTCAAATCCGAAGGGGAGCGCGTACAGCCAGATGTCGGTCGCGGGCGACTTCACCGGCTGGAATACGGCGGCGAGCAATATGCAACTCGTGGCGAACGGACTTTGGGAAACGACGCTGAACCTCACCAATGTGAATGGACTCGTCTTCAAGTTCGCCGCGGGGAGCTGGTCGAACAACTGGGGCGAGTTCGATCAGCCCGGTGTGACGCTGCCGCTGGTCGGGACAGCAGACGCGTTTGGCGGAGACATTGTTGTGGCCGGTGTGGTCAACGGACCGGTGCGTTTCCGCTTCGACGAGAACACCCGCGCGTACGAGATTCGTGTGATTCATCCGTCATCCAACAAGACCATGTGTCTCGCCGGCACATTGAACGGCTGGGAGCCGGGCTTGAACAACATGACCCTCGTCTCGAATGGCGTCTGGCAGTCGGTCGTGACCTTCTCGCAAGCCACGGACGTCGAGTTCAAGTTCGCGGCGAACGGAACATGGAACGACAACTGGGGCGCGGTTACGCAGACGGTCTTTGAGACGCCGTTGAACGCGACGGGACTCGCCTTCGGTGCGAACATCCGGCTTACGGGACCTCTCAACGGCGACTACACGTTCCGCTTCACGGAATCGAACAAAGCGTATTCGGTCGATTTCACGCCGCGCTACACGTTCCCGACCGTGGGCATTTCGGGGTCGTTCAACGGCTGGAATGCGGCAGGTGGACCGATGAAGCTCGTCGACAACCACACATGGTCGATCACCACCAACTTTGCGATTCCGACCGGTGTCGAATTTAAGTTCACCGCGAACGGCGCTTGGGCGGTGAACTGGGGCGACACGAACCAGGTCACACAGCTCGTGCCGCTGAGTGGTTCCGGTGACTTCGACGGTCCAAATGTGGCGATCCTCGGTCCGGTGGCTGGACAGTATCAGTTCACCTTCAACGACGAGACCCTCGCATACAGCCTCAATCGATTGTCGTCGCCCGACGCCGACGGCGACGGCATGTCGGACGCCTGGGAAAGCCTGAACGGCCTGAACTTCACGAACGCCGGGGATGCGTCCACGGATCTCGACGGCGATGGTCTTTCAAACTTCGGCGAATACATGGCCGACACGCAGCCGACGAACGCCGCATCCGCCCTCCGCCTCCTGCGTGTGACCCCATCGGGAACGAATCTCGTCGTGTTGTGGTCCGGCGGCATCCTCGCCTCGCAAATCGTAGAGCGCGCGAGCACGCCCGCCGGCCCCTGGACCCCCGTCTTCACCTCGGTCCCCCCGACCACCATCACCAACCAATTCCCAACCCCCGCCACCCTGACCAACGCCTTCTTCCGCCTCCGCGCCATGCGAATTCCGTAGTGGAGCACGGAGCTACCGCGAGGTGAATCAGCGAAGACGAGTCGACCGTGGGCACCCTCTGGAACAAACGATGGACCGGCTCCTGTCCTCTGCATACCATCGCCGAGTGCTAGGATGTCATGAATAGACCATTCGAATTTACGGGACGTATTCGAAGCTTCAAATACGCGTTCATGGGCCTCTGGACCATGATCCAATCCCAGCACAATGCATGGGTTCATGCCTTGGCGACGGTGGGTGTGGTTGGCGCGGGGTTCTTCTTCGGCGTCACGCGCGATGAATGGCTCTGGCTGATCCTCGCGATCATGGCCGTGTGGAGCGCCGAAGCGCTGAACACGGCATTCGAGTTCCTCGCCGACGTGACGAATCCGACGTTTCATCCGATGATCGGCAAAGCCAAGGACGTGGCCGCCGGCTCCGTGCTGATCGCCGCAATCGGAGCCGTAATCATCGGCATCCTGATCTTCGGCCCTTATGTGCTGGATATGGCGTCGTAATAGTAGCACCGAGCTATCGCGAGGTGATTCAGCGAAGACGCGTCGCAGTAGCTCCGCGCTCCAGTAAGAAGATGGGACGGGATTTCAGGCTCAGCGGGGTCCCGATTTGTGGTCGCATCGGCACCCATGCCGTTCAAATCCGCAAAGACCCCGATTGCCGAAATTCCGGAGGGTCAGGCTGCGCCAGCCCCTCCAGTTCCGCGTGCGGATTCCCGGAATCGCCGCCACGCATCGCGTTTTTGCGGCGTCGCCCGGCCAGAATGGGACGTCGCAATACCCTGCGTGCACGTCGCATTTCGCCAGAGGGACGCACCCGCGGCGTTGGGGTACGTCGCAGAACCATGGTGTCACCTGCTGACGCAAGCAGCGGGAAGCCTTCCTGCTGGGGGTTCCAAGGATTGGAAGGGTTGGGGCTTGGAGTTTCCCATCGTTGGAACTCTTGTGCTGACTCTTTCCATCCCTCTGGATCCGTGGCCTCCGTGGGTAAAACCCCGGGAATCGGGCGGGTCCCCCGGGGCGATCAGATTTTGCTCACGCGCTGCGCCAAACTTTCCTACACTCCGCGCGCGATGAAAAACAAAACGGGGAAGAAGACGACGACCGTCGGCGTGGTGAATGACGATGTGTTGGCGTATACGGCGGGCAAGGACATTGAGTTGGACTTGAACCTGGTCGCGGCGGACTGCATTGGCTCCGCGGCACATGTCACGATGCTGGGGCTTATGCCGGTCCGGCCCCCGATCTTCACGCCCGCGCAGCGCAAGCAGATCGTCGCGGAGCTGGGCCACATCATCAAGCGGCACGCGGCGGGCAGATTTGAAATCACGATCGCGGACCAGGATGTCCATCTCGCCGTCGAGCGGACGCTTACGGAGAAGCTCGGGGACCTCGGCAAGAAGGTGCACACGGGCAGAAGCCGGAACGACCAGGTTGCTCTCGACCTCAGGCTCTATGCGAAGGAGCAGTTGCTCGATGCGATCGATGAAGCGTCGGCGGTCGCGTCCGCGCTGCTGCGCTTTGCGAAGACGCACGAGCGGGTGCCGATGGTGGGCCGGACGCACATGCAGACCGCGATGCCGAGTTCCGTGGGACTCTGGGCGTCGTCCTTTGCCGAGGGCTTGCTCGACGATCTCGATCTGCTGATCAGCGCCTATGAACTGAATGACCGGTCGCCGCTGGGCTCCGCGGCGAGCTATGGCGTGCCGCTGCCGATCGACCGGCAACTGGTGGCAGACCTGCTCGATCTCGCGGCGCCTTGTCACAACGTCCTCTACGCGAACAACGCGCGGGGCAAGATGGAGTCCATCATCCTGTCGGCCCTCAGCCAGGCGATGCTCACGCTCTCGCGGCTGGCGCAGGACTTGATGATTTTCACCATGCCGGAGTTCGGCTACTTCACGCTGCCGTCGGAGTTCTGCACGGGCAGCAGCATCATGCCGCAGAAGAAGAATCCGGACGTGCTGGAACTCCTGCGCGCCAAGACGTCGGCCGTCCACGCCGCGGCGTCGGCAGTGTTCGACCTCGTGAAGGGACTGCCGTCGGGCTACAACCGGGACCTGCAGGAAGCGAAGGCGTTCTTCATGGATGGCATCGCCACGACCCGGGCCACGCTGCGGATCATGACGCCGTTGATCGACGGCATGGGCGTTTGCGAAGAGAAGCTGCTCGCGGGCTTTACGCCGGACGTGTTTGCAACGGACCGGGCGCTTGAGCTCGTGGCGAAGGGTATGCCGTTCCGGGACGCGTATCACCATGTAAAGCAGCATCTCGAAGAGCTGCAGAACATGGATCCGCACCAGGCGATCGCGCGGAAGAAGCATCTGGGCGCGACGGGCGGGCTCAATTTCCGGATCCTCGAAGGACGGGTCAGGAACGCGGCGGGGTTTGCGTCCGGACGCCGGGCGTCGTATTACAAGGCGGTATCCAGTTTGCTTGGAATAACCTATCCCGTTGCGACGGAGTAGGGCGGTCCGGCACGATTCATGCAGCGCGCATGGTGGTGATGACAGTTTTGCACGACGGGGAAAACGGCTCGAATGTACTTTGAATTCTACGGCCTCAAGGAGGCCCCTTTCAATATCACGCCTGATCCGCGGTTTTTGTATTTCTCACCGCGGCATAAGGATGCATTCGATCACCTGATCTACGGCATCGAGCAGAAGAAGGGGTTCATCGAGCTCGTGGGCGAGGTGGGGTCGGGGAAGACCACGCTCTGCCGCGCCGTCCTCGCGAAGCTGCCAAAGAAGGTCCAGACCGCGCTGATCCTGAATCCGACGCTCTCCGACACCCAGCTCCTGCGGGCAATCCTCCACGACCTGGGCCTGACCGTCAAAGGGCGCGACCGGCTCGGCTACATCGAGCAATTGAACCAGTACCTGCTCTTCATGGAGAAGGAAGGCTTCACGGTCGCGGTCTTCATCGACGAAGCGCAGAACCTGCTGCCCGGCACGATGGAACAGATCCGGCTCCTGTCCAATCTCGAGACCGACCAGCACAAGCTCATGCAGATCGTGCTCATCGGGCAGCCGGAGCTAGAGGAGCGCCTTGCGCGGACCGACCTTCGCCAGCTGCGGCAGCGGATTATCGTGCGCTGCAAACTTGAACCGTTGAATGAGATCGAGACCGGCGAGTACATCATGCATCGCCTCAGCGTGGCAGGCGTTGCGCCGGATGTCGCTTTCGACACCGAGGCCGTTCATCTTGTCTTTAAGCACGGACATGGGACGCCGCGTATCACGAATACGATTTGCGACAGGGCCATGCTGGCCGGCTATGTCGATGGATCGCGGATCATCAGGGCCATTCACGTGAAGCGGGCCATCCAGGAAGTCGAGGTGAGCGCGTGAGCTTGATTCAGGAAGCGCTGAAGAGGAAACAGGAAGAGCAGTTGAAGACAGGCAAGGCCGCGCCGCTTGCCGCGCCGCCACCCGCGGCACCGCCGCCGCTGGCGCCGCCACCGGCTGACCCCGACCCGGATTCCGGAACGGGCGCCAAGTTGATCGGCGTCTTTGTCATCCTGTTCCTTCTGCTCGGACTTGCGGCGGGACTTTTCTATCTCGCATTGCAGAAGAAGGGTTCCGTGCCGTCCATCGCCACGATGCTCGGCGGTGAAACGTCGCAAGAAGCGCAGGCCGCAGCGAAAGCGGAGCCACCCGCCCCCGCCGTGGCGAACGCGGCGTCGGAAGGCATTCAGTCCATCCAGCAACGGGTCCACGCCATGAAGGATGCCGTCACGGAGCACCAGAAGGATGTAGCGGAAGTCGAATCGGCGCAGACGCAGGCTCCGGCTCCAACGAAATCCGTAGCTTCGACGGGGCCTGCTGAGGCAGCAGACGCGTCCGGCGGTCAAGGGACGTCCGAAACGCCCGCGCCGCCGCGCCCGCCCTCCGCCAGTGGTTGGCCGAGGATCACGGTGAATGGCGTATTGGCCAATCCGAACCAGTTGAAGGCCGCGGCGATCATCAACCAGCGACTGATCACGGTGAATGAATCGGTTGAGGGCGCCTTGATCCTCGATATCCAGCCTTCCGGCGTGACCTTTGAGTTCAAAGGCGAACAGCGCTTTGTCGGGATGGGTCAGACGATCGAGTAACGCCAGCGGTTAGTTCGCCTGCTTCTCTGGCGACAGCATCTTGCGAATGCTCGCGAGCGTGTTGTCGTAGTCGCCGGGTCCCGCGATGTAGAAGTGGCAGCGGCGCTTCGTTACACGCTTCACGTCTTCCTGCAGATCCTTGTCCATGGGATTCAGCACGGCGACAAGGACATCCTGCCCCATCGTCTCAAAGGCGATCGCGCCGCGCTTCGCCATGAATTCCATCGGCAGGAGGTTCACGGTGTCCTTCACCACCTCAAAGCTCGAAAGCGGGATCACGGGCTTGTTGCTCGTGCGGGAGAGGTGACCGATCACGCGTTCGAGGCCTTTGAAATGGCGGTCGTGGAGGGCGTGCAGGACGGTGACCGGGACGTCGACGCGCTTCGAGGAACTCTCCGATAGATCCTGCACAATGTGGCCGTAGTCCTCCTGACTGATCTGGCCCGCCTGCAGTAAATCCCACGCGAGGGAAATCTCCTGCGTGATGCCGGTGCTCTTTCGCGCTCCGCCCGCCTGTGCTTTCGGTTCGCTCGAAAGGGCGGGGGACTTCGCCAGCATTGTTTCCAGCTTGCTCTTCGCCTTGATCGCGTTGTCGTCCTTCGAGAGTAGTTTCAGTTTCTCGATCAGCGCCTGCGCGGCCTGCGTGTCGTGATCGTGCACGACGACGTCCGTCAGCCGTCCCAGGTACTCCGACGCGCGGGTCAGGTCACCGAGTTTCTGGTAGGCATCCGCGAGGGTTTCAAGGGCAAGGCGGTCTGTGGGCATGACCTCCAGGATGCGCTCGAACGCGGCGATCGCGCTCCAGAGTTCTGATTCGCCCGTGGCCTGTGTCGCAGTGTTTGTTGCCATAGTCTTGTCCCTATCGGGTTGTACACCCGAGGACTCATCTTATGCACGTTCCATGCCAGACGAGCGATGGCGCAGGTTGATGCATCGCTTTACGCAAAACAGCGATCGGAATCCCGCGTCCCTGACACCGACACGCGCCCCAAGCCCGATCTGCGCGGCTTTGCTGCGTCACACAATTCTGCACTTTGCTAAGGCACATTCTCAATTCTTGGACATTCTTGCACAGCCGCGCGGGCCTTGAAGCGTCCTACTGCGCCCTTTCCATGGCTCACGGACGGCGTGGCACCGTTCTTGCTGAATGGTTTGCGAGACGGAGGATCAGGCCCGAATGCACACAGCAGGACATGGCGACCAGGTAATCGACATCTTATTGCGGCGAAAGGCCGTGAAGGTTGAGGCGCTGGAAGAAATCCGCGAAGAGGCGGAATTGACCGGAACCCGGCTGGAAAAGGTCTTGGTCCAGAAGAACCTCGTCAGCGGCGTCGATATCGCCCTTGCCCTGTCCGAATACCTTAGCATCCCGCCGATCTCCCTCGGTCACTTCACCCCGGACAACCAGCTCTTCG
Organism: uncultured Verrucomicrobiota bacterium; assembly: GCA_964503335.1. GTDB lineage: Bacteria > Verrucomicrobiota > Kiritimatiellia > CAIVKH01 > CAIVKH01 > CAZCZZ01. The sequence continues at coordinate 18,244 of CAZCZZ010000011.1, forward strand.
AGCAGCTTTCCCGCGAAACCCTGCAGCGCCACAAGGTGGTGCCGCTCAGCAAGACCGACACGCTACTCACCGTGGCGATGGGTGACCCCTTCGACGTCGTCGGCTTGGAAACGCTGCATGCGATGACCGGGCTCGACATCGTCCCTCTCGTCGCGCCCGAGAAGGATGTGCTCGACCTGCTGCAGCGCTTTGTCCGCGAACCGACGCAGGGCCTGGAAGACATCCTGAAGGACGTCAGCGAAGGCGACGTCGAAGTCGGACGCGAGGAAGCGCAGGACGTCAGCCTTGATGAAATGCTCGAGAGCGCCGAGGATGCGCCCGTCATCCGCATCGTGAACTCGGTCATGGTGGAAGCGCTACGCAAGCACGCCAGTGACATCCATGTCGAGCCGATGGAGAAGACCATCCGGCTCCGCTATCGCATCGACGGTTTGATGTACGAGAGCCCCAGCCCGCCCAAGCATTTGCAGTCCGCCATCACGTCGCGCCTCAAGATCATGTCGAACCTGAACATTGCCGAGCGGCGCGTGCCGCAGGACGGTCGCTTCAAAATCCGCGCGATGGGCAAGGACGCCGACGTTCGCGTCAGCATCCTGCCGACGGTGCATGGCGAGAAGATCGTTATGCGTATTCTCGACAAATCCGCCCTTGCGCCGAACCTCGGCTCACTCGGCCTCGATACCAAGGCGCTGGAGAACCTGCGTTTTGCGATCGCCCAGCCGCATGGCATGCTGCTCGTCACGGGCCCGACCGGCAGCGGCAAGACGACGACGCTCTATTCCTGCTTGCAGGAGCTGAACCAACCGGATGTCAACATCGTTACGGTGGAAGACCCGGTGGAGTATCAGCTCCAAGGCATCAACCAGGTGCAGACGCACCCGGACGTGGGCCTCACGTTCGCGGCCGCACTGCGCTCCATCCTCCGTCAGGACCCCGACGTCGTCATGATCGGTGAAATGCGCGATGGCGAAACGGCGTCCATCGGCGTGCAGGCGGCCCTCACCGGTCACTTGGTCCTGAGCACGCTGCACACGAACGACGCCGCCGGCGCCGTGGCCCGACTGCTGTACATGGGCATTGAGCCTTTCCTTCTCGCCTCGTCGCTCATCCTGACCCAAGCCCAACGTCTCTACCGCAAGCTCTGCCCGGTCTGCCGCCAGCCGATCGAAATTCCCGTGGAGATGCTGCGCGCAAACCATCTCAATCCGGAGTTCTTCGAAGGTGTGCAGTTCTACGGCCCGCGCGGCTGCCCGAAGTGCGCCAATACGGGCTATCGCGGACGCGGCGCCCTGATGGAGATCCTGATGGTGACGGATGAGGTCAAGGCGATGATTCTCAAGAACTCGGGCGCGAGCGCGATCCGGGACTCCGCTGTGAGCAGCGGCATGATTACCCTGAGGGATACGGGTTTGCAGAAGGTGCGCGACGGCGTCACGACGCTGGAAGAAATCCTGCGCACGACGGGTTCCGAGTAGTTGGGGGAGGACTAGGAAATGGCGGCGACATCTATGGCAGCAAAAGGTTCCCAGGTTTCGGCGGTCAGCGCATCGGCTGCGAAGCGCTCGCGGACAAAGTCCGTTCCCGGCGCGCGGAAGATCCGCATGAAGGAGCTTCCCGTCTTTACGCGCCAGCTCGCCGCGATGCTTGCCTCGGGCATGCCCGTGGTCCATTGCCTCAACACGCTGGAAGAGCAGACCGTAAACAAGGCGTTCCGTGAAGTAATCGGCGGCCTGCGCGGGCAGATCGAAGGCGGCCAGATGCTTTCGGAGTCGCTCTCGACGTACCCGGAAGTCTTCGACGAACTCTACGTCAGCATGTTTCGGGCGGGTGAAACCGGCGGCTTGCTCGCGGAAACGGCCGGCCGTATCGCCCAATACCTTGAAGCCTCCGCGCGCCTGCGGCGCAAGGTGAAGTCGGCCATGATGTACCCGACCGTCGTCATGTGCGTAGCGCTCATCCTGGCCTTCGCCATGATTACCTGGATCGTGCCTGTGTTCGCGAGCATCTATTCCGATTTCGGCGGCAAGCTGCCCGGACCTACGCAAGTGCTGGTCAACATGAGCGACGCCATCCGCGGCAATATCGTCGTCGTGCTCGCGAGCCTTGGCGCTGCGATCTACCTCTTCGGCAAATGGAAGAAGACGCCGCAAGGCGCCTATATGCTGGACGGCTGGATTCTCAAGATGCCGGTCATCGGTGAGCTGACCCGCAAAGTCGCCCTGGCCCGCTTTGCCTCCACATTCGCGCAGCTTACCCGAAGCGGCGTGCCGATCCTGCGCGCACTTGAAATCGTATCCTTTGCAACCGGCAACAAGGTGCTGGGAAAAATCCTGCTTGATGCGCGCGCCACGGTGGAGCGCGGCGAACCGCTGTCTGTCCATCTCGACAAGAGCAAGCAGTATCCCCGCATGCTCGTAAACATGCTCCAAGCCGGCGAAAAGACCGGCAAGGTCGACGACATGCTGCAGCGCATCTCGGAGTTCTACAACGACGAGGTCGAAGCCATGCTGTCGGGCCTCACGTCGCTGATCGAGCCTTTGCTGATGGTGTTCCTCGGCGTGGTCATCGGCGGCATCGTGGTCTGCATGTTCCTCCCGATCTTCAAGATGCACGAAATCGTAAACTTCTAATGCGGGACGGCACAACGACATGACCGGCGCTGAACTTCACACGGTACAGTCCGCAGTGGATCACGCGGACGAACGCGATCCCTCGAAGGGCGTTCTCTTCGTGATCGGTGTGCGCCTGGTCATGCTGGGGCTCCTGCTTGCCGTTGGCGTGGTTGGCGATGTCGGGTGGGGCGGCCTGTACTACTATGCCGTGCTTGCCATCGCATTTGCCGTGACCATTCCCTACGGCCTGCGGCTGCGCGATCCGGTGGGCTACGATGACTGGTTGCCGCTTCCGTTTGTCGTCGACGGGTGTGTCGTCACGGCCCTGATGGCCCTCACGGGCGGCGTGCATAGTGAGCTGATCATCCTCTATCCGATGGTCGTCCTTTCGTCCGGCTTCATCGGTCGCCCGCCGCACGTGGTTCGCGTCGCGCTATTCTGTATCACGATCTTCCTCCTGATGTGTGTGGCAGCGCAGAAGGGCTGGCTGCCCCCTTCGAGCCTTTCGTCCCTGCAGACGACCTACTCGGTCGGCGGCATCGCGCTGATCCAGTTCTCAGCCGTCGCCGTGTTCGCCGGCCTGACGTATCTCATCGCGCTCAAGCGCATGAAGATGGCGCACAAGGAAAAGCAGATGCTGGAGAGCGAGCGGCAGTTCCTCCGCGAGTGGCCATCGGGTTTCGTCCTGCTGGACCATGAGTCGAAGATTCTGCTCGCGAACCGGCAGGCGACCGAGTTGCTGGGCGAGGAATCCCGCGTCCTTGCCGGACGTTCCTTTCAGGCGATGCTGGATCCCCGCGGAACGCGCAGCATTCCGGAATCGGGCTCGGTGGCTACGCGGACGTTGCTGCGAAAGGACGGACAGAAGGTCGAATGCAACATGCAAGTGCGGAGCATCCGCAGTCCGGCCGGCGTGGCTAGTGGCCACGACGGGCAGCAGGATGTGCGCCTTGTATGGCTGAACGATCCATCCGGCACCTACACCGGAGACCGGAAACCCGCATCTTCGGCTGATGTCGCGGCCGAGATCGCCCACGAAATCAGAAACCCGCTGGCCGCAATCTCTGGCTGCGTACAAGTCCTGTTGGACCTGGAGCGCAAGGCCATGTTGGGAGACGAGCGAAGCGTCGAGCTGCTCAGGAGCGAGCGGTCGACTTTGTTCGAGAGTATCGTTACGGAAACTTCGAGGCTCGACCGTATCCTCGAGAAGTTCATCGATTTCTCGGAATTCTCATCCGATCGGCTGGCCATGGTTCTAAACTGGGACGACCATGGTCGCCAGCCTGACACGCCCCTGCGCTCTGCACAGCCCGTCGACCTGCACGCCGCGCACCCCCGCTAAGTCACCGCTACGCGGTCCCTTAGCCACGCTACCCCTGCCTTCGACAAAATGAGAATTCTTTGTGACATTTCAGAAAACGATGCTATTCTCAAAACCAATCAAGCGATCTGTGTACATGTAAGGGGGTAACTGGTCGTGGCGCGAATTCTTGTAGTTGACGACGAACCGAGCATTCTCAATGTCTTAAGTACACTGCTGAAGCAGGAAGGCCACGAGGCAGTTCCTGTCAGGGGTGGCGAACGTGCGGTGGAGCTTCTCCGCAACGACCGCTTCGATCTGATGATCTCCGACATCCGGATGGCACCGATCGACGGCATGCAGCTACTCAAGACGGCCCGCAAGGACCATCCCAGCATGGCTGTCATCATGCTGACGGCCTATGGCTCCGTGGAAACGGCCGTCGAGGCGATGAAGGAAGGCGCGTTCGACTACGTCACCAAGCCCTTCAAGGTGGACGAACTTCTCATCACCGTCGACCGTGCGCTTCAGTACCACAATGTCCTCGCTGAAAACGTCCAGCTAAAGGCCCAGCTCGAGTCACGATACCGCTTCGAAAGCATTATCGCAGAAAGTCCGGCGATGCGGAAAGTCTGCGAGATGATCGAGCGCGTGGCCCCGACCGATACCACCGTGTTGATCCTGGGCGAAAGCGGCGTCGGCAAGGAAGTCGTGGCGAAGGCAATTCACAGCCACAGTACGCGAAAGCATAAGAACTTCCTCCCGATCAACTGCGCGGCCTTGCCCGAACCGCTCCTCGAATCCGAGCTCTTTGGTCACGTCAAAGGTGCGTTTACAGGCGCCACGACGACGAAAGAAGGCCTGTTTGAGGCTGCCAATGGAGGCACGATCTTCCTCGACGAAATCGGGTCCATGCCCTTGAACCTGCAGGCCAAGTTGCTTCGTGTGCTTCAGGACAAGCAGGTGCGCAAGGTGGGCGGTAATGATTCAGTCACGGTTGACGTGCGCGTTCTCGCGGCCACGAACGACCGCCTCGAGCGCCTGATCGGGGAGGGGAAGTTCCGCGAGGACTTGTATTACCGCCTGAGCGTGATCCCGATCGAAATCGCGCCGCTGCGCGAGCGCGCGGAAGACGTTCTGCCGCTGGTCTATCACGTTATGCGTCGCGAAATGGGACCCGGCAAGGACGTCCCTGCCATCGAACCTGAAGCGCAGGTGGTGCTCGAGAAGTACCACTGGCCCGGCAACGTGCGCGAGCTGGAGAACGCCATCCGCCATGCCCTGACCTTCGCGCGCGATGGTCAGATTACAAAGGACGTCCTCCCCGCGAAGATGGTCAGCCACGTCGCGTCGGGTATCGGTGGTACCGCGTTGCCCGGCAAGCTGGAAGACCACCGAGGCAAGTCGCTGAAAGCCTTCTTGCGCGCCAAGGAGAAGGAGTACCTTAGCCAGGTGCTCGTCTCGATGGATGGCGACAAGGAGAAGGCCGCGAAGGCGCTGAAGATCAGTCTCGCGACCCTTTACCGCAAGCTGCCCGAACCACCGGAGTGATCTGATCACCTTCGTGTCGTCGATCGCCGCCTGCATCACCGTGCAGAAACGCCCGTGGGCGGGCCATAATCGTCCACACTCCCGGAATCCGTTCTCCTGTCATTCTCAATCGTGATTGCGCTCGCAATTTCGAGAAGCGATGTCTTGGTGGTCAACCGTTTGACTGGCGTGATTGTGGTACCCCTTGAGCATCACATGGTTTCGCACGGCTGTGCTCTGCTCCTTGGCACGGCTACTGCTATAATCTAGCTGCCCGCACATCGAGTGATTGTGGGTCACTAACAAGAAAACAAAGACAGCATAGTAGGAGTCAGAACATGTTGAAGAATCGTAAGTCGGGCTTCACCCTCGTCGAAATCATGATCGTCGTCGCGATTATCGGTCTCTTGGCCGCCATCGCGATCCCGTCGTTCGTCAATGCACGTACGACGTCGCAGAAGAATTCCTGCATCAACAACCTTCGCCAGGTTTCGGGCGCGAAGGACCAGTACGCCCTCGAGCACAACGGCACGGCCCCCACGGCCATTGGCGCGGACCTCGTTTCGACGTACATCGCCAAGGATCCGGCTTGCCCCGCAGCTGGCACGTACACGATCGGCGCCCTCGGCACCGACCCGACATGCTCAGTCGCCGGCCACACGCTGTAATCCAAGCGTAGTCTAGAATCGTTGAGAGCCCCGGGGTCAAACCCGGGGCTCTTTTCTTTTTGCCTCGCGATTGTTTGCGGTGGGCGAGGGATGTGCAGGATGGTACGACCAAGGGCATATGTCATTCTCATCTTTGACGCAATGCGCACGTGTGAGAAGCTTGGTCGGCAGGGTCAAGCGTTTGACTCTCGATTATGCGATAGTCCTTGGGGGTCAAAGCGTTTCTGGGGTGGGGTCAAGTCGTGTTGGCATGGGTGCTGCTTATAAATGCTTCGTCTGCGGGTCGAGTGATTCGCAGGCCATAAACAAGAAAACAAAGACAGCATAGTAGGAGTCAGAACATGTTGAAGAATCGTAAGTCGGGCTTCACCCTCGTCGAAATCATGATCGTCGTCGCGATTATCGGTCTCTTGGCCGCCATCGCGATCCCGTCGTTCGTCAATGCACGTACGACGTCGCAGAAGAATTCCTGCATCAACAACCTTCGCCAGGTTTCGGGCGCGAAGGACCAGTACGCCCTCGAGCACAACGGCACGGCCCCCACGGCGATCAACACGGACCTCGTGTCCACGTATATCGCCAAGAACCCGGCTTGCCCTGCAGCGGGTACGTACACGATTGGCGGCCTTGGCGTCGATCCGTCCTGCACAGTCGCCGGCCACACGCTGTAATCAACGTGTAGTCTAGAAACGTCAGGGGGCCCCGGGTTAAAATCCGAGGGCCCCTTGTGTTTTGATGAATCGGCGGTCGGGTAGCAGGGAGGGAAGTGCCATGATGCATAGCCGTAAAGCGGCCTTCACGCTCATCGAGATCATGATCACGGTGGCCATCATCGGCCTGCTGGCGATGATTGCCCTGCCGTCCTTCGTGAATGCAAGAACGTCATCCATGAAGAACACCTGCATCAGCCATATGAGGCAGATATCAGGTGCCAAGGACCAATACGCGCTCGTGAACAACGGCATCGCGCCGGCGAGCATCAGCGAACTCGTGCCTACCATCATCCGCAAGGAACCGAACTGTCCCTCGGGCGGAACCTACACGATCGGGGCCCTCGCCGAGGATCCTTCGTGCAGCCAATCGGCCTCGGGCCACACGATCTAGCGGCGGATGCGGTCAATGTGTGAGTGAAATATGCGCCCCGGTTGTGCGCCGGGGCGCATTCTTTTTCTCGTGCGGATGTTTCCTCATCGCCATAGTGCGTGACACATGAAGGTACCCGATGTCGACACCCGCAAGGCCGTGAGCGTGGCCTTCCTCACCGCGCTGGTTCTGCGCGTCGTCTTCCTCATAGCCTTCGCCTTGTCGCCCCTGTTCCAGCCCATCGAAGGCGGAAACGACCGCAGTCTCTACCTCCGGCTGGCCCAGGAAGTCGGCGCAGGCCGAATCCTCCCGGACGACGTCTTCCAGTACATGCCGCTCTATCCGCTGGTCCTCGGCGCGGTCGCGGCTCTAGCGGGGGATGGCGTACTCATGCTCGCGGGATTGCTGGGGGCATTCATGGACGCTATCACCTCCGCCGTTATCGTCCTCCTGGCCTTGCGCTTCGGGGCGCGACCCTTCTACGCCCTCGTCGCGGCCTTGCTCTACGCGACCTATCCCCTGGCGATTGTGTTCTCGTCCGTCACGATGCCCAACACGCTCAACACCATGCTGCTCGTCCTCTTCACACTGGCCGCGTCAGGGTTGACGGGACAGGGGAAGATGTCTCGCTGGTTCGGAGTAGGCCTCCTTGCGGGCGTGGGTGCCCTCGGATTCGCAGGCTTCGTTCTGATCGTGATGGTCTGCGCGGTGTATTGGCTCGTGCTGACCGTGAAGCGCGAGGTGGGCGCACTCTGCGTGCCCGTATTCCTCATCGCATTCGCGATCCCGATCGCCCCGGTCACAATCCACAACTACCGGGCGTCCGGAGAAACGATCCTCATCACAGCCCACGGCGGCTTCAATTTCTTCATGGGCAATCACAAGGGTGCGACCGGCTATCCGATGCAGATCAAAGGTTTCCGGGGCGACCAGGGCAGCCTGCTCATCGACGCCATGCGCGAGGCGGAGCAGGCGACCGGACACAAGCTCACGCCGGCAGGGTTCTCGCGTTACTGGTCCGACCAGGCCAAGGCCTTCTGGCGAGAGCATCCCGGCGAAGCTGCAAAGCTCTTCGCCATCAAGTTCGCGAAGTTCTTCAATCTCGCCGAGTACGACGACATGCGTCTGTTGCCCTCATTACGGCTCACCGGACTCGGACAAGGCTGGGCGTGGTGGCCATCGTTTGCGCTGATCAGTGCGTTGGGCCTCGCCGGGCTTCTCTCCGTCCGCGGCTCGACCCTCCCGCGCCTGGTCACCGCGACCGCGATCTTTTCCGTGATCCTCTTCTTCGTGACATCGCGCTATCGCATGACGTCCGCGCCGCTCCTTGCAGCCTGCGCGGCCTGGGGGATCACGCAAGCTCACGCCGGCACAAGGCGTGGACTCTGGACGGCGTTGTGCCTTGCCTGTGCGGTCCTTGCCTTGTGGCCCCTGAAGCAGCTCACAGATTTTCGCGCCCTCGATCACTACAACGTCGCCGCGCACTTCCTCGACCGCGGTCTTGCCGAGGAAGCGCTCGATCAAGCGGATCGCGGCCTCGCCATCGCGCCCCAGACCGCCGATCTGCATTTCGTCCGCGGGAACGCATTGTTCGGACTCGACCGGCTCGACGAAGCAAAGGCTGCGTATATTGAGACGCTGAAGCTCAATCCAAGGAAGGCGCAGGCCCATTTTAACATCGCCGTCGTGTTCTCTTTGCAGGGTGATCTCGTGACGGCGCGGCAGGCCGCCAGCGAGGCCGTAAAGATCGACCCCGATTTTCAGATGGCGAAGGACTTCCTCAAGTCCAACCCATGACGCTGCCATCGGTCATTGCAGCGTCATGCTCAACCGACTATCCTTCGCTCCCTGCATGAGGTGGTATCCATCCATTCACGAGCCTCGCCGGTTCCTTTTCTCTTATTTCATTCTCGCAGCGATTCTCTGTGTCGAACTCTTCATTCCCGGCCGCACGCTGTATCGCTGGGACACCTTTGTCTACACATGGCCCCTCCTGGTTGAAGCGCGCGCCCAGATACTTTCCGGCCACATGCCGTTCTGGGCCGACGGTGTTTGCGCGGGAACGCCACTTCTCGAGAATATCAACGCCGGTGTTCTATATCCGCTTCGACTCATTTGCTGGTTTCTACCCCTGAAGTTCGGATTCAGTCTCTTCCTGCTGGTGCATACGTGGTTGAGCCTCGTCGCGACTCACCTGTTCCTGCAGCGGGCTTGCCGGACCGGCGCCGCGGGCGCCTTCGTGGGCGCGCTGGCCTATGTGGCAAGCGGCTATGCCCGTGGCATGTGGGACACGCTGCACATCGTAGCTCTGCCATGGATTCCTCTTGGACTTGTCGCGCTCTGCGAGGCCGCACGTCCCGGGCGATTCCGTTTTTCGCTGCTAACGACCGCGATGTGCTGGGCGCTGCTGCTGCTGAGCGGCGACCTGCAGGCCACGGTGATCTGGACTGGTGTGGCGCTGCTGCTCGCCGTCGCACACCCTGCGCGGAAACGGCTGATTCTCGCATGGGCTGCGGCCGTCTTCACCGGCGTTCTCGTCTCCGCGGTCCAATGGCTGCCAGCATTTGACGCGGCACAGACGTCCTATCGCGCGAGCGGACTGAGCTTCGCCGAAGCGACCGAACGCTCGTTTCACCCGAAGCGCCTGCTCGACCTCATCCTTCCGTACGCCTTCGGAAATCGCGATACGTGGCATGGCACGGGACTCATGGGAGCGGGCGCCACCAAGCTGTCGCCTTGGACGTGCTCCATCCATCTCGGTGTGCTTACCCTGCTGCCGATCCTCTTCGCCACGCGGAAGGCGAAGCGAAATCTCACGCTCTGGGCTATCGCCCTGATGGTCGGCGCCTTGCTCCTCTCGTTCGGTCGCTTCCTCCCTGGTTTCAGTCTCTGGCACTCCATTCCGGTCGTTTCGTCTTTCCGCTACCCGGAGAAGTATCTCCTCTGGTTTACGCTCGGAGCCTGTGTTCTAGCGGGCATGGGTTTCCGGCCGTTTGCAGCCTTCCTGCACAGGCGCCTCCCGTCGCTCCGAGGCGGCGAAGCTGTGGCAGCAGCGATCATCGCGCTATCGATTGTCCCGGTCTGGTTCCGCGAGATTCCGACCACGTCGCGGTTCGATCCGCTCAGCCGGCCCGTTCTCGTCGATATCGTGAAGCAGTCGCCCGAGCCGATGGGACGCGTCTTGCGCGATCGCGCGGCCACCGTGGTGCCGCTTCCATCGTTGCATGGCATGCGACCCACAGAAAGGCAGGCCGTGTTCTATCGCGAGGGCCTGAACTTCAACACGCCGCGGGTCTGGGGTCTGCGCAGCGCCGAGGGTTTCTCTCCGACGGAACCGGCTGCGATGCGTACGCTCCGGCTTCGCGATGCAGCGGCCGAAGACGATACCGTGGCGCCTCCGGATGCCTTGGTTCGCTTCTGCAGGAATGCAGCGGTGCGATGGCTCGTCACCACGCCGCAACGACTTCGTGAATTAGGCGCGGTGGGACTTGTCGCGACGGCCTACGAGACCTTCGGACAATCCACACAACTGGTCCTTGCCTCCGTGTCATCGCCCGATGCGCGGATCATGCAAAGTAACTCGACAACATCCATCAAGGACATCTGGCGGGCGAGGCCCGGCTTCATTCGAATCAATCTGCATCCCGGCCCGGCAGCCACGCTACACGTTGCAGAGACCTATACCCGCGGCTGGACGGCCGAAAACGAGTCGGATGAGAAGCTGGATGTTGTCGTTTCAGAGGAAGCATTCGTCGGTGTGAAGGTGCCTGCGGGCACCACGCAAGTCCGGCTCACGTACAGGCCCGCGCTGTGGCACCTTTCGCTTCTGGTGTCCGGGATCGGTCTCGCTGCCTTGATCGCACTCGGGCTTTCTCGTTGTTTCGTGAGCCCCGTTGTCGTTGCGCTTCTTGCGACGCTCGTTCTGGGTCTGGCTGCTCGCGGCAACTGGTCCTGCACGTTCGACGAGGGCTTCCACACGGTGCGTGGCATGACCCGTCTTGTGTTGAACGACTCCCGGCTCTGTTACTTTCATCCGCCCTTGCAGAATGCCTTGTGCGGCTACTTCGCGCATCTTGCGCACGGAGATCGCATCAGCTACGCCATCGGCGGGACGTGGGATCGCGCCGATGTGAGCGACGGTTCGGTCGATTTCGCTGCCGTCAACCGGTCGCTCTATCCGGACCTGATCCAGTCATCACGGTGGGGAAGCCTGCTCCTCTTGCTCCTGCTCGTCGCGGTGGGTGTGACGTGGGCGGGACAAGCGGCAGGGCCGGTCGCCGCATGGCTTGCGGCCGCGGGCCTCGCCTTAAACCCGTCGCTGATTACGCACGGCAACCTCACAACCACGGACATCGGCATTTGTGCCTTCGTCGTTACCGGCTCATGGTGCTGCTGGCGGTTTCATCATTCGAAGAACTTCCTCTGGCTCCTTGGTGGGCTCCTTGCGTTTGTCGCGGGGTCCTCGACGAAGTTCTCGGGCCTGCTCTGGCTGGGCGTGTTCCTGGTGGTGTGTGTGCCGATGTGGACTATTCGGATGCGTCGCCCCGGCCTGCTTGTGATGCTCCCTCTCGGCGCCGGATTGCTCGTGTGTTCAGTTCTTGTTCTCTACGGTCCAACGCCACAGGCGGTTCGTGTTACCGACGGCTGGTTTGCGGGACTCGTCATTCCGGGGGGGCGCTACCTCGAAGGCCTGGTTCAGCAGACTGACCATGCCCTGACCGGGCACCGCGCGTTCTTTAACGGCCATTCGATCATGAAGGCCTCATGGTGGTATGTGCCCGTCGTGCTTGCGCTGAAGACGCCTATCCTGTGGGCGTTGTGTGGACTCGTTGCCGCCTCTACGTATCTGAGGCGGAGGGGCGATCTGTCGCGGATCACGCCCTTCCTTCCCTTCCTGATCTTCGCCCTGCTGCTGTGCGTCGGAAGCAAACTCGCGCTGGGCATTCGCCACGCGCTTCCCCTGGTCGTGATGTTCACGCTTGCGACTTCGGTGTGGGCTGCGCGAATCCGGCACGAAACCATACGTCAGGTTGCTGCGCTCCTGCTTGCCGTGTCAGCCGCGTCAACCGCCGTCATGTCGTATCCGTCCTATCTATCCTATTTCAACATCGCCGCCGGCGGCGTTCAGGAAGGTCACCGCTGGACCGTGGACAGCAACTACGATTGGGGGCAAGACGCCGGAATTGTGGAAGAACAGTGGGCCGCGCTCACGAAAGCCACGGGCGGCTATCCGCCGCGCCTCATCTACTTCGGGTTCATCGATCCTGCGTACATCTACGGCCTCGATGTCGCACCGGGCTCCTACCTCGGTTTCATGAACTGGCGAAACATCCATCGGAATGGCACCGCCGAAGCCTGGCGAGCCGCGTTGGACTCCGGCAAAGGCCCCGCCGTCGCAAGTCTCTCCGCCCTCCGCGTGCAACCGAACGGAATCGTCTTCCCCGTGGCGCCCGATGGTGACTCTCTCGGTCGGATCGGAACCTCTTACCTGCTCTTGCCTGAGCGCTAGTCAACCTTCTGCATCATGACGGTGTCGACCAGGCGGCCGCGGATGTTGACTTCGGTTACGGCGACGATGCTGGAGCCGCTGTGGATCAAGCCGGCGGCTTTCAGCAGCTTCACGGCGTTCTCGACGTTCAGCGGCGGATCTTCCTCGAAGTCGAGGTAGTAGGGCTGGATGCCCCAGTAGAGCTGAAGCTGGTGTAGCAGGCGCTGGTTGTCGGTGAAGGCGTAGATGGGGGAATGCATCGGGCGGAGCCACGCGGCGTTCCTTGCCATCGAGCCCGTGCGCGTGAAGACGACAATCGCTTCGGCGCCGACTTCGCGCGCCATGACAGAGGCGGACTTCACCATCTTGGAGCCGAGGCTGTCCATCTTCGCCAGGTCCGCGTAATCGGCACCGCCGCTTCGCTCCACGCGTCGCGCGATGCGATCCATGATCTCAATACACTTGATCGGGTAGTGACCGACCGACGTTTCGCCGGAGAGCATGATGGCATCGGCCTGTTCGAAGACGGCGTTGGAGACGTCTGTAATCTCGGCCCGCGTCGGCGAGGGGCTGGTTATCATCGATTCCAGCATGTGCGTGGCGACGATGACTGGCTTGCCGCGTATGATGCAGCCCTTGACGATGCGGCGCTGGATGATCGGCAGCTCTTCGTACGGGCACTCGATGCCGAGATCGCCGCGCGCGACCATGACGCCGTCCGACGCTTCGATGATGCTCGTCAGGTTGCGCACGCCTTCCTGGTCTTCGAGCTTTGCGATGACTTTCTGCGGCGCTTTGCGGTAATCGAGAATCGCCTTGAGCTTCAGAACGTCCTCGGCCTCCCGCACGAAGGACATGGCGATGTAGTCGATGCCCAGTTCAATACCGAGTTCGACGTCCTTGATGTCCTTGTCGGTCAATGCCGGCAGATTGACCCGCACGCCCGGCAAATTGATGTGTCGGCGGCTGCCCAGCACGCCCTCGGTCAGCACTTCGCAGGTCAATTGGTTGCGTTGCTTCTCGAGCACCTTCAACTGGATGACGCCGTTGTCCACGAGGACGACGTCGCCGACCCGGATGTCGTCGACGAGGTGATCGTAATTTACGTCGACAGAATGTTGTTCGACGGATTTTTCGCCGCGCACGGTCAGCGCAATGCGCTCACCGGGCTTGAGGTTCAGCGCGGTAGTGATCTCGCCCGTTCGGATCGCGGGTCCCTGCAGGTCCATCATGATCGCGACGCGGCGATCGAGCAGTTCGCTGCACATGCGGATCCGTTCTGCTGTAAGCCGCGCCTGCTCTGCATTGGCATGGCTCATGTTGATACGGGCCACGTTCATGCCGGCCTCGATGAGCTTGCGGATCATTTCCGGCGAGTCGGTGGCCGGACCGAGCGTGGCGATGATCTTGGTGCGACGGTAGGCGGGCGAAGGCGTGGCAGGGGCCGCCGGCATGATCTCGGAGTCTTCGGAAAGTGCCATGGTGATTCTCCCGTATCGTTACAAGTCAACGCCGATGAACTTGCCGTTCTTCTGCAGAAGTTTCCCGTCGACGTAGAGCGCACCGTCTTTGCGCAGGTCCTTGATCATGTCCCAGTGCAACGCCGACTTGTTTCTGCCTCCGGTTTCGACATAGGACTCACCGAGGGCGAGGTGGACTGTGCCGCCGATCTTCTCGTCGAAGAGGATGTTCTTGATGAATCGCTGGATGCCGTAGTTGGTTCCGATGCCGAGTTCGCCGAGGCGGCGCGCACCCGGATCCATATCGAGCATTTTGAGGAGATAGTCCTGATTCTTCGTCGCCGTGGCTTCGACCACGAGGCCCTTGCGGAAGACGAGGCGAATACCGTCGATCTCGCGGCCGCCCTCGCAGACGGGGAAATCGTAGGCGATATGGCCTTCCGCTGAATCCTCAACGGGACCGGTGAAGATCTCGCCGCTGGGCACGTTGTGCGTGGCGACGGAGCTGATGAACGTGCGGCCTTTCACGGACATCTTCAGGTCGGTGCCTGGTCCGACGATGCGAACCTCGTCCGCGCTGCGGAACTTGGCGATCAGCTTCTGGTGCTTCTTCTCGAGGGCGTTCCACTCCGCGACGGGATCGTCGCGATCGAGGAAATTGGCCTTGTAGACAAAGTCCTCGAAGTCGCTGAGGCTCATTTCGGCATCCATCGCGTAGGCCTGGGTGGGGAAGAGTGTCAGGGCCCACTTCTTGGCGAGCAGGATCTTGCGCACGGGTTTGCGCGCCTTGGCCACGCGAGTCTGGAGGGATGGGTCCACGGAGGAAAGGGCACGTGTGTTCGCGCTCGCCATGATGCGGACGGTTCCGTCCACAACCTTGGCGTAGCTCATTTCGAAGGGAGAAAGATTGTCCAGGTGATGCGGCTTGGCGCTGCGGAAGAAGCGATCCGTGAAGCTGGAAGGCGTCATTCGGACGACCGGGTAGGCGCCGGCCTTCAACAACTCCTCGTACAAGGCTTCGAAAAGCGGCTCGGCTTCCGATGGACCTTCCACGCCGATTGTTTCCTTCGGCTTGGCGTAAATTGAGTAACGGGCCAGCAACTCTGCAAAGCGTTGAACACGTGAATCCATGAGACCTTCCTGTTGATGGGCGACACGATGCGCAGGCGTGAGAACGCCTGTCCCCTTTCATCGTGCGGCGGCGAGACTATAGCGCAGCCCCTGCAAAAGAGAAGGGGAGAAACGGGTCCAGGGTTCCCGACGTCGAGGGTAGCGCCGCCGGAAATCTCCATGAACGAGCCTGCTCGACTTTCTAGAGACGCTTCAGCATACTGCATCACTTGGCTGGGCTGTTGTCCGGTTTCAGAAGGGCAGTGGGGCTGACAGAATTCGTAAGCAGTTGCCGTTAATCATGATAACGAAGCACTCGTACAACTATGATGAGCTGATTACCGCAGGCCATGGGCAACTGTTTGGGGTCGATAACGCGCGCCTTCCCCTCCCGCCGATGCTGATGTTTGACCGGATCCCCGAAATCTATGCGACGGGCGGTCGATACGATAAGGGCTATGCCGTGGCGGAATTGGACATCAAACCAGATCTGTGGTTTTTTGGCTGTCACTTCGAGACCGATCCCGTCATGCCGGGTTGCCTGGGTTTGGACGCGCTCTGGCAGCTCGTGGGCTTCTTTCTCTGCAACAGTGGCGGGCCGGGAAAGGGCCGTGCACTGGGTGTGGGTGAGGTTAAATTTACCGGGCAGGTGTTGCCAACGGCGAAAGTTGTCCGCTACAGGATCGATCTTAAGCGACTGATCATGCGTCGGCTCTACATGGGAATCGCCGATGGGACAGTTGAGGTCGACGGGCGAACAATTTATACTGCCACGGATCTACGCGTAGGGCTGTTTACTTCAACCGACGGATTTTAGGGCAGCGTATGAAAAGAGTAGTCATTACCGGGTTGGGCACGCTTTCGAGCATTGGGAATTCTGCCGCCGAGGCTGTGGAGTCACTCAAGAGCGGCAAGAGCGGCATCGAGTTCATTCCACAATACGCCGAACTGGGCTTCCGTTCGCATGTCGCCGGTCCCGTCCGCTTGAATCCTGACGACCTCATTGACCGCAAGATCAAGCGGTTCATGGGCGACGCCGCCGCCTATGCGTATCTTGCGATGAAGGAAGCCATTGCGGACTCCAAGCTGACGGACGACCTCGTTTCGAATCCCCGCACCGGCTTGATCGCGGGCTCCGGCGGCGCCTCGGCCTGCAACTTGGTGGCATCCGCCGATACGGTTCGCAATCGCGGCATCAAGAAGCTATTGCCCTATATGGTGCCCCGGACGATGTCCAGCACGACGACAGCCTGTCTCGCCACGTCGTACAAGATCAAGGGTTACAACTACACGATCAGCTCTGCCTGCGCCACGAGCGCCCATTGCATTGGCAATGCGTATGAGCTCATCCAGATGGGCAAGCAGGACATTGTGTTCGCTGGCGGCGGCGAAGAACTTGATTGGGCCATGACAGCGATGTTTGATGCCATGGCCGCGCTTTCGTCGGGCTTCAATGCGACACCCGGGAAAGCCTCGAGGGCATACGACGCAAACCGGGACGGATTCGTAATTGCCGGTGGCGGAGGAATCGTCGTGGTGGAGGAACTCGAGCACGCGAAGCGTCGCGGCGCGCCAATCTACGCTGAAATCACCGGCTACGGCGCGACGTCGGATGGTGCGGACATGGTTCAGCCCTCCGGCGAAGGTGCCATACGTTGCATGCAGATGGCGCTGGCTACCGCAACGAGGCCTATCGACTACATCAATACACACGGCACCAGCACCCCGGTGGGCGACTTGAAGGAGCTTGAAGCCATCAAGGCCACCTTCGGTGACAAGACCCCACGGTTCAGTTCAACGAAATCACTGACAGGTCACTCTCTCGGCGCCGCCGGTGTCAACGAAGCCATCTTCTGCCTGCTCATGATGAAGCATCGCTTCATTGCGGCATCCGCCAATATCGAGACCCTTGATCCGGCGGCGGAGGGAATGCCGGTTGTCCGCCAGCGCGTCGACAATGTGGATTTGAATGCAGCCATGACGAACAGCTTCGGATTCGGCGGGACGAACGCGACGCTGATCATGGAAAGGGTCTAGGGTCCGTATTCCACGTCGCCGGCTGCCAGCGAAGGTTGACTTCCCGCGCGCGGGGGTCGTAGCTTGTGCCAGAGGGGGATCATGTCAACGAATCTACGAGTTCTCGTACTGTCGCCGGAATCCGATATCGCAGAATCGTTTATCGGAACACTTTGCGGCCAGGAGGCCTCATCCGGATCGGTCGACATTGATGGTCAGGCCATTTCACTTGAGTGTTTCGACATTGACCTTGCGTACAAGTCCCTTGCCCAGCTCGACATCAATGGCGCCAATTCGGTCCTGATCCTCGTGCATCACCTCGATAGCGGCACACTCGGTCGCATCACCGCCGCCTATGCGCGGCTGGCCGTTGAGTCGCACGTGCACTCAAGCTTCGTGATCTACCGGAAGAAGAACGAAGCCGATTTCAAGATCAGTTGTCCGACATGTGACCAGAAGCTCCTCGTGCGTGATCAGGACGTGAACCGGATGGCCAAATGTCCGCATTGCAAGAATCCGCTACGCCTGCCGCTGCCCGATGTTTTGCTCAGGACGCATCTGAACCTTCCCAAATCGGCTGTGATCATGCCCGCGAACGCATCGAGACCTGATTCGTGCCGACACATCTTCTCGTCCATGGCGGACACGGCCAATCGCCGCGATGAGGTGGTCAAGAGCTCGACGATGCGGATTGTCATTCCGCCGGAAGAGCTCGCCAAGTAGGTTGATTCGCCGTGGACAGGAGCTTCCCGCCTTACGGGTCCCGGTCAATTCCTGTTGAGCCAGGCCTTGAATGCATTCTGCTCGGCCGGTGTTGCCCTTTCCCAGACTTGCTTCAACGCATCCAAGCCCGAGGCAGGTGCGGCCGGAATCAGGACAGGGGCCTGGGCGCCCGCCGTGGAAGCGGGACCCGGATCGGGTAGCGCGTTGCCCTGGTGCGAAACCCACAAGCTAGCTTCACGGGCACTCCTTCCGAAGTTGAACATCAACTCGTAGGTCATGCCTGCCGAGGCAACGAAGCGGAGGAGGACGGGTTGTGAGACGGACTTCCTCGAATCCGTGTCGTAAGGCGAATTGTAACGCGCGACCAGCTCCACGAACCCCGGCAACAGTTCGATATCGTGACGCTCGACGGCGCTGAACATGGGAACTCCCGGGGCAGGGCGCCCGTTGATGCTCAGGATATCGACCTGGTAGGGAACGCTGAGGGTGGCAACTTCCTCTTTCGGGCGGATGGGCCCTTCGTAAGCCTGATTGACATGTGTCGTCGCGCACCCGCCCGGCAGCAAGGCGGCAATCGTCAACGCGATGACATGATGCAATTTCACCCGGCGTCCTCGGTCTTGTAGCTCACGCGCTTCCGCATGGTGGCACTCAAGACCTTCTTTCGCAAGCGCAGTGATTTCGGCGTCGCTTCCACGAATTCGTCCGCCGCGATGTATTCGATCGCGTGTTCGAGCGACATGCGAACCGGCGGCTCAAGCATGATGGCCTTGCCTTCACCCTGGCTGCGCATGTTGGTGAGGTGCTTCAGCTTGGTTGGATTGACCGGGATGTCTTCCGCGCGTGGATTCTCGCCGACGATCATGCCCTCGTACACTTCCTCGCCCGGACCGACAAACAGCTTGCCGCGTTCCTGCAACGTATCGAGAGCGAACGCGGTCGTGATGCCGTTTTCCATGGAAACGAGCGTGCCGGAAAGGCGGCTCGTCACCGGTCCGCAGTGGGGGGCGTATTCCTTGAACATATGGCTCATGACGGCACGACCGCTTGTCAGGTTGACCATGTCCGTCTCGAAGCCGATGAGGCCGCGGGTCGGGATGGTCAC
Organism: uncultured Verrucomicrobiota bacterium; assembly: GCA_964503335.1. Classification (GTDB taxonomy): domain Bacteria; phylum Verrucomicrobiota; class Kiritimatiellia; order CAIVKH01; family CAIVKH01; genus CAZCZZ01. The sequence continues at coordinate 37,339 of CAZCZZ010000011.1, forward strand.
TTCAAGGTTCACGCGATCGCCGTGGTGGTGCATGTTCGTGATCTGCGCCTTGCGTCCGGCAAGGTTCTGCATGATGTCGCCAAGGCGGTCTTGGGGGGTATCGACCCAGAGCGACTCGAAGGGCTCAAGCATCTTGCCGTCATCGGTCTTGCGCATGATCACTTCCGGTCTTGAGACGAGCATCTCGAAGCCTTCGCGGCGCATCTGCTCGACGAGGATGGCGATCTGCAATTCGCCACGCGCGCTGACAAGGAAGATGTTGGGCACGTTGGTGTCCGCCACATTGAGGGACACGTTCGTGCGCGTCTCCTTGTAGAGACGGTCACGGAGGTTGCGCGATGTGAGGAACTTGCCTTCGCGGCCGGCAAGGGGGCCGTCATTCACGCAGAACTGCATTTGCAGCGTCGGCGGATCGATGTCCACGAAAGGAATCGGATCGCGGTCGATGGTGTCGCAGAGCGTCTCGCCGATATCGAGGTCCTCGAAACCGGAGATGCCTACGATGTTTCCGGCGTCGCCGGTCACGACTTCGCCGCTGCGCATACCGCTGAATTCAAAGACTTTGGTGACCGTGGCGCGCTCACGCTTGCCGTTCTTGTGGATGCAGAAGATCTGGTCCCCGGCCTTGACGCTGCCGCTGGTGATACGACCGATCGCGATACGCCCGACGTAGTCGCTCCAATCGAGGTTGCTGATCAGCATGCAGAAGGGTTCGTTGAGGTTCGCCTTGGGCGGGGGGATGTGCTTGATGATCGTTTCGAAGAGGGGAACCATGCCGTTCTTGGGATCATCCAGGTTGGTCACGGCGAAGCCATCGCGTGCGCTGGCATAGATGAAGGGGCAGTTGAACTGGTCCTCGTTGGCGTGCAGGTCGAGCAGCAGTTCCAGCACCTGGTCATGGACGCGGTGGGCGTCGGCATGTTCACGGTCGATCTTGTTGATGACCACGATGGGCTTGAGGCCGTTCTTCAAGGCTTTCTGGAGCACGAAACGCGTCTGGGCCTGCGGGCCGTCCACGGCGTCCACGAGGAGGAGCACGCCATCCACCATCTTCATGATGCGTTCGACTTCGCCACCGAAATCGGCGTGGCCAGGCGTATCGACGATGTTGATCGTCACGCCGCCCCAATGCAGGGAAGCGTTCTTGGCCTTGATCGTGATGCCCTTCTCACGCTCAAGGTCCATCGAATCCATGGCGCGCTCGTCGACTTCCTCGCGTTCGGTAAAGGCGCCGCCTTCGCGGAGCAGTTTGTCGACCAGCGTGGTCTTCCCATGGTCGACGTGGGCTATAATGGCTATGTTGCGAAACTCAGGCATGATTGATGGACTCCAGAGAAGCGCGGGAATCTAGCCAAAGGCCACGTAAAAGCAAGGACGTAAACCGAAGGTTTGGGCTCAATCGCCTGCCCGCGCCCACGGACTGCCAGCCCGGACCTTGCATCGACTCCGCTGCACTATGCGGGCTAGGACGGGGAAGGCGTCGAGAAGGCGGACCAGAGGCGGTGGAACTTCTTGAAGGCCTTGGCCCGGCGCTTCTCCAGGAAGCTGGACAAGCCCTTGGGGACCGTTGTTTCCATCTGGGTGAGGATCGAGGCGGCAAAATCCGCGTCATGGAGTCGTCCTATGGCCCGTTCCATGTCCTTCAGCTCCGCGATCCGTCCCCCGGCTTCCTCGTCAAGTACTGGTTCGACAAGCTGGGCGAAGAGGCGGGCCTTGCGGATGGCGATCCGCAGTTCGTGCAGTCGATCGGCGTTCTTTGACCGGGCCAGGGGCTTCTTCTTCATGACGCGGCCGAGCAGGCGCTCCAGTTCCTCACCGGCAAACTCAGGCAGCGTGGTGCCCGCGCCGACGTTCGACGTGGCCTTTGCCAGTTGCTTGAGATTCCGGTCCATGCGCGCCCATTCCCGGCCGGAGAGCCGAGCGACCATCCTGCGTTTCTCAAACGTGTGCAGGGCGCGCAGGCGCATTTCCAAAGGAGGCCACGTGGGGTCTGCGCCCAGGATCCGGGCCAGCTTCTTGCGTCGCGTAAAGCCGAGCAATACGTCCATGTCGCGTGTTGGACCCATGGCATCGCCCATGCGCGCGAGTTCCTTTTCCACGCGGTCAACCTTGGTGTGGCGAAGCATGGGTTTGAATGCGCGGAGAATGCAGCGGGTGCGGCGAATGGCCACACGAACGTCGTGAAGTGAATCCACATCGCCCCGCAGCGCCTTGGGCAGGCATTGGCGAAGCCGCTGGTGCTGGGGAGCGAGGAGCGTTCTGGCGGCGTCCCCGAGGGGCAGGTCAGGGCTCAAATCCAGTTTGTCTTTCTTCTTTGGTGCCATGGCTTGCGCCACTCAGGCTGTCGTTGCCGGTCGCTGCGGCTCAAACACGAAGGACGCCGTCTTCTGGGCCTCGCGGGCTGCATCCACGGCGCGGCGATAGAATGATTCCTGCGATCGGAATGCATCCTTCCGGTTTGCATCGCCTGGTCGCGCATAGGAGCCGTCAGCTTGAAGAACACGGGCCTTAACCGTGTCCTTGAAGCAGGTCTCAAGGATGTCCACGAGCTTCTGCCGGCACGGCTCGTCGTCCACGGCGACGAGCAGTTCGACGCGGCGGTCAAGGTTTCGGGGCATCCAATCGGCGCTGGAAATGAACACCAGCGGGTCGCCGTCGTGGTGGAAGTAGAGAATCCGGGGATGCTCCAGGAAGCGATCGACGATGCTTGTGACCTCAATGTTCTCGCTGAGGCCTGGAACGCCGGGACGAAGGCAGCATACGCCGCGGACATTGAGCCTTATCTTCACGCCCGCTTGCGAGGCGCGGTAGAGGGCCTCGATCAACTCCTTGTCCACGAGCGAGTTGATCTTGGCCATGATCATGCCCTTCTGGCCGTGGAGCTGTCGCTGCGTCTCGCTGTCGATCAAGGCGAGCAACCGGGCTCGCAGGCCTATCGGCGCCGCGTCGATCTTCCGGAAGGACACGGGCTGGGAGTAGCCGGTGATCATGTTGAAGAACGCTGTGGCATCGGCGCCGTAATCCTCCTCGCATGTCATGAAGCTGACGTCGGTGTACATGCGCGCCGTGATCTCATTGTAGTTGCCCGTCCCGAAGTGAACGTAGCGGCGGATGCCCGTGGGTTCACGCCGGACAATGACGCAGATCTTGGCGTGCGTCTTCACGCCCTTTATGCCGTAGATCACCTGGACGCCGGTTTGCTCCAGGGCCTCGCTCCAGCCGATGTTGCGTGCCTCATCGAAGCGCGCCTTGAGTTCCACGAGGGCCGTGACGTGCTTCTCGCGGTTGGCGGCCCGGGCCAGCGCTGCGACCACGGGACTCTTCTCGCTGGTGCGGTAGAGGATCTGTTTGATGGCCAGGACGTCGGGATCGTCCGCGGCTTCCTCGATCAGGCGCACGACGGGGTCGAAACTTTCGTACGGATGGTAGAGAAGGATGTTGCCGCGCGAAATGGCGTCGAACATCGATTCGCCGGGCCGGACTGCGGGTGGAAGCTGTGGCGGCCAGGGCTTGTCACGCAGATCATCGAAGCCGGTCATCCGCGCAACGCCGAAGAACGACGACAGGTCGAGCGGTCCGGGGATCACAAAGACGAAGTCATCTCGCACCTGGAACGCGGACTGGAGGAAGGCGAGCGCGGTCCTGGTGATGTCCTTCGAGACTTCAAGGCGCACGCAATCGCTCTGCTTTCGCTTCGACAGGACGTCCTTCATTTCCTGAAGCAGGTCGCTGGCGAGATCTTCGCGGACGCCCATGTCCGCATTTCGCGTGATGCGGAACGGGATCCACTCGGCGATCGGTTCACCGGGGAAGAGTCGCTGGACGAACTCGCCCACGACATCCTCAACGAGCATGTAGTTGTGGCCCTCTTCGATCGGGAGCGTGATAAAGCGCCCGAGCTTGCGGGGAATCGACACGATCGCGAAGCGGTTCTTCTTCGACTCCGTCTCGGCTCCCTTCAGGCGAACGAGGAGGTTGATGCCCAGGCCGGGAAGCAGGGGCAGATCCACGCCGCTCTCCACGGAGATGGGGGAGAGCACGGGATAGATCTCATGCTCAAACATGTTTTGCAGGTGTTCGTAGAGCGGGGCTGTCAATTCGTCACGTCGCAGGCGCCGCATGCCGGCATTCCGCATACCCGGCTCCAGATCGGTCATGTAACACTGGTATTGATCGCGAACCATCGCCTGGGTCAGGGCGCTGATCTCGGCGAGCTGCTGGTCCGTATTCATTCCGCAGATATCGGGCGTCTTCTTGCCCTGATCGAGGAGTAGCTCGAGGCCGCCGACGCGGACCATGAAGAACTCGTCGAGGTTCGAGGCGGTGATGGCGAGGAACTTGAGGCGTTCCAGCAGCAGGGCTTCGGGCGCGAGGGCCTCTTCAAGCACGCGCCGGTTGAACGCGATCCAACTCAGCTCGCGATTAATGAATGGGCTTATGGTGGCTTGCTCAGACATCGGACATCAATCCCTCGGCTGTTGTAACGCCACGGAAGACCACGGCCATACCATACACCTCCGTGAACATCGTGCCCTTGTCCCGGAGGGCAAGCCTCTCCAGGGTGAGGTCTTCGACGCCACGCATATGGATGACAAACTGGCCCTTCTCGCGGCTGAATTCGAAATCCCGCGCCTGCTGCATATGGTTTCGGTCAAGGGCGTCCGCGACGCGCAGGATCGCCGCCATCTTATTGACTGCGAGGCGGTCGTCGCGATTCAGCGTCGAATACACTTCGTGGTACGGCTGGGGCATCGCCCGCCGGTGATAGCGAGCCACGAGGGCGATCAACTCCGTGTCATGGCGGCTGATCCCGAACAGGTCGCAGTTCAGAATGATGTACATCGAATGTTTGTGATGGCTGCGGTTGCTGATAAAGGAGCCGACTTCGTGAAGCAGTGCGGCGACGTGCAGCAGAAGTTCGTAGCGTTGGCCAAGCTGATGCTCGGCTTGGAGCTCGCGGAACAGGCGCACAGACAGGTCGGCAACCTGTCGCGCATGGCGTTCGTCGAAGGCGTACTTGTGTCCGATCGCGAGCGCGGAGGTGACCACCTGATCCAGGAACTCCTTGTTCCATCCGCCACCGAGCGCGAACTCCTGAAGCAGACCGTGTCGCAGGCTCGATTTCGGGACCAGGATGCGGTCCACTTGGAAGACTTTTGCCAACTGCGCATAGGTCATCAGCGCCGGACCAAGGACCTCGGCTTCTTCGTAGGTCAGCCGGTACTGTTTCACGAGGTCGTCGGTCGAAATCGGCGCGATCTTCTTCGCGAATGCGGCGAAGGGTTTGACGTCGAACCACGCGGTGACTTGCTGGGCCCAGTCCGATGACAGTTGCGATGCGGCGAAGCGGGCGTCGCCGGACACGGCGATCATCACCGGGACGCGCGAGACGGGAATGCTGCGCTTGATCTGGTCCACGCTGAGCTGGATGTTCTTGGCGAGCAGGGCGGGGACCTTGTTTGCCGGCGCTCGCTGCATGTCGAGCGTCTCGCGCATGCGCAGCGTACCGAGTCGCATCGTATTGGAGAACATGACATGACCGTCCTGCAGGAGCAGGATTTCCGTGTCTCCACCGCCCACTTCGATCACCAGCGCGTCACCTTTGAGGAGCGAGGGATCGTGTTTCAGGATGTCCTGCACGGCGAGATACGTCAGCCGGTTCTCCTCGGCTTCCTCAATGGCCTCGACATTGATCTTCGTCGCCATGTAGATGCGGTCGAGGAAGGTGTCGCGATTGACGGCCTCGCGCACGGAGCTGGTGGCGACGGCGCGGATCTGGGATGGCTCGGTGACACCGAACTCTTCCATGACGCGGCGGAAGCCTTTCAGGATGTTGACGCATTCCTCGATCGTCGATTGCTTGATGCGGCCTTGCGTGAAGGTGTCCTTCCCGAGATGCACGGCGTGATGCAATGCGTCCAGCGTACGCAGCGATCCCTCGGGACTGATCTCGGCGATCTCCATGCGGAGCGCGGTGGACCCGATGTCGATCGCCGCGACAACGCGGGCCTTGGATTCTGATCCGGGCGGAGTGGATGGTGCGGGTGTCATGACAGTCCTAGGCTTCTGCAAAAGCATCTGCCGCGAGCGCTGCCGCGCCCATGACACCGGCCATGTCGTCCAGTTTTGCGGCGACGATTTCCACGGTCTTCGCAAAAGAGACCATCGCTCGCTTCGAAACCTGCTTGCGAACCTCGTCGAGAATGATTTCGGGCATCGCTTCCACGAGGCCTCCACCGAGCACGACGATATCCGGTGCCATGAGGTTTACGGCATTGCCCACGGCGACGCCGATATGCTTCGCGGCGTTTCTCACGATCGTTTCAACTACCTTGTCGCCGGCCTTGATGGAATCGGCGAGTACGCCGCTGCGAATGTTCGCCACATCGGTTCCCGCCACTTCCAGGAGATGTGGCGCTTCGCCGCGATACGCGGCCATGGAGCAGTCAGCGGCGATGGCGAGACGGCTGGCCACGGTTTCGAGACAGCCGCGGCGACCGCAGCCGCAGAGGCGTCCGCCCGGTTGGACGAGGACATGCCCGATCTCCATGCACGATCCGGTCTTCCCGCGGATGAGTTTGCCTTCGTATACGCAACCTCCACCGATCCCGGTGCCGGGGAAAACGCCGAGGACGCATCGCTCTTTCTTGCCGGCGCCGAACCGGTACTCACCGAACGTGCCCGCGTCCACGTCGTTCGCGATGATCGCGTGACACTTGAACTTCTTCTCGAGAATGTCTTTCAGCTCGACGTCGTGCCAGCCGAGGTTCGGGGCTTCAAGGACAATGCCGTGGTCGAGGTCGAGCGGGCCGGGACAGCCTACTCCGATGGCGCCGATCTGGTCCTTGTCGATATGCGCTTCATCGAGCGCTTCCTGGATGGTGTCGATCAGGCGGGCCACTCCGGCCTCGGCGCCTTCAGCGCCTTTCGTTTTCTTTCGCTTGCTGCCAAGGATGTTGAACTTATGGTCGAAAACGCAGGCCAGCATCTTTGTGCCGCCCAGGTCGAATCCCACCCAGTACTTCCTGTCCTGATCGCCCATAAAAAGCTCCCCGTTTGGAGGGGCCATAGTAAGGGATAGCCGGAAAGGCCAGCAAGCCGCGTTTGATTTTGATTGTGTTACGTTCCGGGAATCGTTTGGGACGGAAGGATTCCGCTTGCGGCCTCGCGGATGCTCCGTAGAATCGCCGCCTCAACCGGAGAACCCTAACTATGATGAAGCATGTCGTCCGTCTACTGGTCTGCGCGTTCCTCCTTGGCGCTGCAACGTCATCCAAGGCCCAAGGTCTAGCCCTCGGTCCCAAGATCGGCACACTTGGCCCGGGTCTGGAATTGACCGGCTACCTGACCGACAACCTCAATTTCCGTATCGCGGGCAACTACGTGGCGTTCTCCATCACGGGTGAGGAAGACGACATCGAGTATGACGGCGATGTCCGTTTCGCCTCGGTCCTGGGCCTTCTGGATTGGTTTCCCGCGGACAACAACTTCCGAATCACCGCCGGCGTGACCTTGAATAACAACGAGATCGAGATGACGGGTGACACTTCCGAACCCACGGAAATCAACGACACGGAGTACACACCGGCCCAGATCGGCCGCCTCACGGGCGATGCCACGTTTGACGAAGTCGTGCCCTATTTCGGCATCGGATTCGGCAACCCGCTCTGGGACGAATCCGAACAGTCGTGGAGCTTCATGTTCGACCTCGGTGTGATCTTCCAGGGAACGGCGGATGTTGAACTCGAAGCCGACGGAACACTTGCCAATGATCCGAGCTTCCAGGCCGACCTCCAGGAAGAGGAGGACGATGCGCAGGACTTCGCGGACGACATCAAGATCTATCCTGTCCTCAGCTTCGGCGTGACCTACTACTTCTGGTAGGCCCTTGATCCAGTCCTTGCAGGCTTCAACGCCGTCCACGACCGACCTGGTCGTGGACGGCGTTCCTGTTTCCTTGGTGCTGCGGAAGAACCGTCGCGCAAGGCGCTATATCCTTCGCATCGGGCACGACGGCGCAGCGCGTGTCACGATTCCATACGGAGGGAGTCCTCACGAGGCCATGCGGTTCTTCAAAAGGCAGGAGCCCTGGTTGATCCGGAATGTGCGCATGCACCGCGAACGCCAGGGTCAGGCACCGTCCGCGGAGCGCATCCGCGAGGCCCGGTCCGTCGGTCCGGTGCGGCTGGCAGCCCGCGCGTGGGAGCTGGCCCATCAGCACGGCATGAAACCGCTGCGCATCACCGTGCGGGGCGCGCGCTCCAAATGGGGGTCATGCAGCGTGCGGGGACATATCATGCTCAACTGGCGGCTGGCCCTCGCACCGCAATGGGTGATCGACTACGTGATCCTGCATGAGCTTATGCATTTGAAGGAACACAACCACGGCCCGAAGTACTGGCAACTGGTGGAAGGCGCGTTTCCGGAACGTCGAAATGCCGAAGCGTGGCTGAAGCGAGAAGGGCCGATTCTGCTGACGGTCTAGCGTCTCAACCTTCGTCCACATCGATCGACAGCACTTCGCCCGGTTCACACGTGGCACGGATTCGCATGGGGCGACAGCAGACGGAGCAGTCTTCGATGGTCTCGTACGAGCCCCCGGACGTGTCGATCGAGACGGATACCGTTTCGTGACAGGCCGGGCACTGGAGATCTACGGAAACAATCATGGCTCTTTGCGCAGCGACCAGAGGCCGGTGCACTCCGGAAGGATGATGCCCCGCTCATCCGACGCGATCTTCGCACACATGTCGTCGCCAAAGAAGAAGCGTGTAAGCCCGTTCGCCTCCTCCAGGTCGGGGAAGCGGTAGTCGGTGCGAAACCATGAGCGGGAGAAGCCGTGTCGCTCCAGTTCCGCGTAGTAAGGAACGAGTTTCGAGGGCGGGTTGGGGGAGGTCTCGCCGGTGCCGAGCGTTTCCAGAAGAAGGATTCGTCCGCCGGGGCGGACAATGCGGAGCATCTCGGCCACCACGGCGGTCAATTCGTATTGCCAGCGGTCAGGATTGTTCACCACGACATAACAGATGCTCCAGCCTGAGAGCACGATGTCGGCGCTGGAATCCGGCATGTCGATCCTCCGGTGATCGCCCACGGATGCCCGCCAGTTGCTGAAGCCCGCGTTTGTAAGCTTTGCCGACGCCACCTCCAGCATCTGCTGGGATTGGTCGAAAGCGGCGACAGAGCGAACGAGGGGCGCTATCAAACACGTCAGGCGCCCCGTGCCTGCGCCCAGCTCAACCACATCGGCTTGTGAAAGCGGGGTCGCTTCGCTCAGCGCGTGGAGAATCCGGCCTTCGTAGTCCTCGCAGGAGACGAGCCGGTCGTATTGACCCGCATGGGCGCGGTAGATTTCCTGATGATCAGGCATCCGTCCCCTTGTCCCGCGCCGGGCGTGAAAGAAAAGTAGAACTTTTACTTGCAGAGGACTCCCGGCGCTGTATATTCCCAACCATGGTTGCAGGACACATACACGACGCGATCGACCAGGTGAAGCGTTTGCAGGAGGCGATCCTTTCAAAACGCCTCTTTAAGGGCTACTCCGGCAAGGCGCGTATCGTGTCGGGCGTCCTGGCGCTGGCCGGGGCGGCGGTCCTGGCTTCCGGACGTATTCCGGAGGAACCCATGATGCACCTCGCGGGGTGGGGTGTCGTCCTTGCCCTATCCCTCGTCATCAACTATGGCGCTCTCGGGTGGTGGTACCTGACCCATGAGGAGGTCCGGGCGAATCCAATGATGCTCAAGCCGGCCCTGGATGCTGTTCCCGCCCTGATTGGAGGCGCTATCCTGACGGTCGCGCTCGTGGCTGCGAAGCACTATGATCTGCTCTTTGGCGCCTGGATGCTGATGTATGGCCTGGCCCAGACTTCGTACCGCAAGGCGCTGCCGGGCGGCGTCTACCTTACCGGACTCGCGTATATGGCCTGTGGTGCGGTACTGCTGCTCTGGCCGATATCCTTTCTTCAGCCTTGGCCGATGGGAACGATGTTTTTGCTTGGCGAATGGGCCGGAGGAATTTGTTTAATGCAAAATAAGGAAGAACTCGTATGAAAAAGACCGAACCAGTCCCGTATGAAGCGTTGGAGCGCATATTCCATGAGCCGAATCGCTTTTCGATCCTGTCTGCGCTCTGCGCATCGGATGAGCCGCTTAGCTTCACGCAGATCAAGCAAGGCTGCAACCTGACGGATGGAAACCTGAATCGACACCTCAAGGCGTTGCAGGAGGAGGGTGTTATTCGCATGGACAAGGCCTTCGTGGACTTGAAGCCACGCACAACCATCCGGCTGACCGCGAAGGGCTTGGACCGCTTCCGGGACTACCTCGTAGCGTTGGGTGACGTCCTGAAGAGCGCGCGCAAGGCCGTCCCCGCGAGACACAAGGCAGGCTGGGCCGTCTCAGGCCGCCGCGCCGAAGCCTGATTGTTCTGAACAGTTGAGCCGCGTTTTTGTCTATCCATATACTTTGTACTAACGATAACTCTACTAAAAAGAGCATACACATGAATAAACAGCCTGAATCAGCCTTTGAAACCCGCCCGGGCATTCCGCCACCGCTTCCGGTATGGAAGAGGCACAAAACGCTGCTGAAAATGGCCTCTTTGGCCCTTCTCACCCTGCTCCTGATGATACCGCTAGGCCTGGTCGACGGCGTCCTCAACGAGCGCATGCACCGGCGCAACAACGCGACGATCGAAATGGCGTCCTCGTGGGGCGGTGCCCAGACCGTGGTGGGTCCGGTGCTCACTGTTCCCTATAAGTACAGGCACATGGTCCGGCGGGAAACCATGGTGAACGGACGGCTTGAATGGGTGGAAGTCGAACAAACCGATGTTGCCGATGCCCACTTCCTCCCGTCTTCCCTGCGAGTCGAGGGGACGCTCGACCCCAGTGTGCTGCATCGCGGGATCTACGAGGCCGTCGTCTATCGGGGAGGTCTCAATGTGTCGGGCAGCTTTGAAGCTCCCGTGTTTGCCGCCTGGGGTGTATCGCCTGAGGATATTCTATGGGACTCGGCCTATGTCTCGCTATCCATCACCGACCTGAGAGGCGCCCAGGAGGAACTCCTGCTGACATGGGGCGAAAAGACGTTGCCCCTTGTGCCGGGGACGGGACTGCCGGGCTTTACTTCCGGCGTACGCGCGGTGCTTGCAGGCGTGCCGCGTCCGGGGGAGAAGACCGATTTCAGCATCAAGTTTTCGCTTAATGGGAGCGATGGAATACGGTTTGCACCGCTGGGAGCGCGGAATGAAGTCAACCTGACCTCGCCCTGGCCCGATCCGAGTTTCCAGGGCGCAAACCTTCCAATTGAGCGGGACGTGTCGGCCGATGGATTCAAGGCGAGATGGCAGGCTTCCTATTATGGGCGCTCTTATCCCCAGCAATGGTCCTCACGGGATGCGTCGGCTTTTGCGCAGGCGGATGTGCTTCGATCGTCGTTCGGCGTGGACCTGATTGCTGTCGCGGACAGCTATCGACACGTTGAGCGGGCGATCAAATACGGCGTGCTGTTCATCGTGATGGTCTTCGCGGCGTTCTTCCTTTTCGAACTCCTGGCTGGTCTACAGATTCATTCTTTCCAGTACACGCTCGTCGGAGCTGCGCTCTGCCTGTTTTACCTGGCGTTGCTCTCGTTGTCGGAGTTTCTCTCCTTCAGCGTGGCCTATGCCGCGGGCGCAACGGCTTCGACGGTGATGATCGCCCTCTACTGCGCGCGTATACTGCGTAGCGGCAAGCGCGCGTCGATCGTCGCCGCAGAACTGGGCCTCATCTACGGAATCCTTTTCGTCATCCTGCGCCTTCAGGACTACTCGCTGCTCTTCGGTACCGCCGGGCTGTTCGCCACGCTGGGCATCGTGATGTTCGCCACGCGGAATATCGACTGGTACGCCCGTGACGAGGAGTGCGCGTGAACAACGAATCCATGAACCCCGCAAAGGAAAATATGAACGAGAACGAAGCGAACCACGCTAGCCCTGGCGCCACATCCTCACCGCCACCGGTGAGCCCACCGGGTTCGTTGGTGGATCGGCTCCTGCGCCAGCCCCGACAGTTGCGTGAGGAACTGGATCGACAGCCGCTGCCGACGAGTCTTGCCTTGATAGCCCTGATGGCCGCCTGCTTCACGGCTTACGGCCTGGTGGTGGGATCCTTCTCAGGTTCTGAGCAATACTGGATGGCACCCGCGAAGATTCTCATCGCCGCACTCCTCAGTGCGCTCATCTGTTGGCCCAGTCTGCACATCCTTGCGTGCCTGGAAGGAGGGCGGCAGACGATGCATCAAAGCGGCGCCGCCTTGCTGATGAGCGTGGCGCTCACGGGTCTGCTGCTCATCGGTTTTGCGCCTGTGGCCTGGGTCTTTTCCCAATCCACCAACGCCGGAGCCTTCATGGGGCTGCTGCATCTGTCCTTCCTGATCTGCGCGCTCCGCTTTGGCATGCGACTGCTCCGCTGGAGTCTTGCCGACATCAACGGCGAACGAGCATCCAGGTCCCTCGGGCTTTGGGTGACGATCTTTGTGCTCGTCTGCTTTCAAATGTGCACGGCGGCGCGGCCCCTCGTGGGGCCTTTCAATGGATACCAGCTAGCGGAGAAGAAGTTCTTTGTCATGCACTGGATTGATGCAATCGACGGAAGGACGGACCGCTGATGTGGCCCGGGCCCGCAATGATCTGCCGACAGGATGAAGCGCTCATCTCTTCGCTCGATGAGCCGCGTGCGCACTCCCGCACGCTGTTCGGTGCGGCGACGGTGGTCATTGCGGGCTCGGCGATTTACGGGGTCTCCTTCGGTTGCTGGCGATCACCGGAGCAGGCCATCATCGCTGCCATCAAGATGCCCATGCTGATGGTTGCGGTGATCGTCACCGCCGGACTGATCAACGCGCTGCTTGCCGCGATCATTCATCCGGGATTCACCCGCTGGCACGTGGGGTATGGGATGCTCTCGGGCTTCGCCGTCACGGCCTCGGTCCTCGGTGCCTTTTCCCCAGTGCTCGTATTCTTTGCGATGCAGGCGCCTGCCCCGGATTCACCGGATGCGATGGTGACCTATCGCGTCATTCTCCTCATCCATACGTCGTGCGTGGGAATCGCCGGCACTGCGGGCTTCCTGCGGCTCCGCTCGCTTCTGCTTCGGCTCACAGGCTGCCCGGAACGAGCCCGACACGTGCTTCTAGCGTGGATTGCGACGTGCGGGCTGGCAGGCTTTGAATGGTCGTGGCTTTTGAGTCCCTTCCTAGCTCGGCCCGATATGCCGGTTCCACTTCTTAACCCCATCGCGTTCTCCTGCAACGTCTTCGAATATATATGGCGCGCCATCGCAGGCACTCTGTGAAAGGAACCATGAAAAATCAGACACAAACCCAGCACACTCGCCGGAGCGCACGCCCGGGCAACCGTCCGCGTCCGCTCTTCCCCGCACCCCTGCCGTTGAAAATGTTGCGACGCTGTGCGAAGTACTTCAAAGAGGTCGTGCGTCAATGAGTATCCTGCGTGCAGCAATCTTAAGTGCTCTGCTTCTCGGTCTCCCCATGGCAGGCGTGTGGCTCGCCGGGTTGCCGGCCGATCGCTATCTGGAATTTCCCCCGGGCACCCTCTACGTGTCGCATGCGGACTTTTCCTGGGCAGCCTTCGCAGGACTGTTCCTCATGGAACTGGTTGTTCTCATCCTGCTCTTCGGGGCCTTCGTCGCCAGGACACGAACCGCGTCGTCATCACAGCTACGTTTCCCGTCATGGGGCTACGCAGGCGTTGCGCTGATGGCAGGAACCTGGGTCCTTGCGTGGTCGCGGTTCACCTGGATGGAGCCCTTTCAAGCTCACACCTTCACGCCGCTGTGGATATCGTACGTGCTTGTGGTCAACGCCGTCACGTTCTGGCGTACCGGTCGCTGCCTGATCACACACGACACGGCCTACTTCCTGAAGCTGATTCCCGTCAGCGCGGGGTTCTGGTGGTTCTTTGAGTACCTGAACCGGTTTGTGCAGAACTGGACGTATCAGGGCACCGACCAATTCTCGTCTCTCGAGTACTTGCTTTTCGCCACGCTTTCATTCTCAACCGTCCTGCCCGCGGTCATGAGCACCGAAGAGTTGCTGGCATCATTCGGGTGGCGGGTGAGTAGGGATGATGAAGCCGTTGCTCCCGGCGGTTCGCTTCTATGGAATGCGGCATTCGGACTCTGCGCCGTAGCACTCCTGTTGATCGGTGTTTTCCCGAACGCTCTATTTCCGTTCCTCTGGCTCGCACCGATCGGAATTTTCGGACGTTTTATGGTCCCGGTCTCCCGGGTGACTAGGGGACAACTGTATCGACTGGCCTTTGCTGCGCTCGTCTGCGGCTTCTTCTGGGAGATGTGGAACCATTTCAGCCACGCGAAATGGATCTATCACGTTCCATTTGTCGAACGGTTCAAGATCTTCGAAATGCCTCTTCTGGGCTATTTCGGCTACCTTCCGTTTGGCGTGGAATGCGGAATCATTGCCGCATGCCTGTCGCGAAAAGAGAAATCTTCGCATCGTCGTCCTGAAGCATAAATACTTCCAAGGGTGGAAATACAGAAGCAGAGGATCTCCATTCGTTGGAATTTCCCAAGAAAAGTAAAACGTTCTACTTGACGTCGTGTCACGACGATAGTAAATCGCTCAACCATTCACGCGCCATCAGGGGCGACGTGAGTACCTACAGGAGTCTGAACGATGAAGAAATTTCTGATGATGGCGGCCACGATGCTGGTCGCGCAGGCGGCGATGGCGTTTCCGTCGTGGATTGGCGTGTATGGAAACTACAAGCGGCACGACGACCGCAGCAATCCCGGGCAGTTTTCGATTCTGATGAACCAGGACTACACGGGGCTGAAGGCCGAAGTGGGCGTTCAGGTCAACGGTGGCAACTGGGTTGCGTATCCGATGAACTATGCCGGAAACGTCCAGGGCAATTCCTACTGGACGTTCACTCCGAGCTTCCAGTTCCCCGCGGGCGCGACGGTGAAGTACTACTTCCACGGATTCGACCAGAACGGCGGACACCTCTATGACAGCCGCAACAACCTGAACTACGAGTTTACGGTTTCGGCGAATCCCGAAGTCGTCGTGAAGCGCATTGCCGACGGCAAGTACAAGGGATTCTCCCAAGGCAACGGCATCACGGTTTCGACCGAGTGGAACACCTGGCTGGACATAAAGATCAAGAACCTCGGTGCGCCGGAAGCGATCGGCATCATCTGGACGTGGAACAACTGGACCGACTATCGCTCAACGACCGCGCTGAAGGAAGCTGACCTCGAAGGCGGCTACCAGCAGTGGGGCGTGGACCTCAAGCCCGCCGGCGTCGAATACTCGCACCGCAGCCTCGGCTTCATCCGCTGGTTCCCGGAAACGTCCACGAACTACATGGAAGTCTCCAACGGCCGCGTGACGCTCAAGTACGCGATCTTCTACAAGGTCAACGGCACGTGGTACTGGGACAACAACGGCGGCGCGGATTACAGCATCATCATCGGCAACACGTCGGACCCCAACGACACGGACGGCGATGGCCTCCTCGACACGTGGGAGAACGAGAACTTCGGCAATCTGAACCAGACCGCGACGGACAATCCCGACGGCGACGGCGCGACAGGCTTCCCTTTTGCGAACATCATTGAGCAGGCGACGCAGTACAATCCTAACCTTCCGAACGACACGAGCGCTCGTGGCGTCCGCCTTCTGTGGGCGAATGCGTATCCCGCCAAGGGCAGTACGGTCACGCTTTCCTACGGCATCGGCAACGAAGGCAATCCTCTCTTCGGCAAGCCGGTCTATGCGCACGTCGGCAAGAACGGCTGGAAGGACGTGTACCAGAGCGCGCAGCTCGTGGGTGGCGCGAGCGGACGCCTCGAAGTGACGATCAATGTTCCCGCGGACGCGTCGGTCATCAACGTCGTGTTCACGGATAAGGCCGGCAGCTGGGACAACAACAGCGGCAAGGACTGGAACATCCCCGTCCGTCCGTAAGACAGTTTGAATCACGGGTGGGCGCTGAAAAGTTCCCACCCGTTTTTTCGCGTTCGTCGTTCAACCGGTTGAAAAGCTCTAAACATCTGTAGCAGCGCAATTGTTCGAGGTACGCCATGAAGCACAGCATCAAATCCTGGGTCACAAGTTTCATTCTAGGCGCGTCCGCGCTCGCGTCCGCTGACGCCGCCATCACCATCGGTCCGGGCCCTTGGATCGGCACCGACAAGCGTGGCACCGCCTGGTACCAGGAGCTTCAGGACTGGAACAAGAATGACGTCCGCGCGCTCGACTGGAATGGCGATTCCCACGGCTTCGGTGATTCCATCGACGGCTCGCGCGACATCGTCGCTTTCTACTCCCGCATCGAGGGCGACACGGTCTTCTTCCGCGTGGACCTCTTTGACCTAGGCTACAACGCACAGAACGGTGGCGTGAATGTCTACGTCGCGATCGACTGCGCGGCCGGTGGCAACGAGTTTCTTCCCGACAATCTCGAGACGCGGGTTTCAAGTCCGTGGGACGTTTGCGTCGCTGTCTACGACGGTGGATCCGGCGCCGCATACAACCGCAGCTACCAGAACATGGCCTGGGCCTACAAAGGTTCGTATTGGCGCTCTGACCTCGATGCCGTGGAATTCGGCGTCAGCAAGTTCGCCCTGACCGACTTGGGATGGAACGGAACAAGCGTCCTGAACTTGCATGTCTTCACGACGAAAGACGGCGCGGAAGTCGGCGGTAGCGATGTCGCAGATTGCATCGGTGGCCTGGATCGGGCAGGGGGCTATCTCTCAGGTCCGGTCCGGTCGGACTCCATCGCGGGTCGCGCGAAGTATGCAGCCATCGCCCACGCCAACCAGTCCCTCGCCCCGAAGAACGGCACACAGAACCACATCTTCACGCGTCGCACCGATTTGAACATCTACTCCGGCTTCGTCCGCACGCTCGATTCCGCAGAGATCCTGAATGTCCCGATGAACCTGCACATCAGCGGCACGCTGCTGATGGCGTTCCAGTGGGCGAAGCAGGATCCGACAGCAGCCGGCTATCCCGAACGCGACGGTCCTACGTTCCTGAACCGCGTGAAGAACTTCGTCACAACGGGGCCCGGTTCGCTCATCGGCGGCACGCTCGCCGAGCACATCATGCCGTACTTCGAGGGCCAGGTGAACGCGAAGAGCATCGACCAGAACAGCGAACTCCTCCAAGACATGTTCGGTCTGTCAGAGAGCGATATGAAGGTCATGCACGTACCCGAACGCGTGATCCGCAGCGATACAGGTCACCCGGCCGTCCGTCCCGACGCTCCGCTCGATGGCAAGACGTTTGAAGAAATCGAAAACAGCGGATTCGCTGCCACATATCTCGACGAAGTCACGCACTTGCACCACTGGTTCTATCCGAACGAGCAGTGGAATCCGGGCTGGGATGATTACGCGTGGGGCCGCTGGGCGGGCGGACAGGGCAACGACGACGAGCCGTACCAGCACAAGGTGCACAAGATCAACGGCGTCCTCTGCTTCATGATCAACGACCGTGAAGACCAGGCGAAATTCGGCAACTGGGACGGTGGCATGTCGATGGACACCCGCTACACGCTGCTCGCAAAGGCCATGAGCCCCGACTCGCAGCAGATCACCGTCGTGTTCGACGATTGGGAGGCCTTCGCCGGCAACTCGTTTGCATCCTCGACGCCGAACAACAATGCAGACCAGTGGCACACGACCTTGCGCTGGGCTGCAAACCATCCCTGGATCGAACTCGTCAACCTGAAGGACGTCACGACGTGGGCGCAGGCTGACAGCCGATGGGTTGTCGATCATGGATACGTATACAACAAGCCCTCCCAGACGTACGAGTGGCTCAAGCACGCGTCCGAACAGAGCTACGACACGTGGTACTACGGCAGCGGTTTGGAAGAGAACTTCTACAACCGGATTCCCCGCGTGATCAACGATTGGGCTCCGGCGGGCATGAAAAAGTACGGCGATATGAACTCGACCGGAACGCTGATCCGCGATTCATGGGACACGATCCAGCAGATCACTGCCCCGGAACTCAAGCGCCTCGCGGAATGGTCCTACAGCGCGATGATCTACGAGACGGCCTGGCATGATGAGAATCCCCCGCAGTGGTGGCCGCCCTCCGACAAGCCGTGGCTGTCGTGGTCCGACGCCTATCAGTCCCGCAACTACCAGGCGACATTCCAACGCCCTGATGCCAACTCGTACAATGACGATTGGCCGATGGATTGGACCTCCTCGTGGGCCGTGAGACTCCATGGTCACGTTCGCGACATGGGTGTCCTCAAGGAAGCTTCCGACTGGGTGAACGACATCAAGGGCGGCACACAGACCGGCACGACGTGGGCTTACGCGAAGGACATCGACGACGACAAGCTCGATGAATACGTGCTGCGCAACAACAAGGTATTCCTCTGCTTCGAGCGATGGGGTGGCCGACTCGTGAAAGCATTCGTCTATGACGCCGCGCTCAATGGCGGCGATGCCCGTGAAGTCATTGGTGTCCCCGCATCGAATCCCCCGCAGGAATCGGAGAACGAAGAAGCCGACAACAATCGCTGCTCCGCATTCAAGGACCGGTACGCGAGCGGCCTGGGCGATACGCGCTACGTGGATATGGATTTCGCGAGCCCGACCGCACCGCAGCAAGGCTCCAATTTCTGGGTCTTCGTTTCGCAGGACGGAAAGATCACAAAGAAGGTCAGCCTGATCCCCAACAAGGATGCCGTCGTGGCGGACTACAGCCTCGGCTCCGGTGTGGGCACGCTGTACACGCGTCACGGCCTCGCGCCGAACCAGATGGATCTTATGTTCAAGGCCGACAAAAACCTCGTCTGGATCAACGGCACCGGCTACCGCGGGCTTCGCAATACGCAGGGCGGCGCAGCCCTCGTCGTCGCCATGCAGAACGCCAAGATCATGGACGGCAGACTCTCGAACGCGGGCTGGGATAACCGCGAGATGCCCCTGACAGAGCAATTCGAGACCTACAACACCGCCGCAACGTTCAAGATCGCCCTCGCGTTCAGCGAAGCGACCGCGATCGAGCTGAGCGGTGCAACGCCTCCGCCGGTCCAGTGGGTGGGCAACACAGTGAATGTCCCGGCCAACGGCCAGATTCCCGCAGGGCAGGCCGTCTGGGTGAATACCGAGTCCTGGCCCATGGGTGCAGGCAAGAGCGGCGCGATCGTGTACAAGGTTGGCACGAACGGTTGGATTGCCGCGAACCTCGGCAAGAACGGGGTTGCAGGAAATAACGATGCCTGGAACTTCAACCTTGGTTCTTTCACCGCCGGTACGCCGGTCGAATACGCTGTCGCGGTTGTGGATGGAAATGGCGCTTACAGGTGGGATAGCAGGAATGGCCAGAACTACAAATTCACCGTCAACGCCGGACAGGCTGTGCAGTGGGTCGGCAACACGACGCATTGGCCCGTAAACGGTCAGATCACGAGCGCCACCGACCTCTGGATCAATACGGACAGCTGGCAGAAGAACAGCGGCGTGTCCGCGAAGGTGGTCTACACCACGAACGGCACGACGTGGCTCACCAAGGCCATGAACAAGGCCGGTGTGCATGGCAACAACGACTGGTGGAACCTCAACCTCGGCAAATTCCCCTCCGGCACACAGGTCCGCTACGCGATCGCCGTGAAGGACGGGAACGGCGTCGAGAAGTGGGACAACAACGGCGGCCAGGACTTCAAGGCCACCGTCAACTAAAGCCGTGGAACAATTCCCGCTCGCGGAGCGGGTACTACACTGCTCGGGCAAGAGTGCTCGATTGAGCACTTTGCTCTTTATAGAAGCGATAATTCAGATAAGAGTTGTCTCCTTTACGAAGGAGCCCTCATTTGAGCACGCCGACACGCTTTACGCTGGGTCAGAAAGACATCCCGTCGCAGTGGTATAACCTCCTCGCCGACCTGCCGGAACCGATGCCGCCGCCGCTCAATCCCGGCACGCGCCAGCCGGTATCGCTGGAGGACATGACGGCGATTTTCCCAGAGAACATTGTCCGCCAGGAAATGAGTCCGGATCGCTGGATCGATGTCCCGGAAGAGGTGCGTGATGTGTACGCACTCTGGCGTCCGACGCCTTTGCTGCGTGCGGTTCGACTCGAGAAGGCGCTCAAGACACCCGCGCACATCTACTACAAATACGAGGGTGTAAGCCCCGCGGGCAGCCACAAGCCGAACAGCGCCGTGCCACAGGCGTGGTACAACAAACAGGCGGGTGTAAAGCGACTGGTCACGGAGACCGGCGCAGGCCAGTGGGGCTCGTCCCTTGCGATGGCGTGCAAACTCTTTGGCTTGGACTGCACCGTATACATGGTGCGCATCAGCTATGACCAGAAGCCTTACCGCAAAATGGTGATGCATACCTATGGCGCGACGGTTCATCCGAGCCCGACGCGGCACACCGACTTCGGAAAAAGCATCCTGGAGAAGGATCCCGAGTGCCCCGGCAGCCTCGGCATTGCAATCAGCGAAGCAATCGAAGACACCGTCAAGCACCCGCACACCAAGTACGCACTTGGAAGTGTCTTGAACCATGTCTGCCTGCATCAGTCTGTGATCGGACTGGAGACAATCCGCCAGATGGAAATGGCGGGCGAGGAACCAGACGTGATCATCGGCTGCGTCGGCGGTGGCAGCAACTTTGCCGGCATCGCGTTCCCGTGGATTCACCAGAAGCTGACAGCAGGGAAGAAGTACCGGATCGTCGCCGTCGAGCCATCGGCATGCGCGTCCCTGACCAAGGGCGAACTGCGGTACGACTTTGGCGACACGGCGATGATGACCCCGCTGATGATGATGCACACGCTTGGGCACGACTTCATTCCGCCCAAGATTCACGCCGGAGGCCTGCGCTATCACGGCATGTCACCGCTCGTCAGCCATGCCTACAAGCTGAAGCTGATCGAGGCCGTGGCCTATCCCCAGTCGAAAATCTTCGAGGGCGCGGTGGCGTTTGCCCGCAGCGAGGGCTTGATCCCTGCACCGGAGCCATCCCACGCGATCGCAGCCGTCATTGACGAGGCGATTCGTGCCCGCGAGGAGAACCGCAAGAAGGTGATCCTTTTTAACCTCTGCGGCCACGGCCTGCTCGATATGAGTTCCTACGAGAACTTTCTCGCCGGGAAACTGGTGGACGAGTAGGACTCCGGGGTCAACAAGCGCGGCTACAAGCTACTTCAGGGAAATCTCCGCGAGGACGAGGTTGTCGGGACCTTTTTCGACCTTGAAGCCGAGTCGCGTGCACAGATGCTGCATCTCGACGTTGTCGGGCAGGATGTCGGCGAACACCCGCTCGATCTTCTCGGACTTCGCGATATCGAGCAACTTCTGCAGCAGTCGCGATCCCAGGCCTCGGTGCTGAAAGGCGTCGCTGACAAGGATGGCGAAGCGTGCGTCATGCGATTGTGGCACCCGGCTCAAGCGACCCACGGCGATAACTTCCTGCGTGGCGCCGGGCGATGGGCGATGCAGAACGACGAGCACCATCTCGCGGTCATAATCCACGAAGCAGATGCGGGTGAGCCGTTCATGCGCAATACGCTGCTCGAGGTTGATCGGGTGGGTGTAACGGAGGAACACGCTGCGTTCGGACAACGTCTTGTGGAATGCGACCATGCTCGGCTCGTCTTCAGGCCTGATCGGGCGAATTGAAACTTCGGTCCCGTCTTTCAAGGGCACCGTCATCTGGTATTGGACGGGATAGGGTCGGATGGCAGGGCGGGGCAAGCTAGAAGGTGGCGTTTTTGCGTCGTAGAGCACGAAGCGCGCGTCCACGGCGATGAGCTGCTCGGGCGATGCGAGCAGCGGATTGATGTCGCACTCCTTGATCCACGGCTGCTCCACGACGAGCTGGCTGAAGCGGACCATGATGCGCTCGACGGCCGCGATATCGACCGGCTTGCGTCCGCGTACACCTTTCAGCGCCGTGAAGATCTTCGTGGTCTCCATCATGCTGCGAGCCAGCGTCGAGGTGAGGGGCGGCAGCGCGAGGGATCGGTCCTTGAAGACTTCGACGAGCTGGCCGCCCAGCCCGAACAACAGGACGGGACCGAATTGCGGGTCCGGCGAACTGCCGAGGATGATCTCGTAGCCATCGAGTTTGATCATCGGTTGCACGGCTACACCGTTGAAATGTTCGGTGCCCGCCTTGGCCGTAACTGAAACGCGAATACGCTCGAAGGCCTCCTTGACGGCGGCTTCATCGCGCAGGTTGAGGATCACGCCTCCGACATCGGTCTTATGTGTGATGGTTTCGGAGTAGAGCTTCAGCACGACGGGGAATCCCATCTTCTTTGCCAGCTCTACTGCAGAATCGGGAGTCGTTGCGACTTCTGTCGCGACGGTTGGAATGCCGTACGCTGCGAGCAGGTGCTTGGACTCGATTTCCGTGAGGATTGTGCGACCTGAAGCCCGAACGCGCTCGATGATACTCGCGGCGCGTGCGCGATCTGGGGCGTCTTCCGCTGAAGGCTCTTCCGTGCCGGGCGTTTCATAGAGGTGGCGAAGGTTGTCGCTGTACTGCCACATGTAACTGAACGCCTTGGCCGCGCGGTCAGGATACGTGAAGGTCGGAATGCCTGCGCGATTCAGGATGTCGATGCCCCCTGCGACGAAGGGCCCACCCATCCAGCTCGCGATGACGGGCTTGCCGCTAATTTGCGCGTAGGGCTTCAAGGCCTCGGCCGTGCCCGTGGGATCCGTCATGTCCTGCGGAGTCAGGATGACGAGCATGCCATCGCTGTTCGGATCCTTCGCGGCGATATCGAGTGCCTTTGCATAGCGATCCGCCCCGGCGTCGCCAAGGATGTCGATCGGATTGTTGCGGCTCCAATGCGGAGGCAGAAACGCATTCATCGCGGCGTGCGTTTCGGCGGAGAGATTCGTCAGTTCGCCACCGCTCGAGATGAGGGCGTCGGTGGCCAGTACGCCGGGGCCACCGGCGTTTGTGACAATGGTTAGGCGCGGCCCTTTGGGTCGCGGCTGCTTGCCGAGCACCTCGGCCATGTCGAAGAGTTCGGCGATGGCGTCGACGCGGAGGACGCCTGCGCGTCGGAAGGCCGCATCGAGCACCTCGTCGCTGCCGGTGAGGGAGCCGGTGTGTGATGCCGCGGCCTTGGCGGCGGCTTCGGTGCGTCCGGCCTTGATGACGATGATTGGCTTGTTGAGCGACACCTCGCGCGCCGCGGAAAGGAACGATCGCGCGTCGCCGATGCTCTCCATGTAGATGACGATGCTCTGCGTCTTGGGATCGTTCCCATAGTAGTCAATCAAGTCGCCCCAGCTGACATCGAGCATGGAGCCGATCGACGCGAAGGCGCTGAAGCCGACCTGCTCGCGGATACTCCAATCAAGTACGGCGGTGCAGAGCGCGCCGCTCTGGCTGAAGAAGGCGACGTTGCCGGGCCGGGCCATGCCCACGGCGAACGTGGCGTTGAGGCCCATCAAGGGGTTCATGATGCCGAGGCAGTTCGGGCCGATGACGCGCATTCCACCGCGCCGCGCGTGCTCGAGAATTTGACGCTCCAGTTCCACGCCGGGTGGGCCGAGTTCCTTGAAGCCTGCCGAAATCACGACAGCGGCTTTCACGCCTGCCGCGACGGCCTCGGCGATGACAGGAGGGACAGCGGCGGCGGGTGTGACGACGACAACGAGGTCCACCGGTTCCGGTACAGCGGCGATATTCGGATAGGCCTTGATGCCGAGCACGCTCGAGCGCTTCGGGTTGACGGGGAATACGACGCCTCCGAAGGGATTGCTGACGAGATTCCAGAGGACCGTGCGACCTACGCTGCCGGGTGTTTCCGTGGCGCCGACGACGGCGACGGTGCGAGGTGAAAATAGTTTGTTGAGGGAGTGATGGCCGTAGCGCCAGACGTCCCGCGCAGGGTCGGCAGGTGCAGAGGGTGTGATCAGATTCTTGGGCTTCATATCGTCATTTCTCCGTGATCGCTAAATTCTTGCGGCGCCTACGCGCACGCGGGCCGACAGGATACGACATCCCTGTCCCGGCGGACAGACCAGGATGGGTTCAAAATGTATTTCGCGGATGTGTGGGATTTCCTCGACCAGCAGCGAGACGCGCAGGAGGAGGTCTTCGAGCATCGGAATATCGCCCGCCCCTTCGGCGCCCTCGCCGGTAAGAATGGGGTATGACTTGAGGGATCGGATCATGCGGGCCGCGTCCTGGTCTGTGAGCGGTGTGATGCGATGGCTGACATCATCCAGAAGGCGCGCCTCTTCGTCCGCCAGTCCCAGCGATACGAGCGGGCCGAAGGTCGGGTCTTCCCGCACGACAACTCGAACGGGGATGCCCGTCGCAGGGACCTCATGACGCGATCGTCCGCTAGCAGGGCGGAAGGGCAGGGCAAAGGATTCGAGCAGGCTCTTCGTATCGTGATCCGATAACCAGTCGTCGCCACCCAGGGATATCGCGGCTTCGCAAATCTTCCGGGCTGTGGCCGCGTCGATATCCTCAAAATCGACCATCATGCCCGGCGTTTCGTCGCGCCAGGCCGAGTACGTGGCGGCGCGTCCAAGGGCCCGCGCGGCGGTCTCCGGGAACTGGTAGCAGGGTATCGTCTCACCGTTTGCGTCAGCGACCGCCTGCGCACCCTCTTCGCTCATGAGCACGGCGAGTACGGGCTTTCCCGCGGCGCTGCGTTCGCGCGCGGTATGCATGCCCTGCGCCATGGCCTTTACAACGTTTGCTGTGTCCGATTCCAGGACGGGCGTGTAGATCACGATCAAGGCATCGACGTGTTTGTCGAGGAGGAGGTACTCAACGGCCTCGCGATAGTGCTGTGCCGTCGCGTCGGCGGTCATATCGCATGTTCCCGACACGTCGGCGCCGGATGGCAGAGCGACTTGGATCTGGCGGCACGTCGATTCGACGGGAGAAGCCGCGGACAAGCCCACGGCGTCGCATGCGTCGCGACACAGCACGCCGCAGCCGTGGGAATTTGCGACGATCGCGACCCGGTTGCCGGCGGGCAGGGGCTGGTTGCCGAGCAGGCAGGCCGTCTCGAACATGTCTTCGATCGAATCCGCACGGATGACACCTGTTTGACGGAACAGCGCATCGACAGCGAGGTCGCCACCCTGGTGACGACCACCCTTCACGCAGATAATCGGTTTGCTGCGGGCCACGTTTCGGGCAATCCGGCTGAAGCGACGCGGGTTTCCGAAGGACTCGAGATAGAGAAGGATGACACGGGTTGCCGCGTCCTCCTGCCAGTAATGCAGAAGATCGTTGCCGGTCACATCGGCCTTGTTGCCCATGCTGACGAAGTGCGAGAGGCCGATGTGGCGCTGGTTGGCTAGGCGCAGGATGGCGAGGCCGAGTCCGCCGCTTTGCGATGAGATCGCGATGCGACCTTGCGGCGGCACCACGGTGGAAAATGTCGCGTTGAGTGAGACGGACGGATCGGTGTTCAAGAGCCCCAGGCAGTTCGGGCCAAGCATCCGCATACCGTAGCCGCGCACCTGTTCAACGAGAGCCTTCTGCATGGAAGCGCCAGAGGGGCCCGCATCCGAGAATCCGGACGAGACAACGACAAGCGCATGCACGCCGTGCTTTGCGCAATCGTCGACCACTGCGGGCACCTGCTCTCGGGGAACAGCGATGATGGCCAGGTCCACGGGGCCCGGCACGGCGGTGATACCCGGATAAGCGCGTGCCGATGCGATGGAAACGGCCTGCGGATTTACCGGATAGACCGGTCCTTCGAAACGCTGCCGCATCAGCGCTTCCACGATGCGGTGACCGACATGCTTCGGATCACGCGAGGCTCCAATCACGGCCACGGCGTTTGGATGAAAGAAGGGTCGGATCGATGCATTCGTGAAAAGCCGGTCGCGCGACTCGGAGCGTTCGACGCTTTCCGCGCCCGGCATGACGGAGAACGTGATCTCAACCGCGCCTTCCTCGTGGTTCTCCTTGATCGCGAAACCGGAGTTCCGGAAGACATCGAGCATGGGCTTGTTGTCGGGGTGCGTGACCGCGACGAATTCGCTGAAACCGTGTGACGTCGCCAATAGCGCGAGTCGTTCGAGGAGGATGCCGCCGATCCCCTTGCCGTGGAAGGCATCATCCACGGCCACAGCGAATTCCGCCTCGGGCCCACGCATGGCGATGTAGGAACCCGCAGCGATGATCCGCATTTCACCGTTGGCGATGCGCGTGACAACGAGGGTCCACTGCCGGCGCGGGTCTGTATTTTCGCAAAGGCGGTCAATAATCTCGAGTCCCGGCTTCGCGTCGGTGAAGAAGCGGAAGCGGCGCGATGCGGGTGTCAGACGGCGATAGAAGCTGCCCATGGCCTCGCGGTCGGAAGGCTGCGCGGGCCGAAGGTTGGCCGTGGATCCGTCGCGGAGGATCAGTCGTCCCTGGCCGGGCGCATCCTGGTACAAGGCTGGCAGAAAAAGAGGTCTGACGCTGCTGGTCATAGACTTCGCTTGTCCCCCGCCAGTATGCAGCGACAGGCATGAACGGGACACCTCATTCTTCACCACAGGCTGCTATGAATCGGTGCGGGACGTTCTTCCCTTTTCGTTCTTCTCGTGAGGGCGCACATCATCCAGCGGAGGTTGTTCGTTCATGCTGAGCAGGATTCCCTGCATGATGGTTTCGCTCACGAAGCGTTTCCGGTCCTTCGCCTGGAGGACCGCGCTGACGAGGTGCGATGGCGGGTCCTCGTGTGAAAGATATCCAAGGGCGCCGGCGCGGAGGGCGCGTGAAGCAAGCAGGGGGTCTGGCCGGGACGTCACGATTACGAGGGGAAGCTCTGGGTGTGCCTCGTGGATGGTCTTTGCGAGCGGCACGTCTGTCCGTGTTTCCGGGGCGACGTCCAGGATGCAGACGTCGGCGTCATCGTGGCGGAGCACGGTCTGAGCGCGCGTGCTCGGTGTCGCATGCACGATGAAGTGCGGGCACTTGTGTGATGTGAGGCAGGCGAAATAGCCAGAGGACTCCGGCGACGCGTCGGTAACCAGTACAACGTGAACATCCGGGAGCGTGTTCCCGGTGGATGTGTGACCCCTGTCGGACTTCATGGCGCGATCATGCGCGTGGCATGCCGCATCCGCCATCAGGGTAGGGTCCCCTTCGTTACATCGGGGAATTGCCTATCACGAGGGCTTGGCAAATTTCTGCTCTTCGACCCAGCTTACGGCGCTGCGGGAAAGCTCTGATGCGCTGCCCAGCGCGAGCTTTTCCTTGATGTGGGCGCGATAGGTCTCGATCGTCTTGACGCTGAGCTTCAACTCCTCCGCGATCTGGCGTGTACCGCGGCCCTCGCCGATGCGACGGAAGACTTCAAGCTCACGGTCGCTCAGGCGATCGATCGGCGACGACTTCACATCGGTCCGCCTGTCGGAAAGATCACGCAGCACCTTCTGGCGCACGGAATCGCTGACGTAGATCTTGCCGGAGAGCACCTGGCGGATGGCCTTCACGATGTTGTCGGCCACTTCCTGCTTCATGATGTAGCCCTTGGCGCCGGCGCGCAGGGCGCGCTCGGCATAGAGGGCCTCGTCGTGCATGGAGACGACGAGGATCGTGAGGTCACCGAATTCGGCCCGAAGGGCCTTGGTGATCTCGATGCCGTCGCTGCCTTCGAGCGAGATGTCGAGCAGGACGAGGTCGGGTCGCTCCGTGCGCACCGCGCTGAGCGTTTCGCCCCGGTCGGATGCCTCAGCGTAGACTTCGAGGTCGGACTCCTGTGCGAGAAGGGCGCGTATGCCCTTCCGGACAATCGGGTGATCATCGACGATCAGGATTCGCTTCTTGGATGACTTCGATTTCGCTCGTGTGCTTGTCGCCATATCGTTCCCGGCTTGTTTGACGCGTCCTAGTCCCTGGCCATGTGGCACGACACCAGCGTGCCACCCTTTGCACCCCTCCGGAGTGCAAAGCGCATCCCCGCCATGCTGGCACGATGTTTCATAATCGACAACCCCATTCCCCGCTCCTGGACGGCGCGCCCGGGCGGCCCCTTCCCGTCGTCTTCCACGGTCAGGATAAGTCCACGCGCGTCCTTTGCGACGCGAATCCAGATCGTCGTGCCTTCGCTATGCTTGACCGCGTTGTTCACGGCCTCCTGTGCTATGCGGTACATCTGGAGTTCGACTTCCTTGCTCAGATCGGCAATGGAGCGGGGGCCGTGGTATCGCACTTCGAAGCCATACAGTTTCGAGAAATTGTCTGCCATCTCCTCAAGTGCGGAGAACAGGCCGTGCCGCTCCAATTCCGTCGGATAGAGCCCGTGCGAGAGCCTCTTGACTTCCCCCAACGCTTCGCGCGCCAGCGTGGACAGTTCGCCCGCATCGGCGGCGACATGGTCGCCCTGCTTCTGGGCCAGCGCGCGGGCGAGCAGGGAGATGCCGGTCATCTGCTGGCCGAGGACGTCGTGCAGATCCTTGCCGATTTCCCGTCGCTCATTCTCGCTCGCCATCACCAGGGCCTTCTCGAGTCGCTTGCGATTGGTGATGTCATGCGCGATGCCGACAAAGGTCCGGCGCTTTCCGCTGTGCACCTCGCTGACCGCCAGGTGCATGGGGAATATGCTTCCATCCTTCCGCATGCCTTGCACCTCGCGACCGACCCCGATGATCTTGGCGCGACCTGTCTTGAGGTAGCGCTGGACCCATTGGTCGTGATGTTCCGCGAAATGAGGCGGCATGAGCATGGAGATGTTCCGGCCGACCACATCAATCTGTGGATAGCCGAACATCTTTTCCGCAGCGCGATTGTAGGTCTCTACGATGCCATGGTCGTCGATGGAGATGATGGCGTCCGCTGCCGTATCCAGAATGGCGCGAAGCTTGGCCTCGGACTCTGAATGCGGCGCACGGCGGGCCTTCTTCTTTGGGTGTTTCGCTGCTGTTTTTCCCATGCTTGGAAGCTTTGTATCAGGTTCATCCAAGAGTTGGAACACCGGATCAAAGCTAGTTTTGCGCGTTGACGATGAGGGGTTGATCGAACATCGTAGACGCCCCATGAAAGCACGGATTGCACAGTTACACAGGGTTACGAAAGAGACGGACATCGCGATCCGGCTCAATCTTGACGGGTCGGGGGTCTATAAGAACCGGACCGGTATCCCGTTCTTCGACCACATGCTGGACCTGCTCGCCAAACATGCCCTGCTGGATCTGACGATTAAAGCCAAGGGCGACCTCGACGTCGATTATCACCACACCGTGGAGGATGTCGGGCTCGCATTGGGCGACGCCCTGAACCAGGCGCTGGGTGACCGCAAGGGCATCACGCGCTACGGCTGGTGCCTCATGCCGATGGACGAGACGCTTTCACAGGTCGCTCTGGACCTGGGCGGGCGCCCGTACCTCGTATACTCGCTTACGACGAAGAAGCGGAAGATCCGAGACTTTGACGTGGACCTGATCGAGGAATTCTTCCGCGCCTTCAGCACGCAGGCGCGCATGAACCTGCACATCCAGCAGCAATACGGACAGGAACCGCATCACGCGATCGAGTCCGTCTTCAAAGGCCTTGCCAAGGCGCTCATGATGGCGGTGGCGAAGAACCCGCGCATCAAGGGCGTACTTTCGAGCAAGGGAACGATTTGAAGAACGTAATCCGTGATCCGTAATCGGTAATCCGATTCGGATGCGGATGACGGGTCACGGATAACGGATCACGAACATGTTGGGAATCATCGATTACGGAATGGGCAATCTTGGGAGCGTCACGAATGCGTGTCGTTTCCTTGAGCTTGCCTGCAGGGTGGTGACGAAGCCGGCGGACATGGAGGGCTGCGAAGCCGTCATTCTGCCCGGCGTGGGTGCGTTCGGTGACTGCATGAAGCATCTCGATGAGCATGGATTCATTGACCCGGTGAAGGGCTGGATCAAAGCCGGCCGCCCCTTCCTTGGCATCTGCCTCGGCCTGCAGGTCCTGTTTGAAGACGGCGAGGAGTCACCGGGCGTGCAGGGGCTTGGCGTTTTTAAGGGAACCGTCCGACGCTTTGAAGAGAAGCCGGAACTCAAGATCCCACAGATCGGTTGGAACAAAGTGAAGAAGGTGAATCCGGACTGCCCGCTATTCCAAGGCGTCCCGGACGATGCATTCTTCTATTTTGTGCACTCGTATCGTGTCGACGCGAAGGACGCCTCCATTGTCTGCGGTGAAACGGAATATGGCATCACGTATCCCTCCATGGTTTGGAAGGACAATGTCTATGCCGTGCAGTTCCACCCGGAGAAGAGCCAGCGCGTGGGCCTGCGTATGCTCGAGAATTTTGGCGACGCCGCGTTTGAAAAGGCGAAATTCAAATGAGTCACTTCACGATCTTTCCTGCCATCGATTTGAAGCATGGCCACTGCGTGCGCTTGCTGCAGGGGCGTGCGGACCAGGAAACGGTCTACGGCAAGGATCCCGTCGCAATGGCTCACCACTGGGTGGAGCAGGGCGCAAAGTGGCTTCACGTCGTCGATCTCGACGGCGCGTTTGAAGGCCATCCGGTCCAGTTCGAATTGGTCGGGCGCATCGCGAAGGCGTTGAAGGTTCCTGTCCAGTGCGGTGGCGGACTCCGCACGGATGAGGACATCCAGAAGCTTCTCGATGTCGGTGTCGCCCGCGTCATTCTGGGGACCCGCGCCTGGGCGGAGCCCGAGCAACTGGAAACCCTTGCCGCGAAGTTTGGCGACAAGCTCGTGGTCGGCATCGATTCCCGTGAAGGCATGGTCCAGATCAAGGGCTGGACCGTGACGACGAACGTCGCGGCCACGACGCTGGCGCAGCGAGCGGACGCGGTGGGCGTGAAGACGCTGATTGTCACCGACACGGCCACGGACGGCATGTTGAAGGGCGCGAACGTGCGGGCGATTGAGGATGTCTGCAATTCCGTAAAGTGCCATGTCATCGCGTCGGGTGGCGTGTCCGACAAGTCGGATATCGTGGCGCTGCGTCAGCTTCGCAAGCAGAACCTTGTCGGCGCCATCGTGGGCAAGGCCTTGTACGAGAATCGTGCGACGTTACGCGAACTTCAGGAAGCGGGCTGACGCGGTCTGATGCACGTCGATGCCCAAGTCACGCGCCTCCCGGGCGGCCTCAGGGTTGCGACGGTCCGCATGCCATCCGTCGACAGTGTCGCGATGGGCTTCTGGGTCGGCATCGGCGGACGCCACGAACCCGCGCGTCTGAACGGAATCAGCCACTACATCGAGCACCTGCTCTTCAAGGGCACGACCACGCGCAGCGCGCGCGACATCTCCGAGGAGATTGAAGGGCACGGCGGCTACTTCGATGCGTACACCCAGGAAGAGCACACGTGCTATTACGCCCGTGTGGCGGCGAAGCGCACGTGGGACGTGTTTGATGTGTTGTCGGATATGTTCCTGCACCCGCGTTTCGCGGCGGCGGATGTGGAGAAGGAACGCCAGGTCATCCTCGAGGAAATCGCGATGTATCGCGAGCAGCCCGCGCAGCATGTGGACGAGATGATGATGGCGGCTCTCTGGCCGGGGCATGCGCTGGGTCGTCCGCTGACGGGCACGAAGGAATCGCTTCAGAACCTCCACCGGAAAGAACTGCTCGCCTTTAAGAAGTCGTTCTATTCGACGAGGCGCACGGTGGTCGGATTTGCCGGCCGGATTGAACACGCAGAAGCGGTGGAGCGGGTGCGTGAAACCCTGGCCTCGATCTCGGGGCAGAAAGCGGCCCGGATCAACAGCGCCGCCATACCGCGCAAGCCTCGCGCGATGCACGTGGAGAAGCGCGAGACGGATCAGGTGCATCTGGCTCTCGGGTTCCGGTGCTTCGGCCGGCACGATCCCCGTCGCCACGCAGCGCGGCTTCTCAGCGTCATGATGGGCGAGCTCATGAGCTCTCGCCTGTTCCAGCGCGTCCGCGAAGACCACTGCCTTGCCTATGCAATCAACAGTGGCGTGCAACTCTACGAGGAAGCGGGCTTCTTTGCCATCGATGCGGGACTCGACCGCACGCGGAGCGGAAAGGCACTGGCCCTGATCGTGTCGGAACTGCAACGCGCGTGCGCCAGGCCACCGTCGCGTTCGGAGCTGCAAAGAGCGAAGGATTACACAACGGGGCAGATGCTGATCGGTCTGGAGAATTCTGCAAATCAGCTATCTTTCGTGGGCGAGCAACTGTTGGCTTATGGCCATGTTCAGCAGCCGAGCCGCATCATTGAGCAAGTCGAGACCGTAACCCCGGAAGACATACGCATCGTCGCGCGCGCGATCTTCCGTCGCTCTGCGGCAAGCTGTGCTGTAATCCTGCCCTCTGAGGACCGGCATACGGAAGGCGCTGTCCGATCCGCGTTGAATCGCTTATGAGCCGGCTACAGTGTTGATGAAGGCCTGTTAGCCGAGGAATCCGGCGCAGGGGTGACGGTTGCCGGCAGCGTTTCGATCACCTTCTTCGTGAGTGAGAAGCCTGGCTCTTCGACGAACCGATCGGCAAAGCCCTTGCTCATCCACGCCGTCGTAGGCGTCTCCTCGGGAATTATCAGCGCGTCGTGGCGCGGAAACTTTCCAAGCAGGCCTGGCGCCCCGTCGAGCCCGGACACCAGGAGGGCCTGAGCGAGGGCGGAACTCTTCGTGCACGTGGGGCCGATGACCACCACGAGTGCTGTGCCGGTCGCCGGACGCCCTGTGCGCGGGTCGAACTGCGTGCTGAAGTACTCATCGCCGATTCTGAACAGGCTGTCGCGCCGCTGCAGGATGACCACCGAGCTGTTGCCTCGCAGGTCCACGCGGCCGATGGAATTCGTGGAGCCCGCCGGGTCGGGAATCGGCTCGGTCCAATAGGTCTTCGCCTTGGGACGTCCGGCCGCGCGCCTTGCCGTTCCGAGTTTTACATAGACGTTTGTGGCTCCATAGCCGCGCATGAGGACGATGCTCGAATCGACGACATACGCGTCAGTCAGTGGTCCCAGGTGTATGCCCGCGATGGGTGATGCGAACGAGACCGTGCCGTCGTCGCCAAGGTTCAGCAGCTTGGCGCCCACAGAGGGCAGGGTTGCCAGGATCGCCTCCTCGTCGGGTGGTTCCGCCGGGGGAGTCCGGGACTCCACGCCCCACAAGGACCGCAGGGGCGCCACTGTGATGTCGAAGGCGCCGTCCGTGAATCCGGAGTAGTAGTTCGCCAGCAGGAGCAGGCGGAATACGTCCACCGGGGCCGGCCATCGTGCATCTTCCTGGAGGCCGTTGATGGCGGCAATGTCGCCGTCCTTGTTTTTGGGATCAAGTTTCGGCAGCAGGCGATTAGCGGTATTGAAGAGCGAATCCCACGCAGTATCCTCGTACTCCTTGTCGAAGTTCGCGATGCGAACCACGCCGGTTACGTTGTACACCTCGACATCCCACTCGATGTAGGGACGGCGGCTGCATCCCGCCCCGGCCAAGAGCGTGAGCATCAGTGCGGCAACTAGTCGGTAGCTACTCATCGGATCGATAATAATAGGCTTCCGTGAAGATGTTGGCGCCGGGAACACCCCGCGCGGTCAACAGATCCCTCATCTCGTAGAACATTTCATTCGCGCCGCAAAGGTAGAAGTGCGCCCCGTCAGGCGGAGACCACTGCCTGAAGAAGTCCGTTACGCGTCCCTTGAACCCGTTTACCTCTTCTGCGGATGCACACGGGTAGTATGCATGGCGCGAAAGCTCGTCCCGGTAGAACAGGTCCTCGGCGCGTCGGACACCGTGAAGAATGGAGAGGTTCAGACCTGGATTCGACCGCGAAAAGGAGCGGCAGGGGGCGATGCCTGTTCCCGTGGCGACAAAGACGATGGGCCTCGAGATATCCCGAAGCGTAAACTCACCGAACGGACCTGATATGTCGATGAAGTCGCCCGGACGCAACCTGGCAAGTTCGGGCGTCAGCTTGCCCTCTGGAATCAGCCGATAGACGATTTGAAGCTGCGGATCATCCTCCCCGCTGCAGACCGTGTAACTGCGATCCTCGAGAAGGGTGGGGCCGTGCGCCAGCAGGAGTTGCCCCGCCCTGAACGGGAAATCGGGACGGGCCATTGTCAACTCGAACGCAGTGGGGGAAACCGGCCGATGTCCTTCCACGCGCGTGCGGAAGCGCTGTACACCTCGCTCCGCAGTGCCCTGGTTGCTTTGCTGCATGACGCTGCACCGTACATGGTCGATAAGGGATTGGCCAAGGGCGCATTCCAATGGTTACAAAAATGAATCATATTGCCTCGGGTGATTCATGAATGTCGTTCGGCAAGGGTGTCGAAGTAGAACCAAGCCCACGCTAATGGAATCCCGATCGATATGTAAATACCTCTACACAAGCTTGTTGCAACTCGTGTGTGCAATAACGTCGTAGCGTGGCCGTGGTTGGCATACGGCCTGCCTAGTGTCCGGCACGGCGAGAACACGTTTGATGCAAGGATGTTGTGATGCTAACTGATGACGGAAAACGGGAAGAGGGGGGCAAGAGGGACTCGAAGCTGACATACCGGCAGAAGGCATTGTTGGATGTGATCCGAAGCCTTGACCCTGACCAGCGGCATACGTTGAAGATTGAGTGTCGAGGGACGGAGCCGTGGAAACTGGATCGCGTCTCGGAGCAACTGGACGCTGATTCCTCCAAAGATATCGGCCAGAGCTGACGGCTTCATGCTTCACCGGCTCCGGTGTCCGGAGTAACGTCCCGCGAGTTGAACTATGCACCTTACGCCACGTGAACAAGAGAAGTTGATGGTTGTCGTCGCGGCCGATCTGGCCCGACGCCGGCAGAAGCGCGGGTTGAAACTGAACTACCCCGAATCGATAGCGATCATCACCTACGAGATTTTTGAAGGCGCACGTGACGGCAAATCCGTGGCGGAACTGATGAGCTCGGGTGCCCAGATCCTCAAGAAGTCCGATGTCATGGAAGGGGTGGCCGAGATGATGCACGAAGTCCAGGTCGAGGCGACGTTTCCTGACGGCACGAAGCTAGTCACGGTCCACCATCCCATCCGATGAATCCCGGCGAAATCATCCCAGAGGCTGGCGACTCCCTTGAGATCAACGCGGGGCTTGAGACGAGGACCCTGCGTGTCTCAAACACCGGCGACCGCCCGGTCCAGGTCGGGAGCCATTTTCACTTCTTTGAGACCAATGAGTCCCTTGCGTTCGACCGCGCCGCGTCGCGTGGATTTCGCCTGAATATTCCTGCGGGCACAGCCGTTCGGTTTGAGCCGGGTGACACCCGTGACGTGGAACTGGTCGCATTGGCGGGCGCCCGCGAAGTGTATGGACTCAATGCGAAGGTGAACGGGAAGCTATGAAGCTGACGCGTGCCCAGTATGCAGAGATGTTCGGGCCCACGAAGGGCGACCGCGTTCGCCTTGCCGATTCGGACCTCCTCATCGAAGTCGAGCGCGACCTCATTGCGGAGTCGGGCGGCTATGGCAACGAAGTGAAGTTCGGTGGTGGAAAGGTCATCCGCGACGGCATGGGACAGTCGCCCACGGCCACGGCCTCGGAATCACTCGACCTCGTGCTTACCAATGCGCTGATCCTGGACGCGAAACTCGGCATCGTGAAGGCCGACATCGGCATCAAGGACGGACGGATCGCCGGTATCGGCCACGCCGGGAATCCGGGGATTCAGAATGGCATCGGCTCGTCGTTTGCCGGACTGGATGGTAAGCGCAGCGCGATGATCGTCGGCGCGGCCACGGAAGTCATCGCGGCTGAAGGGTGCATCGTCACGGCGGGCGGCATTGATTCACACATCCATTTCATCTGCGCGCAGCAGATACACGAAGCGCTTGCGAGCGGAATCACCACGATGCTGGGCGGCGGTACAGGGCCGGCGACGGGGACGAACGCCACGACCTGCACACCGGGCATCTGGAACATGCACCGCATGATCGAGGCCGCGGATGAGTACCCGATGAACCTCGGCTTCATGGGCAAGGGCAACTGCTCAACGCCCGAGCCGTTGCGCGAGCAGGTTCGCGCGGGCGCGATCGGGCTCAAGCTGCACGAGGATTGGGGCACCACGCCGGCGGCGATTGACACATGCCTTGGCGTAGCCGACGAGCTGGACATCCAGGTGGCGATTCATACGGACACCTTGAATGAGTCGGGTTTTGTCGAGGCGTCCATCAAGGCTTTCAAGGGCCGCGCGATCCACACGTTTCACTCGGAGGGCGCCGGCGGCGGCCATGCGCCGGACATCATCCGCGTCTGTGACCTGCCGAACGTGCTCCCGTCGTCCACGAATCC
Organism: uncultured Verrucomicrobiota bacterium; assembly: GCA_964503335.1. GTDB lineage: Bacteria > Verrucomicrobiota > Kiritimatiellia > CAIVKH01 > CAIVKH01 > CAZCZZ01. The sequence goes on from CAZCZZ010000011.1 coordinate 73,586, forward strand.
GACACGACCCTTCACGGTAAACACGATCGACGAGCACCTCGACATGCTCATG
>CAZCZZ010000012.1:0-9779 GCA_964503335.1 uncultured Verrucomicrobiota bacterium
AGAAAGTCCTTCACCACTCGAACTTTCCCCATCGGCTCATTCGTGTATTTGATTTTGCGCTTCATAGCGTTTTGTCCCCGTGCCGAAGCCCGCTCAAACCGCGACTTAGACTGCGGTTCGGCCTTCATTTGGTCTTTAGCGCAGCTCGTTCCGAGCGAATGCCCCAGGACAGGTAGAGCTTTGCGAGGCTCTGGTAAGGAACATCCCGCTTATTCGCCAGAATCTTTAACTCATCCACCATGTCCTCGGGCAACCGGATCGAAATGGATTTGAGCGAGGGGCGGAGGTTGGGGAATGAGGCCCGCTTCGCCTTGGACGCATCAAAGTAGTCCAGCGGGGAATGTGTGGACCAAAAAGCCCGTTCCTCGTCCTCTGTTTTGAATGTGGACTTACTCTTTGTCGAGGTCTTCATAGAACTGTCTCTCCCTCTTGTTCATGTCTCTTGCCGATATCACCCGAACCTTCTCTTTACGCATGGTGTAAACAACCACCAACCTTCGCCCCGCGTCCGTTCGACCGAATGCCGCATGTCGGTCCTCGGCTGTCGAATGCTTTGGATCATCGAGGACGATAAGCGGTTCGTTGAAGAACAGTTGCTCGCATTCCCATGCGTGCACACCGTGCTTCAGATTCTTCTCACGATTCCCGTCGTCCCAGTCGAATCCAGAGAATGTCGGGTATTCCGCTGTCATGTACAGAGTGTATATCTACTGAATATACACGTCAAGGTGGGGGATGTTGCCGGATATTTCCGAAAGAACTTTCACAGGAAGCACGCGACGGTAGCGAAGTAGACTTGGCGATCTTTGCGGCCTTCCTGTGAGGAATCGGCGTCTTCTGTCAAATCGGTGGGTGGACTCGGATCGTTGAACCGAAGATGGCGCCGATGGCTCTGATGGGATGATCCCTCCGATATTCGAATCGGCGCTATCTGTGTCATCTGCGGTGCATCTCAATCAGCCCTAAACATTGCCTACCCGCGGTGTAACGTTTAACTGCGCCGTGGAAACCGGTTGAATGTGCGATCGGTGGGTGCGGGTTTGGGAGGTTGTTATGGCTCGGATTCGAAGGCAAGGGGTTGGGGTTGCGGCGGTTTTAACCTTTGCGGCGCTGCAGGTTGCTTCGGCGACACCGATCCATGTGACGTACCTCTGGCACATGCATCAGCCGGTCTATTATCCCTACGAATCGGTTCAGGCGACCGACAATGCCAATCGGTTCAACTTCAGCGTCGCGGGTGTTCACGGTGAGCGTGCCGGGAACTACACCTCGTGGCCGAAGGAGGCCGTGGAGCAGGGACACAACCGCGCGGGCCTTGAGCATTCGGGCGCGCAAGTCAGCTTCTCGGGATCGCTCGGCGAGAACCTGCAGGGCCTCTGGGGCGGCACTTGGTACAACGACTATCGCTACGCGCGCAACACGCTGCGCACGTCGCTGAACAATCCGCGGCTCGACATGGTCGGCATCGCATATCACCACAGCCTGATGCCGCTGACCTGCAAAGAGTCGATGAAGATGCAGATCAAGCTGCACAAGGAGGTCTACACGGACCTCTGGGGCGCGAACGATTACACGAAGGGTTTCTGGCCGCCGGAGTGCGCGTTTGCCGAGTGGATGATTCCCGCGCTGGTTGAAGAAGGGCTCGAGTGGGTCATCGTGGACAACGGACACTTTGATCGCGCCTGCCAGAATTATCCGTGGGTCGATGCGACGTCGATCCGTCCGAACGGCGCCGACATGCTGAACCCCGATCCCGCGTCCATCGGCAGCAGTTGGGTCCAACTGCAGAACGTCTGGGCCCCGTCGAAAGTCTCCGCGCCATGGGGCTATCAGCCGCACCGCATCAAGCACGTGAACCCGTACACGGGCGCCGAGCAGAAGATGATCGCAGTGCCCGCGGCCCGCTACGAAGGTAACGAAAACGGACGCGGCGGCTATGGCGCGTTTAAGCCGGAGAATGTCTGGGGCAGCAAGGTGGGGTTCAACAACGACCCGAACCGGCCGATGCTGATTCTCTGCCACAGCGACGGCGACAACTTCGGCATGAAGAACTCCGACGCGTGGCACGCGCAGCACGGCTTCTTCCTCAACATGGCCCAGTCGAACGGCGATTTCGACAATACGACGGTGCAGGACTACCTGCAGATGTATCCTGTTCCGCAGAATGACGTGATCCACGTCGAGCCCGGTTCGTGGGTGGGCATCGATGGCGGCACGCCGTATTTTGACAAGTGGCGCGAGAACAACGCGGGCGGCGGCGGAAACCCGAATGAGCATCCCGACTTCTGGTCGTGGTCCGTCATTGTCGCGGCGCAGAACCGCGTGCTGCATGCGGAGAAGCTTGAAGGCACGTTCTCGATGAACGATGTCCAGTGGGGCATTGGATCCGACACCGCGAAGGCGTGGCACTTCTACCTGCAGGCGGAAACGTCCTGTCACTGGTACTGGGACTACGACCGCGCGAATCCGTGGGACGGAAACGCCACGCGCGGCTGCAATCTGTCCGTCACCGAAGCGAACAAAGTCCTCGCCCGCCACCCCGGCGTCGATTCACAGGCTCCGAGCATTTTCCCTCCGCAACGCACGGTCTACAACCCGGGCGGCAAGCATTTCAATGAAGCCGGGCTGCAGCCGTCCGACTTCCAAGTCTGGTCCTTCGTCGACGACGTGAGCGGATTGGCCGACGTGCGGCTGATGTGGCGCGCGGACAACGACGGCGCGAATCCGCTGAGCGAGAACGACAATGAAGTGTACGCCCACAATGCCGCCAAGGTTGGTGCGTGGAACGTCGCGAGCATGACCAACACGTGGTACCCAGTCGACAAAGGGCCGCAGGTTCCGACTCCCCTGGCGCGTGCGAAGAAGTACAACGCGTCGATCACGGGTCAACAGAACGTGCTGCTCGATTACTTCATCGAAGCCGTGGACACCTTCGGCAACACGAACCGCAGCGACATCATGCATGTATTCGTCGGCACGGCGACGAATGGTCCCGTCGGCCCTGTCGTCACGGTGTCACCTTCGCCGGTTGAAATCTGCAAGCCTGTCACGATCACCTACAACCCGACGAACCGTCCGCTTCAGGGCGTCACCCCGGTGAAGATCCAGATCGATTGGGAGCCGAGCGTTTCGCCGCCGGTCGCGCCCGACATGACGAACGTCAACGGCTTCTGGGTCTATGGCACGGAGATCCCCGCCGGTCAGACCAACATGGTGTTCTACTTCCACAACGGTGCGGGCACCGTGGACAACAACAGCAACCAGAACTGGAGCGCGACGATCAGTGTCTGCTCGACAGGACCCGCGGCCACGCTTTCGTTTGATCCTCCGATTCCGAACGGCTGCACGTCCGTGACCCTTCACTACAGCCCGAACTATGGTCCGCTGAAGAACTCCACCAACATCCAGGTCCATATCGGACGCAATGGATGGAGTGATGTCATCCTGCCGAATCCGGTGATGACAGCCACTGGCACCGGGACGTGGACGTATGTCTATGCGATTCCCGAGGGCACGTATGCGATCAACTGCGTGTTCAACAACGGGGCGGGGACGTGGGACAACAACCAGGGGCTCGACTACGGGACCACGGTGACGAACTGCGTCGCGCCGCCCGTGCCCGATGGCGTCACGATCACGAACCCGCCGTCCGATGTGACGGTATCCAACGACACCTACACCTTGCAGGGCACGGCCAGCGCGAACCTCGTGGGCAGCCTGCGGTGGACCAATACGCTCACGGGTGGGTCCGGTGCGATTCCGAAGGCCAGCGCCTGGACCATCGCGAGTCTGCCTCTCGACTTTGGGGCGAATGTGATCACGGTGACCGGTACGAACGCCGCGTCAGGGTCGGTTACGAATGCGGCCGATAGCGGTGCAGATACGGTTTACAGCAACGGCTGGGTGGACACGGACAACGGTGGCTTCGGGTTCGGTGCGTGGCAGCTCTACACGCAATCGACCAACAGCAGCCAAAACGGACGATTCATCGCCACCAGCACGAACGTCAATATCGGCACACCCGCGTGGGGTCTCTATGCCAACAGCGGCAACCTGTCAGAGGCGAAGAGGTTGCTGACCAATGCGCTTCAGGTCGGACAAACGATCGGCGTGAAGCTCGACAACGGTTTTATCAACACGGGCAGCGGTGTCGGCGTTGGTTTGCAGAACGCGAATGGCGACACGTTGTGGCAGTTCTTCTTCAATGGTGGCGACACGAACTACAACATCACCGGGTCCACGACGGATATCGGCTGGACCGGTGGCGGTATCGATGTCCAATTCACGCTGACCGGGCCAACCAGTTACGTGTCCCGCATCACGCCCAACGGAGGCGCTACGCGCACGAATGTGGGACACATCGCCGCTGCGACGAATCAAGCCATCACGGTGTTCCGCGCCTGGAACTTCAACGCGGGATCGGGATCCGACTTCGATGTGTTCTTCAATGCGCTCCGGCTTCTTTCGGCCGGTTCCGGTTCCGGCAGTTCGACCAGCGACACGGTCACGATCACGCGTTCGGGCCAGACGCATCACGACGGCATTCCGATGACGTGGTGGAACCGCTACGGCCTCGGCACCAACTCATCGGCGAGCGGAAACAACGACGCCGACGGCGCGAGCAACTGGGAGGAATACGTGGCCGATACCGATCCCACCAACGGCGCGTCGGTCTTCACCAACCGCCTCGTCCAGGCAAGCGGCAACGGCATTATGAACATCACCATCCCCGCGCCGACCACCAACAGCCGCGTCTACGACGTCTGGTATTGCAGCAACCTCTTCACCGGCGCCTGGACCCCGATGAACATGAACGCCTTCGGTCCCGCCGACGGCTCCTCGTTCCTGATCAGCATCACGAACGAAGCCGCCTGGCGTGCATACCGCACCGGCGTGAAACTTCCTTAATGAAGCCACGCCACTCCGCTGGCGTGTCGGAAACAGAATTCACGGCACACAGTGCCGTGGCTACACAGAGTCATTCATGAAGACGGAAAGTGATTTCCCGCGTCGCCCGAAAAGGCTCGAGCGGCTGTTTTCGTCCATGAGATCGTTCTATTTTGTGACTTTCAACACCCGGGAGCGACGCGCCATCCTCGCGCGTCCAGAGATTCACGAGGCTTTTCGTTCTTTTTGTGATGTCGCATCTGCGCGCGGCATTTCGGTGGGGCGTTACGTGATCATGCCGGACCATGTGCACCTCTTTGTTTCCATGGACGGGCAAGACATGAAATTGTCCGCTTGGGTCAAATTGCTGAAGACCGCTTTGGTGAAGTCGCTCAAGGGTCTTGGAATCGACGGTCCTCACTGGCAGGAAAGTTTCTTCGATCACGTTATGCGAAGTTCAGAAAGCTACTCGCAGAAGTGGGACTATGTGCGGATGAATCCGGTGCGGGCGGGGTTGTGTAAAGAGCCGGATGATTGGCCATTTCAGGGCGAAGTCGTGACGCTCCGCTTTTAGCCCTCGTATTACATCGCAAGATTCGGACTAGCTGTAGCCACGGCACTGTGTGCCGTGATTCAAACTTCAACACGGCACACAGTGCCGTGGCTACAAAGAGCAAGAGCTCACAGGAGATGAAAAAGGCCCGGCTTGCGCCGGGCCTTTTCCAACTAGCTCTCTCCGATCCTAGCCCATCGTCCGGCCGCCGACGCCCTTGGTGCCCTTCGCGTAGGCGGGGGCTTTCGAGGTCTTCGGGCGGAGGGAGCGGACGGCTGCGCCGGCGCGCCACATTTCGGAATTGCCCATGGTGTTGAGTTCCTTGGCGAGCAGTTCCTGGTAGTTCGGCTTGCCGCAGGTCGTCAGCACGCGGCGGGTTTCCTTGCCGGTGCGGACGGACTTGTAAAGGTCGCGGAACGTGGAGAGCGTGGCCTTCTTGAACTTCGGCTTCCAGTCGAGCGCGCCGCGCTGCGCGGTCGTCGAGCAGTTGCCGTACATCCAATCCATGCCCTTCTCGTCCACGAGGCGGATCAGGCTCTGCGTCAGCTCTTCGACCGTCTCGTTGAAGGCTTCGCTGGGGGAGTGACCGTTCTCGCGGAGCACCTGGTACTGGGCTTCCATGATTCCGGCCAGCGCGCCCATGAGCACGCCGCGTTCGCCGGTCAGGTCGCTGACCACTTCCTTGTCAAAGGTGGTGGGGAAGAGGTAGCCGGAGCCGATGCCGATACCGAGCGCGATCGTGCGCTCGCGGGCGCGGCCCGTGGCGTCCTGGAACACACCGAAGCTGGAATTGATGCCCGCGCCGGCGAGGAAGTTGCGGCGCACGTTGAGGCCCGAGCCCTTGGGGGCGACGAGCAGCACGTCCACATCCTTCGGCGGGATGACCTTGGTCTGGTCCTTGAACACGATCGAGAAGCCATGCGAGAAGGCCACGGCCTTGCCCGGGGTCAGGAACTTCTTCAGCGTCGGCCAGAGCTGGCGCTGTCCGGCGTCCGACACGAGGAACAGGAGGATCGTGCCCTTGGTCGCCGCTTCCTCGATCGAGAAGAGATCCTTGCCGGGCTTCCAGCCGTCCTGCTTCGGACGATCCCACTTGCGGGCGCCAACAATGACGTTGAAACCGTTGTCCTTGAGATTCAAAGCCTGCGCGGGCGCTTGCACGCCGTAGCCGATGACGGCGATGGTTTCCTTCTTGAGGGTCTGACGCGCCTTGGAGAGCGGAAACTCCTCCCGTGTCACGATATCTTCCATCACTCCGCCGAAGTTGATCTTAGCCATAACGAACTCTTCCTTTTTGTTGAGGGCGTAGAGCGTAGGGGGTGTGGCTCCAGGACGCATCAGGAAAAGCGGGTTTGACAGCAGCCGAAAACGGGTCCAAAAACGGTACCACAAGGAAAACGCCATGGACTACGCATCCGCCATTGAACCCGTGACCATGCTCAAATCGCGCGCGGCCAAGCTGATCCAGATCGCCCGCGTGACGAAGAAACCGGTGCTGATCACGCAGAAGGGGCGCGGCGTCGCCGTGCTCGTGGATCTGGAAGCCTATGAAGAGGAGCGGAAGAAGCTCCTGATGCTCCAGTTCCTTGCCACGGGTGAGCAGGAGCTGCGGCAGCGCAAGGGGATCCCGCAGGAGCAGGTGCGCAAGCAACTGGCGAGGTTGCGTCGTGGTTGAGTGGGCTCCATCGGCGGTTCGCGATGCGGGGGCGCTGCTGTCCGACCTGTCGACGGCCGAAGCCGCGACATTTCACGAACAGGTTCTGCGCATAGCCCGTGAACTGGCGCGTCGCGACGCCGTCAGCGGCATTGTGCCGGAACTAAAGGAGTTGGGCTTGTTTGCCTACCGGGAGATTGCCTTCGAGCCATTCAGCCTCTTCTTCCGACTGGATGGCAACCGCATCTGCATCCTGGGGGTTCTGGACCGTCGCCGTGATCTGCGGGAAGTCCTCTTCCGGCGCCTGCTCCAGTCTTTGTAGCCACGGCACTCCGCTGCCGTGTTCCTGAAAGCCCGACACGGCAGCGGAGTGCCGTGGCTACAGAAGATGGAACATTTCTGCTTCGCTCGTTACGGGACAATCACCATACTGCGCGCCATGTCGGAAACTTCCACGCCCATGATGGACCAGTATCGCCGGATTCGCGGCGATCTGTCGGAAGACACCTTGCTGTTCTTCCGGCTGGGCGACTTCTACGAGATGTTCTTCGACGACGCCAAGGAAGCGTCGCAACTCCTTGATCTCACGCTGACGAAGCGGAACACAGTCCCGATGTGCGGCGTGCCGCATCACGCCGCGGATTTCTATATTTCGAAGCTCGTGAAGGCCGGGCGCAAGGTTGCGATCTGCGAGCAGGTGGAGGATCCGGCCCTGGTGAAGGGGCTGGTTCGTCGTGAGGTCACGCGGGTTGTCACGCCGGGAACGGTGCTCGAAGAGACCGCGCTCGAAGCGAAGCTGAACAACTACCTCGCCGGATTTGTTGTCGAAGGCGATGTGTTCGGAATTGCGTTCCTCGACCTTTCGACGGGCGCGTTCTGGATCGAGGAATCCAGCGATGAGGCCGCGGCGCTGGGCAATCTCGCACGCTATGCCCCGTCGGAAATCGTCGTGCCGGGTGAACAGTCGGGCCGGTACAAAGAGATGATCCGGGGCCTGCAGGGTCCGGTGATGACCGGGCATGACGACTGGACGTTTGAAGTCGATGCCGCGCACGACTTGCTGAAGCGACATTTCCAGGTGCACTCGCTGGAAGGCTTTGGCTCCGAAGGTCGCACGACGGGGCTCCGTGCAGCGGGCGCGGTCCTTCATTATGTGAAGCAGGAGCTGCGTCGACCGATCGATCATGTGCGCAGTGTTCAATGGAAGAATCCCTCGGACTTCATGCTGCTCGACGAGTCGACGGTGCGGAACTTGGACCTGGTTGAATCGCGTGCGGGATCCGGCTTCTCGTTGCTCGGGACGCTGGACACGACGCGTACCGCGATGGGCGGGCGGCTGCTGCGCGACTGGCTGGTACGACCGCTGACGCGTCTGGCCGACATTACAAAGCGCCACGACGCCGTGGCGGAGCTGGCGAAGAATCGCAAGCTGCTCACCGAACTGCGCGAACGACTCGAGGACATCAAGGACCTTGAGCGCTTGATGGCGCGACTTTCGGCGGGAACGGGGAACGCCCGCGATGCGCGCGCGCTGGGCCGATCGCTCGCGGGCCTTCCACCCGTGAAGTCGTTGCTTTCCGCAAGCGGTGCGGGCCTTCTTGCCGACCTTGCCGGACAGATCACGGAGCAGCCCGAGCTTGTCGCTTTGATTGATCGGGCCCTTGAGGACGAGCCGCCGGTGACGATCAAGGAAGGCGGCATGATCCGGAAGGGGTATCACCCCGAGCTTGATGACCTGAAGGATGCTGCGACAAAGGGCCGCCAGTGGCTCGCCGACTACCAGTCGAAGGAGCAGGAGCGCACGGGGATCAAGTCCCTCAAGGTGCGACACAACAAAGTCTTCGGCTTTTACATCGAGATCACGAAATCAAACCTGGATGCCGCGCCGGCGGAGTACATCCGGAAGCAGACGCTCGTGAACTGCGAACGATTCATCACGCCGGAGCTCAAGGAGTACGAGAACAAGATTCTTGGCGCGCAGGAGCGATCAGTCGGTTTGGAGCTGGAACTGTTTCTGGAAATTCGTGCGCGAATCGTTGCGGAGTTGGACCGGGTGCAGGCCACTGCCGCCGCTGTCGCCCAGCTCGACGTACTCGGCAGTCTCGCGGAGAGGGCGGTGTCGCTGCGGTATGTCAGGCCGGCGATGTCGGAGAGCGACGCGCTCTCGATTCACAACGGTCGCCATCCGGTCGTGGAGAATCTTCCGGGTGCGGAACGTTTTGTACCCAACGACACGCTGCTTGATGGCATATCGAACCAGATCATGGTGATCACGGGTCCGAACATGGCAGGCAAGTCGACGTATATCCGACAGGTGGCGCTGATCGTCATCCTCGCGCAAATCGGATCGTTCGTGCCGGCGGACGAGGCGTCGATCGGCGTGGCGGATCGCGTGTTCACGCGCGTGGGCGCGAGCGACGACCTGTCGCGCGGGCGCAGCACGTTCATGGTGGAGATGCAGGAGACGGCGAACATCCTGAATAATGCCACGCCGCGCAGCCTGATCGTGCTCGACGAGATTGGTCGGGGCACGAGCACGTTCGACGGCATCAGCATCGCATGGGCCGTCGCAGAATATCTCCACAACCAACCGAAGACGAAAGCGCGCACGCTCTTCGCGACGCACTACCACGAACTCACCGATCTCTCGCTGACGTTGTCGGGCGTGAAGAACTACAACGTTCT